>JBATWU010000063.1:0-15694 GCA_049672825.1 Pusillimonas sp.
CGCCAGCGGAGTCGCCCTCGGCTCGAGGAGCACCACGCGACTGCCCAGCCGGTTTTTTGTTCCGGCCGCCAGCCTTGCCGCCACCCGCGGCCTTGCCGCGCCCGCCCGCTGGATGCCCGCCCCCTGGATGCCCGTTGGGCAGGCCTCCACTGAACATCAAACCCGTGCCGTAAGGATCGGACGGGTAGCTTTCAGCCGCCACGGTCCGCTGCACCCGGCCGCCCGACAGCTTGCCGCGCCGACTGACTTTGGCACCATTCGTGCCATTGCGCTCCAGGGTGCCGAATCCAGGCGGCAAGGCGCTGTCGTGAGACGCCGGCTGACGCTCACCCCTTCCATGACCGGCATGCCCGTCGGAATCGTCATCCCGCAGCAAACCCAGTTGCAGCATCAGCGCCGTGACCAGCGAGCTGTCGAGTTCCTCCCAACGCCCCCTGCGCAAATTGCGCGGCAGCACCACCTCGCCGAACCGTGTCCGGATAAGGCGGCTGACCGTGACGCCGGCGGCTTCGAACATGCGCCGCACTTCCCGATTCCGTCCTTCTTTCAGCGTAACGCGGTACCAGCGGTTGCTGCCCTCGCCACCCAGATATTCAAGAGAGCCAAACTGGGCAATGCCATCATCCAACTGGATGCCTTTGAGCAGACTGGCCTGCTGCGCCTCGCCCAGCTCACCCAGCACACGGACGGCATATTCGCGTTCCGCCCCATAGCGTGGATGCATCAGGCGATTCGCCAGGTCGCCGGAAGTCGTCAGAATAAGCAGGCCCTCTGTATTCAGATCGAGACGTCCCACCGACAGCCATTTGCCCATACGGATCTTGGGTAAACGCGCAAACACCGTAGCGCGGCCTTCCGGATCATCGTGGCTGACGATTTCGCCAGCCGGCTTATGGTACAGAATAATGCGGGGCGGCTTCTTTGCATTGGGGCGGGCAACGGGGCGCCCATTGATCCGGACCTGATCGTTGGACCCGACACGCTGCCCAATATGGGCGGGTTCGCCATTGACCGAGACACGCCCGGCAATGATCAACTCTTCCATCTCTCGGCGCGAACCCACGCCCGCATCGGCCAGAACCTTGTGCAGCTTGGGCATGAGCGCATCGCTGCTCAGGTATTTACCCAGGCGCTGGGAAATAGGCGCGGCACTATCCAGATAGGCCAGCGCCTGCTCGGTGTCTTTATCGCTCTCGGGGCTTTCCGCGCGCCGCGCGCCGCGCCCGCGCGGGCGACCTCCGGCCGTGTCTTTGGCGCCTTCGACAACAGCGCCCTCTATGGCAGCACCTGCATCGGCCGCCGGCTTGCGGCGGCGCGAATTACGCGCGGGCTTGGGCGCAGCGGAAGAGGGTTCCGCCTGGGCGTCTCCGGCCGGTCCAGCCTGGGGACTGGATTGAGCTTCGGTATCGGGTGCGGCGTCTGCCTGGGCATCGCCCCGGCGGCGGCGAAATGGCGTTCGCAGCTTGCGGCCTCGACCGCGCGGCGAAGCCGTTTTGGCCTCTCCATCGGGCTGAGCCGTGCCAGCCGCTGGCGTAGCGTCGCTCGCGTTCGAGCCAAATTCTTCATTCATTTCAGTCATTTTCTTTCAGGTACTCCGTTTCAATCTTTTCTATTTCTGATAATTCTGTAGGGTCGGGCCTCATCTGGCCGTCTCCCGCCTCGCCTGCCGGCGTCCGCTCGCTGTCGGGACGATCCACATCAGGCTGGTTCAGCTCCGCCCGATCAGGTTCGGCGGGATCCGGATGGCCGGAATCAGAGCCGGGTTCCGGGACGGATTCGGCGAGATCGGCCGGATCCTGCCCGGCCACGGCGTCGCCATCCTGCAACAGCTCATTCGGGTCTATCTCTTCAAACTCGAGGCCCGCCAGGGCCACCACCGCCTCTTGCGACTCCAGCTCAGGCAACTCATCGAGCGCCCTCAAGCCCAGGTCATCCAGGAATTGCCGGGTAGTACCCAGCAACGCTGGCCGGCCCGGAGCGTCTCGATAGCCCAGAACCTCGATCCAGCCGCGGTCTTCGAGCGTGCGCACAATTTGCGAAGAAACGGTTACCCCACGGATATCCTCGATATCGCCGCGCGTGACCGGCTGCCGCCAGGCAATAATGGCCAATGTCTCGAGCACGGCCCGGGAATACTTGGGCGGTCTTTCGGGATTCAGGCGGGCCAGGTAACGCTGCATGCCGGGACGGCTCTGAAACCTCCAGCCACCGGCCAAAGAGACCAGCTCAAGTCCTTTTTCGTTCCAGTCTTGCTGCAGCAGCTCCAGACAGCGGCGCAGGTCGTCCGGTGTCAAGTCTTCCAGCGCAAACAACTTGCGCAGCTCTGATATGGGCATGGGCTGGTCGGCGCACAACAGGGCGGTCTCCAGCACGCGAATGATCTCGGCGTCAGTCATCAATGTCGTACAGTTGTCTTAAAATTTGCATAAAACTTGGGTATGGGTTATTATCTTTTTCTCAGACGCGGGGTGGAGCAGTCTGGCAGCTCGTCGGGCTCATAACCCGAAGGTCACAGGTTCAAATCCTGTCCCCGCAACCAAGATTACGAATGGGTCAATTGCTACAGGCAATTGACCCGTTTTTATTTGGGCTGACGTATGGTTATACGAGCGGTTATACGGACCATATGGGTTATGCGTGTTATGCGGGTTATGCCCGCCATGCGCCGCGGCATGCGCTGGCGCCAGCGCACAGCAATGGCATGGGCGCGCCAAGTGCTGATGCAATGCGCGTGATTGGCCCAGACGGGATGAGTGCAGGAAATAAACCATTGTTCCTATTTCAGTAAGCCGCCTGAAGCTCAGGGTTGCGACCAGGCTCGGACCGGATCGCAAACGTGCAGCAGACAACAATGAAATATATGATTCAAGCGCTTTTGGCTTGCCAGGAACTGACCCGAAAATGAAATGGGCACTTGCCTGGTAAACGCAAAACACGTTTGCCTAAAAATTATTCAATTTATATTGCGGCGGCCGGAGAGAGTGGAATCGTCACGGGCCTGAGCCAGCAGGCGATTTGAATGCGCGTTCTTGATACAACAAGCTTGTGCAAACAATAGGCATTGCAGTTTGTCAGCGATGCAAGCAGCCTGGCGGCGGTAATACTGTCATTACACCATCTGCGCGGAAGCAATGCAACAATTCACTGGATAAAGTTGCCATCTGACGACAATGCGCGGGTTCCGCCCGGCAATAGCGTCTGAATTTGGTGGAGCAAGGCATCTTCCTCCAGGCCGCGATGTATGAGTACCAGCACACACCCCTCGTCCTCGATACCGGCATTGACAGCGCCGTCCGTACGGCGGCCCCGCCCCGGGCTTGCCGATACTGGCGGAACCATGGGCTCGATCGGATACAACTGCTGGTGCACGGCGTGCAGGGAATAGACATGGGGTTCGCCGCAAAAGCGTACCCTGCCTTTCATGCGTAACAATCCTGTTCCCGTGCTGGCCAGCAAGTCAGATAGGGCACGGGTGAAGGCCGCCCTGGCCCAGGGCCGAGGCCACCGCATGGTCAGCACGCCCACGCCGGTGTGGGGCGAACGCCCTCGCCCCGAGGCCGGACCGGACCACACGCCGCCCGCGGCAGGACGGCGCAGAACGCCCTGGCAGTCGGCCACGGTACGCAGCAGCGTGTCGAGTCCGGGCAAGGACTGCATCAGATATTGCTCCCCCGCTGGATTCAATCGCTCCAGCTCCCGCCTCAGGACAGCGATATCGGCTTCGGCCGCCAGGTCGGCCTTGCTGATGACCAGCGCATCCGCCAACACCGCCTGTTGCGCCGCCTCGGGATGGCGCAGCAATTGCTGCAGGCCATGCTGCCCATCCACCACCGTGACGCAGCCCGCATAGGCGTAGCGATCGGCCAGAAAGCGCTCGTACTGCAAGGTATACATGATGGGAGCCGGGTCTGCGATACCTGTGGTTTCTACCACCAGCGCCGAAAATGGCGGGATCTTCTTGTACAGGGCGTCAAGAAACAGCTGGCGCATGGCGTTCACCAGATCGCCGCGCACGGCGCAACAGATGCAGCCCGACTCCAGCAGCACGATACGGTCGTCAAGATGCATGACGCGCTCGTGGTCCAGGCCCACATCACCCAGCTCGTTGATGAGCACCACGGTGCGCGCGGGCGCCTGGGCATTGCCCCTGCCGCGCGCGGCGTCCAGCAACAACAGATTGAGCAAGGTGGTTTTGCCGCTGCCCAAAAAACCCGATATCACTGTTACGGGTATTTTCCCACCCATGCACTACACTCCCCATGACGCCAACCAATCCAGCCAGACCGCCTTGCCAGCCACCTTCAGCCTTGCCCGCCGTATCGAAGATATTAACCCTGAACAATGGGACAGGCTGGCAGGCAGCCAGCCCTTCGTCCAGCATGCCTTCTTGCTGGCGCTGGAGCAAACGGGCTGCGCCACAGCCGAGACGGGCTGGGCGCCCCACCATCTGCTGATGCACAGAGAAAATATGCTGGCTGGCGCCATGCCCTTGTACCTGAAATCCCACTCCCGGGGCGAATATGTATTTGACTATGCGTGGGCGGATGCCTATCAGCGGCACGGCCTGCACTATTACCCCAAGTTGCTTTCAGCCATCCCCTTCACACCGGTCTCGGGCCCCCGTCTGCTGGCGAACAACCACGAAGACCGCGTCCGGCTGGCCAAAGAGGCCGTCCAGATCTGCCGTCAAAACGCCTTGTCCTCCCTGCACATTCTTTTCCCCTCGGCAACGGAACAGGCCGCGCTGGAAGAAGCGGGATTTCTATTTCGATACAACGTGCAGTTTCACTGGACGAACCAGGGCTACCGACGGATGGATGATTTCCTGGCCAGTCTGAATCAGCAAAAACGGAAAAAGCTCAAGCAGGATCGCAAAAAGTCAGTCCAGGCAGGCGTAAAGTTCAGATGGCTGCAAGGCAATCAGATCGACGAGGACACCCTGGCCTTCTTCTACCGATGCTACAGCAAGACGTATCTGGAGCACGGCAATGCTCCCTACCTGAGCCTGGCGTTCTTTCAGGCGCTGCATGCCCACATGGCTGCCAGCATGGTGATCATCATGGCCGAGCAGGACGGTCAGCCCATGGCCGCCGCATTGAATATCAGCGACGGGCGAGCTTTGTACGGCCGTTACTGGGGCAGCCTGCGCTTCATATCCGGCCTGCATTTCGAGACCTGCTATATGCAAGGGATAGAGTTCTGCATTGCCCACGGCTTGTCGGCATTCGAGGGCGGCGCCCAAGGCGAGCACAAGCTGTCACGCGGGCTGCTGCCGGTCAGCACCTATTCGGCCCATTGGATTGCGGACCCGCGCTTCGCCCACGCCATTGACGACTACCTGAACCAGGAAACACCGGCGGTCGACGCCTACCTGGGTGAACTGCACGAACACAGCCCTTTTAAAATGGGCCAGGAGCGCAGCCGGTAGAAACGCCCAAGCTGAAAAACCGACGTCGGCACAACAGATTATTATTTTTTTGTGTCTTTGGGCGGCACAGGGTTAAAGGGAAAAGCCGAGAATATATTGCGCGTCTGATCCTGCATTTGGTCTTGCATCTGGACAAAGAGATTTTTGCTTTGATCGACGTAGTTGTTCATCATGTTCTGCAAGACGGGCGTTTGCACATTCATGAACTGCGCCCAGGCCTCGGGACCGAACTGGGTTCCGTACAAGCCCTTGGATTGCTCCGCCATGCGATCCTGGATATCCATGAAGGCCTGTATGTTTTTTTCAAGGTAAGACCCCATGACCCCCTGCATGGCATGGCCATAGAAACGGATGATCTGCGACAGCGCCGTGGGCGAGAACATGGGAACGCCCCCGCTTTCCTCCTCGAGAATGATCTGCAGCAAAATACTGCGAGTCAGGTCGTCGCCCGACTTGGCATCGACGACCTGGAACTCTTCGCAATCAAGCACCAGTTGCTTGACATCGGCCAGGGTTATGTAGGCGCTGGTGCGCGTATCGTAAAGCCGCCTGTTGGGATACTTCTTGATCAGGCGGACGGAGGTGCTAGCTTGAGATTGCGTCATGGATTAAGGCCGAATACAAAGTGGTGAAAGCAAATGATTGAAGCAGCCGGTACGCGCGCTGCCTAGCCCATATGCAAGCCCCCGTTCAATGAAAAGTCAGCACCCGTCGCGAAGCCCGATTCATCTGATGCCAGCCATGTAACGATGGAACCGATTTCCTCGGGTGTGCCCAGGCGCTTGACAGGGATGGTGGCCACGATTTTTTCGAGCACATCGGGGCGGATTGCACGAACCATGTCGGTGCCGATATAGCCGGGTGAAATCGTATTGACGGTAACCCCCTTGCTTGCGACCTCTTGAGCCAGCGCCATGGTGAATCCATGTATGCCCGCCTTGGCCGTGGAGTAGTTGGTTTGCCCGAACTGCCCTTTCTGGCCGTTCACCGAACTGATATTGATGATGCGCCCCCACTGCTGGTCGACCATGCCCTCGATGACCTGCTTGGTCACATTGAACAGGCTGTTCAGATTGGTGTCGATGACGGCGCGCCAGTCTTCCTGGCTCATTTTGCGGAACAGGCCGTCACGGGTGATACCCGCATTATTGACCAGGACATCGACAGACCCAAGCTCGTCGCGCACTTTTTCGAAGGCCGACACGGTGGAGTCCCAGTCGGACACGTTGCCGACCGAGGCATGAAACTTGTAGCCGAGCGCCGCTTGCTCGTCGAGCCACTGCTTGAAATTCCGGCTGGGGCCGCATCCGGCCACAACGGTGTAGCCTTCCTTTGCCAGCCGCTGACATATGGATGTGCCTATGCCCCCCATGCCCCCCGTCACGTAAGCCAATTTACCGCTCATATTGTTCTCCTTGTCAATGCTCTGTTTACTACGCCCGTAGCTGTACATAGCTCCCGGGTGCGTCTTCAATAGGTATATGGCGCGTGTTGCCCAGTTTTGCCGGTGCGCGGACCAGCGGCCCCGAATGCGACGACAGCCAATCGGACCAGTCGGGCCACCAGCTTCCGGCGTATTCCTTGGCTGCATCCAGCCAGGCGCCAGGGTCGCCGGGCATGTCGGCGTGCTGGTGCGATACCTCGTGCGTCCAGTAGCAGCGGCGTTTTTTGGCCGGCGGATTGATGACCCCCGCTATATGGCCGGAGGCGCCCAAAACGAAACGCGTGGGGCCGCGCAATATATTGCAACTGGCATACGCGGAATGCCATGGAACGATGTGGTCGTCGCGCGATCCGTAAATATAGGCGGGCATGGACAGCGTGCTGAGGTCGAGCGGATGCCCATCGACCTGGACGCGGCCCGGGATCTTCAGGTTGTTCTCCAGGTAGGTGTTGCGCAGGTACCAGGCGAAAAAAGGCCCCGGAAGATTGGTGCCGTCGGCATTCCAGTACAAAAGATCAAAGGCGGGGGGAGCCTCGCCTTTCATGTAGTTGCCCACGACATAATTCCAGACCAGTTCGCCCGGGCGCAGAAACGAGAAGGTTGTGGCCAGCTCGCGCGCCGACATCAGGCCGCCCCCACCCAGTTGGCGTTCGCGCGCCTGCACCTGGAACTCGTCGATGAAGACATCGAGCACACCGGTATCTTCGAAATCGAGCAGCGTGGTCAGCAAGGTGAGCGCGCCGACGGGATCTTTGCCTTGCGCATGCGCCAGTGCGAGCGCCGAGGCCAGCAGTGTGCCTCCTACGCAAAACCCCAGCGCATTGACCTGCTTCTGCCGGGAAATGGCGCAGGCGACATCCATGGCCTCCAGCACGCCATGCTGAAGGTAGTCGGCCCAGCCGGCGGTATCGACGCCATCGGCATCAGACGCCACCGGGTTGCGCCACGACACCAGGAACACGGTGAATCCTTGATCGACGGCATGCCTGACGAAGGAATTTTCGGGCTGAAGGTCGAGGATGTAGAACTTGTTGATGCAGGGGGGCACGATCAGCAGAGGGACCTTGTGCACCTGGCTGGTCGTGGGCACGTACTGAACAAGCTGCATGAGCGCATTCTGATACACCACTGAACCCGGCGTTACCGCCACATTTTTTCCGAGCTCGAACCTGGACTCATCGGACTGGCTCAATCGCCCTTTTTGCAGGTCTTCAAGCAGGTTGAGCACGCCCATGCGCAATGACTGCCCATTGCTTTCGAGCAGCGCCCGCTGGACATCGGGGTTGGTAGCCATGAAGTTCGAAGGCGCAACAGCTTCGATCCATTGCATGACCGAAAAGCGCAGGCGGTTGCGCACCGGGTCGGTAAGCTGCATGGCATCGACCATTTGGTTCAGGATTTTTGCCGACAGCAGATAGGTGTGCGCGGCGAGCAGATGGGGCTGGCTGGCCGTCCAGGCGCTTGAGCCGAAACGACGGTCGGCCGGAGCAGCCAGGGCGCCTTGCTGGGCGCTTTCGGCAATGCGCAGCCATTCGCGCGCAAACTCTGCCTGGATTTCCGCGAGTTTGTCAGGCGCTATGCTTACCGGGACTGGCCATTCTGACGAATACGGATTACTCACGATACAGGCACCTTACAGAAACTCAAAGCTTGGATTCAATGGTGGATGGCATTTAGAACCATGTCAATCAGGGTAAGTCGCTAGCGCCCTCCGGGCTGCTCGGGCGAGAGCCATGCCAGGGTGGCCATCCTCCCCGTCGTGGCATCGCGCCGATAAGAATAATACCTGTCGGCCTGCCCGAAAGTGCACTGGCTGCTGAGCTCAATGGAAGCGACGCCGGCCTTGTACAGGCGGTGCCGCGCCAGCCCCGGCAGGTCGGCCAGCCATTTGCTCCCTGCCGCCGTTGGAGCGAAGAACGCGGCGGCTTGCGGATCGTCGCGCGTGAACGCCTGGTAAACATCGCTCCCCACTTCAAAATGACGCTGACTGATGCCCGGGCCTACCCAGGCCCGCCAGGCCATATTGCCGGGCAGCCGCCGACGCAGGGCGGCCAGCGTGTTTTCCAGCACCCCCGCCGCCAGGCCGCGCCAGCCGGCATGCGCCACGCCCAGCGCCCGGCCATCGACGCTGGACAGGACCACGGACAGGCAGTCGGCCGTCATGATCGCCAGGACGCGGCCTGGCTGCGACGTGACCGCCGCGTCCGCCACGGGCACATCCCCACGGGGATGGTTTCCCGGGGTCTGGTCGGCGTCGAAAACCCCGGCCTCGTGTACCTGCTTCAGCCAGATGGGCTCGTCGGGCAGGATTTCGCGCAGGCGCTGCCGGTTGGCCTCTACCGCAGGCCGGGCATCACCGGCATGGACGCCCAGATTGAACGATGTCCATGGACCCGCGCTGACGCCGCCCTGCCGCGTGGTGCAGAAATAATTCACCCCGGTCCATGGCAAGCCGGACACCGTCGGCAAAGAGGCGTGATTCAGGCGCGCCATGCGACGAGGTCGACAATCTGTTGAAAATCGCCGGCCAGTTCGGCCTGGAACGATACCCGCTGGCCGCTGGCATAATCGTCAAAGCTCAGCGCCCTGGCATGCAGCAACTGCCGCAAGGCGCCCGCGACCGGCTTGCCGCCGTACAGGGTATCGGCCACCAGAGGGTGGCGCAGGCTGGCCATGTGTACACGTATTTGATGCGTGCGGCCGGTTTCAAGCCTGCAGGCCACTTCCGTTACGACGGTGTCGTCGACGCACCCGGTACGCAGGGGCGAGTAGTGCGTGACGGCCGGCTTGGGCGCAATCGGATTGTCTACGGCCATGCGCACAGGCACCCGGGCATCCCGTCCTATGGCCAGCCTGGCACTGCCCGGCTGGGTCAGGCTGCCATGCACAAGCGCAAGATACTCGCGGCTTACGCTGCGCGCCTGCAATTGCCGGATCAGATGCGTCTGGGCCTTTTCGTGGCGCGCCACCACCAGAAGCCCCGAAGTGTCTTTGTCCAGCCTGTGCACGATGCCCGCGCGGGCCACGGTAGCCAGTTCGGGATAGCGGTACAGCAGGCCGTTGAGCAAGGTGCCGCTCCAGTTGCCCGCGCCCGGGTGGGTGACCAGGCCCGCCGGCTTGTTCACAATGATCCAGTCGGGGCTGTCGGCCACCACCGTGAAATCGACGTCTTCGGGCGAAAAGGCCAGGGTTTCGGGCGAGCGTTGCTCCCAGACGACCAGCCTGTCGCCCGCATTGGCCATTTGCTTGACCCGGCCGGGCTGACCGTTCACCAGCACATGTCCGGCCTCGATCCAGCCCTGCAGGCGGCTGCGGGAATGCTCTGGCATCAGTTTTGCAAGAACCTTGTCGAGCCGCTCTGGCAGGGCCGCGTACGGCACCAGGAACTCCAGCGGTTCGCCCGCCGACAAACTTTCTTTGGCGATATCTGTGTCAGTCATGGCGACAAATCATATAATCAGCCTGCATGCTAACACCAAGGACGCTTTTGTGACTCGTACCAACCTGAATCAACCCCGACTTTCCGGCCTTGCTCGGTTGGGTCACGCCGCTATTGCGGTCGTGGCCGCGATCCTGATTGCGGGATGCGGCTCAACCAAAGTCGAAACAGACCCCACCGCAGGGTGGAGCGCCGAGCGACTGTATCAGGATGCCCGCGCCGAAATCAGCGCAGGCAACTGGAATGACGCGCGCACCCGACTGGAAGCCGTCGAGGCCCGCTATCCGTTCGGCGGCTACGCCCAGCAATCGCTCATCGACCAGGCGTATGTGAACTGGAAAGACGGCGAACCCGAACAGGCGCTGGCAGCCATCGATCGCTTCCAGCAACAATACCCGAACCATGCCGGCACCGACTACATGCTGTACCTGAAGGGGCTGATCACCTTCACACCGCCCAGTGCCTCGTTCATGAACATTACCCGCCAGGACCCCAGCGAGCGCGACCCCAAAGGCCTGCGTGAATCGTATGATTCCTTCAACGAACTGATCGCCCGCTACCCCGACAGCCGCTACACGGCCGACGCCAAGAAGCGCGTCGCCTGGCTGGTCAACACCATTGCCCAGAACGAAGTGCACGTGGCCCAGTACTACTACAAGCGTGGCGCCTATCTGGCGGCGGTCAACCGCGCGCAAACCGTGATCACCGATTTCCAGGGCGTGCCGGCTGCCGAAAGGGCCCTCTACATCATGGTTCTGGCATACGACAAGCTGCAGCTTACCGATTTGCGCGATGATGCCAAGCGGGTTCTCGACCAGAATTTCCCCAATAGCGTGTATTACGAACAGGGGCTGGACGAGCCCGGCGGCAGTCTGTGGAATCCCATAAACTGGTTCTGATCAGCAGGCTTCCTGCTTTCGACGAAAAAACTCCACCGCCTGATCGGGTTCGCGGGTACGCGCGAACGGCGGCAGACCGCGCCACAGCAGGCGGCCATATGGCTTGTCTATCATGCGCGTGTCGCCAACCATCAGCACGCCCCAATCCTGCTCCGACCTGATCAGCCGGCCAGCGCCCTGCTTGAGCGCGATCGCCGCTTCGGGAAGCTGGTACTCCATGAAAGGATTGCCGCCCTGGCGCCGGCATAAATTCAGGCGCGCCTCGAGCACGGGATCATCGGGAGGCGCAAAAGGAAGTTTGTCGATCGCCACCAGGGTCAGCGCATCGCCGGGCACATCGATGCCTTCCCAGAAACTGGCGCTGCCGACCAGCACGGCGTTGCTGCCGCCGCGAAAGCGTTCCAGCAGCGCCCGCCGCGAACTTTCCCCCTGACGCAACAGCAGCCGGTCGATGTCTGCGTCGTCGAAACGTTCCTGCAGCAGCTCGGCGATGCGATCGACCGCGCGCAAAGTCGTGCACAGCACCAACACCCCGCCCGAGGAAGCCTTGATCAAAGGCATCAACGCATCGACGAATCGTTCGTTGAAGTATCGGTCGCTGGGCAGCGGCAATGCCTTGGGCACATACAGCACCCCTTGCGCAGCGTAGTCGAACGGCGACTCCCAACTGAGCGTACGGGCGTCCCACAGGCCCAGCTGCCGCAAAAAATGGCCGAAGTCGCCGTGCACGGACAACGTTGCCGAGGTCAGCACCCAGGCCTGATCGCTGCCGCGATAGCGTGAAAAAATCTGTGCCACCGACAAAGGCGCGCTGTGCAGGCGCATGTGGTGCTGGCTATGCTCCACCCAGCGTACGGCGGCGCCGGCACGGTCGTCCGGCTGGTCCTGGCCCGCGCCCTGATTCTGTTCGGCGGGCTTCAGCGCATTGTTGCCGCGGCGGTCGGGCTGGGTCCATTGGTAAAGCCTGGCTCGCAGATCCAGGCAGGTTTTGGCCACCGCAGCCAGGTCGGGATGCTTTTCGCTGACCACATTCAACAACTGGGTGCTGTGATCCAGCACGGTCACCAGTTCGTCCAGCGCCGCGTCGAACTCGTCGGGGTTGGGAATGGACTGGAACGTTGCCTTGCGCCCCGGCATTTTTTCGATGGGCCCGGCCGCCAGGCGCAACTGGCGCGCCGCGTGCTCTATCCGCTTGCCGGCCTCGCTCCAGTTGGTGGACTCGCGCGCATGGGCCAGGCCCGCCGCCTCGGCCGTACGCGCCAGATCCAGTAATTGGTGCGACGAGACGCTGCTGCCCAGAAAGCGCGTGGCAATATCGGGCAACTGATGCGCTTCATCGAACACCACCATTTCGACCGTGGGAAGCAGATCGGTGATACCTTCCTCGCGCAGCGCCAGATCGGCCATGAACAAGGCGTGGTTCACCACGACCAGATCTGCATCCTGGGCCTGGCGCCGCGCCTTCAGCACAAAGCAATCACGCACATGCGGGCACTCCTGGCCCAGACAATTCTCGCGCGTGGAGGTGACCCGCCCCCAGATATCGGCGTCTTCCGGGACATCGGACAGGTCGCTGCGATCGCCCGTTCTGGACTGCTGGGCAAACACCTGGATCTGGCGCAACTGGCCAATTTCGGCACGGGACTTGAGCGCCCGTTCGTCGCCGGACAGGCGCTGCAGATGATAATGGCAGACATAATTGCCCCGGCCCTTCAGCAGGGCCACCGAAATGGGCAGCGCCAGGGCATCGCGCAGCCGCGGCAGGTCGCGCCGGAACAATTGGTCCTGCAAAGTGCGGGTTCCCGTCGAGACCAGAACCTTGCTGCCGCTTAAAAATGCGGGCACCAGGTATGCCCAGGTCTTGCCCGTGCCGGTACCCGCCTCGGCAATGAGCGTGGCGCGGTTCAGCAGCGTTTCTTCAATGGCCTGCGCAAGCTCGAGCTGCGCCTTCCTGGGATGGTAGCCTGGCACAGCCTGGGCCAAGGGACCGTCGGCGGCAAAAATATCGGAAAGTTCTTGCAAAAGCATCAAAAAAAAGACAAGGAAATAAGCGGCGCCGCCAGAACGGCAAAAGGGGGTAAAGTATGCGCTTCCCCAAAAGCATCCACCTGTGATGATACCCGGGTATTTTTCGGGCAAGTGGCCAATGTGGCAAAATGCGCCGCGTGATTCCTGTTTTTCTTATCTGCCAATGACTACGATTTCCGCTTCATCCAAACCAGACGCCGCCACGACAGGCGTTGACCCCGCCCGAATTGTCGCGCTGCTGGCCAACGAACTCAATGTGCGGGCTGCGCAGGTGGCCGCCACCATTGAGCTGCTGGACGGCGGCGCAACCGTTCCTTTCATTGCCCGGTACCGCAAGGAAGCCACCGGCGGCCTGGACGACACCGTGCTTCGCAATCTGGAGTTGCGGCTGATTTATGTCCGTGAACTCGAGAGCCGCCGCATCGCCATTCTCGAATCTATAGAACAACAGGGAAAACTCAGCCCTGAACTGCGGCAGGAAATCCATGCCGCCGACACCAAGCAACGCCTGGAAGACTTGTATGCGCCGTACAAGCCCAAACGGCGCACGCGGGCTCAGATTGCGCGCGAAGCCGGCCTTGAACCCCTGGCCGACGCCATCCTGGGCGATACCGCTTGCGACCCCGCCAATCTGGCGCAGGCTTATCTGAACCCCGAAGCCGCCATCAACGACACCAAGAGTGCGCTGGACGGCGCTCGCGATATCCTGGCCGAGCGCTATGCCGAGGACGCCGACCTGCTGGCCAATCTGCGTGAGCACCTGTGGCGCACCGGCCTGCTGTATGCCAAAGTCGTCGAGGGAAAGGAAAACGAAGGCGATAATTTCCGCGACTGGTTCGATTTCAGCGAAGCGCTGCGCTCACTGCCATCGCATCGCGTCCTGGCCCTGCTGCGCGGCCGCCAGCAAGGGGTTCTCGACCTGCGTCTGGGCCTCGAGCCCGAACTCGAGGCCCAGACGCCCCACCCCTGCGTGGCCCGCATTGCCGATTTTCTGCGCATCGGCGCTGACTTCGCGCTCGACGCCCTGCCTCGCGGGCGTTGGCTGGGCGAAGTGTGCCGATGGACCTGGCGAGTCAAGCTGCTGACCGCCTTTGAGTCGGAACTGATAGGACGGCTGCGCGATACCGCCGAACAGGAAGCCATACGCGTCTTCGCGGCCAACCTGAAAGACTTGCTGCTGGCGGCGCCGGCCGGCCCCAAGGCGGTGCTGGGACTGGACCCCGGCATACGCACTGGCGTCAAGGCTGCGGCCATCGATGCCACCGGCAAGGTGCTGGCCACCAGCACGGTCTACCCCTTCGAGCCGCGGCGCGACCGTGAAGGCAGCATCAACACGCTCGCCGCCCTGGTTGCCAGGCACAAGATCGAACTCGTGGCCATCGGCAACGGGACTGCTTCGCGTGAAACCGAAAAGCTCGTCACCGACATGCAGCAGAAATTTCCCGAACTCACGCTCACTCGCGTCGTGGTGTCTGAAGCCGGCGCCTCGGTGTATTCGGCCTCGGAGCTTGCCGCCCTGGAATTTCCCGACATGGACGTCAGCCTGCGTGGCGCCGTCTCCATTGCGCGCCGTCTGCAGGACCCGCTGGCCGAACTGGTCAAGATAGAACCCAAGGCCATCGGTGTCGGCCAATATCAGCACGATGTCAACCAGCGCGAATTGGCCCGTTCGCTGAGTACCGTCATCGAAGATTGTGTGAACGCCGTCGGCGTCGACGTCAACACAGCGTCTGCGCCGCTGTTGACGCGTGTATCGGGTCTGAATGCCTCGCTGGCCAAGAACATCGTGGCCTGGCGTGACGACAATGGCGCCTTTCCCAACCGCAAGACCCTGATGAAAGTGCCGCGCTTCGGCGACAAGGCCTTCGAGCAGGCCGCGGGCTTCCTGCGTGTGCCGAACGGCGACAACCCGCTGGACGCCTCGTCGGTGCACCCTGAAGCGTATCCGGTGGTCGAGCGCATACTGGCCAAAATCAATGTCAATGCGCAACAGATCATGGGGCAGCCCGGCGCACTGAAAGGGGTCTCACCCGCCGAGTTCACCGACGAGCGTTTCGGCCTGCCCACCGTCAAAGACATCTTTCTTGAACTGGAAAAACCCGGACGCGATCCGCGCCCCGAATTCAAGACGGCGCAGTTCAAGGAAGGCGTCAACACCATCAACGATCTGCATGCAGGCATGATACTGGAAGGCGTCGTCACCAACGTGGCCAACTTCGGCGCCTTTGTCGATGTCGGCGTGCATCAGGACGGGCTGGTCCATATTTCCGCGCTGTCCGAAACCTTCGTCAAAGATCCGCGTGATGTCGTGCGCGTGGGCCAGACGGTACAGGTCAAGGTCCAGGAGGTCGATCCGGCCCGCAAACGCATCGGCTTGACCATGCGGCTGAACGATGACGCCCCACCCGCGCGGCGCGGCGGGGAGCCTTCCGCGCCAGGCGCAGGCGGTGCCGGAC
>JBATWU010000064.1:0-5878 GCA_049672825.1 Pusillimonas sp.
GCTGTGGGCCGGGCTGCGGCGACTTTCGGGGCTGAGCGAGCCGATCGTGAAGGGAGGCCGAATGGCCGGACGAACAAGGCGATGCGGTGTTCGGCGCGCAGGCGCCGAACCAGTCACGAGGAGCAAAGCCCGGCCCACAGCACCCAGCACACGCCGCCAGAACCAGCGATTAGTCCTCGACGTACCAGGTATCTTCCGACAGCATCACCTGCTGATGGCCATAGCCCGCGGGCATCATGGGGAAACAGTTCTCCTGGGCCAGCACCACCACATCCAGGAAAAAAGGCCCATCGTAGGCCATGCACTCCGCCAACGCCGCATCCAGGTCGGCGGGGTCTTCCACCCGCGCCGCACCCCATCCGAACGCCTTGGCCAGCGCCACGAAATCGGGCAAGGACGCGTTATAGCTGTGGCTGTAGCGCCCATCGTGTATCAGTTCCTGCCACTGGCGCACCATCCCCATGTGGCCGTTGTTGCACAGCACCACCTTGACGGGCGTCTGGTGCTGGGTGGCGCTGGCCAGCTCCTGGATATTCATCAGAATCGACGCATCGCCGCTGACGCAGACCACCGGCTTGCCGGGATGCGCGATCTGCGCGCCAATGGCCGCGGGCAGGCCGTAGCCCATGGTGCCCGCCCCCCCGGACGTCAGCCAGCGATTGGGGCGATTGAACTTGATATATTGCGCCGCCCACATCTGATGCTGGCCCACATCGGTCGAGATAATGGCGTCCGTCCCCGTCAGGACATAATCCAGGCGCTGCATCAGGTGCTGTGGCAGGATGTGCTGGGGCGAGGGCGTGACCTTCAGGCAATCTTTGGCGCGCCATACGCCTATGCGCTGCCACCAGGCATCCAGCCGCCCCGGCTCAAGGGCAACCTGCGCCAGTTCCTTGCGCAGCGCGCGCAGCATGGGATAGCAGTCGCCCACCATGGCCACATCGGCGCGCACCACCTTGTTGATGGACGCAGGGTCGATATCGAGGTGGATCTTGCTGGCATGCGGACAAAAGTCGGACAGCCGGCCGGTGATGCGATCATCGAAACGCGCGCCCACACAAATGATCAGGTCGGCGTGGTGCATGGCCAGATTGGCTTCCAGGGTTCCGTGCATGCCCAGCATGCCCAGGAACAGCGCGTCGTCGGCCGGAAAGGCGCCCAGGCCCATCAGCGTCAGGGTGCAGGGCGCGCCCATGTCCTGCACCAGGCTGGTAAAGGCATGGCAGGCATCGATGCCCGAGTTGATCAGCCCACCCCCACCATAGAAAACCGGGCGCTTGGCATTGGCGATCAGCGCGGCCGCGCGCTTGATGGCGGCCTCTGTGACGGGGCTGTTGGTTTCGACCACCAAGGCTTCGGGCGTGTCGGCGCCAACGGCTTGTTCGGGCACCAGGCCGATCTGCATGTCTTTGGGAAAATCCAGCAGTACCGGCCCCGGGCGGCCCGATGTCGTCAACTGATAAGCCTTGGCCGCCATGGCGGCAACGTCTTCCGTACGCCGGATTTGTGCATTCCATTTGGTAACCGGCCGTGAAATACCGATGGCGTCGCATTCCTGGAAGGCATCAGTACCAATTGCCCCCGTTGCAACCTGTCCGCTGATGCACAGCACGGGAATGGAGTCGCACAGAGCGTCGAGCAGCCCCGAGGTCGTGTTGGCCATGCCCGGCCCGGAAGTCACGACGACGACACCGGGCTTGCCGGTGGAACGGGCATAGCCTTCGGCGGCATGCACGGCCCCCTGCTCGTGCCGGACCAGCACGTGGCGTATGCGCGGCTCGGAATACAGGGCATCGTACAGCGGCAGCACCGCCCCCCCCGGATAGCCGAAAATAGTGTCCACCCCGCTGGCAATCAGCGTTTCGAGCAGGGCCTGGGCGCCGTTGCGGGCGACATTTTCAGTAGTAGTATTCACGGGATCGCGCTTTATTGCATAAGATACGGGTCACAGAAGTTTATTACCTTTTCATCCCACATCATAAAACCCCATTATGTCCGAACCTTCCCGACCCTGGCATCTCGTCAAAAAATCCACGCTGCACGGCACCGGGGTTTTCGCCGCCCGCGACATACCGACGGGCACTGAAATCATTGAATATCGCGGCAAACGCATCACGCCGGAGCAGGCGGACGAAAAGCATCCGGTCAATCCCGACGACCCTTTCCACACCTTTTTCTTCTCGCTCAGCAGCGGCAAAATCATAGACGGCGGCGACCGGGGCAACGATGCGCGCTGGATCAACCATGCCTGCGCGCCCAACTGCGAGGCGCAGGAAAACGCCAGCGGCAAGAAGGTGCATATCGTGGCCCTGCAGGACATTCCGGCGGGCGCCGAGCTGTTCTACGACTACGGCCTGATCCTGGACGGGCGCATCACCAAGACGCTGCGCCGGCAGTACCAGTGCCTGTGTGGCGCGGAGTCCTGTCGCGGCACCATGCTGGCCCTGCCGAAGAAAAAATCGGACAAAGGCAAATCAAAGCAGGGGAAAACATCGAAGTAGACCCCCACGGCCGGCCCGCCTAAACACGGGAAACCCCGGGCTACAAAAAGCGGCGCAACACGTTAGCATGTCGGCTATTACATAAAAACAGCAGTACTACTTGATCATTGCCTTTCATGTCCTCCCCGAATCAACCCACCGATGAGCCCATCGAGCCCATTCTGCCCGACGTCGCCGATCCTCCCGTCAAAGTGCCCCTCAAAATCGAGGACTGGATTTCCGTCCTCGTCATGGCGGTGCTGGCGCTCATCACGTTCATCAATGTAGTAACCCGCTACCTGACCGGCGGCTCCTTCGCCTGGACCGAAGAAATCTCCGTCTTCCTGCTTATTGTGCTGACCATGACGGCCGGCGCAACCGCCTTTGTACGCAATCAGCACATACGCATCGAACTATTCGCCGATGGCGGCACAGCCACGCGGCGGCGCAAGCTTGCACTGATCAGCTATAGCCTGGTCCTGGCCTTTTTCGTGCTGCTCACCATTCTGTCCGCGCGCATGGCCATGGACGAATACAACTGGGGCGACACCTCGCCCGCCATCGGCGTGCCCACCTGGTGGTATTCGATCTGGATGCCGGTGCTGTCCTTTGCCATTTCCTTGCGCATCGCCGGCATGCTGCGCCGTTTGCTGCGGGGCCAGGCATGATCGTCACCACGCTGTTCATCGTTTTTGTCGTGCTCATGGTCATCGGCATGCCGGTGGGTGTGGCACTGGGCATTGCCGGCACCCTGGCCATCGTGATGTCCAACCTGGACACGCAATGGTTCGGCCTGCTGGCGGTTCCACAAAGCTTCTATGCCGGCCTGGCCAAGTACCCGCTGCTCGCCATCCCCATGTTCGTGCTGGTCGGATCCATTTTCGACCGCTCCGGCGTCGCCAGCCGGCTGGTCAACTTCGCCATTTCCATCGTCGGCCGCGGCCCGGGCATGCTGCCGCTCGTGGCGATCGCCGTGGCCATGTTCCTGGGCGGCATTTCGGGCTCGGGCCCCGCCTGCGCCGCCGCGGTGGGCGCCGTCATGATAGGCGCCATGACCCGAGCGGGCTATCCCAAGCCATTCTCAGCCAGCATCGTGGCGGCGGGCGCATCGACCGACATCCTTATTCCGCCATCCATTGCCTTTATCGTCTATTCCATTCTTGTGCCGCAGGCCTCCGTGCCCGCCCTGTTCGCGGCCGGCATGATTCCCGGCATCATGGTGGGTATCGCACTGATCGTGCCGGCCGTCTGGCTGGCACGGCGCCACAACATGGGCAGTCTTGAAAGCAGCCTGCCGCGCCCGCCGTTCTGGGCCAGCCTGATCGATGCCTCGTGGGGCCTGATTGCGCCGGTCATCATCCTGGGCGGCATGCGCATGGGTTACTTCACGCCTACCGAGGCCGCGGTGGTTGCCGTCTTCTACGGTCTTTTTGTCGGCATGTGCGTGCATCGCACTATCAAAGTGCGCGATTTGTTTATTATTCTGCGCGAGGCCGCCGAGCTTTCGGCCGTCATCATGTTGGTCGTGACCCTGGCGGGCATCTTCGCCTGGGCATTGTCCACCCTGAGCGTGATCGACCCAATCACTCATGCCATCGTCAATTCCGGGCTGGGGGAATACGGCGTCATGGCACTGCTGATCGTGCTGCTGGTGGTGCTGGGCATGTTCCTGGACGGCATTTCGATCTTTCTGATTTTCGTGCCGCTGCTCATGCCCATCGCCAACAGCTATCAGTGGGATGCGGTCTGGTTCGGCGTGATTCTGACGATCATGGTGGCGGTAGGCCAATTCACGCCGCCGCTGGCCGTCAACCTGATGGTGTCGTGCCGTATCGCCAAGGTACCCATGGAAAGCACGGTGCGCTGGGTCTTGTGGCTGCTGATATCCATGTTCGTCGTGCTTGTGCTGGTCATTCTGTTCCCGGAACTGGCCCTGTGGCTGCCCCGCTACCTTGGCTTCTGAACCTTTACCCCTTAATCCGCCGGCGGCATAGCGCCATCGGCATTTCCGTGTTGACACACCCCGAGGAGACATCATGAAAATCCGTTCATTACTTGGCGCCATTACCTGCGCGGTAGCCGCCCTGGCCGCTACGTCCACCGCCCATGCGGCCAACTATAAATCCGAATACAAGCTGTCAATTGTCGTAGGCACCACCTTCCCGTGGGGCCAGGGCGCCGAAATCTGGTCCCAGTTGGTCAAAGAGCGCACCGACGGGCGCATCAATATCAAGATCTACCCCGGCACCTCGCTGGTACAGGGCGACCAGACTCGCGAATTCACCGCCATTCGCCAGGGCGTGATCGACATGGCCATTGGTTCGACCATCAACTGGTCGCCGCAAGTGAAGCAGTTGAACCTGTTCTCGCTGCCCTTCCTGATGCCCGACTACGCCGCCATCGACGCCCTGATACACGGCGAAGTCGGCAAGCAGTTGTTCAAAGATATTGAAAAGGCGGGCGTCGTACCGCTGGCCTGGGGCGAAAACGGCTATCGCCAGCTCAGCAATTCCAAGCACGAAATCAAGTCGCCTGAAGATCTGAAAGGCCTGAAGCTGCGCGTGGTCGGTTCGCCGCTGTATATCGACACCTTCACCGCGCTGGGCGCCAACCCCACGCAAATGAGCTGGGCCGACGCCCAACCCGCGCTGGCCACCGGTGCCGTCGACGGCCAGGAAAACCCGCTGTCCATCTATGCCGGCGCCAAGCTGTACGATGTGGCGCAAAAATACCTGACGCTATGGAACTATGTGGCCGACCCGCTGGTATTCGTGGTGAACAAGCAGGTGTGGGAGTCCTGGACCGAAGAGGATCGAAAGATTGTGCATGAGGCCGCCATCGAAGCCGGCAAGCAGGAAATCGTCATTGCGCGCAGGGGCGTGACGCCGGAAGATCCGTCCATGCTGAAAGACATCGAAGGCCATGGCGTGACCGTCACCAGCCTGACGCCCGAACAGCATGAAGCGTTCGTGCAGGTGACCAAGCCCGTCTTCGACAAATGGAAAAAGACCATCGGTGAAGAGCTGGTCGACCAGGCCCAGAAAGACATCGCCGCGCGCAAGAAGTAAAGGTGTGATGAAGGTGCCCCGAGTGGGCACCTTGTTATCGGTGGCTGAGGTCTCTTTGTTCAGGTCTTTGAACACGGGCTGTCCGGCTGGCAGGGGCATCGGGCTAGTCGAATGCGGTTCTGGCCAAGGGCCAGAACTTCCCGAATTTTGCCCGCAGCCAGGGCGCCCGCGGAACTCGTGCGCTCGGGCCAGTGGCCCGAAAACGCGCACTCAGACAGCCGCGGCCTTGCACCCCTGGCTGCGGGCAAAACCCGGCGCATCCGAAAACCGCCCTCCACCCCTGTCAGCCGGACAGCCCTGCATAGGGTCTGGTTGGACGCAAAGCCCGTC
>JBATWU010000065.1:0-5627 GCA_049672825.1 Pusillimonas sp.
GTCCGGACTGTCCATGCAGCTGGGCGGCGTCATCGGCCCCCTGCTGGCCGGCATGCTCATTGCCGGTGCCGGGCTGGTGTTCTGCTATGTCATCGTATTGATCGGCGTCATGATCACACCCATGCTGCTGCGCGCGCTGCCGCCGCTGCCTCCCATGACACCGGCGGGCGGCGTCCCTGCCAGGCGCGGCATGTTCCATTCTTTCATCGAAGGATTCAAGTACATGCTGGCCACGCCGTTGCTGCGCGGCCTGCTGCTCATCGACTTGGCGGCCGTGGTATTCGCCACCCCTCTGGCCCTGCTGCCCGAATGGGGCAACACGGTGCTTGGGCTCGGTGCCGAAGCCACCGGCGCGCTGTATTCCGCACCCGCGGTGGGCGCGGTGCTTGCCGCCCTCAGCAGCGGCTGGACCCGCAACCGGCAAAGTCCCGGCCATATCATTATTGCCGCGGTGCTGATCTGGGGCCTGTCCATCGCAATGCTTTCCGCCTCTGCCACGCTGTATGCTTCATTCCTCGCGCTGGCCGTCATGGGCGCCGCCGACACCATATCAAAGATGATGCGCATGGCCTTGGTGCAGCAACATACACCCGACCATCTGCTGGGGCGCATGTCCAGTCTCTGGATGACGCAATCATCATTAGGCACGGCCGCCGGCAATATGCAGATGGGCGTCATGTCGCGCTGGTTCAGCCCTTCGCTGGCGCTGCTGATCGGCGGTTCGGCCTGCCTTGTGGCGGGAAGCGCCTATGCATTGACGTCCAACGCCCTGAAGCAGTGCAAAGGAGGCCGAGGCTGATGCATCTCTCATGGCCCTATAACGCCTGTACCAGGGGCTGCTAGCCGGCCCCTTACAAATATTTCGTTTGGTCTTTTTCAGACTACTGCTCTGTCTGCTTATCGCAAGGAATATAAATGCAAACCCATCTAATTGGTATTCGACTCAGTAAAACCGCCACGCTCAAGCGTACGGCGGCACTGCTGGCCGCTTTGACCCTATCCGCCGGCAGCGTATGCGCCAATACTGTCTTCGACCAGCCCGACACCGACTTCAAGGGTAATGTCTTCAGCGCCGGCGTAGTCACACCGGGGGGTGAAGCCGAGGTGCGCGGCGCCGGCTTCAAACCCGGCCAGGAAATTCAACTGCTGCGCAGCGGCCAGAGCATCGCCGGCGACAAGGTGTTGACGGCCGACCAGGAAGGCAAGTTCAGCACTACCATCGCAGTGCCCGCCGACGCCGCCGTCGGCCGACACCCGGTGGTGGTGCAGGTCGCCAAACCCTCCGCCGCCAGCATCTTCGAGTTCAAGGTATCGCCCGAGATCAAATTCAGCGGCGCCGACAAGTTCAATGTAGTGTCGCAACACCTGCAGAACGGCCTGTACCAAAGCGCCTATAGCGCCGCCAACAACGTTCTGTTCGTCACCTCCGCCGTGGGCCGGCCGCCTGTGAAAGAGTCGGCGCTGATGAAGGTCAATCCCGACACCCTCAAGATCGAAGCCAGCGTCACGCCCGATGCCGACAAGGCCAATGACAAGGGGCAAGTCATGGCCGTCTATGGCGTAGCCGCCGACGACGAGACCGGCACGGTCTGGGTCACCAACACCCGCAGCAACTCGGTCGCCGTGTACAAGCAATCCGATCTGTCTCTGGTCAAGCAGTTTGAAAACGGTATTGTTCCGCACGCCCGCGACGTCGTCATCGACAGCAAAAAGCATCGCGCCTATGCGTCGGCGGTGGGCACGACCGAAATCATCGTGTTCGACACGCAAAAGCTTGAAAAAATCGGCGCAATCGCCATCAAATCCAAATCACGCGAAGATGCCAGTCCCATGAGCCTGGCGCTCGACGCGGAAAACGGCAAGCTGTACACCGTCAGCATGTCAACCAATGAAGCCGTTGTGATCGACCTGGCAAAACAGGAAGTGGAGCATGTTTACCCTCTGCCGGGCGCCAAGAGCGCCAGCGGCGTGGCGGTCGCGCCTGAAGCCAATGTGCTGTTCACGGCTTCGCAGGGCACCGACAATGTGCACCTGATAGATCTGAAGAACGGCGAAGTCCTGCATACCGTCAGCGTTGGCGCGGGCCCGCTGAACCTGGTGTGGGACGCGAAGAGCAAGCTGGCCTACGCCGTCAGCCGTGGCGCCGACTCGATCGCCGTCATCGACCTGGACGGCAAACTGGTGGCAAATCTTGAAGGCGGCAGCTACCCCAACCATGTGGCCACCGACGGCAAGGGCACCATATTTGCCATCAACAAAGCGCGCGGCAAAGACGACAAAACCGGCGACCGCATCAGCAAAATCACCCTGAAGTAAAACGGCATATCCGCCCATGCTCCAAGGGGTATGGGTGGACGCAGCCATATCGTTTCATGTCCAGATAGGAATCAAACCGTGAGCATACCTGCCATCGCCGCGTACCCAATGCCCCGGATGGAGTTGAAGAACCGTGTCGGCTGGACAGCGCAAGCCAGCCGGTCAGTGCTGCTTATACACGATATGCAGCATTACTTCCTGAAAAAATACGACATGCGCGCCGAGCCCATTCCCACTCTGGTCAGGCACATAAGCCAGCTGCGCGAACAGTGCCACGCCCTTGGCATACCTGTGGTCTACACGGCTCAACCCGCCGTGCAGCCGCCCCAGGACAGAGCCCTGCTGACCGACTTCTGGGGCGCCGGCCTGAGCGACCCGGACAACGCGCAAGAGGAAGCCATCATTGACGAGCTGGCCCCGGCGCCGCAGGATATCGTCCTGACCAAATGGCGCTATAGCGCCTTCTACCGCTCCGACTTGAAGAAGATCATGCAGGAACAGGGGCGCGACCAGCTGATCATCAGCGGCATTTATTCTCATATAGGCTGCATGACCACGGCCCTGGACGCCTTCATGAATGACATCCAGCCGTTTTTTGTGTGCGACGCCACCGCCGACTTTTCGGCCAACGAACACACCATGGCCATCAGGTATGTATCGCAGCTTTGCGGCGTGAGCGTTACCAGCGGCCAACTGCAGCGCTGGCTGTCTGGGCAGGCCGGCCAGCACGAATGAAGGCACCCTGAATGGCATTGCCAAACTTCACTGCCAACAGGGCCCACACCACCATTACAATTTTCGGCACCGCACTATGAGCACCACAACCTTGAGCGAATTTTCCGGACAATGCGTCGTCATCAGCGGCGCCGGCCGAGGCATCGGCGCGGCGATTGCCCGGCAATTGCTTGATCAGGGCGCCAGGGTTCTTGCCCTTGACATCGACATCGCCCCGCTGCATGCCTGGCATAGTCAATATCCAGAACAGCTTTGCGCGACGCAGGTGGACGTATCCGATTTCGATGCGCTGGCCCGCGCTGTAGCGGGGGGCACCCAAAGACTCGGACCCGCGGACAAACTGGTATGCGCCGCGGGCATACTGCAAATGGGCGCCGTCACCGAACTGACGCCCGAACAGTGGGCGCGCACTTTTGCCTGCAACGCAACCGGCGTATTCAACCTATGCCATATCGTCGCAAAGCAGATGCTGGCACGCCGAAAAGGCGCAATCGTGAATATCAGTTCCAACGCGGCAACCACACCGCGCATGGCCATGGGCGCCTATGCCGCATCCAAGGCCGCGGTCACGCAGCTCAGCCGCTGCCTGGGGCTGGAGCTTGCGCATGCCGGCATACGCGTGAACATCGTATCGCCCGGTTCTACCGACACCCCCATGCAGCAAGCCATGTGGCGGGCAGGCAGCTCCGCCCAGACCGTGATCAAGGGGTCCGCCGAGCATTATCGTCTGGGAATACCATTGCAGAAAATCGCGACCCCCGACGAAATCGCCGACGCTGTGCTGTTCCTACTGTCGGATCAGGCGAGCCATATAAGCCTGCACGACCTGCGAGTGGACGGCGGAGCGACACTAGACCAGTAGCTTCGCCATGGGCATAAAATCTTGTTGCTCCGCCTGCGTGGCCCGCTCTTCCCTATCCACGCCCGAGCCCCCTGCCTGACATAAACAAAGCGCCGTGTGGAAGCCGGATGCTTCGGCATTCCACACGGCGGCACCCCGCACGGCGATTTTGAATCAGTGAAGCAGATCCCGGGGAATGTTTCCACCGTTTTCGGCAATACGCGCCAGCACAGCTTTGTGCAGCCACATATTCATCTGGGCGGAATCAGCCATCAAGTCGGGCGGGCAGCCCAACTCGGTGGCCAGTTCCTTGCGGGCCGTCAGGCTGCTATCCAGATCCAGCAGCTTCAGCAAGTCGACAATGGAAGTGCGCCAATTGAGCGTCTGAGGATTGGAGGCGGCTTTCTGCTCCAGCTGGGCCACCACGTCGGTTACCGATACCGCCACGGGCGCCGCGGCCGGAGCCGTTGGCGTGTTTTCCGCCGGAGCCGCACTTGCCGCGGCATCGGGCTGTGCGGGCGTCGTTGCGGCCGGCGCTTCAGCCGCGGCAGCACTGCCGATACCAAGCTTCTCTAGAATTTTATTGAAGAATCCCATGGTGTCCCTCTCTGGAGCGTGATGTAGGAGCTTTTCAGTATACGTTGCACCCATGGCGATTATCGGGAAGAAAATCAAGTCTTTACTATTCTTGACAGCTTGCAATCTTTTAGTATTTTCCGCGCCCCAGACTGCTCTTATAAAGTCAGCAAAAGGCTCTGGGCGGAATTTTGCACGTGTTGTTCGCACAATTTTTCCACCGCCGCCGGGTCACCGGCATCGATGGCCGCCACAATGGCCCTGAGCTCCTTGATGGTGTTCTCCAGACGCCCGGCCTGAGCCATCGAGATGCGGCGCAGCATCGTTACCCGGTTATTCAACTGGCGCAGCATCGCTCCGGCAAACGCGTTACCCGCCCCTTGGACCAGAATGGCATAAAACTCGTTCTTCAATCGAAGCAGATCCGGGCTGTCAGGTTGCTCCAGGTACTTGGAGAGCGCTTCGACCTTGTCGCGCAACTGTTCTTTTTCCTGCGCGGTGGCAGAAGAGCAAAAGCTCGCGCCCACCAAGCCTTCGAGCTTTTGCCGTACTGCGTAAAGCTGTATCACTTCTTCTTTAGAAATGCCGGCCACCTCGGGCCCCTTGTGGGGAATGATCTTGATGAGGCCTTCGCTTTGCAAATGCTGCAAAGCCTCGCGCACACAAGACCGGCTGACATCCAGCTGCTCGCACAATTCGCGTTCCACCAGTTTCTGGCCCGGCGCGAAGGCGCCGCTCATGATGGCTTCCCGCATCGAATCGGCGGCGCGCTCTTTGAGCAGCGTTCGAGCCCGCGATACAGGCATGGCGACATCCATCTGTTTCTCCGTAATTCATGTCAAGACTGGCTTGCACATTGTCCGACAAAGAACCGGGAAGATCAATACCTCATATCGGTTGACATTAGTATTATTGTCTGACAATATTACTAAATAGTTTTTATCTTCGACAAACGTTTACCCACAAGAAGGAAGCCCAACATGACACGCGAATACGCCCCGATCAATCCTGAACTCTTTGCCAAAGGGCTGGACACCCGCCGCGAAGTGCTTGGCGGCGACTATGTCGATGCCTCCATCAAGAACGCCACGGATTTCAACATCGACATGCAGGAACTGGTCACCCAGTACTGCTGGGGCGACGTCTGGAACCGGCCCGG
>JBATWU010000066.1:0-18491 GCA_049672825.1 Pusillimonas sp.
GCGTCACTTTGGCAGGCGTCACGGCCAATGCGGTGTCCATAGACCAGGATGGCGTCATCGAGCAGGTAGCCGTGCCTGTCAATCCCGCGACCGTGGTCCAGGGATTCATTCCTGTTACAGGGTCAGCCGCGGCGCGACGCTGATGCGGCTTGCGGCCAACTGGGTGCGCGCCCTGGTGCTGGCCGGGCTGCTGTTGCTGCTGCAGATGGCCGGCGAGGGCGTTCGCATCATCCTGCGCTTCAACCGTCAGGCCCTGGAGCAGGGTGAATGGTGGCGCCTGCTTGGCGCGCATTTTGTTCATCTCGGATGGGCACACACGGCGTTGAACGTGCTGGGTGTCCTGTTGTGCTGCGCGCTCGGCCCGCAACTGTTCAACCGCCATATCTGGCTCAAGGCGGCGGGTCTTGCCCTGGGCATAGGCGCATTGCTGTGGTGGCTCTCGCCCGGCGTTTCCGACTACGTTGGCCTGTCTGGCGTGCTGTATGGCCTGTTCGTCTTCGGGCTATTGCCGCAAGCCTGGCGGGGTGACCGGCTTGCCGCGCTGGCGCTGGCCGGCATCGCGGCCTGGATGCTCTGGCAGTGGGCCGCCGGGCCCGCGGTCCTGGAAGAAAAGCTGATAGGCGGGCGCATTATCGGTGTGGCCCATCTCTACGGGTTTTGCCTGGGCATCGCCGGGGTAGCCATTGCCGCGGCTTGGCGGCGCATGACAGGCACTTCGACCTGCAAATAATCCGGGCCGCCAGGCCGGAATAAGGCCTTCGCACAAAGATGGGTAGCCGGCTTGACAATTGTCATTGGAGCTGGCGCGTAATGCAAACGACAATGCGTCGGTTTTCTATTTGCAGCCGCGCCTTTCCATTTGTTGCGGCAATTTCAAGGAGCTCTCCCAATATGCGGCATTTTCTTGCGGCCGGCCTGGCAGGCACCGCTACAGTCCTGGCCGCGGTCTCCGGGCAGGCAATCGCCCAGGGCACGGCACCTTCCGAAGCCCTGGATGCCATCACCGTGCAGGGCGCTGGCAGCAGCGCCGAGATCACCAAGGAAGAACTGCAGGAAACCCTGAAGCAGGTGCCGGGGGGCACCAACCTGATCGATCTTGACCAGCACCGGGGCAGCCAGTCCACCGTCGCCAAGGTGCTGGACTTCGAGCCCGGCATTATCATCCAGGAGTTCTTCGGCGGCAACGACCAGCCGCGCCTGAACATTCGCGGCTCCGGCATCCAGGACAACCCGGTCAGCCGCGGCGTGCAGCTACTCTCCGACGGCCTGGCGCTGAATCAGGCCGATGGCTCCTTCATCATCGGCCTGCTTGACCCCGAACAGGCGCAGTATGTCAGCGTGTATCGCGGCTCCAACGCCTTGCGCTACGGCGGCACCACCCTGGGCGGCGCCATCGATTTCAGCCAGCGCAACGCCACCAACAGCCCTTCGGCCATCAATCTGGAAATGGGCTCATGGAATGCGCGCAAAGCCGCCGTATCGTTGGGCGGCACCCATGGCGACTGGGACGCCTACCTGCGCGCCAGCCACCAGGAATCCGACGGCTGGCGCACCCACAGCGGCGGCAGGCGCAGCAACCTGGCGCTGAACGTGGGCATCGACAAGGGCATCTGGAACAACCGTACCTATTTCAACTTTACCGACAACCAGTTCGACATTCCCTTCCTGCTGACCAAAGAGCGGGCCCTGTCCGACCCGCGCTCGGTCATCGGCGATTATGCCGACCCCGACAACAAATCCATCGAAGACTTCCTGAACGTCCGTACTCGCCAGCCCATGCGCGACACCCAGCAGTACCGCATCGCCAACAAAACAACTTGGTATGGCGATATGTCCAACGCCGCTTTTGGCGTGTACGCCGAACGGGTCAACGACAAGTTCAAGAATCCCGCCTGGCAGGCCAATACCAAGGCCACCAACTACGGTGTCGACGCCGCCGCCGATCACACCTGGGCATGGGCCAGTGGCCGTAAAACCCGGGTGGAAGGCTTTATTTCCGCCAACGCCGGCACCATGCCGCGCGAATACTGGCTGGTTCACCCCGATGACGGCAGCCTGGTACGCAGCTTTGGCGATCTGGACCTCGACGCTTCCAACCTCGTCGTGGGCGGCCAGATTATCCAGGATCTGAGCAGCACCTGGCAGGCCGTAGCGGCGGGGCAGTATGTGTACAACAAGCGTAAAATCGCCGACTTGCGCGCGCCCGGATTGCTTGACAGCACCTTCGACTACAAGGCCTTCAACCCCAAGCTGGGGCTGATCTGGTCGCCCCGCGAAAGCACCCGCTACTACGCCAACGTCAGCCGCAGTTCTGAAGCGCCCACGTTCTGGCAACTGGTCGACCTTGGCCCCGGTTCGGTGCCGGCCTCGCCCAGCAGCCTGTACCTGACGGCCAAGCCGCTGAAAATGCAGGAAGCCACCACATTCGAAATCGGCACCGCGCAACAATACGAGCGGTTTTCCTGGGAAGCCACCTATTATTATTCACGCGTCAAGAATGAATTGATCGCCGAGGTGCAGAACTTCGCCATCGACGGCACCACCGTCAACTATGACCACGACACGGTGCACCAGGGCATAGAGCTGAGTTTCAGCGCGCGCACCCGCTCCGGCCTGTTCCGCAACAGCGACTACCTGAGCTTTCGCGGGGTGTACAACTACAGCGATTTTCGTTTCAAGGGCGGTCGCTACGATGGCAACCGCATCGCTGGCGTGCCCGTGCACCTCATATCGGGCGAAGTCAGCTATCAGCCCAACAATCAGTGGAGCTTCAGCCTGAACACCCGCTGGCAGCCGCAAGACACCCACATCGATCATTACAACGGCGGCCTGAAGCAAGATGCCTATATGTTGCTGGGCGCCAACATTACGTGGCAGCCCAGCAAACAGTGGGAACTGTATGTCGACCTGCACAACATTACCAACGAAACCTACCAGACGGCGTATGTGGTGCGTGGCCTGTCGGCGGAAGACGCCAGCAGCGGGCTGAGTTCACCCAGTTTCGTGCCGGGGCCGACGTTCCATGTCTTTGCGGGGCTGCGGTTCAGTTGGTAGCCTGCCAGCCGGAGTGGCGAATGCCGGTCTGTCAGGACGGTATTCAGCCAGATCTTGGCGAGCGTGGCTTTACCCCTCCGCCGGCACGGCTGCTTTGCTGGTCTTGCCCCGAACCGATTTGAGTGGCGTGTCCTTCCTTCTTGCTGCGGTTCTGCTTTGAACCATGGCTTTTTTGCTCTTCGCGCGAAGTATCGTCAAGCTGTTCATTAGTCTCGGTTTCTTTGTCGTCGTGCTTTTTTGTGGAAGTCATGGTGTTCTCCTGAAAAATTACGTGGAAACGACAACCAAGTCGTCAGACGCTGCACGTATTGAGCGCCCATGGTTAAAGCAGGCGGTACAAGTACAACGAAGCAAGTTACATGCCTGGGCTGATGGTTTCGAGCTATAAAATTTGCGGTTCAAGTAGTTGTGGGCACTTGAAGTTGCGATTGGGCTGAGGGCCAGGCAAGGACAATGCCATCGATCGGGGTGGAAGGTTGATGCGGTGAAATTGAGTCTTGGCATCCAGGGTGTTCTTGCTTCTTGCGGCGTTGCCCGGGTGCTGGGCCGGTGCCGGGCTCCATCGCTGCGGCCCTGGCTGTGCCAGGGCTGCCCTTGCACGGATTTCCAGCCGGGGTCGGACGCAATGGAATGGACGCCCCTACTCGTAACGGCATCAATGTGCCAAAGTGGAGGTGTTGTTTCTACCACTTGAACCGAGAGGAGCGTCCACCATGAAGATTACAACCATTGGCATTGACTTGGCAAAGAATGTCTTTCAAGTTCACGGCGTTGATGCGCACGGCAAGACCGTGCTTAAGAAGCAACTGAAGCGCGATCAGGTGGCGAACTTCTTTATCCAGCTCGAGCCGTGCCTGATTGGCATGGAAGCGTGCGCCAGTGCTCACCACTGGGGCCGCAAACTGCAGGCCATGGGGCACACGGTGCGCTTGATGGCGCCTCAGTTCGTCAAGCCCTACGTCAAGACCAATAAGAACGATGTGGCTGATGCCCAGGCGATCTGCGAAGCAGTAGCACGGCCCACCATGCGATTCGTGGCGATCAAGACGGTCGATCAGCAATCGGTCCTGGCCCTGCACCGGGCACGTCAAGGCTTTGTGCGGGCGCGCACCGCGCAAGCCAATCAGATTCGGGGATTGCTGGCCGAGTTTGGCCTGGTTCTGCCTCAAGGCATTGGCCATGTGGCCAAACGGGTGCCCCAACTGCTGGAACAGGCCGCTGATGAATTAACTGGCGCATTTCGTCTCTTAATCGAACGTTTGCTGGATCAGTTAAAGGCGCTGGATCACCATGTGCATGAACTGGAAGTGCAGATTACGGCCTGGCACCGCGCCAACCCGATGAGCCGTAGGCTAGAGAAGGTCCCTGGCATTGGCGCGATCACCGCCAGCGCGTTGGTGGCCTCTATCGGTGATGCCGGCAACTTCCATAATGGCAGGCAGCTCGCGGCCTGGCTCGGCTTGGTGCCTAGACAACACTCGAGCGGGGGCAAACCGGTGCTGCTGGGCATCAGTAAACGGGGCGACGCCTACTTGCGAGCGCTACTGGTTCATGGGGCGCGGGCCGTGGTGGCCCATGCCCAACGCAAAAACCAACAGGACAATTGGCTGAACAGGCTGCTACAGCGGCGCAATACCAATGTTGCGGTGGTGGCGCTGGCCAACAAGAATGCCCGGGTTATTTGGGCCTTGCTGGCCCATGACCGTGAGTTCCGGGCCGATTACGAGCCTAGCGCCTCCTAATCGGTCCGGCCAGTTGTTCTGTGTTGTTGGTAACTGAAACGTAAGGAGCCCTTCCACCGATTGCTCAGGCGATCATGCATTGATGGCAAAACAGGTCAGACCGTGGTTGGTCAAGCCCGGCGAGTTCTCGGCACCTTGAGTGCGCGGACGCGATTAGGCGCCAACCAGCAAAATCCATCAGGGACAGCAGCACCAAGGCTGCAACCAAAGTCCGGATGTACGGGTGCAATCTTTACCTTCGCGTCATCAAGAATTGAGTGCTTGGCAAACCAGGGGCGTCCATGTACGAACTCGCCCAAAACAGCCCCCCAGGCTGTTTTGGACTCAGACATGCGCGTCCTCTTACGCCCCCGCCCGACAACCCGTGCCGCGGCTTGCTCAAAGGTCGCCCGGCACCGGCGCAGTACCCGGGCGGCTCAAGAACCAACAGCAAACACCGGCACAGCACCCAGTAAACTCAAGAACCCAAAAGCAAACCAAAGCGGAGAACGCAGCACACCCCAGCATCCCAGGCGCCTCAAGAAACCAAATCAGGCTTCAATAAATCCGGCGATTCAGGCCCACCTCGTCCAGCACCTTGGTGGAAATCTCCTCGATCGACTTCGTCGTGGTCGACAGCCAGGGAATATCCTCCATCCGCATCAAACGCTCCGCCTCGGCCACCTCATGGCGGCATTGCTTGATGGACGCATACTGACTGTTGGGCCGTCGCTCATTGCGCACCTCGGCGAGGCGGGCCGGCTGGATGGACAGGCCGAACAACTTCTTGCGATAGGGCGCCAGTGTGGCGGGCAGGGAGCCGCGATCGAAGTCTTCCGGAATCAGGGGGAAGTTGGCGGCCTTGACCGCGTACTGCATGGCCAGATACAAGCTGGTGGGCGTTTTTCCACAGCGCGAAACACCCACCAGAATCACATCCGCCTGCTCCAGCCCATGTATGAACTGACCATCATCGTGGGCCAGGCTGAAATTGATTGCCTCGATACGGTTGTTGTACTGCTTGGACAACCCGCCCATATGCGAACGGCCTACCGAATGGCTGGACTTCATGCCCAGCGCCGTCTCAATATGCTGCACAAACGTGCCGAACAGATCGAGGAAAGTACAGTTGGCCTCGCGTATGGTCTGCGCAATGGCCGGATCGACCAGCGTACTGAAAACCAGCGGCGGCGCGTTTTGCTCCTCGGCGCTGCGATTGATCCGCACGGCCGCCGCCTCCGCCTTTTCGACACTGTCGATATAAGGAATACGTATGGCTTCGAACGACACCTCTTCGAATTGAGAAAGTACAGAGTTGCTGAAAGTTTCAGCGGTAATGCCCGTGCTGTCGGAGACAACAAAAACGGTTCGTTCGATCAGGGTGTCAGGCATGGAATAAAGTCAGTGCAGAAGAGGCTAGAAACGGTACAATCGCAAAGATTAACAGTCACCGTACCAGCAGGCAAGGCTGGTTTGCTTAGTGCACCGGTTCATAGGCGGCGTTTCGGCTCGCCCAGGGCAAGGCGCGTTAAGCAAACAAGCTTTCTTTTATATAGTTAAAGGTGACTTTATGTCTTATGTTGTATCTTTCGAGCAGCTCCGCATGACGGATGTCGACTCGGTCGGAGGAAAAAACGCATCACTAGGTGAAATGATCAGTCAGTTGGCCAGTGCCGGGGTAAGAGTCCCAGGCGGCTTTGCGACCACATCAGATGCATTTCGCGACTTCCTGAAATCCACCAAACTCGACCAGCGCATTGCCGACAGGCTGGCAACCCTCGATTCCGACGACGTGCGCGAGCTGGCCTCCGCCGGCGCCGAGATCCGCCAGTGGATTATCGATACCCCTTTTCCGTCCGAATTCGAACAGGCCATACGCAAGGCCTTCGCCGAACTGGATGCCGACGGACAGGGCTCGTTCGCCGTGCGTTCGTCCGCCACGGCCGAAGACCTTCCCGATGCGTCCTTTGCCGGCCAGCAGGAAACCTTCCTGAATGTAGTGGGCATAGACGACGTGCTGGACAAAATCCGCCACGTCTTTGCATCGCTGTACAACGACCGCGCCATTTCGTATCGTGTCCATAAAGGCTATGCGCACGCCGACGTCGCCTTGTCGGCCGGCATACAGCGCATGGTGCGCTCCGACCGCGGCAGCGCCGGCGTCATGTTCACGCTCGATACCGAGTCGGGTTTCACCGACGTCGTGTTCATCACTTCGTCGTACGGCCTGGGCGAAACCGTAGTGCAGGGCGCCGTCAATCCCGACGAATTCTACGTCTTCAAGCCCACCCTGGCTTCGGGACACTATCCCATCATCAGCCGCCGCATCGGCTCCAAGCTTCTCAAAATGGAATTCGATCCCGAGCGCGTATCCGGCCATGCGGTGCGCACGGTCGATGTGCCTGTGTCCGAACGCAACCGCTACTCGCTAACCGACGAAGAGGTCATCGAGCTGGCCCACTACGCGGTCATCATCGAACAGCATTACCAGCGTCCCATGGACATCGAATGGGGTCGCGACGGTATCGACGGCAAAATCTATATCCTTCAGGCGCGGCCCGAAACGGTCAAGTCGCAGCAGGGCCACAACGACGTGCAGGAACGCTATCGCCTGAAGGCCACCGGCGAAATCCTGATTACCGGACGTGCCATCGGCCAGAAGATCGGTTCGGGCAAGGTGCGCATCGTGGCCGATGTTTCAGAGATGGACCAGGTCAAGGCCGGCGACATCCTGGTCACCGACATGACCGACCCCAACTGGGAGCCGGTCATGAAGCTGGCTTCGGCCATTGTCACCAATCGCGGCGGCCGCACCTGCCACGCCGCCATTATTGCCCGCGAGCTGGGTATTCCCGCCGTGGTCGGCTGCGCCACCGCCACCGATGTCCTGGCCAATGGCCGGGAAGTCACGGTGTCGTGCGCCGAGGGCGACGAGGGCCGCATCTACGACGGCCTGATCGAAACCGAGATCGAGGAAGTCCGCTGGGGCGAGATGCCCGATATCGGCCTGAAGATCATGATGAACGTGGGCAATCCGCAGTTGGCTTTCGATTTTTCGCAAATTCCCAATCACGGCGTGGGGCTCGCACGGCTTGAGTTCATCATCAACAACAATATCAACGTCCATCCCAAGGCCGTGCTCGACTATCCCAATGTCGATGCCGAGCTCAAGCAGGCGGTCGAATCGGCTGCCCGCGGCTATGCCAGCCCGCGCGCCTTCTTTGTTGAAAAGCTCGCCGAAGGCATCAGCACGCTGGCCGCGGCTTTCTATCCCAAGCCTGTCATTGTGCGCCTGTCCGACTTCAAGTCGAACGAGTACCGCAAACTGGTGGGCGGTTCGCGCTACGAACCCGAGGAAGAGAACCCCATGCTGGGTTTCCGTGGCGCATCGCGCTACATTTCCGAAGAGTTCGGGGCATGCTTCAAGATGGAATGCGAAGCACTGAAAAAAGTGCGCGACGACATGGGTCTGACCAACGTCGAGATCATGGTGCCTTTCGTGCGCACCTTGCCGCAAGCGGCGAAGGTGGTCGATCTGCTTGCCAGCCATGGCTTGGAGCGCGGTGAAAACGGCTTGCGCCTGATCATGATGTGCGAAGTGCCTTCCAATGCCATTCTGGCCGAACAGTTCCTGCAATACTTCGACGGTTTCTCCATCGGCTCGAACGACATGACGCAGCTTACGCTGGGCCTGGATCGCGATTCGGGCATGGAACTGCTGGCGGCCGACTTCGACGAGCGCGATGAAGCCGTTCAGTTCATGTTGCGCCGTGCCATCCAGGCCTGCCTGGCTGCCGGCAAGTACGTGGGCATTTGCGGCCAGGGCCCCAGCGACCACCCCGATCTGGCCAACTGGCTGCGCGACGAAGGCATCCTGTCGATGTCGCTGAACCCCGATACCGTGGTCGATACCTGGCAGCGCCTGGCTCAGCAGCCCTGATCCCGCTGCGGCGCCGCCAGTGGCGGCGCCCCACGAAAAAAGGCGGCTTGCATTACGTCAAGCCGCCTTTTTTACGCGAGCGCGGCTGGTTGCTTTGCCGCTTGCCTTGCGGCGGCCCCGCCAGGCCAAGGCGCTCCCGGCTTTTGATCAGGCCTGCTGTAGCCCGAAAGGCCTGTCAGAGCTGCTGGCCCTGGGCGCCATAGGCCTGCATGAAGAGATCGACGATGCATTGCGCCTTGCGCCGGGCCTCTTGGTCGCTCAGTTTCTGGTACGCGCCCAGCAGGTTGCGTATCAATTCGGCTTCGCACAGGCAGCGCAGATGCATGGCCATCATATCGGCATCCGTATCGCGCAGCAGGCCTTTCTTGATTTCCGCGCGCAGCTTGTCGGCGATTTCCAGCCAGACCTGGTGCGTGCCGCATTCGTAGAAGCGGCGGCCGATGTCGGTGGTGCCGCCCACGGAAATGGCCACACGCAGCACTTCTATGGTTTCGGGCGCATTGATCAGCTTCAGCAGCGAGGTCACGAAGCGGTGCAACTGCGCCGGGAGCCCGCCTTCAGCGCGCAGCAGCTGCAGCACATCACTGGCATGCTGGTCTGCTGAATGCATCATGGCTTCGAACAACAACTCTTCCTTGGATGGAAAGTAGTTGTACAGGGTGGCCTTGGAGCCGCCGACCCGGGCGGCGATCTGCGACATCGAGGCTGCCTCGAAGCCCACCTCACGAAAGACTTCCAGGGCTACACCCAGGATGGCCTCCTTTCTTGCTTCGCTTTTGATCCTCATGGCTACCTCTCATATTTCTGTACCGATCCGTACAGTTTTGCTTGACAAGGTATTTTTGTCAAGTATAAACTGACCGTACGGTACAGTTATAAATTGACTACATGAACCGGAAACGCTCAAGGCCACACTGCCTGCGGGTGCTTCCGGTTCGGTTTTTTTTAATAGTTTGAGCGATCCCCATGAAGCCCAGTCCTCGATTTTCCTCAGCAAAAACAGCAGTCCTTCTGGCCATTTCCGCCGTCCTGGCCGCCTGCGGCCAAGCCGAGCAGGCGCCCGCAGCGGCCGCCGCGCCTGAAGTAGGCGTCTATACCTTGCGTGAGCAGGCACTGGGGCTGACGACCGACCTGCCCGGGCGCACCGCGGCGTACCGGGTGGCCGAATTGCGTCCTCAAGTGACGGGGATCATCCAGAAGCGTATGTTCAACGAAGGCGCCGAAGTCAAGCAAGGGCAGCAGTTGTATCAAATCGACGCCGCCATTTATCAGGCCGAGTACGAACGGGCCAGATCCAATCTGGTGGCTGCCGAGCGCCTGGCCAAACGCTACGAGCGCCTGCAGAAGACCAGCGCAATCAGCAAGCAGCAGTATGACGATGCCTATTCCAGCTGGAAGCAGGCCCAGGCGCAAGCCGAGCTGGCGCGCATCAATCTGGTCTATACCAAAGTGCTTTCGCCCATTTCGGGCCGTATCGGGCGATCGGCCGTAACCGAGGGTGCACTGGTGACTCAAGCCCAGGCGCAAGCCCTGGCCACGGTGCAGCAGCTGGACCCCATTTTTGTGGACGTGACCCAGCCGGTGTCGGGTCTGTTGCGGCTGCAGGATGAATTGGCCAGCGGCCGCCTGGAGCGCAGCGGCACGGACCAGGCCAAGGTAACGCTGCAGCTGGAAGACGGCAGCGCCTATCCGCTGGCCGGTTCGCTGAAATTCTCGGAAGTGACGGTGGATCAGGGCACGGGCTCGGTGACCTTGCGGGCCGAGTTTCCCAACCCGGACGGCCGATTGCTGCCGGGCATGTTCGTCAAGGCCCAGCTTAACGAAGGGGTGCGCAACAACGCTATCCTGGTGCCGCAGCAGGCCGTCCAGCGCGATCCCACGGGACAGGCCAGCGTTTGGGTGGTCGATGAGCAGAGTAGGGCGCAACGCCGGATCGTGACGACCGAGCGCACGGTGGGCAACCAGTGGCTGGTCAGCAAAGGATTGAAGGGCGGTGAACGTGTCGTGACCGAGGGGCTGCAGCGCCTGCGCGGCGAAACCGACGTTGTCGCCAGCGAGGCCGGTAACGTGGCCGCTGTGTCCGGCTTCGGCGCAAAGGCCATGGACTCCGCCCAGCCGGGCACGGCCGGGCAAGCTGGCGAAGCGCCCGCCAACGCGGCCCAAGTCGCCGTCAACCAGTAAAGGCCAGTCAGCACATGTCCAATTTTTTCATTGATCGTCCCATTTTTGCCTGGGTCCTGGCCATTGTGACCATGCTGGCGGGTGCGCTGGCCGTCATCGGCATGCCGGTTAACCAGTATCCCAACATTGCGGCGCCGGCGATTTCGATTTCCGTGACTTACCCCGGCGCGTCGGCCCAAACGGTGCAGGATACCGTGGTGCAGGTCATCGAGCAGCAAATGAACGGCCTGGACGGGCTGCGCTATATGTCGTCCGAAAGCAATTCGGATGGCAGCATGAGTGTCATCGTCACCTTCGAGCAGGGCACGGACCCCGATATTGCTCAGGTGCAGGTGCAGAACAAGCTGCAGCTGGCTACGCCCCTGCTGCCGGAAGAGGTGCAGCGCCAGGGCGTGCGCGTAGCCAAGTACCAGATCAACTTCATGCAGGTCGTGGCATTGGTTGATGAAAGCAAGCGCATGTCGCAAGCCGATCTGGCGGATTACATCGCGACCAACCTGCAGGACCCGATTTCCCGCACAAGCGGCGTGGGCGACTTCATGCTGTTCGGCTCGCAATACGCCATGCGCATCTGGCTCGATCCCGAGAAACTGAACAGTTTTCAGTTAAGCCCTGGCGATGTGGCCAATGCCATCCGCACCCAGAACGTGCAGGTGTCGTCCGGCCAGTTGGGCGGACTGCCAGCCAGGCAGGGTGTGCAATTGAGCGCAACCGTCATCGGCAAGACCCGCTTGCAAACACCGGAGCAGTTCGAAAATATTCTGCTCAAGGTCAATCCGGACGGTTCCCAGGTGCGGATCAAGGATGTGGCCGAAGTGGGGCTGGGCAGCGAGAATTTTGCAATCGCGAGCGAGTTCGACGGCCTGCCGGCATCCGGGATGGCCCTGCGCCTGGCCACCGGCGGCAACCTGCTCGAGGCGGCCGAGAATGTACGCGCCGTCATCAGCAGCCTGGAGCCGTATCTGCCGGAAGGCGTGAAGGTTGTCTACCCGTACGATACCTCGCCCATGGTCGAGACATCGATCAATTCGGTGGTGCACACTTTGATCGAGGCCATTATTCTGGTCTTCCTGGTGATGTATCTGTTCCTGCAGAATTTCCGGGCCACACTGATACCGACCATGGCAGTGCCGGTGGTGATTCTGGGCACCTTTGGTATTTTGTCGGCCTTTGGCTTCACCATCAACATCCTGACCATGTATGCCATGGTGCTGGCCATCGGCCTGCTGGTGGACGATGCCATTGTGGTGGTCGAGAACGTCGAGCGGGTCATGGCCGAAGAGAAAATCTCGGCGCGCGAGGCGACGCGCAAATCCATGGGACAGATACAGGGCGCGCTGGTGGGGATAGGCGTGGTGCTGTCGGCGGTTTTTGTGCCCATGGCCTTTTTTGGCGGCTCGGCGGGCATTATCTACAAGCAGTTCGCCATTACCATTGTGTCGGCCATGACGCTATCGGTGATTGTCGCCCTGGTGTTCACGCCGGCCTTGTGCGCCACCATGCTTCGGGCCAGCGATGTGGATCACCACGAAAAGAAAGGCTTTTTCGGCTGGTTCAACCGCCTGTTCGAGCGCGGCACGGCACGCTATGAGCGTAGCGTGGCGGGAATGCTGCGCCGCCGCGGACGCTATATGCTGATTTTTTTGCTGATTGTCGGCGGCCTGGCGATATTGTTCACACGCCTGCCGACTTCCTTCCTGCCTGAAGAAGATCAAGGCACGGTGTTCGTGCAGGTACAACTGCCCGTCAATGCCAGCGCCGAACGGACGCGCGTCGTGCTAGATGAAATGACCGAATATTTGCTGCAAGAAGAAGGCGATATCGTTGATACGGTGATGAGTATCAGCGGGTTCAACTTTGCCGGGCGCGGACAGAATTCAGGCATGGCGTTTGTGCGCCTGAAACCTTGGGAGCAGCGCAAGGCGGACGGTGCCGACGCCTTCAGCCTGGTGCAGCGCGCCAGCGCCCGCTTTGCCCAGATCAAGGATGCAACCGTGTTTGCCTTTGTGCCGCCCGCGATTCCCGAGATGGGCAATGCCACCGGCTTCGATCTGTATCTGCAGAACCAGGGCGGTTTGAATCACGATGAAATGATGGCTGCCCGCAATCAGTTCCTGAGCCTGGCCAACCAGGACCCCCGATTGTTCATGGTGCGCCCCAACGGCCTGGACGATGAACCGCAGTATCAAGTGCTGATCGATGACGAGAAGGCGCGTGCGCTGCAGCTCAATCTGGCTGATATCAATGAAACCATGTCTACGGCCTGGGGGTCGATGTACGTGAATGACTTCATCGACCGCGGGCGGGTCAAGCGGGTTTATCTACAGGGCAATATGGATTCGCGTCTGGCACCCGAGGACTTCGGCAAATGGTATGTGCGCAATTCGCAGGGAGAAATGGTGCCTTTCTCTGCCTTTGCCAGCGGCGAATGGACCTACGGTTCGCCCAAGCTGCAGCGATTCAATGGCGTGCCCGCCATGCAGATTCAGGGACAGCCCGCGTCCGGCTACACGACAGGCGAAGCCATGCAGGCAATCGACGAGATCATGGATAAACTGCCCGGAGGGCTTGGCGTGGCGTATAACGGCACCTCTTACGAGGAAAGACAGACCGGCTCGCAGGCGCCCCTGCTGTATACCCTGACGGTGCTCATCGTCTTCCTGAGTCTGGCAGCCCTGTACGAAAGCTGGTCGGTGCCGGCCGCCGTCATGCTGGGCGTGCCCCTGGGGGTAATAGGGTCCGTCGTTGCCACCTTGCTGCGTGGCCTGAATAACGACGTGTTTTTTCAGATCGGCCTGTTGACTACGATAGGCTTGTCGGCCAAGAACGCGATTTTGATCGTCGAATTCGCCAAACTGCTGTACGAGCAGGAAGGCAGGACGCTGGTCGAGGCGGCGCTCGAGGCGGCGCGTCTGCGCCTGCGCCCCATCGTGATGACGTCGCTGGCCTTTACCTTCGGGGTCTTGCCCATGGCGCTGGCCAGCGGCGCGGGGCAGGGCAGCCAGCATGCCATTGCCACCGGCGTGGTCGGCGGCATGGTTACCGCCACCGTTCTGGCTGTCTTCTTCATTCCGCTGTTCTATGTGGTGGTGGCCAAGCTGACCTTCCGCCGGCGGGAGCCGGATGCGGCGGCGCCACTGCGCCATAGCGCGGAGCAAGGAGTCTGAACATGATATTGACGAAAACAAGAACGATAGGCCTGGGCGCCTTGCTGGCTGTGTTCCTGCAGGGATGTTCCCTGGCGCCCGTGTACCAGCGGCCAGCCGCGCCGGTGGGCGCCGCATGGCCCAATGGCGAGGCCTATGCGGCGGATGCGCCGGAGGACGCTCTGGCGGGCAGCGCCGCCGACATTGGCTGGAAAACCTTCTTCAAGGATCCGGTCCTGCGGCAATTGATTGCAACGGCGCTGGACAACAACCGTGACCTGCGCGTGGCCGCGTTGAACGTGCAAGCCTACCAGGCCCAATACCGGATACAGCGCGCCGATCTGTTTCCCTCGGTCGATGCGGTCGCCAACGCGGCGCGCCAGCGCATGCCGTCGGACCTGTCGCCTTCCGGCGTGGCCGGCATCAGCAGCCAGTACGATGTGGGCCTGTCGACCGCATACGAGCTTGATTTCTTCGGCCGCGTGCGCAATCTGAACCGCCAGGCCCTGGAAAGCTATCTGGCCACGGAAGAGGCGCAGCGCAGCGCGCATATCAGCCTGGTGGCCAGCGTGGCCGATGCGTATTTGCTTTTGCAGGCCGATCAGACCCTGCTGGGGCTGACACGTGACACCCTCAAGACCTACGAGCAAACGCTGTCGCTGGTGCAAAGCAGTTTTGACGCCGGCATAGCATCGGCCATGGAGGTGCGCCAGTCGCGCACGGCCGTGGACGAAGCCAGGGCGCAGTTGCAGCGCTACACGCGACAGATCGCCACCGACGTCAATGCCCTGCGGCTGCTGGTGGGAGGCGCCTTGCCCCATGATCTGCCCGAGGCGCTGGATATTCATGGCCCGGTGCTGGAGGACGTGCCGGCCGGGCTGCCGTCCGACCTGCTGCAGCGCCGGCCCGATGTGCGCGCGGCGGAGCACCAGTTGATCGGCGCCAACGCCAGTATTGGCGCGGCGCGGGCGGCCTTCTTTCCGAGCATCCGGATGACGGCGGGAGCCGGCACCGCCAGCGCCCAGATATCGGGTCTGTTTGAAGGCGGTTCGGGGGCCTGGAGCTTTGCGCCGCAGATCACGCTGCCCATTTTCCAGGCGGGCCGCCTGAGCGCCAACCTGGATTATGCCGAGATCCAGAAAGACATACGCGTGGCGCAGTACGAGCAGGCCATACAGGTGGCGTTCAAGGAAGTGGCCGACAGCCTGGCCGCGCGCGGCACCTACGGCAAACAGTTGGCTGCCCAGCGTGATCTGGTGCGCAACACGACCGAGTACTATCAAATGGCCGATCAGCGTTACCAGGAAGGAGTGGACAGCTACTTGACTGTGCTGGATGCCCAGCGTCTGCTGTTCAATTCCCAGCAGCAATTGGTGCAAGATCGCCTGGCCCAGTTGAGCAGCGAGGTCGCTCTGTACAAGGCCCTGGGCGGCGGCTGGGCCGAAGACGAGAAAGCCTTGGCAGTCATGTAGCAAAATGTTGCCAGGTTGCGGTCCGGCCTGTGCTATTCATTGACAAGGCCGGCGCCGATGGTCCAGGGTAAACCAGCGGTCCCCTCACTGACATTACAGCAAGGAGCAGTCCATGACGCAGAACAAGGCGCACAAGGTAGTCATTGTTGGTGGAGGGGCCGGCGGCCTGGAGCTCGCCGCCAAGCTGGGGCGAAAGTTCGGGCCCGGTCATGTGCTGCTGGTCGACAAGAGTGGCGGGCATATCTGGAAGCCCTCGCTGCACGAAGTGGCGGCGGGGACGTTGGATATACACCGCGAGGGGTTGTCCTACTTCATGTTGGCCAAGGACTGCGGATTCACGTTCATTTATGGTGAACTTGAAGCTCTTGACCGCGAAACCAGGCGCCTGAAGCTGAAACCCGTGTTTTCGGATACGCAGGACGAAGTCTTCCCGGCCAGGGAAATCGGCTACGACACGCTGGTGATGGCGGTGGGCAGCAAGTCCAACTTTTTTGGCACGCCGGGCGCGGCGCAGTTCGCGATCGCGCTCGACTCCACCGAAGAGGCCGAGCGTTTCCGCCTGCGCCTGTTGCACGAACTGGTAACCGCCAACCGGCGCAAATCGGCGCAGCCCGGCTATACGCTGGATATCGGCATCGTGGGCGGCGGTGCGACCGGGGTGGAGCTGGCCGCCGAGCTGCTGGAAGCCTGCGCCGACGCGTCCTTCTATGGCTTGAACGATCTGGACCCATCCACCGATATCCGCATTACCCTGCTGGAAGGCAGCGACCGCATCTTGTCGGCCCTGCCCGAGAAAATGTCGGCGGCCGCTCAGAAGCTGCTGGAAGACAGAGGCGTGACGGTGCACACCTCGGTGCGTGTCGCCAGTGTGGAGCGCGACGCCCTGATCGACGGCGACGGCCGTCGCTATCCGGCCGATCTTTGCGTATGGGCCGCGGGTATCGAAGCACCAGCCTGGCTATCGCGGCTGGGGCTGGAAACCAATCGCATCAACCAGTTGGTGGTGGACAGCAGCCTGCGTACGGGCGATTCGTCCATCTATGCCCTGGGGGATTGCGCCCAGGCTCCCTGGCTGGGGGAAGACCACCCATTGCCCGCCAGGGCGCAGGTGGCGCACCAGCAGGCCGGCTTCCTGATGGATACGCTGCGCGCGCGCATCAACGGCGAGGACCCCGGGACACGCGAATTCCGTTTCCGCGACTATGGCTCGCTGGTATCCGTGGGCCACAGTCGGGGAGTGGGAAGTCTGATGGGCGTGCTCTCGGGCAAGAGCTGGTTTGTGGAGGGCCTGCTGGCCAGGCTCATGTATATGAGCCTGCACCTGCTGCACCACCTGGCCGTGCTGGGCCCTGTGCGTACCGGCACGCTGGCAATAGGCCGTCTGTTCATGAAACGCGGCGCACCTCGGGTGAAGCTGCATTGAACCGCCGCGCCCAGCGCGTGATTCCACCGCCGGCATGCTCAGGCCGGCTTTTGCGCCCGTGCCTGCACCAGCGCGGCCATGGCGCGGGCGGACGGCGCGTCGTCGGCGCGCATTCCGGCCACGATACTGGCCTGGTTCCTGGCGGGCTGGTTCTGGCTCAGTTTCATCTTTCCAACGCAGCGCGTGATGACCATTTCCACGCCCACGATCGCTTTCAACTGCAGATCGATATAATCGGCGGGCGCATCCGAAACCGACCAGGGTTGCGGGCTGGCCGCCTCGTGATGCGCGGTCAGCCGTTCAAGCAGGGCGCCCAGCCAGGCCTTGTCATCGACCACCCGCAAGTAGCCGTAGGCATGCACGACGGCGTAGTTCCAGGTTGGCACGACCTTGCCCGTTTCAGCCTTGGTGGCATACAGTGAAGGCGACATGTAGTGATCGGCGCCCTGGAATACCGCCAATGTCTCGATGTCACAGGGCAAGTCCGCCAGCAAGGGGTTGGCCCTGGCCACATGGCCCTGCAGCGTACCGAAAGGCGAGGGCGATTCGACCAGGTGCAAGGGAATGTGGTTGGCATTCAAGCCGTCGGACGACAGCGTGACCAGGGTTGCCAGCGGGTGGGCGCGAATCAGTTCGTGCAGGATGTCGACACGTGTTTCTTCGAAGTGTCTGGGCAGGTACATGGCATGGCTTCCGGTGGGCGAAAACCTTGATGATACCGCCCTGGCGCAAACAGGTTCGCACTACAATACCAACGCTGCGCGTCGCGGCCAGGCATCATCGAGGACGAGGCGCGGCAAGGAGACCGAATCATGACGTTCTACGCGCAGATGGCTTCGCCCCTGGGTCCGATACTGCTCAGTTCCAATGGCACGTGCCTTGACGGCCTGTATTTCGCGGGCCAGAAAGATTGCCCTCCTGTGGCGGGCTTGGCGCCCACGCGGGCGGACAGGGCCGATCCCACGGCGGGCATGATGGCGGGCGCGCCCATCAAAAACTTCAAGGCCTATAAAAAAACAGTGGCGCCTGGCCTTTTCAATGACCAGGACTTGTGTCCGACCGGCTTGGCCGTTGCCGACGATGACACCCACGATCGTGACCCGGTCGACGCCTCGGCGCATGGACCGGCCCAGTGCGCGACAAGCACGCCCTTCAAACTGATGCAGGCCGACACACCGGCAGGCGTGGCGGCCCTGTTCGAGCAGGCCCGGCACGAGCTGGATGAATACTTCGACGGCACCCGCAAGGTGTTTACGGTTCCGTTGCATCTGGATGGCACCGCCTTCCAGAAAAAAGTCTGGCGGGCGCTGCTGGATATCCCCTACGGCGAATATGTGTCGTATGGCGATGTGGCATCGTCGGTCGGGCTGACTCAGCAGCATGGGCGTCCGGTGGGTACGGCGGTGGGACGCAACCCCATCACCATCATCGTGCCCTGCCATCGCGTGCTGGCCGGAAATGGGCGCCTGAACGGCTATTCCGGCGGGCTTGAACGCAAGTTTGCGCTATTGGAGCTGGAAGGCTTTACCCTGGCCTGATCCCATTTCCAGGTCA
>JBATWU010000067.1:0-19277 GCA_049672825.1 Pusillimonas sp.
CGCTGTGCCACCTGCTGCTGTGCCACCTGCTGCTGTGCCACCTGCTGCTGAGTCACCTGCTGCTGAGTCACCTGCTGCTGAGTCACCTGCTGCTGAGTCACCTGCTGCTGAGTCACCTGCTGCTGAGTCACCTGCTGCTGAGTCACCTGCTGCTGAGTCACCTGCTGCTGTGCCACCTGCTGCTGAGTCACCTGCTGCTGAGTCACCTGGTGCCGTGCCATCTGCTGCCGTGCCACCTGCCGCTGTGCCACCTGCTGCCGTGCCACCTGCCGCTGTGCCACCTGCTGCTGAGTCACCTGCTGCTGAGTCACCTGCTGCCGCGCCACCTGCCGCTGTGCCGTTTGCCGCTGTGCCGTTTGCCGCTGTGCCGTTTGCCGCTGTGCCGTTTGCCGCTGCGCCATTTTCAGCTGCACCATTATTTGCTGCCGTGCCGTTCGCCGCTGCGCCGTCAGCGCTACCCGCCGGGCTGTCCGCCGTGCCAGTGACCTGGGCGATGGAATCGCTAAGGCCTTTGGCGCTGTCGATCACCAGGTTGGAGGCCGCGCTGCCCTGGGCACGCAGGGCCTCGTTCAGCGTTCTGACGTTTTCTTCCAGCTGCGACACACGCTCCCGGGATTCTTCGATGCCCTGGCGCGTGGCCGCGGCGTTGTCGACGGCATGACTTGTGTTGACCGCTGCGGTTTGCCCGCCGGACAGACGCAATTGATCTTGCACGCCCGCCGCGGGCTGGTCCGTCAGGGGTGAGCCCGACGCTGTCACCACGCCTCCAGCGGCGCCGCTTTCGGCAACGGCGCTGGTGCGCCCCGCCGCGCGCTGGCGATACTGGGCAAAGGCCTGCGCCTGCTGCTGGAAGAGGCGACGGGCCTCGCGGTCGGAAATGGCCGTAAGTGCGGCGTTGTCGGGCACGGTCAGCCGGGCGCCCGCCTTCACCAGGTTCAGATTGCCATGAATGAATGCCTGCGGATTGGCCCGCTGCAGCGCAATCATCATCTGATATACGGACACCCCTGGGACGGCATGACTCTGTGCAATGGCAAACATGGTGTCGCCGCGCCTGACATGGATTACCGTTGGGGGAGCTGACGATGCGGCGTCCGTGCCGCCCTGTTGCGCAGGGGCCACGGCATCGGGCCTGGCGTGCGTCAGCAGACTGACCTGATAACGCTGCTGGCCAGTTGCCGTACGCACATCCAGCAAAAGATCGGCCACAGGCTTGTTGAAAGCCTGGCCCGACCGCACTTGTATCAGCTTGCTGCCAGGCGCATAGCCATCGGCCAGGCGAACCTGCATGCTGTCAAGATCGACGGGCGGGGTCAACCCTGCCTGTTCCCAGGCGGCCGCTGGCGCCGGGCTGGCGGAAAAGCTGCGCAAGTCGTCGGCGTTGAGCTGGGTGACCGGCACATTGATGTGCAAGGGCTGCCCCAGCGCCGACACCAGGCGGGAATGCCCGAAGCTTGCCGCGTAGGAAGTCGAGCACATCAGCAATGCTGCTGCAAGCGCCCCGACCAAAGGCTTGGGTTTTACAACCAGCACTACCGACGAGGACACACTACGGGACATTTGCATTTTTAGAGTTCACCCAAAGTTATTCGCAGCATGCGGCGCAAGGGTTCGGCCGCCCCCCATAATAGCTGATCGCCCACGGTAAACGCACTGATCTGGTTGGTGCCCGTGGACATCTTGCGCAGGCGCCCCACCGGAATGTCGAGCGTTCCGGTTACCGCGACAGGTGTCAACTGATGCATGCTGGCCTCGCGTTCGTTGGGAATGACTTTGGCCCACTTCGAACCTTGGGCGATGATGTCGGCGACCTCGTCGATTGGCACATCTTTGTTCAGTTCGATGGTCAGCGCTTGGCTGTGGCAGCGCATGGCGCCGATGCGTACGCACAAGCCGTCGATAGGTGTTTCGGGCTTGTCGAAAGCCGCGCCGCGCCCCAGAATCTTGTTGGTTTCGGCACCGGCCTTCCATTCTTCGCGCGACACGCCATTGCCCAGGTCTTTGTCGATCCAGGGAATCAGGTTGCCGCCCAGCGGCACGCCGAAATGCTGCTGCGGCAGGCCGGCATCCTGCTGCGCCTTGAGTACGCCGCGGTCGATGTCCAGAATGGCCGATGCCGGGTCGTCGAGCAATGGCCTGACCTGCTGGTTCAGCAGGCCGAATTGGGTCAGGAGCTCGCGCATATGCTGTGCGCCGCCGCCCGATGCCGCCTGATAAGTCATGCTGGTCATCCACTTGACCAGATCCTGGTTGAACAGGCCGGCCAGACCCATGAGCATGCAGCTGACCGTGCAGTTGCCGCCAATGTAGTTCTTGACGCCGCGCTTGAGCGCCTCGTCGATGACGGGGCGGTTGACCGGGTCGAGCACAATAATGGCGTCGTCGTCCATGCGCAGCGTGCTGGCCGCGTCTATCCAGACGCCCTGCCAGCCCGCCGCCCGCAGCTTGGGATATACCGCCGAAGTGTAGTCGCCGCCCTGGGCGGTCAGGATAATGGGCAGTTTCTTGAGCGCGTCAATATCGTAGGCGTCTTGCAGGGGACCCGCGCCATCGGCCCACGACGGGGCGGCGCCCCCGGCGTTGCTGGTGGAAAAGAAGACCGGCTGGAACAGGGAGAAATCATTTTCGTCGCGCATGCGCTGCATGAGGACGGAACCCACCATGCCGCGCCAACCGACTAAACCTACTGCTTGGCTCATGTTGCTGTCACTTAAAATAAAAGAAAACGCTAGTCTGACATATTATTTTAATGCTTTCAGCACGGCATCACCCATTTCAGTGGTCGAGACCTGGGTTGTTCCTGCCTCGTAGAGGTCTTTGGTGCGCAAGCCCTGCTCGAGGACGGCCTGGACAGCGGCCTCGATGCGGTCGGCCTGACCGGCTTCGTTCAGCGAATAGCGCAGCAGCATGGCGGCCGACAGAATCGTCGCCAGGGGATTGGCCTGGTTCGTGCCGGCGATGTCCGGGGCGGAACCATGGCTGGGCTCGTACAGACCCTGGTTCGACGCATTCAGCGATGCCGAAGGCAGCATGCCTATGGAGCCCGTCAGCATGGCGGCCTCGTCCGACAGAATATCGCCGAACAGGTTGCCCGTCACGATGACGTCGAAAGCCTTGGGCGCCCGGACGAGCTGCATGGCCGCATTGTCGACATACATATGCGAAAGCTCGACGTCGGGATACTCGCCGGCCACCGAAATCATGATGTCGCGCCAGAACTGCGAGGTTTCAAGCACATTGGCCTTGTCCACGCTGCATAGCTGCTTATTGCGTTTTTGCGCCGCCTGGAAGGCGACATGCGCAATGCGCCTGATTTCGGACTCTGCGTAGTGCATGGTGTCGAAGCCCTGGCGCTCGCCCTTGAACGGGCCATCGGCGAGCTCGCGCACACCGCGCGGCTGGCCGAAATAGATGTCGCCCGTCAGCTCGCGCACGATCAGGATGTCAAGACCCGACACGACCTCGGGCTTCAGGGACGAGGCATTGGCCAGCTGCGGGTACAGAATGGCGGGACGCAGGTTGGCGAACAGGCCCAGCGCCTTGCGCAGGCCCAGAATGGCCTGCTCGGGGCGCAGCTCGCGGGGCAGCTTGTCGTATTTCCAGTCGCCCACCGCGCCAAACAGTATGGCCGCCGAGCTCTTGGCCAGCTCAAGCGTACTGGCGGGCAAGGGATGTTCCTGGGCCTCGTAGGCGGCGCCGCCGACCGGCGCGGTATGCAGATCGAGGTCCAGGTCCAGCGCCGTCAATACGCGCACCGCCTGCTCGGTGATTTCAGGGCCGATGCCATCGCCCGGCAATACGGCAATCTTGTGAGTCATAGTTCTTCCTATACGATGGGGCGCGATTCCAGCCACGGATGGCGGGCAAGGCGTTCGGCTTCAAATGTCCGGATCATGTCTGCTTTTTGCAGGGTCAAGCCGATATCATCGAGCCCGTTCAGCAAACAGTGTTTGCGAAAGGGTTCAATATCAAAGGCCAATTCGCGATCATCCTCGGTGATCACGACTTGCCGGGCCAGGTCGATGCGCAGCCTGTAGCCGGCAAAGGCCCTGACTTCGTCGAACAGCCGCGCCACCTGCAGTTTAGGCAGCACGATGGGCAGCAGGCCGTTCTTGAAGCTGTTGTTGAAGAAGATATCGGCGTACGACGGCGCAATAATGGCGCGGAAACCGTATTGCGTCAGCGCCCAGGGTGCATGCTCGCGGCTGGAACCGCAGCCGAAGTTCTTGCGTGCCAGCAAAATCGAGGCTCCCTGATAGCGGGGCTGATTCAGCACGAAATCCGGATTGAGCGGACGCCTGGTGTTATCCATGCCCGGTTCGCCATGGTCCAGGTAGCGCAATTCGTCGAACAGATTGGGGCCGAAACCGGTGCGCTTGATGGACTTGAGGAATTGCTTGGGTATGATCAAATCGGTATCGACGTTTTCACGGTCGAGCGGCGCTACCAGGCCATGATGTGTGGTGAAGGCTTGCATGATGGCTTCCTATCTAAAATTTCGTATATCAACAAAATGGCCGGCAATCGCGGCCGCGGCGGCCATGGCCGGACTGACCAGGTGCGTGCGCCCACCCTGCCCCTGGCGGCCCTCGAAGTTGCGGTTCGAGGTCGACGCGCAGCGCTCGCCCGGTTCCAGCCTATCGGCATTCATGGCCAGGCACATGGAACAGCCCGGCTCACGCCACTCGAAGCCGGCATCCAGGAAGATTTTATGCAGGCCTTCCTGCTCGGCCTGCAGCTTGACCAGACCGGAACCCGGAACGATCATGGCCTGCTTGACCGACGACGCCACCCGTTTGCCCCGGGCGACAGCGGCCGCGGCGCGCAGGTCTTCGATGCGGGCGTTGGTACAGGAACCAATGAATATGCGGTCCACCTTGATGTCGGTAAGCAGCATGTTGGGCTTCAGGCCCATGTATTCCAGCGCGCGTTCCATGCCGCTGCGCCGCACATCGTCTTTTTCCTTGTCGGGGTCGGGTACGCGCGCATCCACGGGCAGGACCATTTCGGGCGAGGTGCCCCACGATACCTGCGGCATGATGTCGCGCGCATCGATATCGATGACCCGGTCGAAAGCGGCGCCTTCATCGGAGTGCAGGGTGCGCCAGTATTGCACTGCCTGGTCCCACAGGGCGCCAGTGGGCGCATAAGGACGGCCGCGGAAGTAATCGATGGTTTTCTGGTCGACAGCCACCATGCCGGAGCGGGCGCCGGCCTCGATGGCCATATTGCAGACGGTCATGCGGCCTTCGACCGAAAGCGCCCGCATCGTGCTGCCGCCGAACTCGATGGCGTAGCCCGTGCCGCCGGCCGTGCCTATTTTGCCAATCACATACAACACCAGATCTTTGGCGGTACAGCCGACCGGCAGCTCGCCCTCGATTCTGATGAGCATATTCTTGTTTTTCTTCATGAGCAGCGTCTGGGTTGCCAGCACATGCTCGACTTCGGATGTGCCTATGCCAAATGCAAGAGTGCCCACGGCGCCGTGCGTGCTGGTGTGCGAGTCGCCGCAAACCACCGTCATGCCCGGCAGCGTGGCGCCCTGTTCCGGCCCGATGATGTGGACGATGCCCTGCCGAAGATCATTCATGCGAAATTCGGTAATACCGTATTTTTCGCAGTTTTCATCCAGGGTGTCGACCTGCAGGCGCGAGATCGGGTCCTGTATGCCCTCGCTGCGGGCCGTGGTCGGGACGTTGTGATCGGCGACGGCCAGATTGGCGCTGATGCGCCACGGCTTGCGGTCAGCCAGCCGCAGACCCTCGAAGGCTTGCGGGCTGGTCACTTCGTGTACCAGGTGGCGGTCTATATACAGCAGACAGGTGCCGTCGGACTCTTGGTGCACAACATGCGCATTCCAGAGTTTGTCGTACAGGGTTTGTGCCATGGCGGTGCTCTTGAAATAGAAAAAAAAGAAAGCGGTTGTTTATTATGCCAGTCTGCAAACCTGGTACAAGACAAGTTTTTATACTGGTATCAGTAGTGCCAGCCAAGTCGCTGATCCAAGATCATGGGGAACAGGAGTACAATCCTGCGCCATAGACTGATTTATGTAAATAGATTGCTATATCTGCTTGCACGCCTATTCTTTTTCCAAACTTCTACTTTCAACATGAACAAATACGCATTCCAACTGGCCTTTGCCTACATGGGCGTGATCATCGGCGGCGGCTTTGCTTCGGGCCAGGAAGTCCTGCAGTTCTTTACCGGCTATGGCATCGCCAGTATCGCGGGCACGCTGCTGGCAGGTTTCCTGTTCGCCTTTCTGGGCAGGCAAATCGCGCAGATGAGCACCCAATTGCAGGCCGAATCCCACAAGCACGTATTGCATATCCTGTTCGGCCGCCGGGCCGGCGTCGCCATGGACTTGCTGCTGACGTTTTTTCTTTTCGGTGTCGGCGTCGCCATGCTGGCGGCCACAGGCTCGCTGTTCAAGCAACAATTCGGAATCTCGCCCCTGATTGGCGGCTTGTTCATGACGCTGCTGACCGTGGGAACCTTGTGCCTGAACGTCAAGCGCATCATTGATCTGGTCAGCGCGGCAACGCCGTTTCTCCTGGTCATGGTGCTGGTCATTACCGCCTACTCCCTGTTCACCACCAACGCCGATATGGATGAACTGCTGGTGCTGGCGGCGCAGCAGGAAACCGTCGCGCCGCACTGGGCGCTGGGCGCGCTGCTGTATGCCTCGTTCAATATTGCCGTGGGCTTCCCCATGCTGGCGGTGATTTCCGGACGCAGCACCGACAGCAAGACGACCATGCTGGGCGGCGTCATCGGCGGCGTGGGCCTGGGCCTGTTGATCCTGCTGATCAATATTGCCCTGCTGTACAACCTGAACCAGCTGCAAGGCGCCGAGCTGCCAACGCTGGCACTGGCGTCGCGGCTTTCCCCGATCGCCGGCATCCTGATGACCATATCGATCACGTGCATGATATACAGCACATCCGTCGGCATGTTCTTCGCCTTCAGCGCCCGCTTTGCCAAACCCGAAACCAACCGCTTCCGCATCACCAGCATCGCGTCGGGCTTCATCGGTCTGGGTCTGAGCCTGGTGGGTTTCACCAAGCTGGTGGGCACTGTATACCCCCTGCTGGGCTATCTGGGCCTGCTATTGATCGCGGCGGTCGGCGTGAACTGGTATCGCATTCGCCGGAGCGGCAAGCAAGACGCCGCGCCAACCCCGGCTCTGGACCGCCAGCGCCTGTAAAGCGGGCTGGCCGAAATCCTGAAGCAGGGATTTCGGCCAGCCCGGCCACCGCCCCCGGCTATCCGGCTTGTGGGCACGGATTCGCCCGCGCGTTATTTACCGCCGGCTTGCCGATACAACGGCATGACTTTTTCCGCCGCCTGGGCCAGGTCGGAAGTCCGGCTGGCTGCGGAGGGGTGCGTCGACAGGAACTCGGGCGGCGCATTGCCAGCGCTGAGCGCCCCCATTTTCTGCCAAAGCGTAACGGCGGCGCGCGGGTCGTAGCCGGCCCGGGCGGCCAGTTCGACACCAATGCGGTCGGCTTCGGTTTCATGGGTGCGACTGTTCGGCAGCGTGAACATGACCTTGCTCAGGGCGCCGCCCAGGTCGGCCGTTGCACCGATGCCCGTGACCGCCGCCAGCACCGACAGCCCCATGTCAGACACCATTTGCTGCGAAACCTGTTCGCGCGCATGTTCGCGCAGCGCATGCGCCATTTCATGGCCGATGACGGCGGCCAGCTCCGCGTCGGTGGGTTTGATCTTGTCGATCAACCCGGTGTAGACCGCGATTTTTCCACCCGGCATGCACCAGGCGTTGACCTCGTCCGAGCTCAGCACATGCACGTCCCAATTCCAGTTGGCGGCATCCGGACGGAAAACGCCGACCTGCTTGATCAGGCGCTGGGAAATAGTTTGAACCCGCTTGGTCTGTGCGGCATTCCGGTCCAGCGCCCCCTGGGCCTTGGCTTGCGCCAACAAGGTGTTGTACTGCTGGCTGGCCTCTTGCTGGAGCGCGGCTTCCGACACCATGCCCGACATGTACTGCTTGCGGTCCACCCCCACCGTGCCGGAGTCTGTGGTTTGCACCGCGGCGCAACCGCCCAGCGTCACGGCGGCCGATACCAGACCCACGGCCAATACTTTTCGAGTCATTGATTTATATATTTTCACGTTAAGGGTGCTCCTTGCATAATGATCTATCAGCCGCACTGGGCGCGGTGGCGCAGGGCGTGGTCCATAAGAACAATGGCGAGCAGGGCCTCGACAATGGGCGTGGCGCGTATGCCCACGCAAGGGTCGTGGCGTCCCAGCGTCTGGACTTGCACCGGCTCGCCCGCCCGATTGATCGACTGGCGCTCGATGCGTATGCTGGAGGTCGGCTTGATGGCCAGCGATACGGCAATGGCCTGTCCCGACGAAATGCCGCCCAGCACGCCCCCCGCATGATTGGTCGCGAAACCGTCGGGCGTGATTTCATCGCCATGCTCGGAACCGCGCTGGGCAATGCAGTCGAAACCGGCGCCTATGGATACGCCCTTGACAGCATTCAAACCCATCATGGCATGCGCAATATCTGCATCGAGACGGTCGTACAAAGGCTCGCCCCAGCCCGCGGGCGTGTTTTCCGCCAGCACTTCGATGCGTGCGCCGATCGAGTCTCCCTCGCGCCGCAACTGGTCCATGTAGGCCTCGAGCTCGGGGACGATCTGCGCATTGGGCGCATAGAAGGGATTGTTCGCCACCTCGTCCCACGACTGGAAAGGTATCGCGATGGGCCCCAGCTGACTCATGTAGCCCCGTATCTTGACCCCGTGCGCCTGCGCCAGCCATTTCTTGGCAATCGCCCCGGCCGCCACCGTTGGCGCCGTCAGGCGCGCCGATGACCGGCCGCCGCCGCGCGGATCGCGCTCGCCATACTTGCGCCAATAAGTGTAGTCGGCATGCCCGGGGCGGAAGGTGTCGGCAATATTGCTGTAGTCCTTGCTGCGCGCGTCGGCATTGCGTATGAGCAGGCCGATGGGCGTGCCGGTGGTCACGCCCTGGTGGATACCGGACAGGATTTCGACCTGGTCCGGTTCCTGGCGTTGCGTGACATGCCGTGAAGTACCGGGCCGGCGCCGGTCGAGTTCGAGCTGGATATCGGCCGCGTCCAGCGTCAGGCCCGGCGGGCAGCCGTCGACCACGGCGCCGATGGCCGGACCGTGGGACTCGCCAAAATTGGTGACGCAGAAAAGTTTACCTAGGGTGTTGCCTGACATAGTGATGTTTTTACCTTAACTGATACATCGATTCTATTAAATAATTGTGAAGCTGCTGCGCGGAGCGCAAACGGGTGCCCGGCCGGCGGGCGCCGCGGCTCGGCGACAGTCTTACGACGAACAACTGACTTCCAGCCGGCTGGCCCATTCGGGCGGCGCCGACGCGTAGGTCTCGAAACCCGGCTTTTCAGTATAAGGTTCACGCAACAGGCGCAACAAAGTATCGATTTCGCCGGCATCGCCCTGCGCGGCCGCCTGGATGGCGGTTTCCGCCAAATGATTGCGCAAGACGTAAAGCGGATTCACGCCATTCATCTGGTCAACGCGTTCCTGGTCGGCGCGCCCATCCTGCGCCAGGCGCGCCGTATAGCGATCAAGCCAGGCATTGGCCGCCGCGTGATCCTCGAAATGCGCCAGAAGCGGTGCGCGCTGCCGCGGCGCGGTCGCCAGGGCACGAAAGCACAGGGTGAAATCCGCCCGCTGCGTATGCAGCAGCCGCCACCAGTCGTCCAGCAACTCGTCATCGCCATCTTCCCAGCGCATCAGGCCCAGCTTGTTGCGCAAGTTGCCGCGATAGGCCTGCAGGAAATCGGCCTCGAAGTGCGCCAGTTCGCTTTTCAGCGCATCAGCCTCGACGCCGAGCCCCAGCAAGGCGCTGCCCAGGCGATACAGGTTCCAATTAGCCGCCGAAGGCTGCGCATTCCAGGCGTAGCGCCCGGAGGTATCGCTGTGATTGCAGATATGGTTGACTTGGAAAGCATCCATGAAACCGTAGGGGCCGTAATCGATGGTGAGGCCCAGAATGGACATATTGTCGGTGTTCATGACACCGTGGCAAAAACCCACGGTTTGCCAATCGGCGACCAAACGGGCGGTTCGTTCGACGACCTCCCTGAGAAACCGCAGGACAATATCGCTTTCGTGGGTGTTTTCCCCCCGGGTGGCATCGCGGCATTCCGGATAAAAGCGGTCCACCACATAATTGAACAAGGTCCGCAGATTATCTGGCGAGCCCGACCAATGCTCGAAGGAGCCAAAGCGTACGAAACTGGGCGATACCCGCGTGACAATGGCTGCCGTTTCCACGGTTTCGCGGTAGACCGGGTCGTCGGACACCACCAGGGCCAGGGCGCGGGTGGTGGGTATGCCCAGGCCCGCCATGGCTTCTCCCGCCAGATATTCGCGCACAGAGGAACGCAGCACTGCCCGGCCGTCTCCCATGCGCGAGTACGGCGTGTGCCCCGAGCCCTTGAGCTGCAGTTCCCAGTTTCCCGATGCCGCGGCCACTTCACCCAGCAAATGCGCCCTGCCGTCACCCAGTTGACCCGCCCATACGCCGAATTGATGGCCGCTATACACCGCGGCCAGCGTCTTGCCGCCCGGCAGGGGGGCCGAGCCCGAAAATACATTGAGGAAGTCGGGATCGCTTAACGCCCTGGACGACAGGCCCAGCAACGCCGCCACGTCGGCGTTGGCATGCAGCAGCCTGGGCTCGGTCAGCGGCTGGGGCGACAAACGGGTATAGAAGGCCGACGGCAATTCGGCAAAAGAGTTATCGACCGTCAAATCCTGGATGGCGTCTATCATCATCAGGACCCCTTGGCCGCGCGCTGGGCCTGGCCTTGCTTGGCTGCCCGCTTGGCCGGCCTGAGATAGAAAATCGCGCACAGGTAGAACACCAGCGAGAAAATAATTTCCAGGCCGCCCATCAGCGCCGACAGGGGCGCCGGGTCGGACCATGCCCTGACCACGCCTTCCATGAAATAAAGCAGGATCAGCATGGCGGCCCATTGCAGCGTGTACAGATGCCCTCTGAGCACGCCGCGCAATGGCAGCAGCAGCGGCAGCGCCTTGAGCGCCAGCAGCGATCCACCAGGCCGCAAAGGGGCTATCTTGAGCTCCCAGAGCAGGCATAAAACAATGAGCGCGATCAGCGATACAGAGGCGCCGTGGCGCAGGACGGGATTCAATTGCGTTGTCATACTGGTATTATGACTCGAAAGCGGCCTGCGCTGCCTGAACACTGCCCCGGAACGAAAAGGTTTTTATCGTGACCATACGTACCCAGAACGAACGTGCAGAATCTGCCCCGCCCGAAGCCGCCACGACTCCAAATACCTCGCACCAGTCATCCATCCCTCTGGCGCGCCTGAAATCCTCCGACGCTCCACAAATCCGCGTATCCAATGCCGGAAAAATCGTGCGTTTCGCGCTGCGGCGCGCCGCCGAAAAGAACCTGACCCAGGTTGCATCTAGCCTGACCTTCACCACTGTGCTGAGCATTGTGCCCCTGCTGGCCGTGGTGCTGGCTCTATTCACCGCCTTTCCGCTGTTTGCCGAATTCCGGGTCGCGCTTGAAAGTTTCCTGACCACCAACCTGATGCCGCCATCAGTGTCCGACAATGTCATGCTTTACCTCAACCAGTTCGCGGCCAAGGCCTCGGGCCTGACGGCGGTAGGCAGCCTGTTCCTCATTGTCACGTCGGTCATGCTGATCATGACCATAGACGAAGCGTTCAACAGCATCTGGCAGGTCGAACGGCAAAGGCCGCTGCGGCAGCGCATGCTGGTCTACTGGGCCATCATCTCGCTCGGGCCGATACTGACGGGTGCCAGCCTGTGGGCCACCTCGGTGCTCGCGCGCGAGTCGCTGGGCTACGTCGGCGAGCTTCCCACCATTATCGGCTTCGCGCTTTCCTTTATTCCGCTGCTGGTGACAGGGCTGGGGTTCACCGCGCTTTTCGTTATCGTGCCCAACCGCAGGGTGCTCTGGAAAGACGCGCTGGCGGGCGGCTTCGGCACAGCGGTGGTGCTGGAAATCATGCGCGTGGGGTTCGCCTACTACCTGACCCGTTTTCCTTCCTACACGGTCATTTACGGTACATTCGCCACGCTGCCCATTTTCCTGCTCTGGATCTACCTATCGTGGCTGGCCATATTGCTGGGTGCCACCGTGGCCGCCACTCTGCCCGATCTGCGGCTGCGGCGCTGGGCCATGCAGCGCTATCCGGGCGGGCAACTCGTCAATGCGGTACGCATCCTGCACGTTCTGTGGCACGCCCAGGACACCTTGCCGCGCGGGCGCAGCATACGATTCCTGTGCGCCCACCTCGAACTGCACCAAGACGACCTGCGTGAAGTCCTGAACGCGCTGAAGGAACTGGGTTATGTCGTGGACACCGAAGGCGGCGAGAGCGACCAGTGGGTGCTGTCCTGCGACCAGCGAGACGCCACCATAGGCCCGCTCATCGACGCTCTGCTGCTGGATCGGACCCAGCCGGGGCTAAAAGGCGAATATTTACTTCTTGATGCGATTTCCATGTCTTTGACACAGCCGGAAGCCAGGTTGGCCGCGCTTTTCGAGCAGGGCGAGCCACTACCCGAAAGCTCTCGGATGGTGCAAAATACTCTTACCGTGTCGCACGGGGACACACAGGAGAACAACAATGCTCAAAGTCAGTGAAATTCTACGCGTGAAAGGGCACACGCTATACACCGCCACACCCGACACCTCGATTCTGCAGGCGCTTCAAACCATGAGCGAGCAAGATATCGGGTCGTTGGTCATCATGGAGCACGGCGAGCTGGCAGGCATGCTGACTTTCCGGGAAATCATCCGCCATCTGCACGATAACCAGGGCAACACGGGGTCCAATACCGTACGCAGCGTCATGGACGACGCGCCGGTCAGCGTCTCGCCCAACACCAGTTTCGAGGAAGTGCAGCGCCTGATGCTCGAAAAGCATGCCCGCTACATGCCTGTCATGGATGGCCCCACCCTCATGGGCGTCATTTCCTTCTACGACATGGCCCAGGCCATCGTGGCGGCGCAGCAGTTCGAAAACAATATGCTCAAGGCCTATATCCGCGACTGGCCCGGCGACGCCGAGGTCGCCAGCGCTCAGTAGGCCGTATCGCTGGTGCGCAGCACCAGATCGGACCATGCCCTTTCCAGCAGGCGGGCATCGTTCTGGTTCAGCAACTCGGGGGCCGACAAGGTGCGGCGCCACTGGCGGGCGCCCGCCCTTCCGCTCATCCATCCCAGCATGGATCGTACAATCATCCGCAAGGGCACGCCCTGTTCGATCTGGCCGGCGGCGTATGCCTGCATGGCCTGAATGACCTGAGCGGGTTCGCGCTGCGGCGCGCCGGGCGCCAGCGCGCGGCTGATGTCGGACAGCACGCCCGGGTTGTGCCAGGCCGCCCGGCCCAGCATGACGCCATCGAATTGCTCCATCAGTCCCAAGGCCTGATCCGTTGCGCTGATGCCGCCGTTCAGCACAAATACGCTATCGGGAAAATCGGCCTTGAGCCTGGCCGCGGCATCGTAGCGCAAAGGCGGTATCTCACGGTTGTCTTTGGGCGAGAGCCCTTTCAGGACGGCATTGCGGGCATGTACGATGAACACGCGGCAGCCGGCATCATGGATGGCACCGACGAAATCACGCACGAAACCGTAAGTGTCGTCGTAGTCGAGCCCCAGCCTGTGCTTGACCGTGACCGGAATGGATACCGCATCCCGCATGGCCTTGACACAATCGGCCACCAGGCCCGGCTCGGCCATCAGGCAGGCGCCGAATGCGCCCCGCTGCACGCGCTCCGACGGACACCCGCAATTAAGATTGATTTCGTTGTAGCCCCACTGCTGGCCCAGGCGCGCCGACTCGGCCAGCGCCTCGGGCTCGCTGCCGCCCAACTGCAGGGCCACCGGCTCTTCTGCCGGGTCGAAATCCAGATGCCTGGCGACCTTGCCGTGCAACAGGGCGCCCGTTGTAATCATTTCGGTATACAGCCGGGCCTGGGGCGCCAGCAATCGATGGAAATACCGGCAGTGCCTGTCGGTCACGTCTATCATGGGCGCCACGCAAAAGCGCCAGCTATCGCGGCTTTCGGGCTTGTCTTGCACAAGGGGTAGTTCTGTTTTCATCGCGGCCAAGTGTAGCTGAACTCAGCCGGTTTCCGCATCGGGCGGCCAGCCGTCGCGCAGGCGCCACAGACGAAGCGCCATATGAATGTCCAGTGCGCGCCCCGCCTCGCGCCAGTCACCCAGGATGGTCTCGATCGATTCCAGGCGCTGCCGGAAGGTATTGACATGTATACGCAGCTCGGCCGAGGCGATCCTGGCATTGTAGCCATTGTCCAGATAGGCAAGCAGCGTCCTGCCCAGCTCGATTTTCCGGCCATCGCCGGCGTGAAACAGCGCACCCAGGCTCGCGTGCAGAAAACCATCCAGATGGCCGCCGGGGGCATGCGCAAAGAGCGAGGTGTACAAGGCCAGGTCGCGCTCATGCAGAATACCGCTGCCTCGACCCAGCGCTTCCAGCAGATCCAGGCCGCGCAGGCTGGCCTGGAACGCCCGCGGCAATTCCGACGGACTTGCCGCGGACTCGGAGACAACGCCCCAGTAGTGTCCATTGACTTCGCTGAAGAATCGCGACAACGCCGATTGCAGGGCCGCCGCCGTATCCGTGTTGGCCAACAGCACCAGGGACGCGCCCACTTCATCGATAAGCACCCCCGGCATGTTCAGCCGACGGCGCAATTGCTTGATCAGGTGATTAATCTCGAGACGCTGATGCCGCAGTTGCATCAGACAAACCGGACGCGCCAGATCCAGCCCCTGTGCCAGAGCCTGCGGCCCCAGCTTTTTCAGCTTGCCCTGGGGCTGGTGAATCAGGCCGCGAACAATGACAGGGATATCGGACAGAATCGAGAACTCCCTTCTTTCCTTGAGCAGCAGCACAACCCCGGCAACCGTGGCGCTGCGCTCGAAAATTCGCACCGCCACGTCATTCAGTTCGGTCCGGGTATGGATGACCAGGCCGCCAAGCAGTCCATTTCCGCCCACCACCGCGCACACCCGGCAAATATGCGATGGCAGTGAAAATGACACCACCGAGCGGCCCAATCGGCGGCTTTCGTCCAATGTGGCGTGGAGCCTGTCGCCCAGCCGCGTCGATGCGTTGCCCGAGCCATCGGTCAACAAAGAAAACTCAAGCTTGTCATCGCCGGAATCGCAAATCGTGCGCTCGGTTTCATCGCACACCGCCACATGCCCGCCCAGCCGGCCCGATACCATCAGGCAGATGTCGCGCAGTTCGCCGCCCCGGGCGACCAGCGACGTCAGTTGTTCGTGCACCTCGGCCGCGGCGCGGGTTTCATTGGTCTGGCGGGTCAGCAGCGCATTGGCGGCGCTTGCCTGCTGCAAGGCAAGCTGGGCCTGTTCAAACAGCCGGGCGTTGCCGATGGCTACCGAGGCATGGGCCGCCAGCGTGGAAAGTATGGACATCTCCCAGGCAACATAAGACCGGACATAACGATCGCCCACGAACAGCACCCCTATGACCTGGCCGCCGGCCAGCAAAGGCACGCCCAGTATCGACTTTATGTTTTCATCGAGCACGGCCGTATCCACCTGCCGGGTGTGCACGAAACGTTCGTCGAATTCGTAGTCGGCCGATGTGTACGGCGTACGATTGCGCGCCACGAAGCCGCAAATGCCGACTTCCTGTCCGATGCGGATTTGCTTGAACTTTTCAGAGAAGGCCCCGTCGGTGGCACGCACGTAGAAATCGCCCCGCTGCGGATCGTAGATCGACAAGTAGCCCACATCGCAGCCCACCAGCTTGCGGGCGCGCTGCACGATAGCCTGCAAGACCTGATCCAGGTCGGTAATGGCGGTGAGATCCTGGGCGGTTTCAATCAGGGCCAGCAAGCCGCGTTCGCGCAACTGGTGCTGTTCGAAACGCTCTTTCAGCGCGATCCCGGTTTCCAGGCTGGCAACCAGGCGCGCCTGTGTGGGCGTGGGCGGCATCGCTCTGACCTCGTCCAGCAGGCTGGCCAGGGCCTGCCGCTGCGCATCCTGACTGAGCAGACGCAGAACCGTAGCCTCGATGGTGTCGGCGCTGTGGGTGCAAGCCCCGGCAGGCTGTCTGCCGCTGCCACTGTGCTCCATCGTCGCCCCCTGATAATTAAACGTTAATTATCGTTTTTTATGTGTATTAATTACATAGGAATTAACACTGACTCTTCCTATACTTTGCCCGATCTCATTTCATCGACACCACACCGACACCATTATGAATATTGATTCACGCCTACCCAAGTTCCGCGCCCTGTCTCCTGGCGAACGGCTGGAACAGCTTGCCCAAAAGCTCGATCTTGATGCCGACGAACACCGTCTTCTGGCGGAGCACGGCGCCCTGCCGCTGGAAACCGCCGACGGCATGATAGAAAATGTCGTCGGAAAATTCGAACTGCCTTACGCCATTGCGGGCTATTTCCAGATCAACGGGAAGGATGTCCTGGTACCCATGGCGGTTGAAGAACCTTCCGTCGTGGCCGCAGCCTCGTATATGGCCAAGCTGGTGCGCGCGAACGGCGGATTCCACACATCCAGCACCGGCCCCCTCATGCGCGCGCAAGTGCAAATCATGAACGTAAGCGACCCTTATGGGGCCCGGCATGCGATTTTGCAGCAGCGCCAGGAAATCATCGACATCGCCAACAGCCGGGATCAAGTGCTTATCGGGCTCGGAGGCGGATGCAAAGACATCGAAGTGCACGTGTTTCCCGATACGGCGCGAGGCGCCATGGTTGTCGTCCACCTTATCGTGGACGTGCGGGACGCCATGGGCGCCAATACCGTCAACACGATGGCGGAAGCCGTGGCCGGACGCATGGAACAGATCACTGGCGGCCGGGTGCGGCTGCGCATCCTGTCCAACCTGGCCGACCTGCGGCTGGCCCGCGCGCATCTGCGCCTGACCCCCGAGACCTTGGAGACCAGCGAGTACAAGGGCCGCGATGTCATCGACGGCATTGTGGACGCCTACGAGTTCGCCGCGGTCGACCCCTACCGGGCGGCAACGCACAACAAGGGGATCATGAACGGCATCGACCCCATCATCATGGCAACGGGCAACGACTGGCGGGCCGTCGAGGCCGGCGCCCACGCCTTTGCCTGCCGCCAGGGGCGCTACACCTCGCTGAGCACCTGGGAAATCGCCGGCAACGGCGACCTGGTCGGCACACTCGAAATGCCCATGCCCGTCGGTTTGGTGGGCGGCGCCACCAAGACCCATCCGCTCGCCCAGCTGTCTCTGAAAATCCTGGGTGTCGGCAGCGCCCAGGAACTGGCGGAAATTGCGGTGGCCGTTGGCCTGGCGCAAAACCTGGCCGCCCTGCGCGCCCTGTCTACCGAAGGCATACAGCGCGGCCACATGGCTTTGCACGCCCGCAATATCGCCCTGGTCGCCGGCGCAAAGGGCGACGATATCGCATGGGTAGCTCAAAAAATGGTCGAGGCGCGGGATGTCAGGGCCGACCTGGCTGCGCGGCTATTACAGGAGCGCGCGGGCAACAAGGCGTAAAGCGGCAGGCATCCGTCGGTTCAAGGCCCCGGATGCATTCTTATTCAAAGCAAAGCGGGGCATACCTGCGTCCATATCCGGCGGGCAAGACACCCACACCACAGGAGACAAACCATGACAAGACTATTCAAACGTTCCAGCCTTATGGCGCTGATGCTGGCCGGCTTGGCCGCGGGCGCGCAGGCCCAGGGCAGCGCCGACATCGTGCGCATCGGCTTCATCACCGACATGTCGGGACCCTACGCCGACACCGACGGCTCGGGCGGGCTGGAAGCCATACGCATGGCCGTCCAGGATGCTGGCGGGACCGTCCTGGGCAAGAAAATAGAGATTCTATCGGCCGATCACCAGAACAAGCCCGAAATCGCCGCCGCGCGCGCACGCGAATGGATAGACCAGCAAGGCATGAGCCTGCTGATCGGGGGTGTGAACTCGGCCGCCGGGCTGGCCATGAACACCATCATTTCGGAAAAAAGAATTCCCTACATCAACATCGGCGCGGCAACGGCGCGCCTGACCAATGAAGACTGCACGCCGTACACAGTTCACTATGAGTACGACACGGTGGCGCTGGCCAAGGGCACGGGCTCGGCCGTGGTCGAGCAAGGCGGAAAATCGTGGTACTTCCTGGTGGCCGACTACGCCTTTGGCCATTCCCTTGAAGCCGATACCAGCGCGGTGGTCAAAGAACACGGCGGCACCATCCAGGGTTCGGTCAGGCATCCGCCCACTTCTCCCGACATGTCTTCGTATATTTTGCAGGCCGCGGCATCCAAGGCCCAGGTTCTGGGCCTGGCCAATGCCGGCTCCGACACCATCAACGCCATCAAGGCCGCCAACGACTTCGGCCTGGTCGACAAGATGAAGCTGGTCGGCCTGCTGATGACCATCAACGACATTCACGGCCTGGGCCTGCAGGTTGCGCAAAAACTGTTGATGACCGACAGCTGGTACTGGGACAAGGATGAAGCCTCCCGCGAGTTCTCCGAGCGTTTCTATAAGAAGATGGGCAAAATGCCCAGCACCCACCAGGTCGCCGCCTACTCCGCTGCCACCACCTACCTCAAGGCCGTCGAAACGGTGGGCAGCACCGATTCGGATAAAGTGATGGCGGAGCTCAAGAAGATGAAAATCGATGATGTCTACACGAAAGGATATATACGCGCGGACGGCCGCTATATCCACGACATGTATCTGATGCAGGTGAAAACCCCGGAAGAATCGACCAAGCCCTGGGATTACATGAAAATTGTCGCCACCATTCCGGGCGAAGAAGCATTCACCGCCGCCAAGGACTCCAAATGCAGCCTGCTTAAGCAGTAAGCCCGCCGGCCACGTTCTCCGCTGGCGCTTTTTCGCTTCAAGTGTTTACCTTGGCCTGCCACAAAAGAAAGCGGGCTCAGGCTGATGCGGTGGAAATCCAGTCCACATTTGCGCCAGCATTGCGATAGGGAATTTCTGGCCGAGGTGGTTACAGGGCTTGCGGCAACGCGAGTTTTCCGTTCTTCGCGATAGCCGGATGTATGGTGGTGCTGTTTGTTCTTGCGGCGGCGGTTTGGTGCTTGGACTAGACGTCGTTTTTAAGAAAGTCGGGTGTGGCGCGGGCTGTTCCGGCTTCGCGCGCTACGCCCCTGGCCGTGCCAGGGGTACCCGGTTCAGGCCAGCCTGGCGG
>JBATWU010000068.1:0-9258 GCA_049672825.1 Pusillimonas sp.
CGTCCGGGGGACGGTTTTAGGCAAGTTCGCGGCCGACCGCGCCTGGCAGCCCGTGCAAGGGTACCCCCGCAGGGGGCGGCCCGGCACCGGCCCAGCACCCGGGCAACGTCGCCAGAACAGCTCTGACGTCAGCGCCGCCATGGCGGTTTCCATTTTCCGAAGCCTGCCTTTTGCTCTTCGAAAGTCCCCGTGACGTTTCCCCATGACGCGATACGTATAATAAAAAATCACAAAACATTTCAATAAGGGCGAACCCCGTCCTGGGCTCGCCCGGCACTTTATCGGCATGGCGCTCTGCTCCCATGCCAGCAACAGGAGCTCCGGAGATGCAAAAAAGACTTCTACTCACCGCCCTGATCGCCGCGGCCTTCAGCATGCCCGCCTCAGCGGCCAGTGACGTCATCAAGATTGGCGCCGTGCTGCCCATGACGGGCAATGCCGCCGTTTTCGGTGAAAAATTCCAGCAGGCCTACACCATGGCTGTCGAGGAAATCAACGCCGCCGGCGGTGTCAATGGCAAAAAGCTGCAATTGGTCATCGAAGACTCGCAGGAAAAACCGCAGATCGGCAAAACCGCCACCGAAAAACTGGTGTCCGATAAAGAAATCCTGGTCCTGACCGGCGGCCGCTCGTCTGGCGTGACCCTGGTCGAGGCCCAAGTGGCCGAGGAAAACCAGGTTCCCTACCTGATCGACCACGGCTCCAGCGACCTGGCCACGCGTTCGAACTACGAATATGTGTTCCGCATGAACCCCACGGCCGGCATGTATACCAACTCCCTGAAGGCCTATTTCGACGAGCATCCGCCCAAGAAAGTGGTGCACGTCAACGTCGACAACGCCTACGGTGAAGCAATATACGAATATGGCCTGAAAGACTACATGAAGAACGCGGGTGTCGAGTACTCCGTCATCAAGTACAAGGCCGGCGAACTGGATCTGAAGCCCATCATGGTGCGCGCCAAGGACGCCGATCCGCAAGTGGTCATCATGACCGCGGGCGACGACAACGATGCGACCCAGCTCATCAAGGCCGCCAAGGAAGCCGGTTTGTCGCCGGAGCTGTTCGTGGGCACGGGCGCGGGCCATTCGATCCAGGGTTTTGCCAACCAGGCGGGCGCGCTGGCCGAAACGGTGCTGACCGCCGGACCATGGCATGGCGACCGCAGCCAGGACGCCTTCCACAAGTTCTACGACAACTTCAGCAAGACGTACAACCATGCGCCGGGCGAGCATGAAATTGAAGGCTATACGGCCATTTATGTCCTGGCCGACGCGCTGGGCCGCGCCGAGAAACTGGACCGTGACGCCGTTCGCGACGCACTGGCCGCCACCGACATGAACACCATTTTCGGCCCAGTCAAGTTCGAGTCTTTCGACGGCTACACCAATCAGAACCGCGCCATGACCGATATTTCGCAATGGATGGGCGGGAAAATGATCACGGTGTATCCGAAGGATGCCGCCCAGCAGGATCTGGTCAAGTTCAAGGGCTGGAACTAAGCTTGCACGCCGGGTCGTCCCCGGCCCGGCTCCCTCTCGTGGTGCGCGTGCAGTTCGACGCGCACCACCTTTCTTTTTTGTCATATCGCGTTATTTGGCCCGGCCGCCGCGCCGGGCGCCAGCCCGCCATGTCCACGCCCACCGCTCAATCGGGGCGTCCGGGCCTGTCTGGCGGGAAACGCAGCTGGAGTCATCTGGATGATTCAAACCTTATTTGACGGACTGATGATAGGCGGCGTATACGCCATCATCGCCCTGGGGCTGACGCTGATCTTCGGCGTAATGCGCGTCATCAACATGACGCATGGCGAATTCGTCATGATCGGCATGTTCACCAGCTATTTCTTGTTCCAGAAAATGGGACTCGATCCATTCGTCAGCATCCTGATCACGGCGCCAGTCTGCTTTTTCATCGGCTACTTTCTTTACAGCGCCTTCGTCTCGAAAGCGCAAAAGGGCGGCGAGGAAAACACCCTGCTGCTGACCGCGGGCGCCAGCATTCTGATGATCAACGTGGCGGCCCTGCCCTATTTCCTGGGGCCGAATTTTTCCCGGCTGACGGGCGAAGGCCTGTACTGGGAAAACCGCATCTGGCAGATCGGCGGCATCACGTTCAATGCCTCGCTGCTGGCGGGCTTTTTCCTGACCGCCGTACTTATCTTCCTGCTGAGCGTGTTTCTTAAAAAAACAGACACCGGCCTGGCCATGCGCGCGGCGGCCCAGCAACCCATGGCCGCCCGCATCGTCGGCATCAATGTGCCGTTCATTTCGGGCATTACCTTTGGGCTGGGCGCCGTTTTCGCCGGCATCGCGGGCAGCGTGCTCTCCACCACCTACCCCATCTATGCCAGCATAGGCGCACTCTTTCTGGTCAAGGCCTTCGTCATCGTGGTACTGGGCGGGATGGGCAGCATACCCGGCGCGGCCCTGGGCGGCCTGGTGCTGGGCGTGACCGAAAGCCTGGGCGCAACCTACATTCCCGGCGGCACCGCCTATCGCGATGTATTCGGACTGGTGATTTTCCTGCTGGTGTTGCTGTACCGGCCGCAGGGTTTGTTTGGCCGGAGGATATAAGCCCATGAAAACAACCTTGATCAGTACTCTTGTCATTGCGGCGCTATTGGCCATTTTTGTGCCGATGGTGGCCAATCTGCATACTTATTCGATCGTGATCACGGTTCTGATCTGGATCATGTTCGGCTTTTCATGGAATTTGCTCGGCGGCTATACCGGCCAGGTATCCTTCGGGCATGCCATGTTCCTGGGCATCGGCGCGTACACCTCCATGCTGATCGTCAATGCGCTCAACCTGGACATGGCGCTGACGCTATTGATCGGCGGCCTGCTTGCCGGTTTGGTGTCGCTGGCCGTGGGCTTCCTGATTTTCCGCCTGAAGGGGCCGTATTTCGCATTGGGCACGCTGGCATTCGCAGAAATCATCCATATCGTTGCCCGCAACATGAAAGGCGTCACCAACGGCGGCGAGGGGATCATGCTCATGAACCGCCCCACGTTTCTGGGCATCCAGATTTTCAACAAGACGGAATACTTTTACCTGGCCTTGCTGCTGGCGACGCTGGTGATCCTGTTTTGCGCCTATCTGATACGCAGCAAAACCGGATACTCCTTCATTGCCGTGCGCGAAGACCAGGACTCGGCCGAGGCCATGGGCATGAACTCCACGCTGGTGAAAAGCAAAGCCTTGTTCATCAGCGCCTTCCTGGCGGGGGTGGCTGGCGGCTTCTATGGCCTGTACAACAAATTCATCGACCCCGACATGACACTGAGCGTGCATATGTCCGTCGAAATGATTTTTGTGACGGTCATAGGCGGCCTGGGTACGATCGCCGGGCCGGTGATCGGAGCCGCCGTCCTGATTTCGCTGCAGGAGTATCTGAAGAGCCTGGATTTCCTGCAGGCGTTTCCTTCACTGTATCTGATCGTCTATGGCCTGCTGATCATGCTTGTCATCGTGTATTTGCCCGGCGGCCTGGTCGAAGGCCTGCGCAAGATCAGGGCTTGCGTAAAGAAGGAGTCCTGATCCATGCATATTCTTAAAGTAGAAAACCTGGTGAAGCGCTTTGGCGGCCTGGCCGCGGTCAACGGTGTGTCGTTCGAAGTGCGCAAAGGCGGAATCCTGGCGCTCATCGGCCCCAATGGCGCCGGCAAGACGACCTGCTTCAACATGATTGCCGGCTATATGCCGCCCACGGAAGGCAAGGTCGTTTTTGACGGCAAGGACGTAACAGGCCAGAAGCCGTACACGCTGAACAAGCACGGCATGGCGCGCACCTTCCAGGTGGTCAAGCCGCTGGCAAAGCTCAGTGTGTTCGACAACGTGATGGTGGCCTGCCTGTCGAAAAGCCGCAACATCAAGCAAGCGCGCGAGAAAGCAGGCGAGGTGCTCGAACGCACCAGCCTGGCTTCGCTGCAAGGCACCCTGGCGGGCTCGCTGTCGATCGGCCACCTGAAGCGGCTGGAAGTGGCCCGGGCGCTGGCCACCGAGCCCACCTTGCTGCTGATGGATGAGCCCATGGGGGGATTGACCCTCCCCGAGGTGGACAGGGCGATCGAGCTGATCCACGAAATCAATCGCGACGGTGTCTCTATTGTGATTATTGAACACATCATGAAGGCGGTCATGGCGGTGGCGCACTCCATCGTCGTTCTGCAGAACGGCGAAACCATCGCCAGCGGCAAGCCCGAAGAGGTTGTGAGGGATGACCGGGTCATCAAGGCTTATCTGGGGGAAGGCTATGCTGCAAGTCGATAAGCTCAACAGTTTCTATGGCAATGTCCAGGCGGTATGGGACGTTTCCTTCGAGGTGAAACAGGGCGAAATTCTTGCCATTATCGGCACCAACGGCGCCGGCAAGACCACCATCATGCAATCCATTGTGGGGCTGGTCAACAAAACCGGCACCGTGAGTTTCGAGGGCAGCGACATTTCCGATACGCCAGCGCACAGGATGGCCGAACTGGGAATTTCCTATGTTCCGGAGGGACGCAAGGTCTTCCCCGAAATGACAGTCATGGAAAACCTGGTCGTGGGCGGCTACAACAAGCGATCCCGCCCGGTGCGCAAAGACATGATCGGCTATGTGCTGGACACGTTTCCGCGCCTGAAGGAGCGCCTGGGCAATTTTGCCGGCAACTTGTCGGGCGGCGAACAGCAAATGCTGGCCATAGGCCGCGGCCTGATGGCCAAGCCCCGGCTGCTGCTGCTCGACGAGCCCTCGCTGGGCATCGCGCCCATCCTGACCGAAGAGATCTTCAAGAAGATCGTCGAGATCAAGAAAGAAACCACGATCGTGCTGGTCGAGCAGCACCTGCACCACGCGCTCAGCATCTGCGATCGAGGCTACGCCATTGAAAACGGCCGGATCTCGCTGGGAGGCAGCGGCGAAGAGCTGCGCAACAACCCGCATATACAGTCTGTCTATCTGGGCATGTAGACCACTGTGCGCGAACGCTAGGATACAATGCAAGGCTGATTGCCAAGCAGCCTTGCCTATGAACTCAACCAATGCCAGTGATCCCATCGTAAAGTTCAGCAATGTAGCCCTGGGCTACGGCGACTTTACCGTGCTGCAAGACATCGACCTCCAGGTCCATCCAGGGCAGGTCGTTGCCATGATGGGCGGCTCGGGTTCGGGCAAGACCACGCTGCTGCGGGCCACCACCGGCCAGATCACCGCCCAGCAAGGCACCATCCACGTCTTCGGCAGCAATATCGCCCAGGCCCGGGGCGAGAAGCTGCGCGAACTGCGCCAGCGCATGGGCGTGCTGTTCCAGCAGGGCGCCTTGTTCACCGACCTGAATGTCTTCGAGAACGTGGCCTTTCCCCTGCGCGAGCATACTCAGGTGTCTGAAAGCCAGGTCCTCGAGCGCGTGCTCGACAAGCTCGACGCCGTGGGCTTGCGCGCCGCCGCCCACCTGAATATTTCGGAAATCTCCGGCGGCATGGCGCGGCGCGTGGCGCTGGCCCGCGCCGTGGTGCTCGAGCCCGAGCTGGTGCTGTACGATGAACCCTTCGCCGGGCTGGACCCGATCTCGCTGGGCATCACTGCCCAGCTCATACGCAACCTGACCGACCGCCTGCACTGCGCCTCGGTGCTGATCACACACGACGTGGCCGAGTCTTTCGCCATTGCCGACCAGGTCTATATGGTGGGCCAGGGCCGGCTGATCGCCAGCGGCACGCCCAAGTCACTGTCCGATTCACAAGACGCCTATGTGCGCCAGTTCCTGGATGGCCAGCCCGACGGGCCCATTGCTTTTCACTATCCCGCCACGCCCGCTTTCGCGAAGTGGCTGGACCAACGTGGCAAACGCTCATGACATCGCCTGTTCAACTCATCACAGCGCTGGGCGCGCGGGTCCGCAACGACCTTGGCGGACTGGGCGCCTTCATGCGCCTGGCCGGCGCCATCCTGGCGCGCAGCGGCATTGCGCTGCGGCGCCCCGGGCTGGTTTCGCAGCAAATCCATTTCATCGGCAATTATTCCCTGCTGATCATTGCCGTATCCGGCCTGTTCGTCGGCTTCGTCCTGGGGCTGCAGGGCTACTACACGCTGAACCGCTACGGTTCCGAAGAGGCGCTGGGCCTGCTGGTGGCGCTGTCCCTGACCCGCGAACTGGGGCCAGTGGTAACGGCGCTGTTGTTTGCCGGGCGGGCCGGCACCTCGCTGACGGCGGAAATCGGCCTGATGAAGGCGGGCGAGCAAATTGCCGCCATGGAAGTCATGGCGGTCGACCCCATACGCCGCGTGCTGGTGCCGCGCTTCTGGGGCGGCGTCATCGCCATGCCGATACTGGCGGCGGTGTTCTCCGCGGTGGGCATCATCGGCGGCTGGATAGTCGGCGTCCTGCTCATCGGCATCGACCCGGGCGCCTTCTGGTCGCAAATGCAGGGCGGCGTGGATGTTTTCAAAGATGTGCTCAATGGCGTCGTCAAAAGCGTGGTGTTCGGCATTGCGGTCACGCTGATCGCCCTGCATGCGGGCTGGACGGCCAAGGCCACGCCTGAAGGCGTATCGCGCGCCACCACACGCACCGTGGTCAGTGGCTCGCTGGTGGTGCTCGGGCTCGATTTCATCCTGACCGCGCTGATGTTCAGCAACTAACGGTAAGAAACAGTAAGTAAATACATACGGATCAAGATTAACCATGACACGTGAAAAAACCGATTTCTGGGTGGGCCTGTTTGTATTGCTGGGTGCCATCGCCCTTCTGTTCCTGGCCCTGCGCGCCGGCAACATGAGCTCGTTTTCCTTTGCGCCCACCTACCAGGTGCAGGCCTATTTCGACAACCTGGGCGGCCTGAAGGTGCGCGCGCCCGTCAAAAGCAGCGGGGTCGTGGTGGGCCGGGTGGCGGCCATCGGCTTCGACAACCAGCGCTTCCAGGCGGTGGTCACCCTTGATCTTGAGGAACGCTACGAATTTCCCACCGATTCGTCGGCTTCCATCCTGACCTCGGGCCTGCTGGGCGAGCAGTACATTGGCCTGACCCCCGGCGGGGAAGACAAGAACCTGGCCCAGGACGGCCAGGTTCAGTACACGCAAAGCGCGGTCGTGCTGGAAGAGCTCATCAGCAAGTTCCTGTACAGTTCGGCCGACAAAGAAGGCGGCCAGGCCGCGGCGCCCACCCTGACGCCGCCCGACGCGCCAAAACCCTGAACTGCCTCACCCCTTTCCAGGCCAAGCGTGAACCCGAAGGCGAAACGCAGACATTCCGGGCGCAAGGCCAGCGAAGCCGGCAATGTGCACGCTTGCTTGATAGAGAAAGGGAATTACAATCCCACGATTGCCGTCTACCCATACTCATAATATGACTACTGCCCCCGCCTCCTCGCCCATGCAACGGTTTGTACGACTCGGCAGCCTGCTTGGCGCCACAGCGCTGGCCGCCGGCTGTGCCAGCGTGCCCAACCCCACTCCCGACGACCCTTGGGAACGCTATAACCGCAGCATGTACACGTTCAACGATACGGTGGACCGGGCCTTCCTCAAGCCTATCGCCATTGGGTACGACACGCTCATGCCCGATCCGGCCCAAAACTGCATTCACAACATTTTCAACAATCTGGGCGATGCCTGGTCGGCGATCAACAGCTTCCTGCAGGCTCGCGGACACGATTTCTTCAACACCTTGGGGCGGGTGCTGTTCAACTCCACCATGGGGCTGGGCGGCTGCATCGACGTGGCCTCCATGAACGGCTCCCGACGCATCCACAACGATTTCGGCACTACCCTGGGCGTATGGGGCTTTAGCTCGGGCCCTTATGTAGTGCTGCCTTTCCTGGGTTCCAGCTCGGTGCGCGACGGTACTGCCACGCTGGGCACCTTCGCCGCCGGCGTTTCGCCCGTCACCCCAGTGTTCCAGATCGACGACGTTCCCCTGCGCAACTCCCTGATCGGGCTCTACGTGGTCGACACCCGGGCAAATCTGTTGGACGCCGACAAACTTGTTGACGATGTTGCGCTTGACCGTTACAGCTTTATCCGCGACGCTTACCTGCAGCAGCGCAAAGCCATGGTCAACAGCCGCCGCGACGGCCTGACCGCGCCGGATTATTCCGACGGACTGCCCGACTATTCCGACGACGAGTTGCCCGACTATTCCGACCCCGATGATGCCGATGATGCAGCCAACACCCCGGCCGCCACTGGCACACCGCAGTAACGACAGCGCCGCAAGCCAGCCGCCAAGGCGGCTGGCATCTGAACAGGAGTCCCCTATTTATGCTGAATTCATGTTTTTTCCGTAACACCACCCACGGCATCCACCGCATGCTGGCGGCCGGCCTGCTGGCCCTGTCTGGGCTTGCGGTGTCGGGCCTGGCGCTGGCCCAGGGCCAGGTCGACACCAGCGCGGCGCCCAACGACTTTGTTCAGGAAGTCGCCAACAACGCCCTGGACGTCGTCAAGAAAAACCAGGCCGTGCAATCGGGCAACCTGGAAAGCATCAACAAAGTCATCGACGAGTACGTGCTGCCTTACGTCAATTTTGAAAAAACCACGCGCCTTGCGGCCGGCCGCCATTGGCGCGAGGCCACGCCCCAGCAGCAGAAGGACCTGGTGCAGGCCTTCAAGGGCACGCTCATCCGCACTTACAGCGGAGCCCTGACCAAGGTCGACCAGAGATCGGCCTTCACCATGCTGCCCTTCCGGGGCGATGCCTCGGCCGATGACGTGGTGGTGCGCTCAACGCTGACGCAAAGCAATGGGCCGGCAGTGGGCATTGACTACCGCCTTGAGAAAACGCAGCAAGGCTGGAAAATCTACGATCTGAATGTGGAAGGTATCTGGCTGATCCAGAACTACCGCAATCAGTTTTCGCAGCAAATTTCCCAGAATGGCGTCGATGGCCTGATCGCCGCGCTCAATCGCAGCGGCGGTTAATTCCGTGGCCTGGGTTTTCCCGGCTGTTTGGGCTCAGGTGGGCGGGTTGGGCTTGGGATCGGCCTGATTCAGGTCCTTTGTTCAGGTCTTTGAACACGGACTGTCCGGCTGGCAGGGGCACCGGGCTAGTCGAATGCGGTTCTGGCCAAAGGCCAGAACTTCCCGAATTTTGCCCGCAGCCAGGGCGCCCGCGGAACTCGTGCGCTCGGGCCAGTGGCCCGAAAGCGCGCACTCAGACAGCCGCGGCCTTGCACCCCTGGCTGCGGGCAAAACCCGGCGCATCCGAAAACCGCCCTCCACCCCTGTCAGCCGGACAGCCCTGCATAGGGTCTGGTTGGACGCAAAGCCCGTC
>JBATWU010000069.1:0-5399 GCA_049672825.1 Pusillimonas sp.
GGGCATGGCGCCGCGCGTCCGGCGGGCGAAAAACCGCTGGCGTCGCCCGCGGTGCGCAAGCGCGCCTGGGATCTGGGCATATCGCTTCAGTATGTGCCGGCCACCGGCGCGGGAGGACAGATCACTCACAGCGATCTGGACGGCTATCTGGCCCGTGCATCCATGGGGGCGGCGGTGTCCAACCGTCTTGCGGCCTATGCGCCGCGAGACGACGAGCAGCAAGTTTCCGTCATAGGCCTGCGCCGCAAGATCGCTGAAAAGATGCAGGAATCCAAGCGCCGGATTCCCCATTTCACCTACGTCGAGGAAGTCGACGTCACGGAACTCGACGCTTTGCGATCACGCCTGAATGCGCAATGGGGCGCCGAGCGCGGAAAACTGACCATTCTTCCGCTGCTGGCGCGCGCCATGGTGCTGGCCTTGCGCGATTTTCCGCAGATCAATGCCCGCTACGACGACCAGGCCGGCGTCGTCACCCGTTATGCGGCGGTACATCTGGGTGTTGCCGCCCAGACCGAGGCGGGCCTGATGGTGCCGGTGCTGCGGCATGCCGAAACGCTGGACTTATGGGCTTGCGCGGCGCAGATCGCGAGGCTGGCCGATGCGGCCCGCTCCGGCCAGGCGGCCCGCGATGAACTGTCGGGATCGACGATTACACTGACCAGCCTTGGCGCCCTGGGCGGCATTGTGTCGACCCCGGTCATCAATCATCCTGAAGTCGCCATCGTGGGGGTCAATCGCATGGTCGAGCGCCCGGTGATTCTGGGTGGCGCGGTGGTGGCGCGCAAGATGATGAATCTGTCTTCGTCCTTCGACCATCGTGTGGTCGACGGCATGCATGCCGCCGAGTTCATACAGAAAATACGCGGATACCTCGAGTGTCCAGCCATGTTGTTCATAGAGTAGGCCGCCGTATGCAAACCACGACATTATTGATCATCGGCGGCGGGCCTGGCGGCTACGTGGCGGCCATCCGCGCGGCGCAATTGGGCGTGCAGACCACGCTGGTCGAGGCCGGCAAGGTGGGTGGAACCTGCTTGAACATAGGCTGCATTCCGTCCAAGGCCCTTATTCACGCGGCCGAAGAGTTCCACAAGCTCGCCAGCTATGCCGGCGGCTCGCCCCTGGGACTGAGCGTGCAGTCGCCCAGCGTGGATATTGCGCGAACAGTGGTCTGGAAGGATGCCGTTGTTGAAAAATTAACGGGTGGCGTGAGCGCTTTGCTCAAAAAGAGCGGGGTGCAATTGATCCAGGGCTGGGCGCGCATCATCGACGGAAAAACGGTTGAAGTTGAATCGCCGGGCCAAACCGGCAAGCCGCGGCGCCTGAGCTGCGAGCATCTGCTGCTGGCCGCCGGCTCCGAGCCGGTCGAACTGCCGTTCATGCCTTTTGGCGGCCCCGTCATTTCCTCCACCCAGGCGCTGTCTCCCGCGGCTTTGCCCAATCGAATGGCGGTCGTGGGGGCGGGCTATATCGGGCTCGAGCTGGGCATGGCCTATGCCAGGCTGGGTACAAAGGTCAGCATCATCGAGGCGCAGGACCGCATTCTGCCTGCCTATGACGCCGAGTTGGCAAAGCCGGTCCATGCGGCCCTGAAGCAGTTGGGGGTCGCGCTGCACTTGTCCTGCCGCGTCAGCGGAATGAATGATGCGGGCGACGGACTGCGCATTACTGCGGAAGAGGGCGAGGAAACCGTCCTGGCGGTCGATCAGGTGCTGGTCGCGGTCGGCCGCCGCCCGAGCACCACCGGCTACGGGCTGGAATCCCTGCAGCTGGATATGAACGGTTCGGCGCTGCGTATCGATGACCAATGCCGCACATCCATGCGCAATGTCTGGGCGATAGGCGATGTGGCCGGCGAACCCATGCTGGCGCATCGCGCCATGGCGCAGGCCGAGGTGGCGGCCGAGATCATCGCGGGGCGCCACCGCCACTTCAATCCCACCTCGATACCGGCGGTGTGCTTTACCGATCCCGAGATCGTCGTGGCCGGCCTGGACCCCGGCGAGGCGAAACGCCGGGGGCTGGATGTGGTCAGCGCGGCGTTTCCTTTTGCCGCCAATGGCCGTGCCATGACGCTGGAGTCCACAGACGGCTTCGTCAGGGTGGTGGCGCGGCGCGACAATCATCTGATCGTGGGGTGGCAGGCGGTGGGGCGTGGCGTGTCGGAATTGAGCTCGGCGTTCTCGCAGTCTCTGGAAATGAACGCCCGGCTGGAAGATGTGGCCGGCACCGTTCACGCTCATCCGTCGCTGGGGGAAGCGATTCAAGAGGCCGCGATGCGCGCATTGGGCCATGCTTTGCATATTTGAAGCCTGAAGAGGGCGTCAGACGCTACAATCGGCGGTTCCGCATGCCGTTTTACGGCCCGGATACCGATCATCTGAAAGAAGAGCGACCACCTTCATGACCGAAGTCATACTACCGCATGGAGCCCTGCAGCCACGGCTCGATTACGTCACCTGCGCCAGCCCGGCCGGTACGCATCGCATGGCCTATTGGGAATGGGGCGATCCCGACAATGACAGGGTTCTGCTGTGCGTGCATGGCCTGACGCGCACCGGACGCGATTTCGATACCTTCGCGGCGCGGCTGGCCGGCGACTATCGCGTCGTCTGCCCCGATGTCGTGGGCAGGGGCAAGTCCGACTGGCTGGTCAATCCGTCTTTTTATGTGGTTCCACAATACGCCGCCGACATGCTTACCCTGATCGCCCGCCTGAATCCGGGGCAGCTCGACTGGGTGGGAACATCCATGGGGGGCCTGATCGGGCTGGCCCTGGCCGGTACGCTGGCCATGTCCGCGCAAATGCGGCCGCAGCGCGGGCAGGCAGGCTTGCCGGACAGCCAGGCTCTGCGCTTGGGCAAGGTCGTGCTGAACGATATCGGGCCCAGCCTGAGCTTGTCGGGCCTGGAGCGCATTGCCGGCTATGTCGGTCAACCCATGCAGTTCAATTCGTTCGCCCAGGCGGTGGATTACGTTCGCAGCGTATCGGCCGGTTTCGGTGAACACGACCAGCAGGGCTGGGAGGAGCTGACGCGGCATATTTTTTCCCGGCAGGGCGAGCACTGGGTCAAGCACTACGATTTGCGCATAGCCGAACCTTTTGCCGGGCAGTCCGCAGATGTGGTGAAAGCATCCGAAGCGCTGCTGTGGGGCGCGTACGAAAGTATCGCAACGCCCATCCTCGTGGTGCGCGGCGAACTGTCCGATCTCTTGACGGCCGACGTGGCCCAGCAAATGCTGGCACGCAATCCTCGGGCCTCATTGCATGGCGTTCCCAATGTCGGTCACGCGCCCACGTTTCGCAGCGACGATCAGATCGATCCCGTGCGGCGCTTCCTGCTGGCCTGATTCCCTTTCGGGATCAAGCGCGCACGTTGTCGGCTTCTCTTGCCTTACGCGAGTCATGTCTGCGCTTCGCCTGAGCGTTCATGCTTGATCCAGAGAGGGAATGACCAGCGAGCGGCCAGGAGGCGTACACTGCTTGTTGGGTATTGATAAGTATTCAAACAGGTATTATTTGAAGTTCAAGCAAGTATTCAATCTAATCGGAGCATGGGTATTAACGTCGATTTGCACTGCCACTCAACCATTTCCGATGGCGTCCTGACGCCATCGCAGGTGGCTGCGCGCGCGCATGCCAACGGTGTGCAGCTATGGGCACTGACCGATCACGACGAGTTGTCGGGCCTGGCCCAGGCGCGTCAGACCGCCAGCGACCTCGATATGCCGTTCATCCCGGGGGTGGAAGTGTCGGTCACCTGGGCGCAGCATACCGTGCATATCGTGGGCCTGGACATTGACGAGAACAACGAGTCCCTGAATGCCGGCCTGGCCGATATTCGGGCGGGCCGTACCGTGCGCGCGCGCGAAATGGCCAGCCGGCTCGAGCAGTTGGGCATTCCCGGCGCCTACGAGGGCGCATTGCCCTATGCCGCCAACCCGGCGCTGATCAGCCGCACCCATTTTGCCCGTTTCCTGATCGAACAGGGCCATTGCGCCAATATGCAAATGGTGTTCGACAAATACCTGGGCGACGGCAAGCCTGTCAGCGTTCCCATGCACTGGTCCACGCTGGAACAGGCCGTGGGCTGGATTCTGGGGGCCGGGGGGCGGGCCATCGTTGCCCACCCGGGCCGCTATGCCTACACGCCTGTGCAGTTCGACGCTTTTTTCAGCCAGTTCAAGGATATCGGCGGCACCGGCATCGAGGTCGTGACGGGCAGCCACAGCCCGCATCAGTATGCCGAGTACGCCCGGGTGGCGCGCCATTATGGCTTTCTGGCTTCCTGCGGCTCCGACTTTCACAGTCCCACCGAAGGCAAGCTCGATCTGGGCACCGTCCCCGCGCTGCCGTCCGGCCTCAAGCCGATCTGGCACGATTGGGTCTGACCCGCGCAGGCGGGTCGCGCTGGCAAGACCCGGCGCGGATTATTTGATATGGTCTTCTTATGAATAAAGCATTTGTCAAAGAGTCCGATCACGATGATGATGACGACCTGGGGACGGAAAATGTTCCACTGCCCGAGGGTACAAAAAACTACATCACCACCGACGGATACCGGCGCTTGCGCGCCGAACTGGCCCACTTGATGAACGACGAGCGTCCTTCGGTCGTCCAGGTCGTGTCCTGGGCCGCCTCGAACGGCGACCGTTCTGAAAATGGTGATTACCTGTATGGCAAAAAGCGCCTGCGTGAAATCGACCGGCGCATGCGTTTTCTGACCAAGCGCCTGGAAATAGCCGAAGTCGTCGATCCGGCGACGCAGCCGAACAAGGATCAGGTTTTTTTCGGCGCCACGGTCGTGTATTCGGACAAGGAGGGCGCAAGCTTTCGCGTCACCATTGTGGGCGTGGACGAAGCCGAACCCCTGCAGGGCAGAATCAGCTGGATTTCGCCCGTTGCCCGCGCCTTGTTGAAGGCGCGAGAAGGCGACACGGTGACGTTGCGCACGCCGGCCGGCGTGGATGAGCTGGATATCCTCGAAGTGATTTATCCGGATGACTAGCGCATTTTCGCCAGCATTGCGATAGGGAATTGTTGGTCGGGATAGTTGTAGGGTTTGCTGCAGCGCGAGTTTTTTCGTTCCTGGCGATAGCCGGGTGTGTGGTGGCGCTGTTTGTTTTTGAGGCGGCGGTTTGGCGCTTGGACCAAGCCAGACATTGTTTTTGAAAAAGCCGGACTGGCTACTTGGACCAGGCTTCGTTTTTGAGGAAGTCGGGTGTGGCGCGGGCTGTTCCGGCTTCGCGCGCTACGGCCCAGGCTGTGCCTGGGCTGCCCGTTTTCTTCAACCCAATCGGGGCGTCCGCAGAACTCGCGCGGCGGACAATCCCCCGGATTGTCCGCAATCGTCGCGCTCGGACAACTGCGGACTTGCCTCCCCGCTTGGGCCGAA
>JBATWU010000070.1:0-3070 GCA_049672825.1 Pusillimonas sp.
GGCAAGCTGGGCGGCGGTCGCGGCCGCTAAGGCGATCAGGCCCGGCGCCGAACTGCGGCGCGTGTTGCTTTTTTAATGTAAGGCCCAGACATAACAGGAATTTTTCTGAATTTCTGTTAGAATGTAGGGCTTTACAGCTATATTGTTTTTGCTGCGCGGGCCGGGTTTTTTCTGCGGGCTAGCAACTTATTGGCGCCTGGCCGGTTGCCGGGCTCAAGATTCCTGGTATCTGCATGGCGGCAATGTTGTGTGGCTGATCTGGCTGGTTGCCCTGGCTAACAATAGTGGCGGCACATTTTCGAATGCGCCTTGGGGTGGCTGGTATTGGCACAGATGCCGCATGGCGCGCATTGGTGGCCTGTACGGTTGTTTACCGCGGGTGCGATAACAGTGGGCTGGGTTTGCAGCCCATTTTTTTTGGATTTTATGGCAGATATTTTCGCGTTGACACAAGAAGCCCTTGCCGGCATGGATGTCGAACTTGTCGATGTCGAGCGCGCGCCGCTTGGGCTTTTGCGCGTCACGATTGACCGCGCCGACGGGGTCCGCATTGAAGACTGTGAGCAGGTTTCAAAACAATTGTCGCGCGTGTTCGAGGTTGAGAACATCGACTACCAGCGTCTTGAGGTGGGTTCGCCCGGCATAGATCGCCCGTTGAAGCGGGCTGCCGACTTTATTCGATTCGCCAACGAGCGTATCGAAATCAGGCTGCGCGAAGCCATTGATAATCGCAAGGTGTACGTGGGCAAGCTTCGTGTCCCCGAAACGGCTGCTTCCGATCCGTCCGCTTCGCCGGTGTTTGGCCTCGAACTCGAGGCAGGCCCGCAAGAACGGCAGGTACTTGAATTTACCTTCGACGACGTTGATCGTGCAAAACTGGATCCCATTCTTGATTTCAAGGGTAAAAAGCGATGAGTCGCGAAATTCTTTTATTGGTTGACGCCTTAGCGCGTGAAAAAAACGTGGGCCGCGAGGTCGTGTTCGGCGCACTAGAGAACGCCCTGGCATCCGCCATGAAAAAACGCTTCAAGGAAGACGCCGATATCCGGGTGACCATCGATCGCACGACCGGTGAGCACGAAGGCTATCGCCGCTGGCTTGTCGTGCCCGACGACGCGGGGCTGCAAGAACCCGACCAGCAGGAAATGTATTCCGATGCGCAGGAAATCGTGCCCGGAATCGAAGTGGGCGAGTACATCGAAGAAGCCCTGGAGCCTGAAGAGTTCGGCCGTATCGGCGCCCAGGCCGCCAAGCAGGCGATTCTCCAGAAAATCCGCGATGCCGAGCGCGAGCAGGTGCTCAACGACTTCCTCGAGCGTGGCGAAAATATCATATCGGGCACCGTCAAGCGCATGGACAAGGGCGATGCCATTATTGAAACTGGCAAAATAGAGGCGCGCCTGCCTCGCAGCGAAACCATACCCAAGGAAAACATCCGGGTGGGCGATCGCATACGCTCGTGGGTGCTGAAAGTAGATCACGCGGCCCGTGGCCAGCAGGTGATCCTGTCGCGTACCGCGCCCGAATTCATTCGCCAGCTGTTCGAAAATGAAGTGCCGGAAATCGAACAGGGCCTGCTTGAAATCAAGGCGGCCGCCCGCGACCCGGGTGTTCGTGCCAAAATCGCCGTCATCGCGTACGACAAGCGCATCGATCCCATCGGCACTTGCGTGGGCATGCGCGGCTCGCGCGTGACGGCCGTCCGCAATGAGCTGGGGGGCGAGCAGGTAGACATCGTGCTGTGGGCGGAAGACCCGGCGGAGTTCGTGATTGGCGCGCTGGCGCCTGCCCACGTCGAGTCCATTGTCGTCGACGAAGACAAGCATGCCATGGATGTCGTGGTAGACGCCGAGAACCTTCCCAAGGCTATCGGCGCGCGCGGCCAGAATGTCCGCCTGGCTTCCGAGCTGACCGGCTGGCAGATCAACATCATGACGCCTGAAGAAAGCCAGAACCGTCAGGAAGAAGAGCGTACCGGACTCAGGCAGGCGTTCATCAGCAAGCTCGACGTTGACGAAGAAGTCGCCGACATCCTCATCGATGAGGGCTTTACCGGCCTCGAGGAAATCGCCTATGTTCCGATGCAGGAACTGCTTGAAATCGAAGCCTTCGACGAAGATACGATCAACGAGCTGCGGACCCGGGCCCGCAATGCCTTGCTGACTGAAGCCATTGCCCAGGAAGAGCGCGTGCAGACCGTTGCACAGGATTTGCTGGACGTCGAGGGGATGACCCCCGACCTGGTTGCCAAGCTGGCCGAAAACGAGGTGCTCACACTCGACGATCTGGCTGAACTGGCAACTGACGAGCTGTCGGAAATTTCCGGTTTGTCCGAAGACGACGCAAGCCAGATGATTATGCGTGCGCGGGCCCACTGGTTTGACGACGAGGCCTGACACCCATGCTGAGTCAGGCAGGTGTGTTTATTAAGAAATAGTAGTAGCAAGCAAGAGAGAGTCGAATGCCGAGTAACACCGTCGCCCAGTTCGCTGTTGAACTGAAAATGCCTGCGAACGTACTGCTGGAGCAGTTGCGTTCCGCTGGCGTTGAACTCAAGTCGGTTGACGATGCCGTCACCGACGCGGATAAGGCGAAACTCCTTGATTCGTTGCGCCGAGCCCATGGTGGGAGCGAGGGTAAGAAAATTACCCTGACGCGCCGTCAAACGTCGGAAATCCGGCAAGCCGACGGCTCCGGCCGGTCGCGCACGATTCAGGTAGAGGTGAGAAAAAAGCGCGTATTCGTCAAGCGTGATCCTGCCGAGCTGATCTCCGAAGCCGCTCGCACGGAAGCCATCGAATCCGCCCAGGAAGCCATTCCGGCCGAGCCCGAGGCGCCCAGCGTGCCCGTCGCCGACGCGACCGCAGCGCCGGCCGAGCAGCATGCGTCGGCAACAGAGCAGGCGACACCGGCCGGGCAACCGGATGAGCCAATGTCCGCTGAAACGGATCAGCCGGACCAAGCCCAGGCTGCCGACTCGGCCGGCGGCGATCAGGCTGATGATGCCCAGAGCGCTGGCACCGAGCCCATCGGCGAGCCCGTCGGCGAACCTGCCGGACAGGAACAAGGG
>JBATWU010000071.1:0-12108 GCA_049672825.1 Pusillimonas sp.
GTCCGAGGCTGTTTGACCGCGACTGGTGTGGACAATCCGGGGGATTGTCCACCGCGGGAGTTCCTCGGACGCCCCGCCAGGCTGGCCTGAAACGGGTACCCCTGGCAACGCCAGGGGCGTAGCGCGCGAAGCCGGAACAGCCCGCGCCACACCCGACTTTCTAAAGAACGATGTCTAGCTCAGAACCACACCCGCCTTTCTCAAGAACGATGTCTAGCCTGGCCCACACACAAACCCGCCCGCCTGAAGAACGAAGAAGCGTCACATAACATACCTGCTCTCCCGCGACTTTACGAAAAGGCCGACATGGCCTTCAACCCGCAGCCCCCACCCGGCTCCGGCTCCGCCGCAAGAACAGACCCAGCAGCGCAAACCCAATGATGGCCGCCGACACCAGCGAGCCGACATTCAGCCAATACCAGCCCCGCGTCGTAACCAGGGCGCCCGAACTGAACGAAGACACGGCCATCACCAGGAACACGGCAAAGTTAATGGCTCCCTGGGCCTTGTCGCGCTCCTGGGACGTATAAGCCTGGGTGGCCAGCGTCGTAGCGCCCGTGAACAGGAAATTCCAGCCCACACCCAGCAGAAACAAAGCGATCAGAAACTGATGGAAATCGCTGCCCGAAAGCGCAATAGCAATGCACACGACATTGATCAGCAGACCCGCCGCCATCACCTCCAGGGTACCGAAGCGCTTGATAAGGGAACCCGTAAAAAAGCCCGGCGCAAACATGCCGATCACATGCCACTGAAGGACTGTCGCCGTGCTGCCGAACTCGAAACCGCAAACCTCCATGGCCAGCGGCGTCGCCGCCATCAGCAAATTCATGATGCCGTACCCCAGCGCGGCCCCCAGCGCCGCCACGATGAACACGGGCTGGCGCACAATTTCCGACAGCGGCCTGCCGCTGTCCCGGGGCGCGGTGTCGCGCGCATCGTCGGGGAAGCGGATGGACTGCATGACCAGCATGGCCAGCACGGCAACCACCGCCAGGGCAAGATAAGCGCCCATGAAGGGATAGGACGCGGCATCCTTGGTGTGCTTCGCCAGGTTAGGCCCGACGATGGCGCCGATAAGCCCGCCCGCCAACACCCACGATATCGCTTTCTCGCGCTGACCCGCATCCACCAGTTCGGTCGCGGCGAAACGGTAGAGCTGCCCATTGGCGCTGTAGTATCCGGCAATCAAGGTCGACACCGTCAGCAGCCAGAAATTCTGCATCCACACTGAAACCGCACACAGCAAGGTCGAAAGTAAGGCAGTGACCAGCCCCAGCTGGAATGATTTCTTCCGCCCATACCGGCTTTGCGTATGCGCCACGATGCCGGTCGACATCGCCCCCCCCACCACATACCCCATCACGGGCAGCGTGGCCATCCAGGGTATGGGGGTAAGACTCATGCCCACCAGTCCGTTGATGGCAATGAAGGTGACATTGTTGGTCAGGAAAAGCCCTTGGCAAACAATGAGCAGGATCAGGTTCTTGTTGAAAAAGCGTTGCGTGGTGGAAGGCATGTCGTGGCTGGGGATACCGGCGAGCCGGCGAAAAACGGAGAGCGAGATGCCATTCTAATACTAATTAGTTATAAGCATATAACCGATGACAAACACGCTACTCCGCGCTCCACCTTCCAACCCATGCCATTCAAGGCGCTTTCTTGGCTAGGCCATGCCGACAGGCGCAGGGGGCGCCCCCGCCGCTACATCAAAGACTTCACGAACTCGGCCACCCTGGCGCTCAGCAGGGTCAGATCGGTCTGCAGCGCGCCGAAATTGGCGCTCTTTTCGTAAGTGTCCTCGTCCATGTACAAAGCCCGGTTCACCTCGATCTGCAGGCTGTGCCGGTTATCGTCGGGGCGGCCCATCCGCGCGATCAGCGCCACTCCCTTGAAAGGATCGTTGCGGGCCACTGTATAACCGCGTTCGATCAGGAAGTCTTCAATAATGCCTATCAGCGTGGGGTCGCAAGTGGTGCCATCGCGATCGCCCAGCACAAAATCGGCCAGCGGCTTGTCCGTCTGGATCTCCAGCACCTCGTAGGAATTGGCCGGCATCGAATGCAGGTTCAAATGCCACACTACCCCAAAACGTTCATGCGCGGCTTCGATCTGCCGGGCCAGTGCGGCGTGGTAGGGCTGGTGGTAACTGCCGATGCGGTTCTCGACTTCGGCCACCCACAGCTTGCGGTCGTAAATCGGCTGATTGCGCGCCTTGCTCCATATCAGCCCATGGCCCAGTCTTGATTTTTCGGTGGGATGCAGATCGGTGGTCCAGGGCTCGGCCAGGATATTGGGGTCAATATCATCGACATCGCGATTGGGGTCGATATAGGAGCGCGGAAAATTGGCCGCCAGCAAGCTGCCGCCCACCGAGGGGATCGCCTGCCACAGTTCATCGACATAGGTGTCTTCGCCCGAGCGCAGTTCCGACACCGGAATACTGTATTGGAAGTCGGCCGGATAAACCGTGCCGCTATGCGGCGAGTCGCACACCAGGGGTATGGCGCTGCTGGTGGGCAGCGACAGCACATAAGGCTCAAATTCCGAGTCGGCGAATTTCATGATGTCTCCTGATTCAAATGACAGGCGCTCAAATGCTGCGCGCCTCCAATATTTACGTCTTTCAGCAAGGGGCGTTCCACCTTGCAACGATCCATGGCCTGCGGGCAGCGCGGGTGGAAGGGGCAGCCGGCCGGCGGGTCGATGGGCGAAGGCAATTCACCCTTGATCGGATCGAACTGGCGCCTGCCGGTGCTCAGCACGGGCAACTCCTTGATCAGGGCCTGCGTGTACGGATGGTTGGCGCGGCTGAAAATGGTGCCGGTATCGGCCAGTTCAACGATACGGCCCAAATACATAATGGCCACTCGGTCGGAAATATGGCTGACCACACCCAGATTGTGGCTGATGAAAATATAGGTCAGGGCAAATTCGTGACGCAATTTAATGAACAGGTTCAGCACCTGCGCCTGGATGGAAACGTCGAGCGCCGCCACCGCCTCGTCGCACACGATCACGGCGGGCTTCAGGGCCAGCGCGCGCGCCACGCCGATGCGCTGGCGCTGCCCGCCCGAAAACTGGTGCGGATAGCGAAAACGATAGGCCGGGTCCAGGCCCACTTTTTGCATGAGATCGGCCACGTAAGCCTCTTTGCCCGCCCTTTTCACCAAGCCATGCACCACCGGCCCTTCGCCGATGATGTCCAGCACCCGCATACGCGGATTCAGCGATGAATAGGGATCCTGGAAGATCATCTGCACGCCCAGTTCGTACTCGCGCCGCTGGGCGCCCGACATCTGGCCCACCGGTGTGCCCTTGTACTGGATCTGGCCGCCGCTGGCGGGCAAGATGCCAGTCAGCATGCGGCCCAGGGTGGATTTTCCGCAACCCGACTCGCCCACCAGCCCAATCACCTCGCCCGCCCTGACGTCCAGGTCGACCCCGGCCACGGCCAGCACTGAACGCGCCGGGCCATCGCCCTTCAGCATGCGCCCCAGCCGCTCGACCAGGTCCACCGGCTGGCTGTAGCGGCGCTGCACATCGCGCAGGCCCAGGATGATATCGGGGTCGCTCATGCCTGTACCCCCTTATGCCAGCAACTGACCCAGTGCTCCGGCGCGGCCTGTTCAAGCACCGGATCGTTCACGCATTGTCCGGTGGCGCGATAGCATCGCGCCTGGAACGGACAGCCCGGCGGCAAATCGAGCAAGGACGGCGTGGAACCCGGTATTTGGAACAAGGCCTGCCCGCGCGTGGCGATGGATGGAATCGACGAGATCAAACCATGTGTATAGGGATGCCGGGCGGCGCCGATAATATGGCCGGTGGGCGCGGTTTCAACGATACGACCCGCATACATCACCGCCAGCCGGTCGGCCAGCCCCGACACGATGGCCAGGTCGTGCGTGATCCAGATAAGCGCCGTGCCCATTTCGCGGCACAGCTTTTGCACCTCGTACAGAATCTGGCCCTGTATCGTGACATCCAGCGCGGTGGTGGGCTCATCGGCAATGATCAGCCTGGGCTCGTTCAACAAGGCAATGGCAATGGCGATGCGCTGGCGCATCCCGCCCGACAGCTGGTGCGGATACACCAGCAGGCGATCGGCCGGAGACGGTATGCCCACCATGCCCAGCACCTGTATGGCGCGCTGGCGCGCCGCCTTGCGCGACACCGGGCTGTGCGCCTGGATGGCCTCTATCATCTGGGTGTCCACCCGCAAGGTGGGGTTCAGGGTCATCATGGGATCCTGGAATATCATCGCCATATCGCGCCCGCGCAGTTGGCGATATGCCTCGTCCGGCAAGGTCAGCAGATCCTGGCCGTTGAAATGCAGCTTGTCGGCCTGCATGCGCCCCGGCTCGTCCACCAACTTCATCAGCGAGAATCCGGTAATGCTTTTCCCCGAGCCTGATTCCCCCACCAGACCCAGGATTTCGCCCTGCCTTAACTGCAGCGACACCCCATCGACCGCCTTGACAATGCCGTCGCGCGTATGGAACCAGGTTCTAAGACCCTGCACATCCAGCAATAAGGGTTCGCTTGCCGTCATTGCCTGTTCCTAGATCTCGTTGCGCGGGTTAAGGATGTCGCGCAGGTGGTCGCCGACCAGATTGATGGCTACCACCACCAGCGCCAGGGCCATGCCCGGAAAGAATGAAATCCAATAATTGCCCGACAGCATGAACTCGAAACCGTTGGAAATCAGCATGCCCAGCGACGGCTCGGTCACGGGCACGCCCACACCCAGGAAAGACAGGGTAGCTTCCAGCGCAATGGCATGCGCCAGGTCGATGGTGGCAATCACCATGAGCGGCGGAATACAGTTGGGAAAGACATGGCGCCACAAAATGCGATGCCACGACAGCGACATGCAGCGCGCGGCTTCCACATACTCCTTATTGCGCTCGACAATGGCCGCGCCGCGCGCCGCGCGCGCGAAATAGGCCCACTGCACGGCAATCAGCGCGTAAATGACTTTGTCGACCCCCTTGCCCAGCACCGCCAGCAAAACCAGCGCCAGCAAGATGGACGGAAAGGACAGCTGGATATCGACAATGCGCATCAGCAGCGCGTCGATGCGGCCGCCGAAATACGCCGAGATCAGGCCCACTGCCGCGCCGATCAGGAAAGCCACCGACACCGATACGAACCCCACGAACAGGCTGATGCGCAAACCATACAAAATGGCCGAGAACACATCGCGCGCCTGCCCGTCGGTACCCAGCCAATAGGTCAGGCTGCCGTCCATATTGACACTGCCCGGCGGCATTTTTGAATCCATGATGTCGAGCGTGGCGATATCAAAAGGATTCTGCGGCGCAATCCACGGTGCAAAAATCGCCATCGCCACGCACAGCACCAGCAGTACCAGGCCCAGCACCGCCAGCTTGCTGGAACAGAACTGCTCCAGGAATACCCGGGTCCGACTGTCGTGGGCGGACAGCACCAGGGCGGGATGACTGGCCGACGGTGTCAGTGCCACCGCCGCGCCCGCGGGTTCCAGGTCGAGGCCGACCGTTTTCTTCGGGTCCGTCATGTTGCCGCCCCCATGCGCACGCGCGGATCAAGCACGGTGTAGGCAATATCAACCAACAGATTGAGCGTCGCCAGGAACACCACCGTGAGCATCAGGTAAGCCACCACGACCGGCCTGTCGAGCGTGATGATGGAGTCGATCAACAGCTTGCCCATGCCCGGCCACGAAAACACAGTTTCGGTGACCACCGCAAACGCAAAAACCTGACCGTACTCCAGTCCGCCTATGGTCACGATGGGAATCAGGATATTCTTGAGCAGATGCACGCCCAGCACCCGCCGCTCACGCAGCCCCTTGGCGCGCGCAAATTTGATGTAGTCCTGCGGCAGGCACTCGCGCGTGGCGGCGCGGGTCACGCGGATAATGAGCGCGCACTTGGCCACCGCAATGGTGGCCGCCGGCAGAATCAGGTTCTTGAACCCGCCCCAATTGAAAATACTGAGTTGTATGGGTCCATAGGTTTCCACCGGCCCGCGCCCGCCGGCCGGCAGCCAGCCCAGCATGACCGCGAACAGCATGATCAGCATCAGACCCACCCAGAAGTTGGGCAAGGAAAACCCCAGCACCGAACCGGCCATGACGCCGCGCGCGCCCTTGCTGTTGGGTTTGAGCCCGGCATATATCCCCAGGGGCACGCCAATGACCAGGGACAGGAACATGGCCAGTGTGGCCAGCTCCAGAGTGGCCGGCATGCGCTCCAGAATAAGGTGCATGGCCGACTCGCCGGTAAGAAAGCTGGCACCGAAGTCCAGGTGCACCGCCTTGCCCAGGAAAATGCCGTACTGCTGCCACAAGGGCAGATTCAGCCCCAAAGACTGACGGATGAGCTCGCGCTCGGCGTCGGTGGCTTCAGGGCTGGCCAGCATGTCGATGGGGTCGCCCACCACATACAGGCCCGCAAACACCAGGGCCGACATGACCAGCACTACGACCAGCGTCTGCAGCAACCGACGGACAATAGTCGATAGCACTGGCGGCTGCCCGCTACTCAGCCAATGTCATGTACTGAGCCAGGGTCATTTGGTCGGCGCGGCCGCCGTAGCGAATGTCTTTCTTCATGGCCCATACCGACAGCTCGAACTGCAAGGGCAGAATGCCGTAGTCTTCCATGGCCATGTCGCCCGCCTGTTGCAGCAGCTGCGAACGCTTGTCGTCTTCCAGCGTTTGCGAGGCTTCGGCCACCAGCTTGTCGACCTCGAGGTTGGAATATTTGCTCCAGTTGGTGGTGCCCAGGCCTTTTTCGGGGTCCTTGGTCACGACCAGCGAGTTCATCGGGTTCAGCATTTCGCCCGAGCTGGCGGCCCAGCCGGCCAGATAGGTGCTGAAGGCATAGGCATTGCGCTGCTTGAAGAAGACCGGCGGCGCCATGGTTTCCACATCGGTTTTCACGCCTATGCGAGCCCACATGGAAGCCACCACCTGCGCAATACGCTTGTCGTTCGTGTAGCGGCCGTCGGGCGAGCCCAGCGACAGCGTGAAGCCATTCGGGTAGCCGGCCTCGGCCATCAGCTTCTTGGCCTGCTCGGGATCGGCCGCCGCCACCTTGGAATGTTTTTCAGACGTGCCGAAGGCGGGGTAGGCCAGCAGGTTGGCGGCGGGCAGGCCCACGCCGTCCATGATGCGCTCGACGATGGCCTTGCGGTCTATGGCCAGCGACAGCGCCTGGCGCACGCGCTTGTCAGTCAGGGGGTTCTTGCCGTCGGTGCCCGACATGCCCGGAGGCACTTCCTGGCCCTGGTTCAGCGCCAGGTAGATCACGCGAACCGAAGGTGTTTCCTGGACGTACAGGTTCTTGTCGTTCTTGAGCTTGGGCAGATCGTCGGTGGGTGGGTCTTCGATGACATCGACATCACCGGCCAGCAGGGCCGCGACCCTTGCCGCCGAATTGGAAATGGGCCGGTAGACGACCTTGTCCCAGACGGGCTTGTCGCCCCAATAATGCTCGTTGCGCTCGAACACGATTTCGGCGCCGCGCTTCCAGGACACGAACTTATACGGCCCGGTACCCACCAGGCCATCGCCGCGGTTGAGCTCGACCGTGGTCTTGCCTTCGGGGGCCGGACCGGCTGCAGCCTTGTGCGACATGATGGGCACCATGGACAGATTGGCCAGCAGGACGGGCGACGGGCCTTTGGTGGTGATCTTGATGGTGTGCGGATCGGGCGCCTCGACCTTGTCGACGCTGCTTAAATACAGCGAATACGACGATGGGCTGTTGGGCACTTTGGGCACCCGGTCGTAAGTAAAGATGACGTCCTCGGCCGTAAAGGGGGAACCGTCCGAAAACTTGGCGTCGGTACGCAGCTTGAACGTCCAGACATCGCCATCCACCGTCCAGGATTCGGCCAGCGAAGGAATGGGCTTGGCCACGCCATCGGTGCGCACCAGCGGATCGAACAGGGTTTCGGACAGCTGCGTATTGGGTGTCAGCGAATGGAATTGCGGATCCATGGAGCTGGGCTCGGAGCGCAGTGCAATAGTCAGGTCGCGCGCTTGCGCGATGCCGGCCGCGGTGACGAAACAGGCGGCCAGCGCCGATAACAAAATGGTCTTTCGAATAGACTTCATGGTGTGCTGCCCTTTATACGATGTAATTAAATGGGTAAGCCAAACACTGCGAAATACAATAAAAGCCCGCTTTTTGCCTTGGGGCGGCCCGGCGGCAAAAGAAAAGCTCCATGCCTAAGACATGGAGCGAGTGTAGCGAGCTAAGCCGTTTTAAATGATCGGTATTTTCCCGATGATACGTAATCGGGTTTTTCCAATCGCTTTACTGGGCGGCGTCCACCGCGGTTTTACTGCACGCTGCTCAGCATATATTCCACCGCGGCGCGCAGGGTCGCATCATCGGCCGAAGAAGCGCCTCGCGGCGGCATGGCGCCTTTGCCTTTCATGGCCACTTCCAGGATCGAATCGAAACCTTTCTCGATCAGCGGCGCCCAGGCGGTCTTGTCGCCCAGCTTGGGCGCATTGGCCACGCCGGTGCTATGGCAGGCCACACACGCGGTCTTGTACAGCTTCTCGCCTTCGGGGTGCGTCGAGGCGACTTTCTTGGCCTGCGGCTTGGCGGGCGCAGCGGCCTGCTTGGCCGGAGCGGCTGGCACCGCAGTCTGCGTAGGTGCGGGGGTCAGCGCCGGCTTGACTCCGGCCAGCCGCTTGGCCCGCTCTTCCAGCATGGCGGCGGTTTCTTCGGTAATGGGGCTGGTGGGCTTGATTTGTTTCATCAAGTCGTCGTTCCATTTCCCCTCGACCACGAAGTGTCCGGCCGCGCCCAGCTCGAAGGCTTCAATCAGATTGTGATTGACGTAGGCATACACGCCAGGCTGCTTGAAGGTGTACAGTGCCGCCCCCGCCGAACCACCGCGTATGAACCAGGTTTCCAGGTTCTTTTCAGGCGTGTTGGCGAACTTGCCGGTTTCCCAGACCCAGTCGCCATGCCCGCCGATCAGGTGGGGACGCGTATCGCGGTTGGCCTGCGAGTGAATCATCAGCACGGTTTCACCCACATTGGCCTTCATGGCGCCTTCGCCCGTCAGGGCGCCGACCTTGCCGTTGAATACCACGTGCGTGGGCGTAAGCTTGCGCATGACTTCCACGGTATCGGCGTAGCTGTCGGCCAGCGAGGCATAGTCTTTGTACTGACCGTTTTCATCCTTGGGAATGTACAGGTCGAACTCGCCAATGGTATAGGCGCGGTCGTACTTGAGCTCGTTGCCTTGGGGGTCCTTCAGGCCCTCGCGCGGCAGCACCATGATGGTGCCGTTCATGCCCGCAACCACATGCCAGGGCACCATGCCCTCGGGGGCGCAATGGTACACGAACACGCCGCTGCGGTCGGCCTTGAAGCGCATGGTGGCCTGTTCTCCAGGCGCGACGTTGGTCAGTTTGGCGCCACCCAGCGCGCCGGTGGCCGAGTGAAAGTCCACGTTGTGCGGCATGGCGTTGCTGGCGGGATTGACCAGGGTAATTTCCACATAGTCGCCTTCATGCACCACCATGGTGGGGCCTGGCATGGAGCCATTGAAGGTCATGGCCTGCATCGTCGTTCCCTTGTCATCGATGACGATTTTCTTTTCTTCTATCACCATGGTGAACTCGACCACTTTCGGGGCGGATGCGGTTTTTTGCTCGTGCGGATGCACCAGTGGGGGCGCCACCAGATCCACTTTGACGCGATCCAGTTTATCGGCCAGATCGGCTGCCCAGGCAGGGCCTCCGACCAACAAGGCGGTCATCATGGCAGCAAGCAGGGTGGGACGGAACGCTTTCATTTTGCAACTCCCTTCTAGTCAGTAACTTCATTAATGTCCATGGCTCCATTGGACATTCCGGAAGGGATTCCTTCTTTGTTGCAGCGCAAACTCGCACGCAGATAAATAAGGGTTTATGCGTAGATACAACGGTACTGGCAGCTTCTCCCGGGCACCCGCAACGGCCAGAACTATTGCGAAGAATCAATGATTTAGGTAGTGGCCAATAACAGGCCAATGGTAGAATCCAACGATTGCCAACCCCAGAGGTTTCCAATGCCATCACAGCTCAGCCGGTCGTTGATCAAGAACCTTGAACTTTTCAAGGCTCTGCCCGACGCCGCGCTCGACGCGGCCTTGCAAAGCGCCCAGGTCTGCCGCCTGGCCGATGGCGAAACCGTCTTTCAGCAAGGCGAAGAAGCCACGCGGTTCTTCGTGCTGCTGCACGGCCATCTTAAAGTCGTGCAAATCACGCCTGAAGGCGAACAGGTCGTCGTGCGCTACGTCAACCCCGGCGACGTCTTCGGCATCGCGCGCGCCATGCGGCGCACCCACTACCCCGCCGCCACCGTGGCCGTCCAGGAAAGCATCGCCCTGGCCTGGCCCTCGTCGGAATGGGACCAATTCATTGCGGGCAATCCGCATTTTGCCGTCAACGCCCTGCAAACCGTGGGCCAACGGCTGCAGGACGCCCACTCGCGCATTCGCGAATTGTCCACCGAAGAAGTCGAACAGCGCGTGGCCCGCGCCATCTTGCGCCTGACCGACGAATCGGGAGAAAAAACCGATGAAGGCATCCTGATCAATTTTCCCATCACCCGGCAAGACATCGCCGAGATGACGGGAACCACGCTGCATACAGTCAGCCGACTGCTGAGCGCCTGGAAAGAGCGCGGGCTGGTCAGCAGCGGCCGCAAGCGCATTGTGGTGTCCGACCTGAACGAACTGATCCGGCTGGCCGAAGGCCCGCACACAGCCAAGACACCTGAAAACCAGGCCGGCTGAGCAACAGCGGCGGCGCCGCCGTCCTGGGCGGCGCACCTTGTTCCGGCCCATGCCAGACCGCCTGCGCAAATCAACGAATGCCCAGCCTATCCCTCAGGCTCCCCGCGGCCTTGCCCGCGCCATCGTCGTGCACCAGCCTGAAACCCAGATTGCTGGGGGGTATCCCCACCGAGCATGCGCCGCCCCTGGGATCGCGGATGAAATCGGTAATGACACTGCGGTGCGGCCCCGCCACCACACGCACGCCGCAGTTCAGCGAGGCCGCCGTATCGCCGGCATCGCTGATGTCCAGGTTGTACCGGCCGTGGCAGGTATCGGTCCAGTCCCACACATTGCCCACCATGTCCTGCATGCCAGCCTCATTCTGGCCGAAGCCGCCGAACGGCCGGACCTGGGCATCCACGGCCCTTTGGCGCTGCGTTTCCAGCTTGTATTCGGCCAGCCAGCGCTGGGCGGGATCGGCCGGATCGAAGCTTTCCAGCACCACGTCTTCCCGGTAGCCGGGCCCTGCCGCATGCACCCATTCGGCGAAGGTGGGCAGTCGATAATGATGCCCGGTTTCCTTCGACAGCCAGGCGGCGTAATCGGTGGCATCGCGCCAGCTGACCCCAACCACCGGCATATCGGGCGCCACGGCATCGCGCTGGTCTTTGTCCAGGCGCTTGCAGCCTTTGTCCTGCACGCAGGCCGCATATTCGGCCTGGCTGACCTGACGCTTCATGATGCGAAGCTCGGTGTCCAGCCGCAGCGGCGTCAGGGGCGGGCTGACCGGGTATCCGCCTTTCAGGTATTCGCCCGGCGGATAGTAGTTCAGCTCGCCCGGCGCGATCACCGCCAAACCATCCATACCCGCCATATCGGCTGCAATCTTGCCACTGTCCGAACCGCAACCCGCCGCCAGCGCGGCCGTGACAGCTAGCAGGGCAATACGGGAAGCAATTCTGGCGGGGGCAAACATGGTTCAACCTTTGTGCGCTGGCCGGCAACGCCGACCCTACGCCTTTATTGAACGCGCTTTCTTCCGATCCGTCTTTGCGGCAGCGCAAAGAAGAGAGGCTAGGCTCGGCTTAGTGTATTTGCGGCTCAAGTGTTTACGTTTACGGCTGCTTGAGGCTGCGGTTGAGCAGAGCGCCAGGCGCTGACAATGCCATCGATGGGGGGTGCTGTTGCGGTGAAATTGGGCGGCATTGACGTCAGCGTTGTTCTTGCGACATTGCCCGGGTGCTGGGCCGGTGCCGGGCAACGCTGGCAGGGGAAACTTGGCGATCCTGATGCGGACTTGTTTATCTCGATGGTCTTGCGGGAGGGAGG
>JBATWU010000072.1:0-5558 GCA_049672825.1 Pusillimonas sp.
GTTCAGGCCCACCTGGCGGGGATGCAAGTCCGCGGTTGTGTGAGCCCGACGGGTGTCGGGCCACTGGCCCGACCGGGCGAGTTCCGCGGACGCCCCGCCAGGCTGGCCTGAACCGGGTACCCCTGGCAAGGCCAGGGGCGTAGCGCGCGAAGCCGGAGCAGCCCCCGCCACACCCGACTTTCTTAAGCACGAAGCCTGGTCCAACCGCCCAACCGCCCTGCTCAAGAACCAAACAGCCTCACGATAACTCCGATAGTCCGCCCTCAACTCATCCGCAACACAGCCCCAACCTTCTGCATAAATGCTGATTCGATTCCCCGCTCAATCCATGGCACACTTTCGTTGGCGAAAGTCTTGTAAAACTTCAGGCCGAAAACCCCTCAGCCCAGTTTTAATTAAGTGTTTCACGTGGAACAGCCATGCTGCTCGGGAAGTATAATAAGTCGTTAAGCTTAAGCTTGAGCGAGTAATGATTTACCCAGACGAATTCGATGTGATAGTTGTTGGCGGCGGACATGCTGGTACCGAGGCGGCCTTGGCGGCGGCCCGCACAGGCGCGTCCACCCTATTACTGACTCATAATATGGAAACCTTGGGCCAGATGTCCTGCAATCCTTCGATTGGGGGGATCGGCAAGGGACATTTGGTCAAAGAGGTTGACGCCTTAGGTGGCGCCATGGCCTATGCCACGGATAAAGCGGGCATTCAATTTCGAATCCTTAATCGTTCCAAAGGCCCAGCCGTAAGGGCTACTCGCGCGCAGGCTGATCGGTCTCTGTACCGAATGGCAATCAGAACCGCCTTGCAAAATCAACCTAATCTGACAATATTTCAGCAATCTGTTGATGATCTGATGCTCGAGGGCGATCGGGTCGTAGGAGCTGTTACTCAGATTGGCCTACGGTTCAAAGGGCGTACCGTTGTACTTACCGCGGGTACCTTCTTGAATGGCTTGATTCACGTGGGACTGGATCACTATTCCGCTGGCCGAGCTGGAGATCCACCCGCCATTACATTGGGACAACGCTTGAAGGAGCTCAAGCTCCCGCAAGGAAGATTGAAAACCGGCACCCCGCCCAGGATAGATGCTCGCAGCATTGATTTCAGCAAGATGGAGGTGCAAGCAGGCGATAGCGACCCTATACCGGTATTTTCCTATTTGGGCTCTGAATCCATGCATCCGGCACAGCTTCCCTGCTGGATAACACATACCAACGAAAAAACCCACGACATCATTCGGTCGGGGCTGGATCGCTCTCCCATGTACAGCGATAGCGGAATAATAGAAGGCATAGGGCCAAGATATTGTCCTTCTATTGAAGACAAGATTCACCGTTTCGCGGACAAGCCCAGCCATCAAATCTTTCTTGAACCAGAAGGTCTGACTACACGTGAAATCTATCCAAATGGTGTATCCACCAGTTTGCCGTTCGATATTCAGCTTGCCCTGGTAAGAACCTTGCCCGGCCTGGAGAATGCGATCATCATGCGGCCTGGCTACGCTATTGAGTATGACTACTTCGATCCTCGCGAGCTCAGCTCGACCCTGGAAACCAGGGCTATTAAAGGTTTGTTCTTCGCAGGACAAATCAATGGAACTACTGGTTACGAGGAAGCCGCGGCGCAAGGCCTGTTGGCCGGACTGAACGCAGCCAGGCAAGCAAAAGGTGAGGACGGCTGGTGCCCAAAGCGTAATGAGGCTTATCTGGGAGTATTGGTTGACGATCTGATTACTCGTGGTGTTACCGAACCCTATCGGATGTTCACCTCGCGCGCTGAATATCGTTTAAGCCTGCGAGAAGATAACGCCGATATGCGCCTGACGGAAATTGGACGGCAGTTAGGCCTGGTGGATGATGAAAGGTGGGATAGCTTCAGCAAAAAGCGCGATGATGTTTCACGTGAAACAGAGCGCCTGAAATCTACTTGGGTCAATCCGAAAATGCTGTCCCAACATGCTGCAGAAGCACTTCTGGGAAAGCCCCTTGAAAAAGAACATTCCCTGCATGATCTACTGAAAAGACCTCAAGTCAGCTATAAGGCATTGATGGCTTTGAGCAAGGAGGACGGCGGTTTGGTAGCCGGGCCCGGGCTAAGTGATCCCGTGGCCGCCGAGCAGGTGGAAATTCAAATTAAGTACGCGGGCTATGTTGCCAAGCAGCAGGAAGAAATAGAAAGACAGGCCGGACAGGAGTCTCAGTTGATTCCCGCAGATATGAACTACGATGCCATCACCAGTCTTTCGATTGAAGTCAGGCAACGCCTGAAAGCCAGTCAACCCGAAACCGTGGGGCAGGCCAGCCGGGTTTCGGGTGTTACACCCGCAGCCATTTCTTTATTGTTGATTCATCTGAAGCGATTGCAATATCGGAAAAAAGCGGCGTGATGGCAGAACAGGATAACTTCAGGCAGCGGCTGCAGGATGCCGGGCAAGCTTTGGGCCTGGAGCTTGATGCTCGGCAGACTGGTGCGCTTTTAGCCTATCTGGAACAGCTGCAGCGATGGAATAAAACGTATAATCTGACGGCGGTGCGCGAACCTGAGCAAATGCTGATTCAGCATTTGTTTGATAGTCTGTCCGTTGTAAAGCCATTGGCAGATATACTGTATAAAAAAACAGTAGATGGCAAGGCTGTTGTTGATGTCGGCTCCGGGGCCGGTTTGCCCGGTGTGGTTTTGGCCATCATGCAGCCAAACTGGCAAATACATTGCATCGATGCCGTAGAAAAGAAGATGGCTTTTGTCAGGCAGGTATCGGGTGCGTTGCGGCTTCGCAATTTGCATGTCCATCACCAACGCATAGAGAACATGCCGCCTTTCGGCGCAGATGCCGTGATATCGCGCGCGTTTGCCTCCTTGGCTGATTTCGCCACGCTGGCCGGAAGGCATGTAGCGTCTGATGGCCATTTAGTGGCAATGAAGGGGCGCGAGCCGCAAGACGAAGCGCAAGCCTTGCTGCAGAATACACCGTGGGGTGTTGCCCGCATTGAAACATTGTCTGTCCCCGAGTTGAATGCCCAGCGCTGTCTGGTTTGGATGAGCCGCCAAGGAAGTTTATGACTGATCGTATATCCGCCGCCAATGTGTTTTGCATTGCCAACCAGAAAGGCGGCGTGGGGAAAACCACCACTGCCATCAATCTTGCCGCCGCATTGGCCGCATTGCGCAAACGGGTATTGCTTATCGACCTCGACCCCCAGGGCAATGCCACCATGGGTAGTGGCATAAATAAAAACCAGCTCGAACAGAATCTGTATCAAGTACTGATCGGTGACGCCGCCATTGCCGATGCGAAGGTACGGTCCGAGTCGGGCGGCTACGATGTCCTGCCCGCAAATCGTGAGCTTTCAGGCGCCGAGATCGACCTCATTCAAATGGACGATCGCGAGCAGCAGCTCAAGCAGGCCATAACCCAGGTATCCGATGATTACGACTACATATTGGTGGATTGTCCGCCAACCCTGTCGCTGCTGACACTCAATGGTCTGGCCTCGGCGCATGGGGTGATCATACCCATGCAGTGCGAATACTTCGCGCTCGAAGGCCTTTCGGACCTGGTCAATACGATCAAGCGGGTGCACCGCAACATCAATCCGGATCTCCAGCTTATCGGGCTCTTGCGAGTCATGTTCGATACTCGCGTCACCTTGCAGCAGCAGGTATCGGCCCAGATAGAAACCCATTTTGGCGACAAGGTGTTTGAAACCGTAATCCCGCGCAATGTACGCCTGGCCGAGGCGCCCAGCCATGGCTTGCCAGGCATTGTCTACGATAAAAACTCGCGTGGCGCCAAAGCCTATATTGAGTTTGGGGACGAGCTCATCAGGCGAGTCAAAAAAGAAGCATTGCGGCAGCAGGCGCGTCCCCGCGTTTAACGGATCATAAAAGGAATACACACTATGGCTACCAGAAAACCTAAAGGCTTGGGCCGTGGTCTTGACGCGCTGCTGGGCGAAGATGCCCGCGCCATCGACAACCTCGGTCAGGCGGAATCAGAAAAGAAGCTGCCATCAGTGCTTAAAGTAAGTCTTTTGCGGGCGGGCAAATACCAGCCGCGCACCCGGATGGACGAAGGGGCATTGAACGAGCTGGCCGACTCCATCCGCACCCAGGGCATCATGCAGCCCATTCTGGTGCGGCCGCTCGATGGCAAAGACAAAGGCAAGTACGAAATCATCGCCGGCGAGCGGCGCTTTCGCGCCGCCAAGCTGGCGGGGCTTGCCGACGTTCCCGTTCTGGTGCGCGAAGTCGCCGACGAAAACGCGGCGGTCATGGCCCTGATCGAGAACATACAGCGCGAAGACCTGAATCCCCTGGAAGAAGCCCATGGCGTGCGGCGCCTGCTTGATGAATTTGGCCTGACGCATGACCAGGCGGCCCAGGCAATAGGCCGTTCGCGCCCGGCCACCAGTAATCTGCTGCGATTACTGAATCTGGCCGGTCCGGTGCAGACCATGCTGCTTGCCGGCGATATCGACATGGGCCATGCCCGGGCGCTGCTGGCCACCGATGCCGCGAGTCAAATCCTGCTTGCCAACGAAGTCATCGCCAAGCGCTTGTCGGTTCGCGAAACCGAAAAGCTGGTCACCCGGGCGCTGGATACCACCCAAATCTCAGGCAGAGCCAAGCGCAGCGGCAGTGCTCAGAACGGCGACGCAAAGCGGCTGGAAGACGCCTTGTCGGATCACCTGGGCACCCGGGTGAGCCTGAAGATCGGCGCAAAGAACAAAGGCCAGTTGCAGATTGATTTCCATGGCTGGGATCATCTGAACGCCTTGCTGGAGCGTCAGGGCCTGTCGGGGCTTATCGATACCTGAGGCCTGCGCCATTATCCGCCCGACAACGGCTTTGAGCCCCCACACCAGCGCTACTGCCCGGTAGCAGCGAAAGGCCTACGGGGGCAGCATGGCGTCGTCAATAGGTATTTGACAGAGGCTAAAAAACCCTGCATAATTCGGAGTTCGCTTTTGGTGGGATGCCCGAGTGGTTAAAGGGGGCAGACTGTAAATCTGTTGGCCTTGCGCCTACGTTGGTTCGAATCCAACTCCCACCACCAGCATGCATCATTTTTGCGCGTTGCTGCCATAGCGGTAATGCGGCGCGCGGCAACACAGTGCGCCAGCGCACGAAGTGCAGGCAGTACACAGGCAGCAAACGGCAGCGCTGGTGAAACGAATCTTCGCGGGTGTAGCTCAATGGTAGAGCAACAGCCTTCCAAGCTGATGATGAGGGTTCGATTCCCTTCACCCGCTCCAGTACTATTTTTCGAATTTCGCCTGAAAGGGCGGAAAGCAACAAAGCAGTTGCCCATGTGGCTCAGTGGTAGAGCACTCCCTTGGTAAGGGAGAGGTCACGCGTTCGATCCGCGTCATGGGCACCAAAACTTTTATTTTATTTTTTACAGCTCTATTCCATAGTCAGGAGTGTCAGCCATGGCAAAAGGTAAGTTTGAACGGACCAAACCGCACGTAAACGTAGGTACGATCGGGCACGTTGACCACGGCAAGACGACGCTTACGGCGGCAATCACCACGGTATTGGCCAAGGCATTTGGCTCG
>JBATWU010000073.1:0-2615 GCA_049672825.1 Pusillimonas sp.
CCGAAATGCTGGACGATCTGGTCGAGCGCCCCCGGCACCGGGGGCAGCGCGGCGAGTTTTTCGATCAGCGCATCGCGGTGGCGCGCCGCCTCGCGGTTGACGACGGGATTTCCCTCACCGTCGAACACAGGACGTGACGAGAGATTGCCCTCGCTGTCGGTGCACGGTTCATAGAGCTGGACCGGGAAGCTGTGCGCGAGATAGTCGAGGACATATTCGCGCGGCGTGATGTCGACCGACACGTCGCCCCATTCCTCGGTCGGAATTTCGGCGAGCCGCCGCTCCTGCAGCGCCTCACCGGTCGAGACGATCTGCACCACCGCCGCATGCCCCGCTTCAAGATCCTTACCGATGCTCGCGATCGTCGCCGGCGTCTGCATCGCCGTGATCAGATGATTGAAGAAACGCTGCTTGGTGCTCTCGAACGCCGAGCGCGCCGCGGACTTCGCCTGCGCATTGAGGGTGCCGTGGAGCGAGCTGGTGACCCCGGCCGCTTCCATCGCCGCGTCGAGATTGTTGTGGATGACCTGAAAAGCACCGGCATAGCTGTCGTAGATTCGCCGCTGCTCTTGCGTAAGCGCATGTTCGAGCAGCTCATATTCGACGCCATCGAACGACAGCGATCGCGCGGCGTAGAGCCCGAGCGCCTTCAGATCGCGCGCGAGCACCTCCATCGCCGCGACGCCGCCGTCCTCGATCGCGGCGACAAATTCGCTCCGCGTCGCGAAAGGGAAATCACTGCCGCCCCAGAGACCGAGCCGCTGCGCATAAGCGAGGTTCTGTACGGTCGTCGCGCCGGTTGCCGACACATAGACGATGCGGGCATCGGGCAGCGCGTGCTGCAGCCGGAGTCCCGCGCGCCCTTGCTGCGACGGCTTTTGCTCGCCGCGATCGCCCTTGCCGCCGGCGGCGTTCGCCATCGCATGCGCCTCGTCGAAGATGATGACCCCGTCGAAGTCGGCGCCGAGCCACTCGACGATCTGGTCGACCCGGCTCGCCTTGCCCTCGCGTCCCTGGCTGCGCAGGGTCGCGTAGGTCGTAAACAAGATGCCCTCGGCCAGCTTGATCGGACTTCCCTGCCGGTAGCGCGACAGCGGCGTGACGAGCAATCGTTCCTGCCCAAGCGCCGACCAGTCGCGCTGCGCATCCTCGAGCAGCCGGTCCGAAATCGACAGCCAGACCGCACGCTTCCGGCCCTTCAGCATATTGTCGAGGATGATGCCGGCGACCTGTCGGCCCTTGCCGGCGCCGGTGCCGTCGCCGAGAAACCAGCCGCGGCGAAAACGAACGGCATTGTCATTGTCGTCGCTCGCCGCGGTCACCATGTCCCACGTCTCGTCGACGGTCCATGCACCCGACAGATGCCCGGCATGGGCCTCACCGGCATAAATGATCGCTTCCAGCTGCGCGTCCGACAAAATGCCGTCGTCGATCAGCCTTTCGGGAAGGTTCGGCCGATAGGAGGGCTGCGGCGGTGCAACCGACGCCATGGCGGCGGACTGCACGAGTGCAGTCGGATGGGGCTTCGACGACGGAATAACGAGAGACTGCAGCGCGTAGGGCTCGTAGATCGTCTCGGCGAGCTGCCCCTCGGGCGATTGCCAGTCGCAGGTTTCATAGGCCAGTTCGGGAGCAAGAGCGGGGCTCGCCGACAGAATGTTCTGCCGCGCCGCAACCGTCGGGCGCCCAGAAAGTTCGGGCGAGGTAAGGGCAGTAACGGGCCGGGCCGGCGCTGTGGGCGGCTGTGGTGCCGTGCGGGTCGGCACGGCGCTCCGAACCCAGTGAAGCAAAGTGGCAAGATCGGCTGCCTCGCCGTGTGAAGGCGCAATCGCCGACGGATCGGCAGCGGGCCGCTTGTCGATCACGATAAGCCGCGTGCTCGTCGTCGTGCCATGTTTGGCGTAGACTTTTCCGTCGATCGCCGCCGAGAAGATCAGCGTAGCTTGCGCCTGCAGGCGCACGAAGGCATCGTGCCAGGCGGGAGCATCCGGCGAATAGTTCGCCCCGACGATAGCAACCAGCCTTCCCTCATCCTCCAGCCGAGCCAGCGCCGATGCAATATGCCGAAGGGCCGTGTCGCGCATAGTGCGCTCGACTTTCGCCACCGCCGAAAAGGGCGGGTTCATCAGGATGACCGTCGGGCGGACGCCGGGATCGAGACGATCGTCGATCGACGCGGCGTCATGACGCGTGACCGCGCCCTTTGCGAACAGCAGATCGAGCAGGTCTGCGCGTGCTTCGGCAAGTTCGTTGAGCGCAATGCGGGCGCCAGCGAGTTCGGCGTGGATTGCGAGCATGCCTGTGCCGGCCGAGGGTTCGAGAACCGCGTCGCCGGGCTGGATCGAGGCGGCGTGGGCCGCGACGAACGCGAGCGGCAAGGGCGTCGAATATTGCTGCATCGACTGGCTCTCGAGCGAGCGCCGCGTATGCGTTGGAATGCGGCTGGCGAGACGCTGCCACATCGCGAGCTGAGCGATCGGCGTCAGCTTGCGGACGGCCGGGGTGACGCCGTAGCGGCGCAGCAACAGGATCTGTGCGACCTCGCAAGCGTCATAAGCGGCCTTCCAGTCCCACGCGCCCTCGGCATCGCTCGCGCCGAAAGCGCCGGTCATCGC
>JBATWU010000074.1:0-47902 GCA_049672825.1 Pusillimonas sp.
CCACCAGCGTGCGCGCACTGGAATCCGCCGCGCCGCATGCCCATGAAACCGGCGTCATTGAAGGCGACACCCGGCTGTTCATTACACCCGGCTACAAATTCTCGTGGGTCGACGCCCTGCTGACCAACTTCCATCTGCCACAGTCCACGCTGCTCATGCTGGTCTCGGCGCTGGCGGGCATCGAACCCATCCAGCGTGCGTACGCACACGCTGTCGAATCCCGGTACCGCTTCTTCAGCTACGGCGATGCCATGTTCATAGAATCCGCTCCGGCCCCAACGTGATCTTCTTGAATAGTATTTACAGGTCCTAACCCATGACAACGAATGGTTTGCAATTCAAGCTGCTGGCTACCGATGGCGCCGCGCGCCGCGGCCAGGTCACGCTTAACCACGGTGTGGTCCAGACCCCCATCTTCATGCCCGTGGGCACTTACGGCAGTGTCAAGGCCATGCTGCCCCACGAACTCGACGAAATCGGCGCCCAGATCGTGCTGGGCAATACCTTCCATCTGTGGCTGCGCCCCGGAACGGAAGTCATGCGCAAGCACAATGGCCTGCATGGCTTCATGCAATGGAACAAGCCCATACTGACCGATTCCGGCGGCTTCCAGGTATTCAGCCTGAACGGTCTGCGAAAAATCACCGAAGAGGGCGTGAAATTCGCCTCGCCCATAGATGGCGCGCGGCTGTTTCTGACGCCCGAGGAATCCATGCGCATACAGCATGCCCTGAATTCGGACATTGCCATGGTTTTCGACGAATGCACGCCCTATGCCATCGACGGGCGCCCCGCCACGGCCGATGAAGCTGCGCGGTCCATGCGCATGTCGCTGCGCTGGGCCAGACGCTCGCGCGAGGCCTTCCAGGCGCTGGACAACCCCAATGCGCTGTTCGGCATCGTTCAAGGAGGCATGTACGAATCCCTGCGCGACGAATCCTTGGCCGGCCTGGTCGATATCGGCTTCGAAGGCTACGCCATAGGCGGGCTGTCGGTTGGCGAACCCAAGGAAGACATGATGCGCGTGCTGGCGCACGTGGCGCCGCGCCTGCCCGCCGATGCGCCGCGCTATCTGATGGGCGTGGGCACGCCCGAAGACTTGGTCGAGGGGGTCAGCCGCGGCGTGGACATGTTCGACTGCGTCATGCCGACCCGCAACGCCCGCAACGGCTGGTTATTTACCCGCTACGGCGACGTCAAGATCCGCAACGCCCGCTATCGCGACGACACCCGCCCCCTGGACCCGTCGTGCCACTGCCACACCTGCGGGCACTTTTCCAGGGCGTATCTGCATCACCTGCAGCGTGCCAATGAAATTACCGGCTCGCGGCTGAATACACTGCACAATCTGCATTTCTACCTGGCCATCATGCAGGAGATGCGGGACGCCATCGCAGCGGGCCGATTCCAGCAATGGCGGGAAGAATTCGCCCGGGATCGGGCACGCGGCATCGAATAGACAAGATATCGCTACAATACAGAGTTAACCAAAAATACTTCAGGAGCTCGACCGATGGTTGCAATTGATACTTTGACACTGATTACCGCGCAGGCAGCCGCCGGCGGCGAGAACGCCTTGATGGGCATGCTGCCCATCATTCTGATGTTCGTCATCCTGTATTTTCTGATGATTCGCCCCCAAATGAAGCGTCAGAAAGAGCACCGCAACATGGTGACGGCCCTGGCCAAGGGCGACGAGGTCATCACCTCGGGCGGCATGCTGGGAAAAATCACCAAAGTCAGCGACAGCTACATCACAGTGGAAATCAGCCTGCTGGGCGACAAACCCGTCGAAACGATCGTGCAGCGCACGGCCGTCACCTCGGTTCTGCCCAAGGGCACCATCAAGGCGCTCTGATCCCCTGTGCACACCCTGGACCAGCTCCAGGGTTTTTTCCGCTTTAGCCGATTGATCGACAATGAACCGCTATCCTCTCTGGAAATACCTCACCGTACTGGCAGCCCTGCTCATCGGCCTGCTTTATACGCTACCTAATTTTTTCGGGGAGTCGCCCGCGGTTCAAATAGCCGGCGCCAAATCCACGGTCAAAATCGATCACACCGTGCTGACGCGGGTGGAAGACATCCTGGCGGGTGGCAACATCACCGCCACGGGCGCCTATTTCGAACAGAACGGCCCCGTCGGGGCGGTCAGGGTCAGGTTCGACTCGACCGATGTCCAGCTCAAGGCCAAAGACCTCATCGAAAAGAGCCTGAACCCGGATCCCTCCTATCCCGACTTCACCGTCGCGCTGAACCTGCTGCCTTCGTCTCCAAATTGGCTGAGCGCGCTGGGAGCACGGCCCATGTACCTGGGCCTGGACTTGCGCGGCGGCGTCCACTTCCTGCTGCAGGTCGACATGCAGGGCGCCCTGACGGGACGCTACGACTCGCTGGCCAGCGATGTCCGCAATACGCTGCGCGACGCCAAAATAGCCAGCACCGGGGTAGAACGCGCCGACAGGTCCATCGTCGCAACCTTTGGCAGTGCCGAAGCGCGCAGCGAAGCAGCCTCCGAACTGCGCCGCACCATGCCCGACATGGCTTTCACCAATAACGCGGAAAGCGGCGGTCAATACCCACTGACCGGCCAGCTGACCGACATGGCGGTCACGCAGGTGCAAAGCAATGCGCTGCGCCAGAACATGACCACGCTGCACAATCGTATCAACGAGCTGGGCGTGGCCGAACCCATTATTCAACAGCAGGGCGCCGACCGCATCGTGGTTCAATTGCCCGGCGTGCAGGACGTTGCCAAGGCCAAGGAAATCCTGGGCCGCACCGCCACCCTGGAAATCCGCATGGTCGACGACTCGCCCACGGCCATGGCGGCGCTCACGGCTGGCACGGTGCCCTTCGGCCTCGAGCGCTACACCGACCGCGACGGGCGCCCCCTGCTGCTGCGCCGCCAGGTCATCCTGACCGGCGAGAACCTGCAGGACGCCCAGCCGGGCCGCGACCAGCAAACCCAGCAGCCGTCGGTCAACCTGACGCTCGACTCGAAAGGCGCGCGCATCTTCCGCGACGTCACGCGCAACAACATCAACAAGCGCATGGCCATTGTGCTGTTTGAGCAAGGCCAGGGTGAAGTCGTGACCGCGCCTGTCATCCGCAGCGAAATTCCGGGCGGGCAAGTACAGATCAGCGGCAGCATGACGGCCCAGGAAGCCGCCGACACGGCCTTGCTGCTGCGCGCCGGCGCGCTGGCCGCGCCCATGGAAATCATTGAAGAACGCACCATAGGCCCCAGCCTGGGCGCCGACAACATCAAGCAAGGCTTCAACGCAACCTTGTTCGGCTTCATTGCCATTGCGATCTTCATCATTATCTACTACCACCTGATGGGTCTGTTCTCGACCATAGGCCTGACGTTCAACGTGCTCTTGCTGCTGGCTGTCCTTTCCATGCTGCAGGCCACCCTGACACTGCCCGGCATTGCGGCCATCGCCCTGACGCTGGGCATGGCCATCGACGCCAACGTGCTGATCAACGAGCGCATACGCGAAGAGCTGCGCAACGGGGCCAGTCCGCAGCAAGCCATACATCTGGGCTTCGATCGCGCCTGGGCCACCATTTTCGATTCCAACCTGACCAGCCTGATCGTGGGGGTTGCGCTGCTGGCGTTCGGGTCGGGTCCGATACGCGGCTTCGCCGTGGTGCACTGCATAGGCATTCTGACCTCGATGTTCTCGTCCGTCGTAGGCGTGCGAGCGCTGGTCAACCTCTGGTACGGCAACAAGCGTCGCCTGCAGGGCATCTCCATCGGCCAGGTCTGGAAACCCGGACAAAAATAATTCCTTTACAGGCATCGCATCATGGAATTTTTTCGTATTCATCGCACCGTCCCGTTCATGCGGCATGCACTGGTGCTCAATCTGATCAGTCTGATCACCTTTCTGGCGGCGGTGGCGTTCATCATCGTAAGGGGCTTCCACCTGTCCATCGAGTTCACCGGCGGCACGGTGATGGAAGTCCACTACCAACAGTCCGTGCAAGTCGATGACGTACGCGGCGCCATCCAGAGCCTGGGCTACACCGACTTCCAGGTCCAGAACTTCGGCACCTCGCAAGACATCATGATTCGCCTGCCCGCGCGCGACGGCCAGGATGCCGGGGAACAAAGCGAAAGCGTCATGCAGGCACTGAAGCTGCAGAACGCCGATGCCGAGCTGCGCCGCGTCGAGTTCGTGGGCCCGCAGGTGGGCCAGGAGCTCCTGCATAATGGGCTGATGGCCCTGCTGTTCGTGGTCTGCGGCATTCTGATCTACCTGGGCTTTCGTTTTGAATGGAAGCTGGCGCTGGCCTGCGCCATCGCCAACCTGCACGACGTCGTGATCATCCTGGGATTCTTTGCCCTCTTCCAGTGGGAGTTTTCGCTGTCCGTGCTGGCGGGCGTACTGGCGGTGCTGGGCTACTCGGTCAACGAATCAGTCGTGGTCATGGACCGTATCCGCGAGAACTTCCGCAAGCAGCGCAAGATGTCGGTATCAGACATCATCGACCTGTCGATCACCCAGAATATCTCGCGAACCATCATCACACACGGCTCCACGCAAATGATGGTCATGTCCATGTTTTTCTTTGGCGGCCCCACGCTGCATAATTTCTCGCTGGCCCTGACCATCGGTATCTGGTTCGGTATCTACTCGTCCGTATTCGTTGCCGCCGCCATTGCCATGTGGCTGGGCGTCAAGCGCGAAGACCTGGTCAAGCCTGTCAAGAAGGAAGATCCGGCGGCGGAAATCGGCTAGCCACTGTTGTGTACGTCATTCGGGGGCGGCGCCGGGTTTCTCCGCGCCGCCCTTTAGTTATTCCGCATTCCCATATAAAGGAGAGGTATCCAGAGGCTCGATATCCTGCGGGTTAATTCCTTCTCTCTGCATGACGCGCCGAGCGATCAAGAACACCTCCGCGCCTGTTGGTATGCCGCAGTACTGGCCGATATGCAGCAGCAGTTCGCGCAACTGTGTCAACGGCACCTTGTTGGTTACAAGGGCAATCCGGAAGTGGCGTTCAAACTCGATCATCTGGCCTGCGCCTGCCAGCATGGCCAGGTTGATCAGGCTCAATTGCTGTCTGGACAATATGCCGCGCGCCCAAGTGCCTCCCCAATTGATATTGGTGACATACTGAAACCAAGGCTCATCGAAGTTCGTCCTTGAGTCCATCAGGGAGTCCACGTGCTCTTCCCCAAGTACGGCTCGGCGTGTTTCATCGCCAACGCTGGAAAAATATGCTTTCAATTCCGTTCCTGCCTTTTGAAGGGTTGTATCGATGCTCGCACTTAGGCGAGAAAATTATCGCGATAAGCAGCGATCGCTGAAAATGCGCGGCCTGCCATGGCCAGAGGATCCAGTGTCTTGTAATAAGCGTTGAATATCTCGATGACTATCGGTCCGCAGTAGCCCAGGGCCTGCACACCCTTGCCAAATTGGCCGACATCCGAGTTGCCCTCGCCCGGCAAAAGCCTGTAGGCGCGGCTGATATCTATGGATGAAAGCCCTTGCGTGGCGGCATGGTCGGACACCTCGACAAGAAACACCGGTACATCCTGGCCCAGTTTGCTCAACTGGGCGATGCCACCCTGCTCCATGGATACATGGAAACTATCCAGCTGTAAGCCGATAGCAGGATGGCGTAAGCTTGAAAGCAGAGGGATAGCGCTGGCCAATGTACTTGTATGCCGCGCCCACGCCACCGGTTCATAAGCAATTTTTATACCTCTTTCGCGGGCTAGATCCCCGAGTACGCCAAGGTCGTCAATCAGGCGCTGTGTGCCGCCCAGGGCCTCCGCCCCAGTATGTGAAGCCAGAACCAGAACAGGGATCTGCAAGGCGGCGCACACATCCAGGTAGGTGACAGCAAAGCGGTGCTTCAAAGGCATCTGCTCTTGCGGGCAGCCCTCAAAGTTTCGCAAGGCCTGCAAAGCGATAGGCATGACCCCGTGGTCGGCCATCACTTTGATGGCCACATCAGGGCCTTCCGGATGCTCGAACAAATCACTCATCCAGACTTCTGTTTCACGAAAGCCGGCCGCGGACATGGCTTTTATTTTGCTTCGAAAATCTCCACCGTATGTCACGGTAGTGCCGGCCAGGCTGATGACTTTGCTGTCTTGCTTCATGGGATGATGCGCGATTCGCGGTAACTGTCCAATATACGGAAAATCATGGAAAGTGTGTCTGTTTTTTGAGTGAATCCATGCTCCACCAGTTTGTTGGTGGACATGACCTGGTCCCATGCAAGGCCGAGAGAAGCCTCTACAAAAGGCCAAGAAACCAGTTGTTCGTAAGCGTTGTTCACCAAGCCGTGCCGTCTTGCCATGTCTTGCCACACGTCCTTCATGCCAACCATTTTCTCCGAGAAGCCGTCGATACATGGCTCACCCGCTTCGACGCCGAAATAAGCCGCCAGCCCGGGCCACACCTGCTGCCAGGAAAAAACGTCCCCGTTGGCTACATTGAAGTCCTGGTTGGCAGCCTTGGCGCTTGTTGCAGCCCAATGCATGGCGTCGGCAAGCAGTCCGGCATCCGTGTAGGTAAGCTGGGCAGCGAAAGCTTGACGAGAACCAGGATACCTCAAGACTTGCCCGGCTTCCTTCATCAGCGCGCCCAGCATACCTATTCCAAGCATCAAATTGCTGGGGCTTCCCACGCTTACGCCGCTGACACAATGCGGGCGTAGCGTGGAATATGTCCATCGTTGCCCCTTTTGCCTTTTTTCCAGGGCATCGCGCTGCGCATAATAAAATGTCTCTATGCCGGTCGGCCGCGGATCGGACTCTCTGGCTGGAATAGAAAATGGTTTTTGATGGCTGCCATACCATTTCAAACCATGCATGACCTGCACATGCTCCAGGTCATGGGCATCTGAAAGCGCATCGAGAAGATTGAGCAGCATATTCTCGTTGTCCTTGATGGGGATCGCGTATCCCGGCTTCAAGACACGGGCCAGATGGAAAACATGGCTGACATCTGCCAGCTTCACGCGCGCACGCTGGCAGGCCGCCCGGTCCAGCAGGTCGCAAGCCACAAAGTCATCAAGCGAGCAGGCTGCCAGGTCATCAGGGCGGCGGCGGCCCATCCCGATGCATCGCCAGCCATCCAAGCGCTTCAGCTTCCTGGTTATATACGCGCCAACCAAACCGGTCGCGCCAACGATGAGAGCGACTGGCATGGCTACTGCAGTGTTACACCTGCTTTCTGGGCCACCTCCGCCCACTTGCTGGTTTCAGCCGCCACGAACTGCGAGAAATCCGTGCTGCTGGATCCGATGGCGTTGGTGCCAAGCTCTTGCAGGCGCTGGACCATCTCGGGCTCGTGCATGATTTTTTGAGTGGTGGCCGAAAGCTTTTCAACGATGTCGCCGGGGCTTTTCGCAGGCGCGAACAGCCCTTGCCAGGAAACAATCTCGTAGCCTGGAAGAGAGGCATCCACCGTCGGTATGCCCGGCTCCAGCGGCCAGGGCGACTTGCTGGTGACAGCGATGGCCCGGAGCTTATCCGCCTTGGCCTGCGCCAGCGCCGTCGGCATATTGTCAAATGCAAGTTGCACCTGGCCCGAGATCAGGTCCGTCATCATTGGTGCGCTGCCCTTGTATGGCACGTGCACCATATCCACGCCTGTCATCTGCTTGAACAATTCCGCAGCAAGATGAGTGGAGGTGCCGACGCCCGTCGAACCGTAGCTGACTTTGCCGGGATTATCCTTGATCCACTGGATGAGTTCGGGCACCGTTTTAACGGGAACACTGGGATTGACGACAAGAAGATTGGGACCTTGCGCAACAAGCGAGACCGGCATGAAGTCCTTGATGTTGTCGTACCTCAGGGATTTATACACAGATGGGTTGATGGCATGTGAACTTACCGTACCCATGATGAGCGTATAGCCATCCGCCTTTGCGTTTGCCACGGATTCCGCTCCGATCGCCCCCCCTGCGCCTGGCTTGTTTTCTATCACAAAAGGCTTGCCCAACTCTTCCGACAGCCGCTTTCCAAGCAGTCGCGCCACGGTATCGGTAACCCCGCCGGCAGATAAAGGCACAACAATCGTCACGGGGCGTTCCGGGTACTCGGCCTGCGCGCTTGCCGACGCCAACATCAGGCCGCCAATCGCAATGGCCGAAGCCAGTTTCTGTATTTGAGAATAGATTTTCATGCTTGTGTCTCCTTGGTTTTAGTTTGTGTTTCCCGGCCACTTATCGCTGATACGGGTCCGGATCATAGTTGGGCTCGGGACCCAATATTGGTGTCATGTCCCAGGAGGCCGCCGTCAACCTGCCTGCATCTGCGGCTACCTGCACATCCAGCACTGTGGGTTTCCCACTACGTATCGCCGCCTCGACAGCGGCCGGCAGGTCCGCGGCGCGTCCAACACGTTGGCCCTGCGCCCCCATGGATACCGCCAGCGCCGCAAAATCGACTGATTGCAACTCACCACTCTTCTCGTTTCGGAAACGGGTCTTGAACTCGCGGCCAAGGAAACCTTTCTGCAGATCGCGTATGGATACATAACCGCAGTTGTTCCAGACAATCCAGACAATGGGCAGTTGATACTCCACCGCTGTGGCGATTGCGCTTGCATGCATCAACATGCCGCCATCACCGACCACCGCGATAGTCGGGCTGTCAGGACGGGCAAGCTGGGCGCCAATGGCGCCGCCCACGCCGAAGCCCATGGTGGCCGACCCGCCTGACTGCAAGAAGTGCCCGCCTTGTCGTATTGGCCACTGCTGCACCATCCAGCTGTGATGCGCGCCAATATCCGACAGCACCACAGCATCCTGTGGAATCGCCTTTGCAAGGCCAGCCACTACATGGGCCGGGTGCATGGGAGTCTGGTTGTCTTCAGGCACCTTGATGTCGTTTTCCCAGTTGCGCCTCCATGCTTGCGCCTTATCGACCCAGGCGCTGCGGCGCGCAAAATTGAGTTCTGTCCTGGCCCTGGCAAGCCTGATCAACTGTCTCAACAGGGACTTGGCTTCGGCCACCAGGCCCAGTTCTGCTGGATAGTTCTGCCCTATCCGGTTGGGGTCGATATCCGCATGAATCAGACGGGTGGATGGCATGCTGTGTGTGACCCCCTCCCGCCAACTGCTCGTGCTGCGGTCACCAAACCGCGTCCCTATGGCCAGGATGACATCGCTTGCCCTGGCCGCACGATTGGCGGCATAGACACCATCACGCCCTGTGGGGCCAAGGTATAGCGGCTCGGTTTCGGGCAGCAAGCCCTTGCCTTGCGGCGTGGTTGCCACGGGCACTTGGATAAGGCCGGCAAGCTCTGCAAGCTCTACGGTGCATTGCGACTGCAGTGCGCCGTTGCCGCACAATATCAGTGGGCGTTCGCCATCCAGCAGCATGTCCAGGGCTCGGCCGGCTGCCGCATCGTCCGCGGTAAATTCCGGAATAATGTCGGAGCGCCAGCCTTCACCGACCTCCAAAGACTGGGCACTGGTTTCCGAAAAGACATTGAAAGGCACATCCAGGTGCACCGGGCCCGCACGCCCGTTGAGCATGGTCGAATAAGCATGCCGGACCATATGAGGCAACATTTCCGCACGGGTCGCCTGGTAGCTGCGCTTTACATATGGGCGCATGGCCGAGGGAAAATCAGCCTGGTAGTGTTGGCCCAGTTCCTGGAAAGGCCCGCGATTGAACTGCTGTGTGGGCACATTGCCCGTAATCACGAACATCGCGGATGAATCAAAGAAGGCGTTGGCGACAGCCATTTGTATATTGACACTGCCCGGCCCGCAAGAGGTGAAGGTCGCGCACGGCTGGCGCGTGATGCGGTAATAGGCATCGGCGGCAAAGCCGGCAATCTGCTCGTTATGTACCGACACCGTGCCGACCCGATCCTGGCGGTCCAAAGCGGCATCCATGAAACCCACAATGCCATGCCCGCACAAGCCAAAAAAATAAGGTACCTTTTTGTCGATCAACTGCTCGACAATGATTTCCCCGCCACTTAGCTCTTTCATCCCAACCTCTGCTTTATGATTCCGTTGATGACAGCCCGACTGCCGGCGCTGCCTCTGCGCCCATCAACCCTGGAAGGCTTTTTTCCAGGTCGCCGATAGAGCGATATACATGCACGCCGGCCGCCTCCAGCGCCCGGGTCTTGGAGTCTATGGAGCCCGTATTGCCCATCACGAGTGCGCCCGCGTGCCCCATGCTGATGCCCTCTTTGGCCTCCCTGCCCGCTATCAAGGCAAACACCGGAATGCCCAGATCAGCCTTTTCCAGGCGCTCTGCAAACGCTTCCTCCTCGTCGCCCCCGACTTCTCCAATGAGCAGCAGCCCTCTGGTTTCCGGCATGGCCGCCAAGGGCTCGGCCAGATCGGCAAAGCGTGTGCCCTTGACCGGGTCCCCTCCCACGCCCACCCAGGCGCTCTGCCCCACCCCCGCCATACGCAGCCTGTGGCACACTTCGTAAGACAACGTCCCGCTTTTAGACATGACGGCCAACGGCCCGCGAGCAATCGCCACAGCGGGCAGAAACCCCAACTTGATCTTGCCCGGCACCACCAACCCTGGCGTCGAAGGTCCGATCCAGGTAGCACCTGCTTCCCGGACGATTCTGGATATCTTCAGGGCGTCATGTACGGGAATCCCTTCGGCAATCGTGACGATAAGTTGTATCCCCGCCGCCACAGCTTCTTGTACTGCCGGCAGGACTTTCATCGGCGGCACCATCACCACAGAGGCCACTATCTGGCGGACCCGCACCGCATCGCCGCAGGATGAATACACGGGAATGCCATCCTGTACGGTTTCCGTTCCACGGTATGAAACTCCGGCGACGATATTGGTACCGTACTTGCGCATCAGACTGGTGTGGAACCGTCCCATCCGCCCTGTAATGCCTTGAATCAATACAGGCGTATGTTGATCCAGCGTATGGAACATCAGTCGGCCCTCCCGATCGAAACGGCCAAGTCCATGGCCTTTTCCAGGTCAGGCTCAAACCGTACCCTGCCAGCCTGGCCATCCAGGATGGCGTGGGCGCGCTGCTCGTTATTGCCGATCAGGCGAGCAACGATGGGTACATCCCAGCCTGGAAGCTGATCCAGCGCCTTGACCAAGGTTTGGGCGAATTCTTCTAGATCGGTTATGCCGGCAAACACGTTAATCAAGACGACACGCAGCCCGCTTGCCTTTCCCAGCCAGCCGAACATCGTCGTCAAACGCGCCGGGTCGCCACGCATCTGGCCGGTACGCACGTCCGCAAAGTTATAAGGCCTGGCCCCACGCGCGATAAGCTCGTCAAGCAGCATCATGGACAGCCCCGCGCCGGTGGTGATCAGCCCGATGCTTCCTTGTGCATCAATCTCGATGAAGTCGAAGTCCTCTTGAATCTTCCGCCAGGCATCCGGATACCATGCGCTGTGCCGGCGCAGCATATCCATGAGATCAGGCGTTCTTTCGATGGCGTTCAGATCGATAACCACCTTTGCATCGCCAGCCAGAACATCACCGTCCTCATCAATGAACAGGGGATTGATCTCTGCCACCAGCAGACCCAGATCGAAGAACATCCCTCCCAGCTTGCGTGCGCACTCAACGATCTGCCCAGCGCTTTCATCCGCGATCCATGCAGCCAGGTTTTGCAGGGCGTCGTTGAACAGGTCGCGATCCATCGCCAGTCTTTCCTGGAATACCTTGCCTTCTTGCTGAGCGGCCGATTCGATATCCACGCCGCCCTCGCGGGAATACATCAAGCGGATGCCGCCCTGCCCGGCATCGACCACGATCGCCAAATAATGCTCTTGCCCGCTTACCGCTTCTTCCACAAGGCAGGCCTTGATCTCATGGCCCTTGAGCCTGCCTCCCAGCATGGCCCGTACCGCTGCGCGCACTTCTTGCTCATTGGATGCACGCACAATACCGCCTGCTTTTCCCCGCCCGCCAACCGGTAGCTGGGCCTTGACGACCCACTGCCCATCATGAGTATCGCTATCTGGCGGCCCGCACTTATCTTCGTCGCTTTCCATGAGGAATGAAGGCGCTACAGGAATACCGTGCGCTTTGAATAAATCCTTGCCATCCGACTCGATTAACAACAATGCAGCCTCCTTTCTATGAAGCTAATGGGCGCGATACGCCTTTTAAATATTAAAGAGGACGAATTTTTCCTCGGTCATATCGCGAATGGCGTATTTCGGCCCTTCGCGACCCATTCCGCTTGCCTTGATCCCGCCATAAGGCGCCTGATCCGAACGCCACGTAGAAGTACCGTTCACTATCACCCCCCCCATTTCAAGATCACGGACGAGGGAAATGGCCGTCCTTATCGATACTGTAAACACACCCGCCTGCAGCCCGAAGGGGCCTTCGTTAATTTGCTCAACGACTCCGTTCAAAGAAGAGAAAGGAAGGATGTTCACGACCGGACCGAAAATTTCTCCGGTGACGGCAACGCAGTCCAGGGGGGTATCCATCAAAACGGTGGGCGTATACAACGCCCCCTGCCTGGCATCTCCGTGCAATACGGTTGCACCCGCCCGGCGTGCCTGAGCGACAAGACCTTCGATGCGCTCAGCCGCAGCCGTGGAAATCACCGGCCCCACTACCGTCGCCGGGTCGCGCGGGTCTCCCAGCCGCATGGCCTGCACCTCGTTGATCAACACAGATTTGAAGCTCGGCACCAGCGCTTCATGCACCCAAACGTTCTGCACAGAAATACAGCTCTGCCCCGCAAGCCGCATCGAATTGCGGGCGCATTCCCGGGCAGCCTGCTGAACGTCGGCATCGTGGCAGACTATCGTGTTGCCATTGCCGCCCAGTTCCAGCGCAGCTCGGCGCAAGCCAGAACCTTGCTTGATCCGTTCGCCAATCGCGGTAGAGCCCGTGAACGAAATAAAATTGACGCGAAGATCGTTAACTAGCGCTTCCCCCGCTGAAAAGCCGTAGATCACGTTCAGCCAGCCGGGCGGAATACCTGCCTCGGCAAGCGCTTGTACGTAACGATGAACAGTGGCCGAGGCTTGTGGAGCCGGCTTGAGCACCACCGTATTCCCGGCCGCCAGCGCAGGCCCAATCTTGTGAGAACACAAATTAAGCGGCGCATTGAAGGGAGTTATGGCTGCCACCACTCCCACAGGCACCCGTAGCGTCAGACCTATCTTGTGCGCTCCGTTCGCCGAAGAGTCCAAGGGAATCTGCTCGCCTGCTATACGTATGGCCTCTTCCGCGGAGAGTTCCAGCGTACCCGCACTGCGCTCGACCTCCATAAGCGAATCCGACACGGGCTTGCCGGTTTCGGCGGTCATGACAGCGGCTATCTCGGTGGCGTGGGCGCGTATTGATCCAGCCATGCGGCGCAACATGGCCGCCCGCTCAAAACCGGGCACACGCGCCGCCTGCTTGCGCCGTTCATGCGCGGCAGCCACTGCAGCATGGACAAGTGCAGCGTCGCAGTCCACCACTTCGGCGTGAACTTCTTTGCTATAAGGATTTAGCGTGGTAAACCCGGCGGCGCCGGCCTGAAACTGGCCGTCGATGAACGGCTGGACGATAGCGGTCATAGATGTAGCCTCTGAAGACATCTGTTAGAAGTAACCCATGCCCAACACCCCATCTCCGTCATCGTCATCGGACACCAGGCGCCTTCCAACCAGGTCGCGCAGCGTTTCCGAGGCTCCCCCCCCCAAAGTGCCGTAGCGGGCGCCACGGTAGAGGCGGGAAACCGCATACTCGTCGGTAAACCCATAGCCACCATGCAATTGCAGGGCTTCACTGGTCACCCGTATCGCCATTTCGTTGTTGAAGACTTTGGAAACAGCGGCGAAGAAAGGATCGGGAAACGGATTGGCCGTGGCGCAGGCCCTGTACAGCATGCCGCGCCCCGCCTCTATATCCTTGTACATATCGGCGATTTTCCAACGTATGCCCTGAAGATCGGCCACCTTGCCTCCGAACAGGCCGCGCTCTTTCACATAGCTGACCGCCTCCTCGTAAGCACCTTCTGCCAGGCCCAGCGAAATGCTTGGGTTCAGGCAGCGTTGTGTGTTGAACGCAGTCAGCAGGGTCTTGAAGCCATTGTCCCTGATCACCAGGTTTTCCACGGGTAGCTCACAGTCGTTGAACTGCACCTCGTGCAAATTCTCGCCCCCCATCGTATGGTAGGTGCCGGTCACCTCGAGGCCCGGCGTGCCTTTTTCGACCAATACACAGCCTATGCCGTCGCGCCCGGGCATGCCATTGATACGAGTAAAAACCACGAATACCCCCGCCTCCGGCGCGCGGCTGATAAGTGTTTTGGTGCCGTTCAGAATCAGCCTGCCGTCTTTTTCCACCGTATTGGTTTTATAGTTGGCGACATCGGTGCCGGCATGCGGTTCGGTCATGCATACCGCCAGTATGCACTCGCCTGTACAAACTTTCGGCAAGATGCGCTCTTTCATGGCGTCGGGCGCGTAGGCCGCTATCACGCGAGTTTGCACACCCGCCTCGCCCAACACCGCCATGGCGGTTACATAACAGACTTTGGCAATCTCTTCGAGAATCAGTGCCGTATCCAGAACTGGCAGGCCTAGGCCGCCGTACTCTTCGGGAACCGTCATGCCCAACACCCCGAGGTCGGCAAGCTGCCTCATGTTTTCCCATGGAAACGAGCCATCCATATATTGCAGCGCACGCCCTTTGAATTCACTTTGTGCGAGCTCGCGTACTGCATGAATCATTGTTCGTTGATCGTCAGTGATTTGGAAATTCATCATATAAACGTCTCTGTGTAGGAGCTTTCAGAATATCCATTACAGTGTTGCTAATCTATCGACGATTTATATGGCCTACCCTAATGTTTTGGTAGGCTTGGCTACTGGACCATGTCATTATGAAGTTGATCCCACCCCTGAATCCCTTGCGGGCGTTCGAAGCGTCGGCAAGGACTGGCAGCATCAGCAAGGCGGCCGAGGAGTTGCACGTAACACCGACGGCCATCAGCCGCCATGTCAAAACTCTGGAAGACTATCTCGATGTCCCTCTTTTTCATAGAAGGCCATCATCGCTGGAACTGACGCCCGCAGGCAGAACCTATGCGATCAGCCTGAGCCGGGCATTCGAAGAAATAGCGCGCGCTACCAAAAACTTGAAATCTTCGTCGAAAGAGCTGCATTTATCCATCCGATCCTATACGACCTTCATGGTCAAATGGCTAATGCCCAGGCTGGCCAGTTTCCAGCTAAAACACCCGGAAGTGCATGTCCAGCTGAGCACGGGTTACGAATCCGTCGATCTGGAGCGGGATCGCATTGACGTATGGATCCGTTACGGACGCGGACAATGGCCCGGTTTTGCGATACAGCCTGTTTTCAAGGATAGAATCCGCCCTTTTGCAGCAACATTCTTTAGAAAAGAACTCAAAAGTCCTGACGATCTGCAGGACTATGTGCTCTTGCGGCACTCGCGCCGCGCCGACGACTGGAGCGACTGGCTGGAGAAATCCGGCGCCCAAACAGGACGAGGCATCAAAACCTTGGATTTTGACGACCTGGCGCTGGTCTTCGAGGCCGCCGACAGCGGAATGGGAATTGGCATCACACAAGAAGAGTACTTAAAGCACGATCAATTAAAGGGTAAATTCTATTGGCCTTTTAATACCGTACTGGAACGCGACACGGGCTACTTTGCGCTGACATCCTTGCGCCATGAAGAAAACCCGGCCGTTGGCCTGTTTCTGGACTGGTTGGGCAGCATCAGCGCTGAAGGAGGCATACCGCAGCTTTAGCTGGGGCGCGCCCGCCCCCCCCCCAAAAACAGCCACCCGCCTAAGCAGCGACATGTATCGGCCATTCTGCACGGCTACTGTCCGCCTCCCGTCGCCTGGACAATATAGGCGACAATGGCATCCATCGATTCCTCGTCCAGCGTGTCGGCAAACGAAGGCATGACTCCCATGCCCTCCTGCATCACTTTCTTTATGCGTTCGGCATCGGGCTTGAGCTCGTCAAGATCGGGGCCGATGGCGCCCTCGGCGCCCGCATCCTGCAGGGCATGGCAAATCGCACAGGCGGGCACCGCCTCGGTGCTGAACAGGACCTTGCCTTTTTCCAGTTGCTGGCTGTCGGCGCCGCTCGCCCAACAGGCGCCGGCCGCGCCAAGCAATAACATTCCCACTATCCGCGACATCACACGATGCTTCATTTTCTTCCTTTCATCATTGGTTAAAAAAACATGCCCCGTTTGCAGGGGCATGTAGGCAGGACGGCCCGGACTATCCCGCGTAAACCGCGGCGATAGCCAGTGCTATCGCCGCGGTTCGCAACACAGCATGGCCAGTCCAGGCGCCGAAGGTGAGTGTGCAAACCAACCAAACAGGAGACTAGGCGACCTTGACTGCCACCATGTGGTCACGCCAGCTGTTGTTGATATAGCCGCGATTGTTTTCGCGACGCTCTTCCGGCTGGGTATCGCCAGCCTCGTTGGTGGCCCGGCACGCCAGTTCGTGCGTACCCGGAGCAAGTTCGGCAGAAAACGCGAACTCGCGCCAGGCATACTTGCCCAGATCAGGCCCCACGAATTCGGCCTTCTGCCAGTCTTTGCCGCCATTGACCGAAACCTCGATGGTTTTGGCGGCGGTCATGCCACCCATGGCCACACCGCTTATTTGCACCCGGCCCGCCTTGACGGCCTGATCGGAATCAGACGGATAGTTGATCCAGGACTTGACCGGCATTTCCCAGATGGATTCCTCGTCAGGGCTGGGCTTGCCACCCACTGGCGTCCATCGATAGCTGGTTTGCTGAATCTTGGCTGGCGACTGCTCTTTGGTAAACGCCAGGTGCTTGATGTATTTGATCGAATTCACGCCGGTATAGCCGGGCACCACGATGCGCAAAGGCCCTCCGTGCGCCAGCGGCAGGGGCTGGCCGTTCAGCTCCCAGGCCAGAATCGCATCTTCGATGGCCGAAATCGGCACCGAGCGCTCGACCATGATGGTATTGGGATCGATGCCAGCGGGGAGTTCCTCGCCGCCGGTGCTGGTCATGTAAACCATGCCGTCCGCCATGCCTCCGACCGCCTCCAGCACGGCCTTCACCGGCACGCCCGTGAAAATGACACAGCCTGCGGCTCCAACCGTCCATTGCGTGCCGCTGGGCTTGTGGGGAAACCAGGCGCGGCCATTGCCCGAGCACTGCAAGACCATGGGCACGGCAGCCAGGCCCATGGTCTTGAGCTCGGCCACGGTAAAACTGCGCGGCTGGGCCACACCGCTGACCTCCAGCGTCCAGCTGTCGGGCTCCTTGACCAGATCGGCCGATTTGGGCGGCGAGACGTTATTGCGCACAAACAGGCGGTCGGTAGGCGTGATCACGCTGTTTCCGAAGGCGGCGCGCCGGGTTTCTATGGTGTTGGCGCTATGCACGATCAGGCTGTCGGCATCTTTCCAGCTTGCGTAATCGGGCAAGGGCTTGGCCGCCGAACCCGGTGCCGCGGCGCCCGGATCGGCGGCCCCTGTATCGGCCCGGGCGGCACCGCCCAAGCCCGCCCATGCGATGATGCCACCCGTTGACGCAAGTATGCGGCGGCGGCCCACATTACTGAGTTCTTCCATTGCAGTCTCCTCGTGATGCCGGCCAGGCCGGCCGGGACCTTGGCCCGGTCGAGATGGTCGACAGTGGTGTGTTGCTTTACATCCGGTCAAGTTTATACTTTTGACTTATATCAATATAGCCCAAAGATATAAGACTCGGCCAGTGCCGAAACAACGTTACAATCATGTTTTTACCTTTTGCCCCCGGGATATACACCCGTCACGGCGACCATCATGCAAGAAACCACCCTCAAGCGTAACCGCCCCGCCAGCGCGCAGGCACCCGCCAGCCCCTCTGCCTTTCTGATCCCCACCGAACCCGAGGCGCCAAGTCAGTTACTGATTCCGGAAGAGCCCGAACAGGCCGTCGCCAAGACCCGAAAACTGTTCATCCGGACCTTCGGCTGCCAAATGAACGAATATGACTCCGACAAAATGGCGGACGTGCTGCGCGAGGATCAGGGCGTCGAGATCACGCAGAATCCCGAAGAAGCCGACATCATCCTGTTCAATACCTGTTCAGTGCGCGAGAAAGCGCAAGAAAAAGTGTTCTCCGATCTGGGCCGTGTGCGGCACCTGAAGCAAAGCAAGCCCAATCTCATCATCGGGGTCGGCGGCTGCGTAGCCAGCCAGGAAGGCGAAGCCATCGTCAAGCGGGCATCTTACGTCGACGTGGTATTCGGGCCGCAAACCTTGCACCGCCTGCCCGAGCTTATTGCGCGGCGCCGCGAGTCCGGCCGCGCACAGGTCGACATCAGCTTTCCCGAAATCGAAAAATTCGATGCCATGCCCCCGGCGCGCGTGGATGGCTCCACCGCCTTTGTGTCCATCATGGAAGGCTGCAGCAAATATTGCAGTTTCTGCGTCGTGCCCTACACCCGGGGAGCCGAGGTATCGCGTCCTTTCGACGACGTGCTGATGGAAGTCGCCGACCTGGCCGACCAGGGCGTCAAAGAAGTCACCCTGCTGGGCCAGAACGTCAATGCCTACCGCGGCCCCATGGGCGACGGCGCCGAGATCGCCGACTTTGCCATGCTGCTGGAGTACGTGCACGACATCCCCGGCATTGAACGCATACGCTACACCACCTCGCATCCCAAGGAAATGACCACCCGCCTGATCGAAGCGCATGGCGCCTTGCCCAAGCTGGTGCCCTTCCTGCATTTGCCGGTGCAGGCCGGCAGCGATACCATCCTGGCCGCCATGAAGCGCGGCTACACCACGCTCGAATTCAAGTCCATTGTGCGCCGCCTGCGCGCGGCGCGTCCCGGCCTGACGCTCTCCTCTGATTTCATCGTGGGCTTTCCCGGCGAAACCGAAGCCGAATTCGAAAAGACCATGGCGCTGATCCGCAGCGTGGGCTTCGACCAATCCTTCTCTTTCATCTATTCGCGCCGTCCTGGCACGCCCGCCGCCGACCTGGACGATGACACGCCCAAAGAGGTCAAGCTGGAACGGCTGCACCGCCTGCAGGCCCTGATCAATGAACAGGCCGACGCCATCAGCCAGGGCATGCTGGGCACCATCCAGCGCATACTGGTAGAAAAGCCCTCACGGCGCGACCCCAACGAGCTTTCCGGCCGCACGGAAAACAATCGCATCGTCAATTTCGTGGGCCAGCCACGCCTGCTCGGCCAGATGATAGACGTGCGCATTACCCAGGCCATGACCAATACGCTCAAGGGCGAAATCGTTACCAGCGACTCTGTCAGCGGGGAATGCGCATGACGCGCGCCGCCCGCAGCAAAGCGCCCATTGTCGTCACACTAGAGGGCGACAACACCCACCTGGCCAATCTGTGCGGCCCGCTCGACGAAAACCTGCGCCAGATCGCCGACGGCTGGAACGTAAGCCTGAGCCGGCGCGGCAACCACGTCTCGATCACGGGCGATCAGGCAAAGCCGGCCGCCAAGGCGCTGCAACTGTTCCACCGCCGCGCCGTGCACAAGGCCCTGTCGATCGACGACATCCAGCTGGGCATGGTCGAGCTGGGCGCAGGACGTTCACAGCCGCCGAAGGAAGCCACCGCCGAACCCGATCCGCCACTGCCCGAGCTGCCGCCCGTTGACGATCAAAGCCTCAGCCTGCGCACCCGCAAAGCCGACCTTCGTCCGCGCACGCCCCGCCAGCGCGAGTATCTGAATCACATCCTGCGCCATGACATCACCTTCGGCGTCGGCCCGGCCGGCACCGGCAAGACCTGGCTGGCCGTCGCCTGCGCCATCGACGCGCTGGAGCGCGAAACGGTTCAAAGGCTGGTCCTGACCCGTCCCGCGGTCGAAGCCGGCGAACGGTTGGGCTTCCTGCCCGGCGACCTGGTGCAAAAAGTCGATCCGTACTTGCGCCCCCTCTATGACGCACTGTACGACCTGATGGGCATAGAGCGCGTCCAGCGCCTGTTCGAAAAACAAACCATAGAAATCGCGCCGCTGGCCTATATGCGCGGCCGCACGCTGAATCACGCTTTCGTCATTCTGGATGAAGCACAGAACACCACGCCCGAGCAGATGAAAATGTTCCTGACCCGCATCGGGTTCGGCAGCAAGGCCGTGATCAACGGCGACCCGTCGCAAGTCGACCTGCCGCGCGGCCAGGCCAGCGGCCTGACCCATGCGGTGGACATACTGGAATCGGTCCAGGGCATCGCCACCACACGCTTTACCAGCCGCGATGTGGTCCGGCATCCGCTGGTTGCCCGCATCGTCGATGCCTATGAAAAAGCGGGCGACCATGTCGCCTGACCTGTCTTTGTCCGTCCAGTATGCAACGCAGGCACCCGATCTGCCGCGCTGGCGCCTGCGCCGATGGGTGCGGCATGCCGTATCCGGCGTGGCCGAGGCCGAAGCCGCCGCCGGCATGCCGGGGCGCTTTCATGCCGCCGCCCTGACGCTGCGCCTGGTGGGCACCGACGAGGGCCGACGCCTCAATCACGAGTTCCGCCACAAAGACTACGCCACCAACGTCCTGACCTTCGAATACGGAGTGGACCCTGGCGGCGTGGCCAGCGGCGACATCGTTCTGTGCCTGCCCGTTCTGCATCAAGAAGCCGCCGAGCAGCGAAAAGCAGTGCTTGACCATGCCGCCCACCTGACCGTGCATGGTGTTTTGCACGCCCTGGGCTACGATCACATCGATCCCGACCAGGCCGCCAGCATGGAGTCGCTGGAGGTCGTCATTCTCCAGAAAATGGGTATCGCCGATCCCTATCTCGCCGTCGGCGGCTGACACCCCGGCCTGCAATTTCGGTTATGCTAAAACTCCTTGTACTCAGTCCCCTGGACAATGTCAGAACCTAGCTCATCCGACGCCGAGCCCCGCTCGGCAAAAAACACCTCCAAATCCCTGCTCGAACGGCTTACCGCCTTCATGCGGCGCTCAGAGCCCGAAGATCGCGAAGACATCAAGGCGGTGCTCGAAGCCGCTCACGACCGCCAAGTACTGGACGGTGAATCGTACGCCATGATCTCGGGAGCTCTTGAAGTCGCCAACCAGACGGTGGCCGACATCATGGTCCCGCGATCGAAAATGGATATGCTGGATGTCAGCAAGCCGCTGGCTGAAGTGCTTCCCGACATCATCGAAACCGGGCATTCGCGCTTTCCCGTCTATGAAGACGACCGCGACAATATCGTCGGCATACTGCTGGCCAAAGACTTGCTGCTGTCCATCACCAATCCCGCCATTGACCTGCGTCCGCTGGTTCGCCCCGCCGTATTCATTCCTGAAACCAAGCGCCTGAACGTGCTGCTCCACGATTTTCGCAGCAGCCGCAATCATTTGGCCATCGTGGTGGATGAACATGGCGGCATATCGGGCCTGGTGTCAATGGAAGACGTGCTGGAACAAATCGTGGGCGACATCGAGGACGAATATGACGAAGATGCCGAAAAAACCATTTTCCAGACCGGCACCAACAGCTGGCGCGCCATGGGCATCACCGAAATCGACGTGTTCAACCGCAGCTTCAATACCGACCTGCCCAACGATGATTACGACACGCTGGGCGGCTGGCTGGCCGCCGAACTGGGGCGCATCCCCCGGCGCGGCGACAGCATCAGCCATCAGGGGCTGAACATCACCGTGGTCGGCGCCGACGCCAAGCGCGCGTTGTGGCTGCACCTGCAGCACGACGTCGCGGATCCCCTGGCTCCCGCCGCCTCCGGTGAGTAATCGATTGAAGGGGCTGGAACGTATGGATCGGCGGCACGCCGGGCTGCTGGCGCTGGGCGCCGTGCATGCGCTGTCTTTTGCCCCCGGACCCCTGCCCCACTGGATACTGCCCTTCGTGCAGATATTCACGCTGGCGGTGCTGGCGTTTTTTGTGTTCAGGGCCGCCACGGTCGCCCAGGCCGCGCTGGGCGGTTTTCTTTTTGGCGCCAGCCATTTCGCGGTCGGCCTGTACTGGCTGTATATCAGCATGAACGAGTACGGCGGCATGGCCGCGCCGCTGGCGGCCGCCGCCGTTGCGCTGCTGGCGGCATGCCTGGCCCTGTTCATTACACTGGCCACCGCCCTGGCCCGAAGCTTGTCGCGGCACCTGCTGCAAGGCCATGCCAACTATGGACGGCAGGTGCTGGCCGCTGCTGTCTGGGCATCATGCTGGACCTTGGCCGAATGGCTGCGCGGCACGCTCTTTACCGGCCTGCCATGGCTCAATATCGGCTACGCCCATGTCGAAGGCATGCTGGCGCACTGGGCCCCGTTAGTGGGGGTCTATGGCCTGGCCTGGCTGGCGGCGTTTGCGGCGGGCGCCATCGCGCTGCTGGCTTGCGCCAAGGACACGGCCAACGATGCCAAGGCCGCCGTCGGCGTCGGGCTGGCCATCGTATCGGGCCTGATAGGCATTGCGCTGGGGCACGTCACCTGGTCCAAGCCGCAGGGCGAGCCGCTGATGGTGAGACTGGTACAGGGCAATGTGCCGCAATCGGAAAAATTCGATCCGCAACTGATCCAGAGCGGCATGGCCACCTATGCCGAGCTGGCCGCCCTGCCGCCCAAGACACCCGATGCCGCCCCTGAACTGATCGTCCTGCCCGAAACCGTCATCCCCTTGTTCCAGAACAGGGTCGCACCCCAGCTCTGGCAGCAGTGGCTGGCCATCGCGCATGAACGCAAGGCCGACATTCTCATGGGCGTCCCCTTGCATGACCGCCATAACAATACCGACCGCTATACCAACAGCGCCATCGCCTTTGACGCCGATACCCCCTTGCACGCCCTGACCACCGGCTCGACCCGGCGGCGCTATGACAAGCATCACTTGGTGCCGTTCGGCGAATTCGTGCCGCCCGGATTCCGATGGTTCGTCGACAGCATGCGGATACCGCTGGGCGACTTCAATCGCGGCCCCGTCCGGCAGCCCCTGTTCCCGATCAAAGACCAGATGGTCGCGCCCGACATCTGCTACGAGGATGTCTTCGGCGAAGAAATCATCCAGGCGGTGCGCGACAGCGCGGCTTACGGCCCTGGCGCCACCATGCTCATCAACCTGAGCAATCTGGGCTGGTTCGGCGACTCCTGGGCCTTGCGCCAGCACCTGCAGATATCCCGGATGCGGGCCCTGGAAACCGCGCGCCCCATGCTCCGGGCCACCAACACCGGAATGACCGCCGCCATCGCCCCCAACGGCGTCGTGCGCGCGGCGCTCGAACCCATGAGCAAAGGCGTGCTGGACGTGGAAGTGCAAGGCATGACGGGCCTGACGCCGTATGTGCGCTGGGGCAATTTGCCGGTGCTGGCGGGGTCCATCCTGCTATTGCTGCTGGGCCTGGGCCTTGGAAGGCGCCGCCCGGCGCGGCCGGAAACTGTACAGCCCTTGGGGTAACCATGCCCGCACCGGGGGCCCCAACGTTATCCCTGTTCGATGCCCAGCGCCTCGCCCATAGACAGGCTGCGCGCCACTCTGGTGACGTCGGCCGTCCAGAAGGCTTCGTCCGCGGCTTGCAGCCGTATCGCCGCATGTTCGATGTGATTCAAGGCGGCCGCGCGCGCGGCCGCGGCATCCTGGTGCGAGATCGCATCCATGATGGCGGCATGCTCGGCGTGCACCTGCCGGCTGAAATCGTCGCGGCGCGCTTCATTATTGCGCGTGACGTGGATGGCGCTGCGCACATACTGGCTCAGGAAGGACAGCAGCGACGCAAATAAAGGGTTGCCGCTGGCTTGCGAGATGGCCGTATGGAAAGCCAGGTCTTCGTCGACGCCGTCGCGCCCGGCGCGCTCGGCCTTCCTGATGTTGTTGAAGGCTTTCCTGATGCGTGCGCATTGGGCTTCTGTGCGGCGCTCGGCCGCCAGGGCCGCCATCTCGCCTTCAATGCCGCGACGCAGTTCAATGACGCGCAAGACCGCCTGCAGGGAATCATGCAGATCGATATTCAGCCGGAATGGCGTTGCGGCGCTGGGTTCCAGCACCCGGGTTCCGCTGCCCTGTCGGGTGGCCACCAGGCCTTCCGACTTCAAGCGCGAAATGGCTTCGCGAATGACCGTCCGGCTTACCCCGAAACGCTGCGTCATATCAATTTCGGAGGGCAGGCGCGCATGAACAGGAAAGGTATTGTCCTTGATTTCCTGCATCAGAATCTGAGTAACCCGGTCCGCCAAGGTGCAATTTTTCTTTCCGGTTTTTTTGCTGGTTTCTGTCAAGCCGTCCATGAAAGCACTCGTGGTTATGTCAGTGTGATTGCGCTCGCCCATTATGTTGACATGATACAGATTAATCCATAAACTGATAAACAATTTGTATGACAACATTTAGTGGGCCATAAATTCTATGCACATCGCCATCACAGGCGCCGCCGGCTTTCTCGGAAGCAAGCTGGCCAGGCAACTATTAGCCCAAGGCTCGCTGATCGGGCGCAGCGGACGCCCCGAGACCATCTCCCGCATCACCATGGTGGATATCGCCGCGCCTGCCGGGTTCTCAGATCCTCGCGTCAAAGCGCTGGTCGGCGACATTTCCGACCCGGACATCATCAAATCGGCGATTACTCCCGATACCCACAGCATTTTCCACCTGGCAGCCATCGTCAGCGGCCACGCCGAGCTCGACTTCGACCTGGGCATGACCATCAATTTCGATGCAACGCGTCAAATCCTTGAACGCGCGCGCGCCCTGGAAACACGGCCCCGCATGGTCTTTACCAGCTCGGTGGCCGTCTTTGGCGGCGCGCTTCCCGACACGGTGCCCGACACCATGAGCCCCATTCCGCAAAGCTCGTATGGCGCGCAAAAGGCCATGGGCGAGCTGCTGGTCAACGACTTCAGCCGCAAGGGCTTCATCGACGGCCGCGTTCTGCGCATGCCCACTATTTCCGTGCGCCCCGGCGCTCCCAACAAGGCGGCATCCAGCTTCGCCAGCGGCATCATCCGCGAACCGCTGAACGGCCAGGAGGCCATTTGTCCGGTGGCCGGCAGTACCCGCATGTGGCTGATGTCGCCGCGCCAGGCCATTCAAAACCTGATTCATGGGCACGACCTGAATGCGGAACGCTTTGAAGCCAGCCGCATCGTCAGCCTGCCTGGATTGTCCGTCACCGTACGGGAAATGGTCGACGCGCTGGAAAACGTGGCGGACAGCGAAACCGCGCAACGCATCCAGTGGCGCGAAGACGACGCCGTGAAGCGCATCGTCAATTCATGGCCCGGCAATTTCGCCGCCACGCGCGCCAAGGCGCTGGGCTTCACCGCCGACACCAATTTCAGCGACATCATCCTCGCCTACCTGCAAGACGACAAAGCGCCATGACCATATTGCTAGGCTGCATCGCCGACGATTTCACCGGGGCCACCGACCTGGCCAGCATGCTGGTGCAGGCGGGCATGCGCACAGTCCAGACCATAGGCATACCCCAAGAGCCGGTGCCCGCGGACACCGATGCCGTGGTCATAGCCCTGAAATCACGCACCATCGCCGCCGAGCAGGCGGTTGCAGAGTCGCTCGCGGCCTTGCAGTGGCTGCGCGGCGCCGGCTGCCACCAGGTCTACTTCAAGTACTGCTCCACCTTCGACTCGACCGACAAGGGTAATATCGGGCCGGTCGCCGATGCCCTGATGACTGCGCTCGATACGCCCTTCACGATTGCGTGTCCGGCTTTTCCCGAAAACCAGCGCACGATATTCAAGGGCCATCTCTTTGTCGGCGACACCCTGCTTGCTGAAAGCAGCATGCGCCACCACCCCCTGACTCCCATGCACGACTCCAACCTGCAGCGGGTTTTGCAGCGGCAAACCGGCAGAACGGTAGGCCTGATCGAGCACAGCACCGTTGCCGCCGGCGCGCAGGCCATTCTCGAGCGCATGGAAAGCCTGAAGGCCCAAGGTGTCGGCATCGCCATCGTCGATGCCATTTCCAACGCCGATCTGCAGCAGATCGGGGCGGCCTGTGCCGACCTCCCGCTGGTTACCGCGGGCTCCGGCATCGCATTGGGCCTACCGCAGAATTTCCGCGCACTCGGCCTCCTGGAAGAACAGGACGCCGTCCGCAACCTGCCGGAAACCCAAGGCTTGCGCGCCATCCTGTGCGGCAGTTGCTCGCAGGCCACCCAGGCCCAGCTGGCCGACGCCATCGAGCGGGGCACGCCCGCCTATGCCATCGACCCCTTGCGGCTGGCCGCCAACGAAAATCAAGTGGCCGACGCCATGGACTGGGCCACACCGCTGCTGCCTCAAGGGCCGGTCATCGTCTACGCAACCGCGGCGCCTGACCGGGTCAAGGCGGCGCAGGAAACGTTGGGCACGGAACGCGCAGGCGCCCTGGTGGAAGCGGCCCTGGCGGAAATCGCGCGGCAACTGGTCCAGGCCGGCGTGCGCCAACTGATTGTTGCCGGCGGCGAAACATCGGGTGCCGTCGTGACGGCGCTGAACGTGCGCAGCCTGCGCATAGGCCCCACCATAGACCCCGGCGTGCCCTGGACCGTCAGCCTGAGCGCCACACCCATCGCCCTCGCCCTGAAGTCGGGCAATTTCGGAAGCACCGATTTCTTCACCAAGGCCTGGAAGCACCTGCCATGATTGAAAACCACCAACCTCGAAACCAGCATGCCTAAACTCGCCGCCAACATCACCATGATGTTCAATGAACATCCGTTTCTCGAGCGCATCCAGGCTGCCGCCCAGGCCGGCTTCAAGGCCGTCGAGTTCCTGTTTCCCTACGATTTCGACGCTCAGGACATTGCCGCCCAACTGGCGCGCCACGCGATCGGGAACGTGCTGTTCAACATGCCGCCGGGCGACTGGGATGCGGGTGAGCGGGGCATCGCCGCCCTGCCCGGCCGCAGCGACGAATTCCAGGCCGGCGTGGCAAAAGCCATCGCCTACGCACAAGCCCTGGGAACACCCAGCCTGCATGCCATGGCCGGCCTGCCGCCCGCCAATGCGGACATCAAGCTGTGCCGGGCCACCTTCATCGAAAACCTGCGATACGCCGCGCAGCAATGCGCCCGGCACAATATCAATGTGCTCATCGAACCCATCAATCAACGCGATATGCCGGGCTATTTCCTGAGCCGGCAAGACCAGGCGCACGCCATACGCGAAGAGGTCGGCGCGCCTAACCTTAAAGTGCAGATGGATTTCTATCATGCGCAGATCATGGAAGGCGATATCGCCATGACCTTCCGCAAATTCCAGCCGCATGTCGGGCATATACAGATCGCCGGCGTGCCCGAGCGGCACGAACCCGACACCGGCGAAGTCAACTATGCCTACTTATTTCGTTTGCTCGACGAACTGGGCTACGACGGCTGGGTCGGCTGCGAGTACCGCCCGGCGGGCAACACGGCACAGGGCCTGGGCTGGATGCGCCGGCTTCTGGACGAAAAACAATAGAAGAATCAGCGGGCGTACACCAGATCCCGCAGGAACAGGGACAGGGACGGGAAGTAGGTAATCACCATCACGCAGCCCATGATGACCAGCACGAAAGGCACGAGCTTGGTGATAATCTGATCCAGCGATATCTTGGCCACGGCGCAGGCCGCGAAAAGGTTGACGCCGAACGGCGGCGTAATCATACCCATCGCCAGGTTGACGACCATGATAGTGCCGAAATGCACAGGGTCGACGCCAAACTTCATGGCCACCGGCACCAGAATGGGGGCCAGCACAATGATGGACGCCGACGTCTCGATGAACATGCCGATGATGAATAGCGCCGCATTGACGCCCAGCAGGAACAGGACCGGACTGGTCAGATGCTCGGCCAGGAAAGTGCCTATCATGTCGGGCACCCCGGCGCGGGTCAGCATAAAGCTGAAAAGGCCGGCGTTCGCGATGATGAACATGATGACCGCCGACGAAATCACCGACTTCTTCAGCACCACCATCAGATGCGGCAGCTTGATCTGGCGATAGACGAATGCGCCGACTATCCAGGCATAGAAAACCGCCACCACCGACGCTTCGGTCGGCGTGAATATGCCGCCGTATATTCCGCCAAGAATGATCACCGGCATGAGCAAGGCCAGCGACGCATGGCTGCTGGCGCGCCAGACAGGCATTTTCCCGACGCCGTCCTGCTTGCCGTAGCCATGGTAACGGGCGTAGATCAGCGTGAAGATCATCAGCACGCCGCCAATCAGTATCCCCGGGCCTATGCCCGCAATGAACAATTCGCCGATGGAAACTTCCGCGGAAACACCATACAGAATCATGGGGATGGACGGCGGAATGATTACACCCAGCTCGGCCGACGTGGCCTGCAGCGAGGCGGCATAGCTGACCGGATAGCCATGCCTGACCAGGGCGGGTATAAGAATGGCGCCAATGGCGAACGTGGTGGCGACCGACGACCCCGACACAGCGGCGAAGATCATGCAGGTCAGCACGCAGGTGGCCGACAGCCCGCCCTGCACCCCGCCCACCAGCGATTTCGCAAACTCCACCAGGCGCTGGGAAATCCCGCCCGCCTCCATCAGATTCCCGGCCAGGATGAAGAAAGGAATGGCGGCCAGCGGAAATTTGTTGATGGAGTTGAAAATCTCTTTGACCGCCACCAGCATGTTCGCTTCGGCGATAACGATGCCGACCACGCTGGCCAGCCCGATGGATACTGCAATGGAAACCGAGATCGCGAAGCAGGCGATCATGGTTATGAGCATGGCTGTCGTCATATTTTTTTCCAGGCGTTGGCGCGGGGGCTACTGTGCGGTTTCCAGCTCTTCGTGGCGCGGGTCCAGATAGTTTCCGATCACGCCCACCATGGCGCACACAGAGCCTATCGGCAAAGCCACGAAAGCCCAGAACATGGACACGAACTCCAGACCGATCATGGTCTGGACCTTGCCGCGCTGCGCGTAATCCCAGCCGTACCATGCAATGACGGCCAGCAGCGTCAGCGAAAAAAGCGTGATCACGGCATCCAGCACCCTGCGAAACCGGGGCGGCGCCGTCCGGTGCATCAGATCCACTGAAATCATGGAGCCGTAGCGGAACGCTGCCGGAATGCCCAGGAACACCATCCAGACCAAGGCTACCCGCACAATGACTTCGCTCCACTCCGATGGCAGCTCGAATACGAAGCGCATCAGCACTTGAAGCATGCCCATGCTGGCCGCTATGACCAGCATCAGGCAGGCCAGCCAGATTGAAAGTGTCGTCAGCCGGCGCTCAAGACTCAGGAAAGCTGTTTTCACGTTTTTCCTTGGGAGGAAATGGGTTGGAAACCCGTAAACAGAGACAGAAACGCCCCATGGCCATGGGGCGCTCCAGCGCTGCAGTCTTACTTGGCGGCTCGGATCTTGTCCATATTGTCTTTGCCGAACTGTTTGTTGAAATCGGCCATGACCGGCTCCAGGGCGGCGAGAAACTGCGCCTTGTCTATGGTTTCAATCACTTCCATGCCTTTACTGCTCAGATCCGCCACGGCATCCCTTTCGTCCGCATCGATGCGATCCCGATTGGCCTTCACACCAATGCGCGCCGCCTCGATGAATGCCTTCTGGTCTTCCTCCGACAACTTGTCGAAAGCATCCTTGTTCATCAGGTAGACGCCAGGCGAATAGACGTGGCCGGTGAGCGTGAGATACTTTTGCACCTGGTCGAACTTGGACGCGGTGATAACCGACAGGGGATTTTCCTGGCCATCCACGGTGCCCTGCTGCAGGGCGGTGAACACCTCGCTGAATGCCATCGGAGTGGGGTTGATGCCAAACGCCTTGTACGCCTGAATATGCACGGGATTTTCCACCGTACGCATTTTCAGGCCTTGCATATCAGCCGGCACCTTGATGGGGTGCTTGTTGTTCGTCATGTGGCGAAAGCCATTCTCGGCCCACGCCAGTGCCTTGAAGCCTCGTGGCTCGAACGTCTTCAACAGCTCGTCGCCGATGGGACCATCAAGCACGGCGCGCGCATGCGCGTAGTCGGTGAACAGATAGGGCACGTCCAGAATCTTCACTTCCGGCACGAAGTTGGGAACGGGGCCGCTGGAGGTCCAGGTGAGTTCCTGAGTGCCCATCTGCACTGATTCCATGGCCTCGCGTTCGGCGCCCAGGGAACTGGCATAGAAGGTCTTGATCACATAGCGGCCATTGGTCAGCCTTTCCACTTCCTTGGCGAAAGTATCGATGGCCACGCCCTGATGAGAGTTTTGCGGCGACGAGATGCTGATGCGCATCACCGTCTGGGCCGATGCGCTGCTGCCCAGCGCGAGTCCTGCTGCCATGAAGGACAGCGCGAGTCCGACAGTAGTGCGGCGGAAGATTTTCATTTTGTCTCCTGGGAAATTCGACTTCATTCTGTGGTTGACGGAATGGCCGCTATGCCGGGGCGGGCCCGGCGAAGCACCAGCCTTTCTGGAAGGTTTTATTTTAATCTGTATTACAACATATGTAATACAACTTTCGCAACCTGAAATGGCCTGGCCGGGAGCACAGTCGCCAACCGTCTCGCGCAAACCGGAAATGGCCAACGCCGTCGCGTTATGCCATGGCCCCGCCCTTTTATTTTTCTTTAGTCATTCCCAGCATCATCGTGCCGGGCAGCTCGAAATCACACACCTGCCGGGCAAGTTCAATAATGGCTGATTGCAAGGGGCTGAGCACACTCTTTTTATAGACAACATAATAGTGAACCCGCGGCAGGTCCGGCGTAACGCTCAGCTTGCGCAACTCGCCGCTGTCAACCAGCGGCGCAAAATAGGAGGAAGGCAAGTAACTGACGCCCAAGCCCAGCATGGTCAATTGGGCCACGACTCCCAGACTATTGCAGGTGAGGACCCGATTGACGCTCAAGCCCTGCTCGGTGAACCAGGCATCATACAAATGGGACAAGGCGGAGTTGGTGGGCTGCGTGATGACGGGAAACGAAACCAAATCATGCGGGGAGAGCAAGGTGTTGGCATCAAGCTCCAGCTTGGGGCTGGCCATCCAGACATTGTGCACCGACGCCAGCGGAACGCAGTCGTACTCGTAGCTCCAGAACGGCCCCGGCATGATGACCAGATCCAGGGCCCCATCGCCCAGGCGATTGTATAAAGTCACCCCGCCGTCGATCTCCGGCAATAACTGTATGCGGGGATAATGCCGATTGACCTGGTCGATCAGCTTGGCCAGCCAGGTCAAGCCAACCAGCTCGGTAGCCCCCAATCGCAGGACGCCTTCGAAGCTCGCCGGGTCCACCATTTTCTGCAAGATCCGGCTGTTCAATTCAAGCAGCTCTTCGGCCAGTCCGAACAAGCGCCTGCCGTGCTGGGTCAGGACGAGCTCGCCCGGGCGCCGCTCGAGCAAAGGGTCGCCCACGAATGTTTCAAGCTCGGTGACGCGTTTGGCAATGGCGGACTGGGTGGCATGCAGCTTCTTTGCCGAGGCGCTGAAACTGCCCAGCAAGGAACTCCAATAGAACGCTTCGATCTGCTTGAGTGTATACATTGGAGCGGCAACCTCGCTGCATCGGGCCAAACGGCGGATGCCCGCCAGTTTACCGCCGCTTGCCCGCAACCGTCCGCTGCCTATGAGCGGGGATGCAAGATGTCGGCCAGGAAACGCTGAGCGCGCGGATGCCTGGGCGTCCTGAAAAAGGTGCCGGGCCCGGCCACCTCAAGAATTTCACCAGCGTCCATGAAGATCACCCGGTCTGAAACATCCCGGGCAAATCCCATTTCATGGGTCACGCACACCATCGTCATGCCGTCCTTGGCCAGCGATTTCATGACTTGCAGGACCTCCCCGACCATTTCCGGGTCGAGCGCACTGGTGGGCTCGTCGAACAACATGATGGGCGGCTTTAGCGCCAGGGCGCGGGCGATGGCAACACGCTGTTGCTGGCCACCTGAAAGATTGCCCGGATAAGCGTCGATCTTGTCCGAAAGCCCGACCCGCTCCAGCAATACCTTCGCCCGCTCGATCGCTTGTTTACGCGGCTGCTTTTGAATGGCCGTAGGGGCGAACAAGACATTGTCCAGAACCGACATATGAGGAAAGAGGTTGAACTGCTGGAAAACAAAACCAATGCCGGCGCGGAAGTGATTGATGTTCACCCCCTTCCTGTAGACATCCTGCCCGCCGACTTCTATCCGGCCCTTGTCTATGGGTTCCAGGCGATTGATTGTGCGTATCAGGGTAGATTTTCCCGAGCCCGACGGGCCGCACACGACGACGACTTCACCGCTGGCAATGTGCAGATCGATGTCTTTCAGAACATGGTTATCGCCAAACCATTTATTGACTTTTTCCAGTTTAATCATAAGCTAGCCGTAAGAGTCCTCAAGCCATCGCGCGTGAACGGCGTATCCGTATATCGAGCCAGTAAAGCCCGCGGCTAAGCGTGAAGCAGACGATGAAATAAATAATGGCCAGAATGCCAAAAACCTGCAAAGGTTTGGTCAACACCAGATTGTTCACCTGGTTGGCGGCAAACGTCAGTTCATTGACACTGATCACATAGCCCAGCGATGTTTCCTTTATGGTCGATACAAACTGGCTGGTCATGCTGGGCAGAACATTGAACAGTGCCTGGGGCAGAATCACCCGCCGCATCGTCGTCCAGTATCCAACGCCCAGCGAACGTGAAGCCTCGATCTGCCCTTTCGGTATGGCCTCGATACCCGAGCGTATCACCTCGGAAAGGTAGGCGCTTTCGTAAATCACCAGGGCACAGACCAGCGTCGTGAAACTGCTGACCACCTGGCCCGTCAGTTTTGGAACGACGAAATAGGCCCAAAAAATCAGCATCAGCAGCGGCATGCCGCGCACGACTTGCACCAGGGCCGCGCTCGGCACGGAAAATATCCGGTAAGGGCTGACGCGGGCGATGGCAATACCCAATGCCAGCGGCAAAGACAGCAGCAGGCCGCACAAGGCCAGAATCAGGGTCAGCGCCAGCCCGCCCAGCGGACCGTGCGGATATTGCCCCACAAGCAGCAGCGGCCAATACTCACGCAACACATCAAGCATTGGCGCCTCCGCCCTTAAGCCGGTAGTGCGCGTACACGCGCGAGCCCACCAACATAATCAAGAACGAACCCAGCAAGTACATGAGGGTGGCGGCGCCAAACGTCGCGAACGTGCGGTAGGTTTCATTCTCGATCTCGCGGGTCTGGTATGTCAGCTCCACCACGCCGATAGCCATTGCAATGCTTGTATTCTTGAACAGAAGCAAGGCGCGGCTGACCAATGGCGGAATGGCCAGCCGCAGCGCCTGGGGCACGATGATATAGCGCATGCACTGTAAATAGCTTGCGCCCAGAGCGCGGGTGGCCTCGAACTGCGTGGTGGGAATAGCGCGAAGTCCGCTGCGTATGTCTTCGGCAATATAAGCAGAAGACCCCAGGCCCAGGGCGATTGCCGCGAGCGACAGCTCGGCATTATGCCGATACAGCCACTCGCGGAACCCTTCGGGCAAGAGTTCAGGCATGCCGAAATACCAGAACAGTACCTGCACCAATAGTGGCACGTTGCGGTGATACTCGACAAAGCCGTCCACCACCCAGCGCGCCACGGTAACGTTGGTGGCGCGAACGACAACCAGCAATAAAGCCACGGCAAAAGCAAGCACCCAACTGACCAGGAACAAATGCAATGTCGTGACCATGCCATCCAGCAATTGCATCAGTTGTGCTGGTTCAAGAAAACTCATTTGCCCGCATCCCCAACGTCCACGTACAAGAAAACCCCTTTACTCTCCAAGCGGCTCGATGGCAAACGTGCGAGTCAGCTTGTAAGGCGTTTCGGCACCAAACCATTTCTCGAATATCCGGGCCGCTTCGCCCGACTTTTCCGCATCGTCCAGAACTTGGTTGACCGCCGCGATGAAGGCGGTTTCGTCCTTGCGCATGCCCAGGCCCCAAGGTTCGTCAAACACGGATTTTTCCATAATGGCAACGGGGGACGAGGGAGGACTCTGCAGCATCAAGCGCACGAGCACGAGTTCCGAGGCAAACTGAGCCGACACCTTCTTTTGCTGCAGAGCGAGATAAGCGGCCGAACTGTCGGTGTAGCCGATCACATCCGAATCCGGCAGGCGCTTCTTGATTTCCCTCTCGGAGCTCGAACCCTTGGTTGCACCGACACGCAAGCCTTTCAGTTGCTCGATGGTCTTCAATCCCGAGTCGGCGCGAACCAGTAGCTTCTGGGGCGTGACATAGTACATATGGCTGAAGGCAATCTGCTCGGCGCGGGCCGGGGAATAGCCCAGGTTGGCCGCCACAATGTCAACGCGCCCTTCGGTCAGCTCGGGAATGCGCGCCGCAACTGATAAAAGCTTCAAATTCAGCTTGACGCCGAGTTTGTCCGCAACCAGTTTGCAGAAGTCCACGTCATAGCCGACGACCTGGCGGGTACTGGCGTCCTGGAAGCTGAACGGCTGCGACGTGCCCAGCGTTCCGCAGGTCATTTCTCCTTTCTGCTTGATGTCCTCAAGCTGGTCGGCGTGGGCCACAGGCCCCGCAACAACCGCCGCAACAGCCACGCAAGCGCTCAACAAATATTTCTTGCTCATCACGATACATCTCCTATGTATAAAGTTCTTCAAGTAACTTCTTTTTTATAAAAGCAGGCAAGCCCTAGCTCAGGCGCTCGCACGCGGCACGAATCTTTTCACAGCCCTCCCGGATATCGTCGAGCGACGCGGCGAACGACAGACGGAACGTTCCCGGCACACCATACGCGTGGCCATCAATGACAGCCACCCCCGCATGCCGCAGCAGATAATGGGTCAAGTCGGTATCCGTCGTGATCCGCTCGCCTTCAGGCGTGCATTTACCCAGCAGCCCCCTGCAGTCGGGAAAAACGTAAAACGCACCGTCAGGCCGCACGATGTTCAGGCCGGCTATCGTCGACAGGCGGGCAACCGCCTCATCCCGCCGTTCCTTATAGGTATCGGAAAACTGCGCAACACATTCCTGTGGGCCCGTCAGCGCCTCCACGGCAGCCGCCTGTCCTATGGACGACGCGCCCGATGTGCTTTGCGACTGCAGAATGCTCATGGCTTTCAGCAGTTCTTGGGGGCCGGCGCCGAACCCGATGCGCCAGCCCGTCATGGCATAGGCTTTGGAAACGCCATTGACCAGTAAAGTGCGCGACACCAGCGCCGGCGACACCTGGATGGGATGCCAGGTTGGCTCGCCGGTAAAATTCAGCTGCCCATAAATATCGTCGGTCATCAGCCAGACGTCGGGGTGCCGTTCAAGCACAGCAGCCAACCGCTTCAGCTCGTCGCGCGAATACACCGTGCCGGCGGGGTTGCTGGGCGAGTTCAACAACAGCCATTTCGTACGCGGCGTAATAGCCTGCTCGAGCTTTTCCGGAGTCAGCTTATAGCCATCCGCCGAAGAGGTGGGCACAGTGACGGGACGGCCGCCGTTCACGATCACCATATCAGGGTACGAAACCCAGAATGGCGCGGGAATAATGACTTCGTCTGCTTCATTCAATGACGCGGCGAGCGCATTGTAGATAACCTGCTTCGCGCCGGTACTTACGATAATCTGGCTCAGTTGATAGTCGTGGCCATAGTCCCGCTGGAACCTGTTCCTGATCGCGTTGCGCAAGGCCACGGTTCCCTGGGCAGGCGGGTACTTGGTTTCACCGCGATCCATGGCTGCCTTCGCCGCCAGGCAAATATGCTCCGGCGTCGAAAAATCGGGTTCGCCGATTGTCAGGTCAATAATTCGCGTACCCTGCTCACGCAACTCGGCAACAATGGCGCGCGCGGCAACGGACGGGGACAACTTGATCCGCAGAATCCGTTCGGAAACAATGCTCATCAGAACATCCCCTTTCTGGCCGAAATGGTGCTGTCCACCCAGGGTTTGGCGTAAATTCCCGCCTTGATCTTTTCTTTGATCGCCCCCTCGTCGCGTTCTTTCTTCAAGGCTGCGGCCAAAACCTCGCCCGCATGCTGGGCCGGAACGACCACCAGCCCATCCGCATCGCCTATCATAATGTCGCCGGGCAGCACCACCTGCCCCCCTACGGATACCGGAACATTGATTTCACCGGGCCCATCCTTGTAGGGGCCGCGGTGCGACACGGCACGGGCAAAGCAGGGAAAACTGTTCTGGGCAAAAACATCGGCATCCCGCACGGCCCCTTCAATGACGAAGCCCGCCAAACCCCGCTTTTCGGCATCCATGGCCATCAGCTCGCCCACCAGCGCGTTGGTGGTTTCTCCAGCGCCGTCAACCACCAACACATCGCCCGGCTGGGCCAGTGCGATGGCCTTATGGATCAGCAAGTTATCGCCGGGCCGGGTTTTAACCGTAAACGCCAGACCCACCAAGCGTGTCGGCCCCATGGCGTGACGAGGCCTGAGCCCATCGACACCATACAGCCGCCCCATGCAATCACTGATCTGCGCAGAGCCCACCGTGGCAAACTGCTGCAATTGCTCCCGGGTCACGGCTGAAACCGGCCGTTCCAATATCCTGAAACCAATCACTGACATCGCAATACCTATCCTGCAATAAAAATAGAGTGGAACGCTTATTAAATGCCAGAGTTCGGGCAAGCCCAAAACGATATATATTCATGCTTTGCCAGGAATTATTTTCTTGAAGATTGCCGCAGGACAAAGAAAACACAGCACAAAAGGAGCCGACCGCCCCAGCCCCGTCTCAAGCTGGACTTGCTCAAGCACCCGCAACCCGCCGATTTCCTTCTGGCCTTCGGTATCAACTGTCGGCGTCGACTTGCACACGAAAAAAAAATAGTGCATAATCTCGCTTCTTCGCTAGACAAGCCAGTACGGGGGTATAGCTCAGCTGGGAGAGCGCTTGCATGGCATGCAAGAGGTCAGCGGTTCGATCCCGCTTACCTCCACCAGTCAAACGAAGAACCGTCTGCTCAACAGTGCGCAGGCAGCAGTAAACAGCGTATTGATATGCTATGATACGCAGCTTGTTTTGTCCTGTCCCCTTCGTCTAGAGGCCTAGGACACCACCCTTTCACGGTGGGTACAGGGGTTCGAATCCCCTAGGGGACGCCAGTTTTTCTGGCATGGTAGTACCCGCTGCGGAGCGGTAGTTCAGTTGGTTAGAATACCGGCCTGTCACGCCGGGGGTCGCGGGTTCGAGTCCCGTCCGCTCCGCCAAAGAATTCAGTAAAAAAAGCACCTGCATCATGCAGGTGCTTTTTTTTCGTGCCGATTTATATTCCAAACTGCCAGGTTTCGCCCCCCCTTTTCAACCATTTTATCGGTGGTTAAGCTGCGCCATGCCTAGCTCTCCGAGGTGAGGGCCAAAATCTCAAACAGAAATGGAAATTCAGCTGCGCTGCCTTGCTGCTGTTTGGCAAAAAGCCGATCCGCGCTCTCCGGCATACCTTCTTCATGCGCGGCCAGGTCGAGATAGTAGTTGCAGCCCTCGTCTTCGTCCAGCACTAACGATCGCCAGCGGTATTCGCGATCGTTAGTGAATATGAGGCTTGCAGCCACATACAAAATATTGTATAAACTGCCTATGCCATCTTTTAAGCCTATCGAGTTTCTGGGAAGCTCGCTTGATGATCTTCGCGCCTTCCCTCTTTCTGCCAGGCGCGAAGCTGGCTACCAGATCGATCAGATTCAGAACGGCTTGGACCCGGATGACTGGAAGCCCATGAGCACAGTAGGCCAGGGGGTCAAAGAAATACGCGTTCGCGATAGTGCTGGCGCCTTCAGGGTCATCTACATAGCCAAGTTCGCCGATGCTGTCTATGTAATCCACTGCTTCCAGAAGAAGACAGAAAAACCAGTAAAGCGGATATAGATTTGGCCTCGAAACGTTATCGGGACCTGTTGCAGGAGCTAAACAAATGAGCAAGCAACGATTTTCTAACATCTGGGATGCCATCGAAGACACCCAGGAAGAAGCGGAAAACATGAAGCTTCGTTCAGCCCTCATGACTGCGCTGAAGCAGCACCTAACTCGTGTCAAGATGAGCCAGGCCGAAGCCGCCAAGCTTTTTGGCGTGACCCAACCCCGTGTATCTGATCTGATGCGTGGGAAGATCAACGTTTTTGGTCTTGATGCGCTAGTGAATATGGCCGCCGCAGCTGGGCTACATATTGAGATGCGCGTGCTTGAGCCCGTCTGACGCTCTGGTGTACACCCTCATCCACAGACGAGGCCATCGCCGGGGAAGACCTATCAGCATCACACGAAGCGAGCGCTCGTCTTAGGCGCATGTCAGTGCCACGCGTAAACGAGGGCCGAGCCATGACGACTGTATCTACCGCCAGGCCCCATCATTGATGCGCCACCTGATCCAGTGAACAACTCGAAGTGAAGTCTCGGGGCGGCCAATTGGGGCTGGGCTCAGAATTTCGAATTAAAAATTTTGGAATGAAAGTGCGTAAAATCGCATGAAACGAACAGTCCTTTACAGACTGGCGGCCCCGGTCAGAGGCAGAGTTCCTTCGCCTGCATGAAGAGGCGATAGAGCAAGAAAAGTGGGTAATAGAGGGCAATTACATACGCTGCATCGCAACACGGCTGGAGAGCGCCACGGGACTCATTGTGTTAGACGCATCGACGGCTATCAGCCTTTTTCGCTACTTTCGTCGCGCCTGGTTTGAACGCGACCGGCGTGGCGCACTCGAAGGAGGTCTGGATAGTGTGAAGTGGCAGATGATTCATCATATTGCCGTCCTTACTCCGCCGAACCGGCGAACGTATATCGAGCTATTTGAGCGCACCAGCCTGCCTAGAATACGACTGACAACGACCAGCGAATTAAATCGTTTTTATCGAGCAGAAGGGCTGGACCGCTAAATGGGTGGCGTATTTCACTGCGATTGGGAGCCCACCGGCCCCAGACGCGAGTTACTCTGCAAAGATGAACAGCGCTTCTGGCTTGCCACTGAGTATAGCGGCGTAGCAATAACCGCTTCGTAGGAGACGCAATATCTGAAGTGGGTCGGTTTCAAACGGAGGTGATGGCCCTCAAACGGCCATAATTGAACGTTGATAAAGCTGTCCAGTTCCTTCGCTTAGGCCAAGATACTCTTCAACCAAGTGATCAGCATCGGCAATTGCGGATTCGAAGCGTTATCCTTATGAATCCACAATGAAATTCTATCGCCGCTGTCTACAAAACCAAACGGCGCAACCAGTCGGCGCTCCGCCAGCTCGTCATGAACCAGCAGCGCGGGAACGATGCCTATACCCAGACCCACGACAGCGGCCTGGATCATATAAATGAACTGGTCGAACATGCGTGTTGCGCGGAAATGCTCGTCGTTCATGCCGCACGATTGAGCCCACGCTGTCCAGGCTCCCGGATAGGACCTCGTTCCCAACAGCGTTGATGCCTGGAGATCGGCCGCGGTCTTCAAGCCCATGGATTGCGGCGGCGCGCATACCGGACCGATTTCGTTGATCGCTAATGGATATTCGATGACGCTTTCTGGTGCAATGCCTCGTCCGCAGTAGATGAGCGCATCGGTCTGGCCGGAGTTCAGTCTGCTGGCGTCTTTGTCCATCTGTATATTCAAGATAAGGTCTGGGTGCTGCCGCTCAAAATCCTGCAAACGGGGAATTAGATACTGCAATATGAAGCTGCCTGGGCAAGCCAGGGTTAACTTGTCGCCAGCCTGCTCCTGGCGAATTTCAATGCAGGCACGCTCCAGCAAATCGAAGCTTTGGGCCACTGCGGTGTACAGCATACGCCCAGGCTCGGTTAAGGTCACGCCGGAAGCAGATCGTACAAAAAGCTTACAGCCCAACCATGTTTCGAGTTGCCGCAATTGGTGGCTTATCGCACTATGGGTGACGTGCAAGCGTTCGGCGGCAGCGGTGAAGCTGCCTGCTGTTGCTGCCTGTGAGAAGGCTTTTAGCGTCGCAAGCGGAGGTAGTTTGTGCACGGCCTGGGGAGTGTGAATTATTTTCACATTCAGTGTAGAGTTAAATCGCTAGTGAGGCCAGCAAAACAGCGTTAACGTTGCTCATGAACCATCCATGGGCATGCCATGCAAAAAGAAGCGCTTCCGCTCTCTGTCGCGATTATTCTGCTCTGTGTAGTGATCATGGCCTGGGGCGCAAATTGGAGCGTCGGAAAAGCCGTCTTGGAATATCTTCCGCCCATTTGGGCCACGGCGCTGCGCACCGTGCCCGCATGCCTGGCCGTGTGGCTATTGTGCGCATTGACAGGTCAAGCGAAGATTCCCGCAAAAAGCGACATCCCCGTCATTCTGAGCGTCGGATTGCTGCACATGGTGGCCTTTTCGGTACTGGCAAGCATCGGCCTGCAGTACGTGCCTGCGGGAACATCCGCTGTATTGGCCTATACAACGCCTTTGTGGGTGCTGCCGGCAGCACGGTACTTTCTCAATGAAGCGCTGACCATGCAGCGGTTGCTGGGCATGGCCATCGGTATGGCTGGATTGACTGTGTTATTGCAGCCCGTGGCATTCGATTGGCATGATCGCAATACCTTATATGGCCATGGCCTGATCCTGACGGCCGCGTTGTGCTGGGCTATTTGCATCGTTTACGGTCGCGCTCATAAATGGACAGCCTCTACACTGCAGCTTCTACCGTGGCAAATCCTCGTGGCCGCGATCGTGCAGCTTGTACTCGCTTTGATGCTGGAAGGCATCCCGGCAATCGAATGGGACTGGCAACTGATATTGCTGCTGGCTTATGGGAGTCTCGTCGGAACCGTGCTCGCCTATTGGGCAATGAACACCGTCAATCGTGGATTACCCGCCGGCACCGTCTCCATGGCTTTGCTGGGAGTACCGGTGACCGGCCTGGCTTTCTCCACCCTGTTACTTGATGAAGAATTGAGCGCGCAGCTACTCGTTGCAACCGCGTTGATCGTGGGGGGCATTGCACTGGGAATGCTTTCACCGCGCAGGCGACTGAAATCCTAATCGCGATGGTAAACCACGAATTCCTCCATGCCCATTCTTGACGGCTGGAAACTGTTGACTGGATCGCTTTGATCCTCGTACCCGACGGACATTCCGCATACTATGATTTTGTCGTCGCCAATGCCAAGGTGCTCTCTGATGATTTGCGGGTAGTTCGCCAATGCCGCTTGCGGACATGTGTGCAGCCCGAAGCCGCGGGCCGCCACCATGATGGTTTGCAGGAACATGCCGTAATCCAGCCAGCTGCCTGTTTCCAGGTCATTGTCTATCGTGAAGATCAACACCACAGGCGCGCCAAAGAACTCGAAGTTGCGGCCATGCTGGCGAGCGGTGGCCTCGCGGTCGCCCTTGGCAATATTCAGCAGGCCGTACAAGCCCCAGCCCGCCGCCCGGCGCCGCTCAATATAAGGGCTGCGCCACTTTACCGGGTAATACTGGTACTCGCGGTTCTCGGGCTGTTTCTCCCGATGGGCGGCCAGCAGATCGGCCGATAGCCTGTCACGCGCCTTGCCGGAAACCACATGAACATTCCAGGGTTGGACATTGCTCCCGCTGGGCGCCGTCCCCGCAAGCCGCAGGATCTCGTCGATCAGGGCCGGATCGACCGGCTCAGGCAGAAAGGCACGTGTACTTTTCCGCGAGGCAATGGCATCCTTCACTGTCAGGGATTCCTGGCCGACGGATGGCTTGATTTCAAATGCTGTCTTCATTTCCGGTGTTTTCGTGGTTGGACCTTCACAATAACAAAGAAATCAGCACGCCGTTCGGGCGGCTTCATTTCAAGGCCCTGATCCACACGCGCAACCTTGCATAGCCTATCGCCACCCCAGTGGCGGATACCAGCAGCCCGCCCAGGCTCAGCAGTATCAGGACAATATCGCGCCATACGGCGGCAGACAGCATGCCGGGCGTATCCCAGCTATGCAGGAAATTGAACAGCCAGCGTCCCACGCGCTGCCTGCGATCGAGGCTGGCGGCCACGTCGCCGGACCGCAGGTCGATGTACACCCTGGTCTGGCCGGGATCGTCGAAGTCCAGCCGCAGCGCTGGCAGCCTGCGCTCGGCGGCACCATTCATGGCCTCGGCGTGGCGGCCGTAGTAGTAAATGTCGTGGCGCGTGATGTGCCGCTGCGCGGCAATGGGATAAGGCAGCAATCGCGGCGCGGCCCGCAGCACATCGGCATCGTCCCATTGATTGAACACGCGCAGGCCAGCCGCGGCGCCCGAAACCAGGCGAGATCCGCCCGCCGCGTCGCGCGCCAGCACATAGGCGCGCCCGGCCATCATGCGCCACTCCAGTTCGACCGCGCCGAAGCCCTGCTCCCGCAGCAGCGCAATGATGTTGCCCGCATCGGCCAGCTCGCCGCCGGCCGCTGGCGCTCCGCCCTGATAAGCCGCGATATTGGGCCGGCCACCCGCCGCGCTGAAGATGCCCAGCGGGTTCATGGACATCAGGCCGCTGAGTATCCAGGTGAAGACGAAGCCGGCAAAAAGCAGGCCGGCAATATGATGCCAGCGCATCCAGGCTGCGCGATAAGGCGATTTCGACCCCGACTTGTACCGGCCGCTGAAACGCCAGCGCCACAGCCCCACGCAGATGCCGGTCACCGCGCTGACCGTGCCGGCAGCCGACAGCACGATGACCAGCCAGCTCCATACCGGGTCGACGGAATTAACGCGAAACATGTACAGCCAGTGCAGCCAGGCCCCCGCATAGTTCCAGCGCTGCTGCGACAGCGGCGCGTCCATCACGACCTGGCCGGTGACCGAAGACACGTATAGCGTGGACACGTTCTCGCCGTCCGTGCGCAGCACGTGCAGCGGTCGGTGCGCATCGAGGCCGCGCGAATGGGTCCAGCGATCTTCGAACACGGATCCCTGGTAGTGAACCGCGGACGATGGCATGAAAGAATGCGCTTCAGCCAAGGCCTCCTGCGCCCCCACGCCGGGCGCCGGCGCTCCTGAGCGGGCATCGATCACGCGGTATGCCCCGCCCTGCCCGCGTATCAGGTAATGCGGCTGTCCGCGTATCGAGGTCAGCACAATGGATTGCGCCGCCGGGAGCGCACTGCCGTGCTCCAGCGCGCGTGGCACCGGCACACAGCATTGGGCGCCGCTCAAGACAGGCAGGGCGCCCAGGCGCTCCCAGGGGGTGAGCTTGGGATACCCCACGTACAGCATGACAATGCCGCTGACAAACCACAACACCATCAACAGGCATCCCGCCACGCCGGTCCAGCGGTGCACCAGATAGGTCAGGCGCTTGGCGCGCGCCGCAATATGCATGGGGCTCGCCTCCTGGTCAGAACCGGTGATTGAGCGTCAGCTCAAGGCGGCGCCCGGGACCGTACAGCCATTGCGTGGGGGTATAGTACGCCGTCGTAAAGTAAGCCTTGTCGAACACGTTGAAGCCGCGCGCCGTGATTGTCGTATCTTTGTTGACATCCCAACGCAGGGCCAGGTCGGTGGTGGTGTACGACGGAAGCTCCAGGGTGTTGGCGTTATCCGCAAACCGCTTGCCCACGTAGCGCAAGCCGGCCATCGCAGTCCAGCGGGGCTGGAAATTCCAGCTCAGCCACACGTTGCCCAGGCGCTGCGCCACATTGGGCGGCACATTGCCCTGGCGCGAAACCACCGTGCCGCCGGCTGCTTCCTGGAAGTCGTCGAACCTGGCCCGCAGCATGCTTGCATTGGCTTCCAGCCGCCAGCCACGCGCCGGCGTTACCGCAAGCGATGCCTCGATCCCGCGCGAGGACTGCTCGCCCACCTGGATGCGCAAGGCGGGATCAACCGGATCGCGGCTGAGCAAATCGGTCTTCTTGATCTGATAGGCCGCCAGCGTCCACTCGCCGCCGCCGTCCCAGAAGGTGTGCTTGAGCCCCACTTCAATCTGCCGCCCCCTGGACATCTCGAATTGGCTGTTGGCCGGGCTGAGCAACAGCATGCCGCCCACCGGGTCGGCCGCCTCGGAATACTGCCCATACACGGCCAGGTCGGGCGTGAGGTCGTAGACCGTCCCGATGCGCCAGCCGATGTCGGAGTACGTCCGCTTGAAAGCGGTGCTGTCCGCAAGCAGATCCTCGCGGGTCAATTCGGTATGATCGTAGCGCAACCCTGCCAGCACCGACCAGCTGGACGTCAAGGCCAGGCGATCCTCGATGAACAGGGCGTATTGATCAGCCTTGTTGCGATAGCGCGGGATGGTGGGCTGGTCGCTATGAAAATAGCCGGGCGCCGGATCGTACGGATCGACCGAAGGCGAGGAGCCTGTGTAGGTATTGTTGCTATGCCTGAAGGTGCTGGCATTCACATCGAAGCCCACAGAGACTTTGTTGTCCAGGCCAAACAAGCTACCGTCGAAGGCCGCATCGGCGGTCAGGCCGGTTTGCTTCTGATCATGGTGTATCTCGGTGTTGTCGGACCGGTCTATCAGGCCGGTCGATCCGTTATACACATATCGCTCGGCATTCCGGTAGTCGCGCTGGCTGTCAATGTGATAAAGCCTGGCGCGCAGGGTCGTGCGGGCATTGGGCGTCCATAGCGCGCTGAGGTCGGTCCATTGGTCCCGGTACCTGATCTCACTGTCGGACACGTTGTAGTTCTTCTCGCGCACGGCATCCTGCTGCACGCCATCGATCAGGGGCGTACCGAAATACTTCATGGGCTTCTGGTAGCCATAGGCATGGCTGAGCCGCAAGCTCAAGTCGTCGGTGGCCTCCCATTGAAGCGCGCCGGAGAAGGTCGCGCTGCGTGACTCGCCATGATCGACCCAGCCATCCGAGCGGGCGCCGCTCAAGTCCACGCGATAAGACAGGCGGTCGCTCAAGGCGCCGCCGCTGCCCAGGCCAAGACGCGCCGTATCGTCGGTGCCCAGCGTGGCTTCCAGCTCATTTTCTATTGGACCGCGCGTGGGCTTCTTCGGGATCACATTGACCACGCCGCCAATGGCGCCGTCGCCGTAGATGACCGACGCCGGGCCGCGCAAGACCTCTATCCGCTCAATTGACCACGTGTCGAAAGGAAAGGTCAGGCCCACCCCGCCGTACTGGCGCATGCCGTCGTACAGGCGCATCACCGAGGTGGTTTCGGTAAAACCCCGCGCCGACAATGAGCTGCCGCCATTGCCCGGATGACCCATGGCGCTGATGCCGCCCGCGCGGGTGATCGCGTCGACGACGCTATGATCACCGCGTTCTTCCAATTGCTCGCGGCTGATGACATCGAGGCTGGCCGGCGTCTGCATCGGCGTAAGGCCCAGGCCGGAGCCCGTCGAGGCGGGCGCAGTCAGGCCGCCGCCCGCCTGCGCCCCCGTCACCGTGATGGTGGAGAGCGTGGACGCAGGCGTCTGCGCCCCGGCGGGCATGGCCCATAGCGCAATCAACAGCGAGCCGGCCGCCAGGCGGACAACGCTTGCCAGCCCAGCCGGCCTGAGTAGTTCTTCTTTATACATAATGGCTTCCCCTGCCTTGGAAGCTTGGCCGCCGCCAATGATGCACGGGCCTGCCTCGGCAGGCCCGCTGCCATGCGCGACAGCGCTATGGCGGGACCTGCGGCAAGACGGCGTGCGCCCGGGCGCCTGCGGTCAAGTTCCAGAAATGGTGATTGAGCGCCATGCCTTGCGCAAACGGCAGCGGCACGACGCGACTGACTAAAGGTCAGTGGGCGCGCGGCGGCGCGCGCGGCAGGGAAACCGCCCAGGCAAACAACTGGCTGGGGGCATGGTAGAAAAGCGGCGGCGCGCCAAAATGCGGGCCATCGAAATCGGCGCCGGAACCCAGGTCGGCCCCGGGGGGGCAGGCGGGGTGAAAGCACAATACGCAATGGCCCGATTTGGACGAGGCGCTTTCGAAATCGGCGGGATCATGGTCGGCGGCGGGGTCGAGCTGGATGGCGGTGGGACCATTCACCGTGCAAAGCTGCACCCACACCGCCTGGGCCGCGGCGTCGCTCGATAGGGCCATGACCGCCGAAGGCATGAGCGTGGCCAGCAGGAAAGCAACCAGTGCTATCCAGCCCGCCCTGCGATGCGCTCGGTGGCTTGTTATCATGGGTGTGACGCCGCTTGTAGTTGGCGGCGATTATAGCACCGGCGTGCCCTGGGCCCGCCCTTGATGCTGCTCGGCGCCCGAGCCCGCACCGGTGCCGGTCCGCCTAAGCCCGATTGGCGTCGATGACCGTCAGCGCCGCCATATTGATGATGCGCCGCACCGACGAACTATTGGTCAGGATATGCACCGGCGCATTCGCGCCGAGCAGAAAAGGCCCGACCGCCACATTGCTGCCCGCCGCAGTCTTGAGCAGGTTATAGGCAATGTTTCCGGCATCGACATTGGGGCACACCAGCAGGTTGGCAGCGCCGCTCAGGCGCGATTGCGGCAGGATGCGCTTGCGCAAGGCTTCGTCCAGCGCGCAATCGCCATGCATCTCGCCATCGACCTCCAGGTCGGGAGCCTGCTCGATCACCAGTTCCGTGGCGCGGCGCATCTTGTCGCCCGACAGCGAACTGCCGGAACCGAAATTCGAGCGCGACAGCAAAGCAGCCTTGGGCGTCAGATTGAGCCACTTCATTTCTTCCGCCGCGGCAATCGTGAACTCGGCGATCTGTTCCGCCGTGGGATTATCGTTCACATGGGTATCGACCAGCGCCACCGTACGCTCGTCCAGCAGCAACACATTCATGGCGGCATAGGTTTGCGCGCCCGGCTTCTTGCCGATTACCTCGTCGACGAAACGAAGATGCTCGTGGTAGCCGCTGACCGTGCCGCAGATCATGCCATCGGCGTCTCCCAGGCGAACCATCATCGCGCCGATCAGGGTCAGGCGGCGCCGCATTTCGACACGCGCCATTTCCTTCGTCACGCCGTGACGGCAGCGCAGCTCCCAGTACGTGGTCCAGTACTGGTGGAAGCGTTCGTCATATTCAGGATTGGTGACCTCCACGTCTTGCCCCAGCCGTATCCGCAAGCCGTATTTTTCAATGCGCGACAACAACACCTGCGGCCGCCCCACCAGAATCGGGCGCGCCAGTTTTTCGTCGACGATGACCTGTACCGCGCGCAGCACGCGCTCTTCTTCGCCTTCGGTAAACACAATGCGCGCCTTGCCGCCATCGCGCACCAGCTGCTTGGCGGCGGAAAACAATGGCTTCATGAAGGCGCCTGAATGATAAACAAACTGCTCCAACTGGCCCATATAGGCCTCAAGGTCGGGCAGGGGCCGGGTTGCCACACCGCTATCCATGGCCGCCTTGGCCACGGCGCTGGCGATACGCACGATAAGGCGGGGGTCAAACGGCCTGGGGATCAGGTATTCCGGCCCGAATGACACATCGTAAGTGCCATAAGCCGCGGCCACGACCTCGTTCTGCTCCTCTTCCGCCAGGCCCGCAATGGCGTACACGGCCGCCTTCTCCATTTCGCGGGTGATGGTGGTGGCGCCCACATCGAGCGCGCCGCGAAAGATATAGGGAAAGCACAGCACATTATTGACCTGGTTCGGGTAGTCGGAACGGCCCGTGGCCATGACGACGTCGTCGCGCACCGCATGTGCGTCGGCCGGCAGAATCTCGGGGTTCGGATTGGCCAGCGCCAGGATCAGCGGGCGGGCCGCCATCCGGGCCACCATGTCCGGCTTGAGCACGCCACCCGCCGACAGACCCAGGAAAACATCGGCTCCGTCGATGATTTCGCCCAGTGTCCGCAGCTTGGTCTTCTGGGCAAAGCGGGATTTTTGCGGGTCCATGAGTTTTTTTCGACCCGCATAGACCACGCCCTCGATGTCGGACACCCAGATGTTTTCCAGCGGCAGTCCAAGGTCCACCATCAGGTCCAGACAGGCCAGCGCCGCCGCGCCCGCGCCCGATACCACCACCTTGACATCCCTGATGTCTTTCTCAACCACCTTCAGGCCATTGATGAAAGCGGCCGACACGGTGATGGCCGTGCCGTGCTGATCGTCGTGGAAAACCGGTATGTTCATGCGCTCGCGCAGTTTGCGCTCCACCGTGAAGCACTCGGGCGCCTTGATGTCTTCCAGATTGATGCCCCCGAACGTGGGCTCGAGCCCAGCGATGATATCCA
>JBATWU010000075.1:0-11305 GCA_049672825.1 Pusillimonas sp.
CCACATCCACGTCCGAGCTCAGGCCGAGATAGGCGCTGCCGCCTGCCTGCTGAATCCGCTGCCAGCTGTGCGCCCCCCGCCTGGCCGCGCTAGCGTCATGGACAAAGGGAGGCAGGCCCTGCTCGGCCAGGCCCTCTGCCGACAGGGAGGCATCTGCCGCGTCGCCGTCCGGCGCGGCAAGCATGAACAGGATTTCGTCCGCGGCCACCCGCAGATCGGCATAAAGGCCTTGTTCGGCGGGGCTCAGGTCGCGCCGCGCATCAAACTGATTGGCCTGCACCTCAGGCTCGGCGTCGGGCACAGTCTGGACATAAACCACAGTGCCCGCCAAAGCCACGATTACCGCGCACAGGGCCAGCACCAGCAAGGTTTCGTAGCCGGCGCCTGCCGGCCTGACGACCTGCACCGTCACGAACCGACCTCGGTGTAGTCGATTTCGACCACATGGCCGGGGCCGGCGTCGAACAAAATGTAGAACTCGCCCTCGGGTTTCCTGAAGGTCAGTGTCGAATCGTCGCCCAGCTTGCCGGGGACCAGAACTTGCTCGTCGTAGGAAATCACGTCCAGGGTGACGCCGGGCGCGTCGCTGCCATCCGAAAAACCACCTTTGCACTGGATCGTGGCGTCGTCGGTGGCCTTGCATTCGGCGACGGGGTTATGCGCCCAGGCCGCCGCGGCCAGCAGGCACAGGCCCGCGCCAAGCGCGACCCGCAGCCATGCGGCCGACGAAAGAATACCTGATTGAAGCATCACTGCCTCCCTTTGCGTTGTGTCAACCATTGAACGGTGGTGGGCGAGGCGTCGGACAAGGACAGCCGGGCCTGATGCATCGCGCCGTCCCACCCTTCGAGCGTCAGCCACAAGTCGGCGTCGGGCGCGGCCTGGTCCGGAATCAGGACGCTGGCCATCTGCCGGTACGGGCTGCCCGAAAACAGGGCGCCGGCCGTGCGCAGATTGCGCGGCTTGCCCACCCGCAGGTAGGCGGCCTTGATCTGCCCGATGCAGTCTTTGCATTGCGCCAGGGTGAAGGTTTTCATGTGCCCCGCCGCACCGTCGCGCCGGGGCGGCTCCACCCGCCATTCGGCCAGGCGCACGGACCAGGGCCCCACGGCCAGCTCGCCCAACTCGCGCTGGCCCAGGCCCATGTCGCCGCGCGACAGCGCCAAGTCGTCGAAATACCTGGGCAAAAAGAACAGCGGCAAAATCAGCAAGAACGCGCTCAGGTAGAAACGCCAGCGCTTCCAGCGCAATGCCGCCCTGGACAGCGGAGCCTGATTCGCCAGGACCCTACTCATGCGAACCTCCCGCCGTCGTGCCGGCCAGCTCCACGGGCACTCGCTTGCCGGGGCGGCCAGGACGCCGACGGAGAGCCGCCGCCGTTTCCTTGACCGTGCGCTTGGTCCAGATCATCATGCCGCTGAACACCATCATGCTGAGCAACAGCCCGAAAAAGCAATACACCAGCTTGAGCCAGGTTCCGGCAAAATCCCCCGTATGCAGGGGACGCATGGATTCAGTCACCAGCTCCAGGCCGGACCGGTCGGAAACCCGGCGCGTATGCTCGACCGCGCCAGTATAGGGATTGATGCCCATGGTTTCGAACAGCAATGGGTAGCCGCCGCGCCCGCCCACGCCAATATGGCTGTAGGCATTGAACGGCAGGCTGACGAACGAAGGCTGCAGATCCGGAAAGGTCTGCTGCCCGATCTCGGCGGCGCGGTCCAGGCTGATCATGGGCGGCGGCGCGCCCGCCTGGACGGGGGGAATATCTTCGCGCGCGACCACCGGCGGCACGCCGGCGGTCGAGAAAGAAATCTGGTTGTCGAACAATACGGCCTGAATCAGGAACCAAATGCTGGTAACTGCAATAATGGCAATGAACGGTATCGACCAGATGCCCGCCAGCCGGTGAAAATCGCCCCAGAAAATACGCGCGCCCTGGCCCCTGCGCAGGCGGGGCTTCAGGAAGCCGCGCCAGAAGCGCTTGTACACGACAAGACCGGTCACGAGCGAGCCCAGCATGGGAAGACCCAGAAACGCCACGATGTACCAGCCCAGGCTGAAGCCGTTGGTAAAGGGGATCAGCAGCCAGCCGTGCAGCGCCCGCATGAATGCCTGGAAGCTGAAGCCGGAGCTGCTGCCTTGAATGTGGCCGGTATAAGGGTTGACATAAAGAGAAGCCGTGGTGGCGTCCGGATAGCTGACGCTCACCGCCAGGGCGAACTGGGACTTCACCGGCCGGGAAATGGATTGCACCACCGCGGTGGGGTGCTCGAGTTCGACGGCCTGCAAAATGGCGTCGTAGCCCAGCATCTGGGCATCGGAAGACGGCGCATTGGCACGCACGGCCGGATTGGCCAGCCAGACGATCTCCTGGCTGACCGTGGCGATGGTACCGGTGACACAAACGAAAAAAACGAATATCCACAGCGGCAAGGCCAGCCAACTGTGCACCAGAAACCAAAGTTTGGATTTCGAGGCTTTTTTCGCCTGGGGCACACCTTTATCAGATTTCATGTATTTTTTTCATGGACTATCGTTGCTGACGCCGACAGCAAGACGGGCACAAAAGCGTGCCCTTTTATATAAAGACGTTTGAAACGGCAAAACCCGCAATGAAATCGTCAATTTTATTGTAACTATTGGTTTTTTGGTGGTTTGGCCGCCGGCCCGCCATATTGACCTATACTAATCGCTCACGCAGGGGTACTCACTGCCCGGATGTACGCATCCGGGCAGCGGGTTGAGAGAGTCCCTTTGCACCAGTACGGATAATGCCGACGCTGGGAGCGCGTACCGCCACGCCTGGGACGCATGCGCCCAAGGCCGTGGCGGTATGTTCCCGTATCGGCTCCAAACCCTTCTTCATTTGGAGCTTTCATGAACGTAACATCCCCTTCCCGTATACGCGCCCCATTCCAGGCCACCGCCGCGGCCGTCGACAGCGCCGCCATCCAGGCACTGCCCTCTTCGTGCAAGGCCTATCAGACGGGCTCGCGCCCTGACATCCGCGTGCCATTCCGCGAAATACAGCTAAGCGAAACGCCCACGACATTCGGCGGCGAGGCCAACCCTCCCCTTACGGTATACGACACCAGCGGCCCCTATACCGACCCTCAGGCATGCATCGACATCCGGCAAGGGCTGCCGGCGCTGCGGGCCCGCTGGGTCGAAGAACGCGACGACACCGAGCTCCTGCAGGGCCCAAGCAGCGCCTATGGCCGCGAACGTCTGCTGGACCCGGCCTTGACCATCATGCGTTTCGGCCTGCAGCGCCCGCCACGACGGGCTAAACCGGGGCGCAGCGTCACGCAGATGCACTACGCGCGCCAAGGCATCGTCACGCCGGAAATGGAGTTCGTCGCGATCCGGGAAAATTTGCGGCGCGAAGCGTACATCGAGGCCCTGAGCGCCAGCGGCCCGGAAGGCGCGAAGATGGCCGAGCGCATGACGCGCCAGCACCCTGGCCAGCCGTTTGGCGCGGTCATACCGGCGGTCGTCACGCCAGAGTTTGTGCGCGAAGAAGTCGCGCGCGGCCGGGCCATCATTCCGGCCAATATCAACCACCCGGAAACCGAGCCGATGATCATCGGCCGCAATTTTCTTACCAAGATCAACGCCAATATCGGCAACTCGGCCGTCAGCTCCGGCATCAGCGAAGAAGTCGAAAAAATGACCTGGGCCATCCGTTGGGGCGGCGACACCGTAATGGACCTTTCCACCGGCAAGCACATCCATGAGACGCGTGAATGGATTGTGCGCAACTCGCCCGTGCCTATCGGCACCGTGCCCTTGTACCAGGCGCTGGAAAAAGTCAACGGCAAGGCCGAGGACCTGAGCTGGGATATCTTTCGAGACACGCTGATCGAACAGGCCGAGCAAGGCGTGGATTACTTCACCATCCACGCCGGCGTGCGGCTGGCCTATGTTCCGCTGACCGCCGGACGCATGACCGGCATCGTCTCGCGAGGCGGGTCCATCATCGCCAAGTGGTGCCTGGCGCATCACCGCGAAAGCTTCATCTATGAACACTTCGAGGACATCTGCGAGATCATGCGCGCCTATGACGTCAGCTTCTCGCTGGGCGACGGGCTGCGCCCCGGATCGATCTGGGACGCGAATGACGAAGCCCAATTCGCCGAGCTCAAGACGCTGGGCGAGCTGACGCAGATCGCCTGGAAGCACGACGTGCAGGTCATGATAGAAGGCCCGGGCCACGTGCCGATGCAGATGATCAAAGAGAACATGGACCTGCAACTGGAACACTGCCGCGAGGCGCCGTTCTATACGCTGGGGCCATTGACCACCGACATCGCGCCGGGCTACGACCATATCACCTCGGGCATAGGCGCGGCGCTCATCGGCTGGTACGGCACCGCCATGCTGTGCTACGTAACGCCCAAGGAGCACCTGGGCCTGCCCAACAAGGACGACGTCAAGACCGGCATCATTACCTACAAGATCGCCGCCCATGCGGCCGATCTGGCGAAAGGCCATCCCGGCGCGGCGATCCGCGACCACGCCATGTCCAAGGCCCGCTTCGAGTTCCGCTGGGAGGACCAGTTCAATATCGGGCTGGACCCCGATACCGCGCGCGCCTTTCACGACGAAACCCTGCCCAAGGACGCCATGAAAGTCGCCCACTTCTGCTCCATGTGCGGCCCGCACTTCTGCAGCATGAAGATCACCCAGGACGTACGCGAATATGCCCGCAAGCAAGGCCTGGGCGAACAGGCGGCACTGCGCCACGGAATGCAGGAGAAGGCGACCGAATTCATGCACCAGGGGGCGCAGATCTATCAGGCACGGTGAGCCGCAAGTATGGCTGACTGTTTCCGCTCTGCGCCGCCCTGGCCATGGTCAGGGCGGCCGCGGCCGACCAGGGCGAACACGCCTTGAAATGTCCGTCATGGCGCGGCGCGCTCAGTCGGGAATGTCGGGCTCCACCAGCTTTGCCAGTTGAGCCAGCGATTCCTGCCAGCCCAGATAGCACATCTCGACAGGAATCGCCTCGGGCAGGCCTTCCTGCAGGATGGTGAGCTCGGTCCCGCAGGATACTTGCCGCAACGAAATGGTGGCAGTCGTCTGGCCGGGCAGATTGGGGTCCTCGAAACGGTCCGAGTAACGGATCTTTTCGAACGGCACCAGCTCAAGATACTCGCCGCCGAACGCATGGGCGCCGCCTGTGCCGAAATTGCGAAAAGACATCTTGTAAGTACCGCCGACCTGGGTATCGATGTGGTGGATCTGGCATGTGAACCCGTAGGGCGCGATCCACTTCACTATGGCATCGGGTTCAAGGAAAGCGCGATAGACCCGCTCGGGGGATGCGCGCAAGACACGATGGAGCGTAACGGTTCCAGTAGGCATGATGGCTTGACCTTTCAGTAGAGAGATTGAATGTTCTCGCACCATCCGCAGCGGCCGCGTTCCAGCGGCAAGGACATGACAGAAGTGGCTGCGGAGCCGGCGGCATGGCCTTGCCTTGCCGCCTACCTTTTTGTACCACTTCATGCCAGCCGGAAAAACACCCGAAAAATGAATTTACAGTTCTGGCTCGTTTTTCTGCGTCAATATCGCGGCCAACAATCCGGGGAATCGGCTTTCAATGTCCGCGCGCCGCAAGGTGTTCATATGGTTCGTGCCGTTGTTCTTTGTGAACACCAACCCGGCTTCGCGCAGCACTTTGAAATGATGGGAAACCGTGGACTTGGGGCGCCCGCCGTCCAATTCACCACAGGTTGCGGTTTCCACGCGCGCAAGGTGCCGAACGATATCCAGGCGAATGGAATCGCTCAACGCGTAGAGCACGCGTTCAAGGGAAAGCTCGCTGACGGCAGGATGTTTGAAGGGGCGCATGCGCCCCATCATACACTTTGCTCTATAATAATTCTAATGTTCGTATATCTTCGAACTAACGAATGAAATCTGACACCCACAAAGGCCCCCATGTCCGCCCTATTCCAGCCCTTCAAACTCAAAGACGTTACGCTGCGCAATCGTATTGCTGTCCCGCCCATGTGCCAATACATGGCGGCCGATGGATTCATCAACGACTGGCATTTGTCCCATTACGCCAGCATGGCCCGTGGAGGGGCGGGACTGGTCATCGTTGAAGCAACCGCGGTGTCCCCCGAAGGGCGTATCACCCCCGGCTGCACAGGCATCTGGAGCGATGATCTGGCGCAAGCGTTTGTTCCCGTGGTGCACGCCATCAAGTCGGCAGGCGCGGTGCCAGGGATTCAAATCGCCCACGCAGGCAGAAAGGCCAGCGCCAACCGCCCCTGGGAGGGAGACGACCACATCGCTGAAAACGACGCGCGCGGCTGGCAGACCATTGCGCCATCGGCCATCGCATACGGCAAAAACTTGCCAAAACAGCCTCAGGCAATGACCCTGGATGACATCGCGCGCGTACGCCAAAACTTTGTCGAAGCCGCCAAACGGGCGCGCGATGTGGGTTTTGAATGGCTGGAACTACATTTTGCGCACGGTTATCTGGCGCAAAGCTTCTTTTCCGCGCATTCGAATCATCGCGACGACGCCTATGGCGGCAGCGTCGAAAACCGCGCACGCTTTCTTCTGGAGACCTTGCGGGCGGTGCGCGAAGTTTGGCCGGAAAACTTTCCGCTGACCATACGTTTTGGCGTCATCGAGTATGACGGGCGCGATGAGCAAACACTGCTCGAATCCATAGGCCTGGTGCGCGATTTCAAGGCGGCCGGCATGGACATGATCAGCGTCAGCATCGGCTTTACGATCTCCAGAACTTCCGTCCCTTGGGGGCCGGCTTTCCTGGGCCCCATCGCCGAACGCGTTCGCCGGGAGGCGGATGTGCCCGTATCCTCCGCATGGGGATTCGGCACACCCGAAATCGCCGAGCGCGTCGTCAAAGAGAAACAGCTTGATGTTGTCATGGTGGGAAGAAGCCACCTGGCGAATCCCCATTGGCCCTATGCCGCCGCGAAGGAGCTGGGCGTGGAGCGTCCATCATGGACGCTGCCGGCGCCATACGCCCACTGGCTTGAGCGTTATTGAATGAAAAAGGCGAACTCCGATTCGCCACAGCACCCGATCTCCCCCTGAAATAGGCGGATCGGCGTGATCAACACGCGCCCGCTATGTCAGATTCAAACCACCATCCGACAGCAAAATTTCGCCGGTCAAATAGTCCGAAGCGGCCAGCATGGCAACAAGCTGGGCGATGTCTTCGGGGCTGGCCGCCCGACGCATGGGCGCCCGCTCCTTCCACAGTTGCTGCGCCTGCGTCCAGTCAGCCGTCATAGGCGTATCGACCAAACCCGGTGCGACAGCATTTACCCGGATATGCGGGGCGAGCGAAAGCGCAAGCAAGCGAGTCACGTGGTTTAACGCGGCCTTGCCCGCCGCGTAAGGAATGGATGCTCCCTTTGGACGCACGCCTGCATGCGAGCTGACATTAACGACGCAACCTGGCTTCCCCCTTTCAGCAGCATCACGCAGCGCGGATTGCGCGTGGGCGACCAGACGAAAAGGGGCAACGACATTGACTTCATGCAGTTCCTGCCATACGTCCGGCGTAGCCGCCGAGAGATCCGCATGCGGAATTGTTCGACTGATGCCTGCGTTATTGATCAACACATCGAGCTGTCCCCGCATGGCAATGGCTTCGCGAACGAGCCTCTCGCGTTCCGCCTCAATCGCCAGATCGGCTTGCACATAAGCGGCCGAACCCAGTTCGCCGGCCAAGGCATGCCCAGCATCGGCCGAGCTGCGCGAATGCAAGACAATAAAGTACCCCTCGTTTGACAGCCGCCGGGCGATGGCGGCGCCGATACCGGAAGTGGAGCCAGTGACAAGCGCAACAGGAGACGGAGTTTTCATACAGATCGATATCAAGGGTAGAGGATGCCTCGGTGGACGCAGGCAAGGAGTTTGATTGGCACTGGTGCTTATGGATTGCGGGTAGCGGTGGCGTGCTGCCGGCGCTCAAGAGCTTGACTTTACCTTATGCTCCAGCCAAACACCTTGCCCTTGGCGCCCTCGACCCGAACCAAATACACCTCGGTGAAATCAATAATATCCTACGTGCCATTGACATCGTATGTAGCCAGTGTACAGGTCAACAATGGCACAAGATCAGGCCCAGCCGTCAATGCATTGCTGGTAGCGATCAAATAGCGCTTTTACCACTTGGTGCATGGGCATGATCTGCGCTCCTCTTGGTAGTAACAGGTAGACCTGATCCTATCAGGGGTGGGTTATGGCTGGAGGTAGTCTATTGAAAATGACGAGTATCGACCCGAAGCAGCCGGTCGACTATGTCCAATGGCTCGCCAGAAAGCTGTCGCTCACGTTTGAGTTCAAAGGCTGCCGTTTTGGCACTCCCCTCCTTGTCATCGACGGAAGACATCCTGCAACCATTCCTGAACTCCGAAGAAGTCTTTAAGACCCATCTGATGCGAAATACGCCGCTGAAATTCCTTCGCCCCCTTGGTAAAAAACGAAGTTGTCGCGAGGATTCCCGCGGTGGCCTGTTCCGCTTGAACGACTCCGTTGAGCTGCCGAATCAGACCGACTCCAACCGGGTTATCTGGTGCATACTTCTTGCACTCAACCACATAGAGGAAGCTTCCCAAATGGTCTTTCCTCGCAGCATAAATGTCCTTCCCCCCGTCCCCAGATGCTGGAGTCAAGGTAACTGAATAGCCGAGACGATCCAGCACCTCAGCAACAAACTCCTCGAACCTGCGAGGCGACAGTTCATACATTAACATCGGATTTGCGTGGACACGTTTCAACAACTGATCACTCACACTAGTGACATCGACGATGATTTGTCGATCTGCGTGACCACCAGTGACAATTGGATTACCGCTCGCATCAAGGATGCCACTCTGTGAAAAGCCCCGGAGACGCTGGAGCACCTCACGAGGTGACATGCGGTGCGATTGCAGTAAGTCTGAGATGAGGCGCGTCGCAAGTACGTTGCCGGAGAGGGCTTCGAAGAGTTCTTGGTTCGAGCCAGCGTTCTCGGCAAGGGTGCCTGCTTTCGACAGAAGCTCAAAGAACTCTGATTGATTCAACCCGCGAAGGTGAAGCGTCAGGTCAACCTGCGCCGCTAGAAACTGCTGTCTTGAGATACAGATAAGCCGCGCGCTCGGCCGAGCCCTGCGCAACTCCTGAATCTCGGGCCCCAATTCGTACGCGGGGCGCATATCAACCTCGTCAAGCAAGAGCAGGTAGGGGTTGGTGGGATTGCTGACATGAGCGTCAACGGTTCGGACAAGGGATTCAACGGGCGTAGCGTGTACGTGATAAACACCAGCCGAAAAGAAATCTCTGTTCAGTTGACCGAACATCATCGCTAGTGTCGTTTTTCCCATGCCCAAGTGACCAACAATGGCAACGGCTTTGGCTTCAGGACTTAGAAGCTCTTGGCGGAGCAGATCCATCTCCTGTCGCCTACCCGTGAAGGTACGATCAACCAAGAAAGTGTCCCAATCTACATCGGGTAGCCAGGTGATGAGTGTGTTCATGACGCCGAACGTGTTGTATGAGGATGATTAACGACTTGCCTAACAATTAAGTATGCGCCACGCCGCCCGCTACACGGCCGATACGTCGCGAAGCGAACGCTGCCCAACGACCGCTGCTGACCAAACCCAAACATGCACCCGATCACACCGAACCATCCTGAAAACTCAACAAGCAATAATATCAACGACAGCCCCCCGTCACCACGCCAGGCCGCAAATTATTCCCTTTCAACCGCCGCCCTGACATAGCGCACATACGCCGCCACTTGCCCCGTGCGGCCCGCCAAATCATCCGGACCGCCGCCCAGGTGGGCCGCGTTCGCCGCCGCCAATACCGCTTGATGCTCGTCCGGCAAACGTTCGAGTGCCCAAGTAGCGGCAGCGTCTTTGGATGCGATCTTGCCGGTGGATATGCTGAACCAGACTCGCGCAAGGGCAAGCACCACATTGAGTTCGTCGCCCTGCCAGTCGCGTTCTTCATTCCATTGTGCTGCGGTGTCGGCAAGCGCCTTGGCAAAGTCTGCAGCGGGGACGGGATCGAACCAATCGCGCGCGGGCTTCCCCAGCAGGCAGATGCTGTGCTGCCTGACCTTGGTCAGCAGGATAGCCAGATCATGATCCACGGTGGCGGGTTCGATGGCCCCGGCCTTCAGCGCGTCGCGCAGCCATTCGCCGAACTGGATCTCGCGCCTTGGCGGGTAGCGCCAGGGCACCACCTCATCCCGGACGACAACAGTCACCTCGAGCGCGCGATATGTTTCGCTGGCGCCTGGCCAGGCCGAAACGGAAAGCAGCTCGGTCATCAGCGCCCGCCTGGTCGATGGCGTCAGCGCTTCGCTCACGGTGACGAGCAGGTCTATGTCGCTATGCAGCTTCAGCCCGCCATCGACGGCAGACCCAAACAAGTGTATGGCTTGCAGGGTTCCGGCCAGATGGCGCTCGAGAACGGCGCGTACGCTGGATAGCTGCCGGGAGATTTCGGCGGGCGGTATTGTGCTCATGGCCGCTTATCCTAGCATGGCGCTCGGCCCTCTTTTACGCCTGCGGCCGCCTCATTCCGGCAATTCCAGCGTGGTCTCCAGGCTGACGCGCTCGAAATCGGAGACCAGGGCGTCGATGCGAATCCGCCAGCTGTTCTGGCGAGGCAGCTCGATGTTTTCTACCCGCCAGGCGCCGTCGCTGGCGAGTCTTGCGGGAAAAACCACGGGCTCGATACCCGCGGCCGCATTGGAAAACGCCACCTCGACTTCCTGGACCGCGAGCGGTGTCAGGTCGTGATTGGACAGATACAGGGTCAGCGCCGCAGGGCGGCCATTAGCCGCGGGATCCAGGGCCAGGTCGGCCATGGCCGCATCGGTATGAATTTGCGCGGAAATCACATGGGCGGGCGCGACATGCAAGGCGCGCGGCGGAGGCGTAAAGCGCCAGAGCGCCGCCACTGCCAGGATGGCGGCGGCCAGGGCGCACTCCAGGAAAATGATGCGCCGCATGGTGCGCCGCCGCCCGGTATCGCCGCGCAGCACAGCCTGGGTAAGGCTATAGCGGTTGTAGGCGGCCAGCCCCAGAAGGATGATCACCAACGCCAGCTTGATGGCCAGCACCTGGCCATAGTTGGTGAGCCAAAGCGACGACAAGGTATCGAACTGCAAATAAATCAGTACGCCGCCGCTGGCAAAGAGCGCCAGCACTGCTACCGGGATCAATCGGGAGAATCGCTTGAGCCATGCCAGGTCCGGCGTGTCGCCAAGGGCTTGTGCCAGCGGCGGCAGCGAGCCGATCCAAAGGGC
>JBATWU010000076.1:0-3705 GCA_049672825.1 Pusillimonas sp.
GGCTGGCCCGTATCGCGCCGAAGCGCCGTACCGCGCCGCCCGCGAACAGGCTGGCGGTCATGGCGCCGGCATAGGCAATGGCCACATACAGTCCCACATAAGCGGCTGAAATACCCAGTGATTCGGCGACCACGGGCGCCACGACGGGCAGAGTGATCAGGCACATGGCGACCAGGGATTGCACCGTCAGTGTGGCGGCAAGTACAACAGATGCGGAAGGGGCGGGATTCATGCGGGGAGATAAGCCAATACTGTTCTGTGTCGTATCATAGTCCTTCGGGCCGCACAGGCCTGCCCGTACCTCACAAGTTCTCATTTGGAAGGACAAGATCGTGTCAACATCAGACCCATCAACCATTCAGAACCGCATCATTGCCGAGCTGTGCATCGACAGCACATTTGACGCCGAACGCGAGATAGCGCGGCGCGTGGATTTCCTGGCCGACTATCTTGTTTCGACTGGTGCCCGGGCCCTGGTCCTGGGGATCAGCGGCGGCGTCGATTCGCTGGTTGGCGGCTGCTTGTCCCAGCGCGCCGTCGATCTGGTCCGCGGCCGCGGCCACGATGCCACCTTCGTGGCGATGCGCCTGCCCTATGGCGAGCAGCAGGACGAGCACGACGCGCAGGCTTCGCTGGCCGTGATTCAGCCCGATCAAATAACTACAGTGGATATCAAGCCGGCCGCCGATGCCATGCTGGAAGCTGTGCTGGCGAGCGGAACGATATTTCGCGATGCGGCCCATCAGGACTTTCTGCACGGCAATATCAAAGCCCGCCAGCGCATGATCGCCCAGTATGCCGTGGCTGGCGCGCATGGGGGCCTGGTCGTTGGCACGGATCACGCCGCCGAAGCCTTGATGGGTTTTTTCACCAAGTTCGGCGACGGAGCCGCTGACCTGACGCCGCTGACCGGCCTGACCAAGCGCCGCGTCAGGGCCCTGGCGCAGGCCCTGGGCGCTCCGGACTCATTGGTCATGAAAGTGCCCACAGCCGACCTTGAATCGCTGTCGCCGCTCAAGCCCGACGAGGACGCCTTCGGCGTCAGCTATGACGAGATCGATGATTTTCTTGAAGGCAAGGCGGTTTCGGCGCATGCCCAGGATATCATCGTGCGCACCTATCGCGCGTCGGAACACAAGCGGTCGCTGCCCAAGTATCCTGAATGAAACGAGGGCGCCGGGGCGCCCTCGTTGGTGCATCGCATCTGCCCTCAGGGATTGCCCCGGCATGGCCCAGGTGCTGTTCAGCCATGCCGGCGGCTTCCCCCTTTATTGCTGAGGCCGGGGTGTGGCTGCGGTACTGCGCGGCAAGATGGGGTATTCCACCCGTGGCTGATCGCCGGTCAGGGTATGCAGGAACTGAGTAATGGCCTTGACCTCTTCGTCATTCAGTTCGTGGCCCAACTGGCTGGAGCCCATGATGGCCACCGCCTGTTCCAGGTCCCAGACTTCGCCGCTGTGGAAGTAGGGGGCTGTCAGGGCAATATTGCGCAAGGGGCCGGCACGGAACACATACTCGTCAGAGGCGGTGTTGGTGACGGTGAAACGGCCCTTGTCCCCCGGCGGCAGGATATCGGCACCCGGTTTTTTGATCACACCGAACGGAAAGTAGCCCTGGCCGCCTACATTGATGCCCGAGTGGCAGGCCACACAGCCTTTATTGATGAAGAGGCCCAGTCCTTTCAGTTCGGTGCCGTTGAGGGTTTCCTTGCCCGCCAGGTATTGGTCGAAGCGTGAATTGGGTGTGACCAGCGTGGTTTCAAACGCCTCGATCGCCTTGGCCATATTGTCGAACGATATCGGATTGCTGTCGCCGGGGAAAGCACGCCCGAAAAACTCGACGTATTCGGGAATGCTGCGCAGTGTTTCTTCCACATGCTCGGGCGTGGCGTTCATTTCGACACTGGCTTGCACTGGCCCCTTGGCCTGCTCGGCCAGATCCTTGGCACGGCCGTCCCAGAACTGGGCCGCGTTGAATACGGCATTCAGCACGGTGGGAGAATTGCGCGGGCCGTGCTGCCAGCCATGCCCGATCGATGTCGGAATATTGTCGGCTCCGCCGGTGCCGACGCTATGGCAGGTATTACAGCTGATGATATTGCTGCGCGACAGGCGCGGCTCAAAGAACAGCCATTTGCCCAGCTCTATCTGATCTCGAGACAGGCCTTTTTCTTTGATGATGACTTCCATTTCAGGAATTGGCTTAAACAATTGGCGTGCCGTTTCCCTGAGTTGGTCGGGCGGCGGCTCGGCGGCGTTGGCTCCCGTTGCACCAAGAGCGAGCGTGGCGCATAAGGCAAAAATCAAGCGCTTTGACATGGTGATCCCCTGTGTCGTTGATAATTACCCTTATCTAAGCATGGTTATTTTCAGCTTGTATTGATTGCGGTCAAAGAGTCGGCTCGGGCACTGGGCCAAATCTGTGCGCGTGCATGGATCAGCCCTCCTTTTCCAGCTCGAATCCTTGGCTGCGCGGCGCCAGGGCCGTGGCCCACGCTGCTGGCGGCAGACCCTGGCTTTATAATTCCGCTCAATTCATTTATTTCCTTTCTATATCAAGCGTGCTCGTTGCCAGTTTCGCTTGCCTTGCGCCAGCAAGGTCTGCGCTTTGCCTTCGCATGCACGCTTGATATAGAAAGGAAATTATTTATCGCGCGGACGGATTACAGAGTGCAAATAGGCTTGTTGGCGGTATTGGCGCTATCGGTGCTGGGAACCTCTTTCTTGTCGGGTGTCTTCGGCATGGCGGGCGGCATGGTGCTGATGGGCATTCTGATCGCCGTCTTGCCGGTCTCCGCCGCCATGGTGCTGCATGGCACGGCGCAAATGACGTCCAACGGCTGGCGGGCCCTGCTTTGGCGGCGCAACACCGATTACCGGATATTCGGACGCTATGTTCTGGGTCTGCTGGCAGCGGGCCTGTTGTTTTCGTTCATCGGTCTCGTTCCCGATCGGGCCGTGGTGTTGATTGGTCTGGGTATCGTTCCGTTTCTGGCGGTACTGGTGCCGGCGCGCTATGTGCCGCAGGCGAGCAGCCGCTTCGGCGCAGAGGCTTGTGGTTTCATCAATACCTGCATGCAGTTCATCGCGGGCGTATCAGGGCCGTTGCTGGATGTCTTCTTTGTCCGCAGCCATATGGACAGGCGCTCGGTGGTCGCCACCAAGGCGGCGTGCCAAACCTTGTCTCATCTGGCCAAGCTCATTTACTTCGCGCAGGTCATGGGTGGCGAAACCAGGGTCGAGGAGGTGGCCATGGGCGTTGCGGTCGTGATGGCGATCGCGGGGACGACGCTCAGCAAGTTCGTGCTCGAAAAGCTGACGGATACTCAGTTTCGCCGCTGGACTCAGGGGATCGTGATGACGATAGGCGTCGTCTACCTGGCGCAGGGTATTTACGTGCTGGCGCTGCGCTAGCGCCTTTTCGCTTCAAGTGTTTACCGTACTTGGCGATAGCCGGATGTGTGGTGGTGCTGTTTGTTCTTGAGCAAGGCGGGTTGCTTGCTTGTACCAGGCTTGGTTCTTAAGAAAGTCGGGTGTGGCGCGGGCTGTTCCGGCTTCGCGCGCTACGCCCCTGGCGTTGCCAGGGGTACCCGTTTCAGGCCAGCCTGGCGGGGCTTCCGCGGAACTCGCCCGGTCGGGCCAGTGGCCCGACACCCGCCGGGCTCACACAACCGCGGACTTGCATCCCCGCCAGGCGGGCCTGAAC
>JBATWU010000077.1:0-41366 GCA_049672825.1 Pusillimonas sp.
GTGGACAATCCCCCGGATTGTCCACAAGCGTCGCGCTCAAGCAGTTGCGGCCTTGCCTCTCCGATACAGCCAGCAACGGCGGCGTGCTCAACCTTCGCTCTATCCAGCGCCAGGCACGACGTCTTTAGGCAATGAGAATGCGGGCGGTATTTTTCTGCTTTCTGAATGCTGAGGCATGTGGCGATAATCCAATGCTCTTGTAGTGTGGCGGCTTCAGGCGGCTGGGGCCGAAGACGCGGGAAATCCCGGCGCAGCCGGGATCGCAGCGATATGAGCCCGGCCCGCCTGAAGCCACCACACTGCCGCAAGAACCACTTAGTTTGATGAACCACTAAGCCTGATCAATTTCAGATCAACGCCAATATCGAACCACCGCCAGCATCAAACCAGCACCGGCGCCGGCACTGCCCAGCCTTTGTCAGTCAAAATGGAGTCCAGCCGGAAGTCGTGCTCGGCCGGGGTGTGCGCGATGCCGGCGGCGGCCAGGTCGCCGGCGGCCCAGGCTATGCCTATGGTGGTGAAGCGGTGGCCCCGGGCTTTCAAGTCGGCCAGGGTGCGGTCATAGTAGCCCTTGCCGTAGCCCACGCGGTCGCCTTGGCGGGTATAACCGAGCGTTGGCACCAGGATGATGTCGGGCGGGGGAGCCGCGGGGCCCGCGGGCTGCTGTATGCCGTAGGGGCCTTCCTGCAGGGGGGCGTCGGGCGTCCAGGGCCTGAATTGCAACGGAGCGTCCGGAGTGATGACGACGGGCAGGGATACTTGGTATCCTTCTTCTTCCACCCATTGCTCCAGCAAGGGCTGCAAGGGGGGTTCATCGCCGGTAGACCAGAATGCTGCAATGTTTTGCGGAACCGGCTTGCCGGCATCGCGCAAAGCGGTGCGTGTGGTGGCCAGCCAGGTGAACAAGCGGCCTCGTATCAATAGCGCGCCCCGGTTGCGATCAACCGGGTCTTGGGCGGCCCTGAGTTCTTTCAGGCGTGCGCGCAGCGACGCTGCGTTATTCTGTATGCTGTTATTCATGGGCGATGTTATGGGGATCAAATCAAGATGTTAGCTAAGCAACAACGGTATCAGAAAACCCTGAACATGTCTGGCGCGCGCTCGTCCAGGTGCTCACGTCTCAGCCTGTGGCTGGCGCTGTCGGTTGGCCTGGCAGGCTGTGCCGGCGCCGAACGCACGGTCGCATCGGCCAGCGGGCCTGTTCCGGAAGCGGGCAGCCAGGCTGGCAGCGTCCAGGCGGATGCGGGCCGGGCTCTGGTGGGGTCCGACATGGGCAGCGGGGTGCTGGTGGCGTCGCTGCAGGGGGGCGTGCCGTCGCCGGGCAAGGCCGACACCGTCAAGCTGATTACGCCGCCCCGGGCGCGCGAGGCTGTCATCAATGCCCGCGATGCCATGCAAAAGAAGCAATGGCTTGCGCTCGATGCGCTGGTGCCTTTGGCTAAAACGGATCCCGTCCTCGGCACGTATGCCGAGTATTGGTCTTTGCGCCGCAAGCTGCAGGATCCCACCCAGCCTGTGCCCGATGCCGAGATGCAGCGTTTTATGCAGGCGCACCCCGACGGCTATCTGGCCGACCGCCTGAAGGGCGACTGGATTGTTGCCGCGGCGCGCGCCGGTAATTATCGGCTTGCGGTCCAGCTTGGGCCGGTGACCAACAGCAATTCCCAGGAACGATGCGCGCGCTTGCTGTCGCTGCATATGACGGGTGAACAGGTCAAGGCGGCGCAGGCCATGGATGCCTTCCAGCCCAATTCCGCCTGCTGGAGCATGCTCGACCAATTCGAAAGCAGCAAGATCGTGGGCTGGAAAGAGCTGGAGCCGCTGCTGCGCGCCACGCTTGAAACCAGCAAGACGGGCAATGCGCAGCGGTTGGCGGCCGTGATGTTCGATGGGGCCGATATGGTGCACTATGCGGCGCTGATGAAGGACCCCAAGAAATGGCTGGCGGGGCGCAAGCCGCCGCGCACGCGTGCGGAAACCGAGCTGGTCACCATCGCCTTGTCGCGCCTGGCCTATGGCAAGCAGCGCGAAGCCAATGCGTCCTATATCCAAAGCCAGTGGGCCAAGGCAATACCCAAGGAAAACATTGAATGGGTCTGGAGCCAGTTCGGTCTGGTCGCCGCGCTCAATGTCGAGCTCAATGCCATTGACTGGTACCGGAAATCGGGCGAGGCGCCGCTGACGGACTATAACCATGCCTGGCAGGTCAGGTCCGAACTGCGCCAGCCCCGTATTGACTGGGGCTGGGTCAGCAAGTCCATACAGCGCATGTCAGAGGCTCAGGCGGCGGAGCCCGTGTGGGTGTATTGGCAGGCGCGCGCCCTGGCGGCGCAGGGTAATCAGCAGGCTGCCGCCGAGCGTTACCAGTCCATTGCCGGTGAGTTGAACTTCTATGGCCAGTTGGCCGGCGAAGAGCTGGGGCTGACACCCGCGCTACCGCCCGCGCCCGTGCCGGTCGCTCTGGGCGAACTGCAGCAAGCCCGCGCCAATCCGGGCCTGCAACGCGCGATTGCCCTGTTCGACCTGGGTTGGCGTCCAGAGGCCGTGCCGGAATGGAACTATGCCTTGCGCGGCATGAGTGATCGCCAACTGCTGGCGGCCGCCGAACTGGCCCGCGAAGAGCAGATTTATGATCGGGTGGTGAATACGTCGTTGCAGACCCGGAATGAAATTGATTTTTCACAGCGCTTCATTGCGCCGTTCGAGGGCCGCGTTGCCGAGAAGGCGCGTCTGATCAATCTGGATCCGGCCTGGGTGTATGGGCTGATTCGCCAGGAGTCCCGTTTCATTACCGATGCCCGTTCGCGCGTGGGCGCCTCGGGGTTGATGCAACTGATGCCGGCCACCGCCCGCTGGGTGGCCAAGAAGATAGGCATGCAAGACTTCAAACCGTCGTCGGTCAATGATTTCGATACCAACACCATACTGGGCACCAGTTATCTCAGCATGGTGCTGAACGATCTGAACGGCTCTGAAGTTCTGGCCACCGCCGGCTATAACGCCGGCCCGCGTCGGCCTGTACAGTGGCGTTCCAAGCTGCAGGCACCGGTCGAAGGCGCGATTTTCGCGGAAACCATTCCCTTTACGGAAACGCGGCTATATGTGAAGAATGTCATGTCCAACGCCACGTATTACGCCATGATGTTCTCGGGCCAGCCGCATTCGCTCAAGCAGCGCCTGGGCACTGTGTCGCCGTCGCCCAACAAGCGGGTCGATCTGCCTTGAGCGCGGGCATGAGCGACGGGGCGGGCGCCCGGCCGGGCGAGGGACCCGCCGTGCTTGCGGCGAGGGGGCTGGAAAATGATCCGGCTATAGCCGGGCTCGATGTCTATATTGTGGGCGGGGCCGTGCGCGATGCCTTGCTGGGCCTGCCCGCCGGCGATCGCGACTGGGTCGTGGTGGGCGCGACGCCCGAGCAAATGTCGGCACGGGGCTTTATTCCGGTTGGCGGCGATTTTCCGGTGTTCCTGCATCCGAAGACCAAAGAAGAGTATGCGCTGGCCAGGACCGAGCGCAAGTCTGGCCGGGGCTACAGGGGCTTTACCTTTTACACCGGGGCCGATGTTACGCTGGAAGATGACTTGCGGCGGCGCGACCTGACCGTGAATGCGATTGCCCAGGCGCCGGATGGCCGCCTGGCCGACCCTCTGGGCGGGCAGGACGACCTGCGGCGGCGTATTCTGCGCCACGTAGGGCAGGCATTTATCGAGGATCCGGTGCGGTTGCTGAGGCTGGCCCGTTTTGCTGCGCGCTTTCACGAGTTTTCGATTGCGCCTGAAACCATGGCTCTGGCGCGGCAACTGGTGTCGGATGGCGAGGTCGACGCCCTGGTGCCTGAACGCGTCTGGCGCGAGGTGGCCAAGGGTTTGATGGTGGCGCAGCCGGGACGCATGTTCCAGGTGCTTGCCGATACGGGCGCGCTGCCCAGGGTGCTGCCGGGACTCTGCTTTGACGCCGATGTCTTGTCGCCGGAGCTGGCTTGTGCCGCTCGGGCGGGTCTGGGCTTGCCCGAGCGGTTTGCCCTGGTGTGCCGCCTGTCTGATGATCCGCAGGGCATTGCGCGTCATGTGAGGGCGCCCGGCGAGTGCCAGGACTACGCCCGCTTGTTGCCGGTGATACTGGCGGTGATCCGGGTCGACGAGCGGGGGGGCGTGGATGGCCTCGGCACCCGCGGCGGCGCTGGTTCGGGGCAGATGGATGACGAGGCCGGCGCTGTCCGGCATGCCCGTCATCTGGACTTGATCGAACGATGCGATGCATTGCGCAAACCCGAGCGTTTCCTGGCATTGATAAGGACTGCGCAATGTGTGGCAGACGTCGGCGTGGCGGCCTGGCAGGTTCGCGTTGACGCGCTGCGGTCGATAGATGCCGGCGCCATTGCCCGGGCGCAGCAGGGCCGGTCCGAGCGCATCAAGACGGCGTTGCGCGCCGCGCGCCTGGCCGCGCTTCGCGATGTCGCTTGATATAGAAAGAGAAAGGGAATTACAGCCGGTCGCGGCGGTCGCCCCGGGCAAAACCGATCAGCGGCTCGTCCATGCCGCGGCCTATCGCCAACACCTTGAAGAGTTCGCCCATTTCCGCTTCCGACAGCAGTTTTTGCGCGGCTGACAGGGTTTGCATCTGGGACGCCGGTGCGGCGTCATTGCTAGCGCCCGGGTCTTGGGCCGGCAAGGCGTCGGGGCGGTTGGCCTGGGCCAGCAACAAGGGCAGCCCGGCATTCATCAGGAAACGCGCCTGCGAGGTGTAGCCCAGGACGTCCAGCCCGCCTTCCAGCGCGGCGTCCGCCATGGCGGTGAAGTCGACGTGAGCGGTGATGTCCTGCAGCCCGGTGTAGCGCAGGGGCTGCGCGTGCGCGTGATGGCGGTAGTGGCACATCAGCGTGCCTTCGGCCCGCTGAGGATGGTAATACTCGCGTTGCGGAAAACCGTAGTCGATCAGCAGCGCGGCGCCGTGCTTCAGCCATGCGCCCATCTGTCTGACCCAGGCTTCGGCCCGCAGATTGATTTCGGACTGGTAGCCCGGCAGGGGCGGCATGCGTTGCGCCATGGTGCGTCCCAGCGGGCAGGATGCCGCGCGTTGCGCAAGCTCGAAGGGCCCCGCCTCGTCGCCGGCGGCTGCGCCCGGCTGCGCCATGCGCACGCCCAGTTCCTGCAGTTCGCCCTGTTCGTTCCAGCAGAATAGCGTGACCGGCATGGCATCCAGTACTTCATTGGCCAGCACGCAGCCGGAGAATTCCTCGGGCAGCGCCGTCAGCCACTGTACGGCGTCGCCGAAATGCGCAAGCTGCTGTTGCTGGCGAAGCCGCAGGTCGCCGGACACTTCCAGGATTTGATAGGCGGGCTGGATGCCCATTTCGCGCAGCGCGGGAATCATGGCGGCGGCCATGGCGCCTGATCCGGCGCCGAATTCCAGCACGGTGCGCGAGCCGCTGGCACGCAGCACTTGCGCCACCTGATTTGCCAGTGTCCGGGCAAATAAAGGTGTAAGCTCGGGCGCGGTGGTGAAATCGCCGATGGGCAGCCCGCTGCCGAACTTGGTGTTGCCGGCGGCGTAATAGCCCAGTCCGGGTGCGTACAGGGCCAGGTCCATCCATTGCTCGAATGGCAGGAAGCCCGAGTCGGCCGCCTGTATGTGCTGGGCCAGATGGCGTTCGACGGCTTGCTGATGCGCCCTGGCGTCGGCGTCCGGCGCAGGTAGCCCGGCGGAGCGAGGGATGGCGGGCTTCATGGTTTCTTCTTCCTGTTCATCAGGTACAAGGCATGGCACATGGACGCAAGAAAGGCCACCAGCAGCGCCACGGTGATGGCAACAATGTAATTGTTGAAGACGATCCACAGGGGTATCGACAACAGGATCGCAGAAAATAGCGGCTTGCGCAGAAGCTGTTTCATGCTGCTATTGTAGCCAGCATCGACGGCAGTTCAGTGTGTTTGGGATATGCGTACAATTGCCACTGACGCACTCTTGAATGCCTGGCATGATACTTGACCACTCTACCTTGTTGAAGACGTTGCCGCTCCAGATCGCGAGCCAGTTGGCCGCGGCCATCGCCCAGGGTGAGTACACGCCTGGTGACCGGTTCCGCGAGACCGAACTGGCGGAGCGCTATTCCGTCAGCAGGGCTACCATCCGCGAAGCCCTGCGACTGCTGGAGACGCGTGGGCTGGTCAGTATTCAGCCACAGCGGGGCGCGCGCGTGACGCCGCTGTCCACCAAAGAACTGTACGACTTGTTTGCGCTGCGCGCGTCATTGTTATCAACGTGTTCTCGTCTGGCCGCGCAATTGTGCGACGAGAACCAAGCGGCGCAATTGCGGGCGCGCCTCGTGTCGCTGCGCGACAGCGTGCACGATGCTGATCGGTATACGGAGCATAGCGCCGCGCTGGTCGATTACATTACCCGCATGGCAGATAACCCCATCCTCGCAACCTATGTCAATGACTTGGTGCTGCGTATCGGCCGTTACGTGCGCATGGGCCTGATGGCCGAGGAACGCCGCAAGCGGTCGGTGGCGTTATGGGCGCAATTGATTGATGACATCATCGATGGCGACTCCGAGAGCGCCGCCGCGCGCCATTACCGACTGGCAGTGCAGAACCGCGATGCGGCGTTGCAAGCATTCGACCCGGGGCCGCAGTGAGTCGTCTGAGCAATCCATGAGATCAGCCTGAGACGCCGAAAGCAGGACGATGCTTGACGGCCTCAGCTCGCTTAAGACGCTGCCTCTTCGAACAGCCAGCCAATTTGCCTCGGCGCTGCAAACCCGCGACGCAGCTTTGAAGATCTTCGAAGCAGTGCAGACATAATTTTTCCTTTGCCTCTGAATTTTTCGATAATTGTAATAAAGTAACAATGTCGACATTTATACATTATTTGGATAGAATGCTTTTTATTCGATAACCACTTTGGTGTGTTCAGGAGGAAGATGATGAGAACAATATGGAAACGGGCGGCCGCGACAGCGCTGGCGGTAGGTGCTGCTATGGTTCCGCTGACAGGCGCCAGCGCCCAGGCGGTGGGCAGCGGCCCGCTAAAGATCATCGTGCCGTTCAGTCCGGGGGCCCTGATCGACAACATTGCGCGCATTTATGCGGACAAGCTTTCTGCCAGGCTGGGCCAGCCTGTGGTGGTGGAGAATCGTCCGGGCGCTGGCGGAATGGTGGGCACGCAACGATTGCTGGCAGAAGACCCTGAAAAGAACACACTGCTCTTTGTTTCATCGTCTTATGCCGTCAATCCTTCCGTGCAGGAAAACCTGCCGTTCGACACATTGAAAGATCTCTCGGGTGTTTCGCTGATCGCCTACTCGCCGACGCTGGTGGTCGTGAACGCGAAGTCCGAGTTCAACTCCGTGCAAGCGTTCGTCGATGATGCCAAAAGCGCAAAGCAGGCACTCAACTACGGATCGGCGGGCATCAATTCCGCAACCGACCTGGTGGGGCGCTACTTCAGTCAGGAAGCAGGCGTGCCGCTCGAGCATATTCCTTACAAGGGTGTGCAGGAAGGCGTGACAGAAGTCGTGGCTGGCCGCATCGATACATCGTTCCCGCCCATTGCACTGGCGCTGCCTTTCGTACGCAATAATCAGTTGAAGGCGCTCGCGATTACAAGCAAGGAGCGCTCAGCCTTGTTGCCTGACGTTCCGACCGTGCACGAGACAGTGGCGCCCGGCTTCGAGTACAGCATTTGGTACGGCGTGATTATGAGTGCGAAAACAGCAGATGACGCAAAGCGCATCGTTGCCGACCACATTGTGGAAATCAACAAGGATCCCGACGTGATCGGGCGGCTTGAGAGCCAGGGGCTGGTTCCCCAGACCAAAACACTGAAGGAATTCGACGATTACATCGAGTCGGAGATCTCGAAGTTCGGAAAAATCCTCAGTACCTCCCACTAACTTTCAGCAAGAGAAATGGAATGACGAATTTGACTGGTGGCCAAGCGGTGGTCGAGGCCTTGCGGACGCAAGGAACGGAATGCGTTCTGGGCCTGATCGGCTCTGCGGGCATGGAGATCTTCGACGGTCTCCACGGAGCGAAGGATATACGTTTCGTCGGAGTTCGCGATGAGCGCACGGGCGTTCACATGGCTGATGGGTATGCGCGCATGACCGGAAAGGCGGGGGTTTTCCTTGCGGGCCAGAACGGGCCGGGTGCAACGAACCTGGTTACAGGCCTGGCGCAGGCTCAGGCGGCCTATTCTCCCGTCATCGCGCTGGCGGGCTTGCTGTCATCCGCCCATATGCATCGGGATGCATTTCAGGAAGTGGATCAGCATTCACTGTTCAAGCCGGTGACCAAGAAAACCTATACGCTGACGCAGACGGCCAGAATTCCGGAGATGGTCGGAGAAGCCTACCGCACAGCACTGTCTCCGCGCCAGGGACCGGTACTGCTGAACCTGCCGCGCGACCTGCTGGCGGACGCCTTCGAGGCGCCCGATTTCCCGGCAACGGGCCGCGCCTACATTGCCGAGGCGTTCACAGGGCCCAGGGCAATGATCGAACGGGCCGCACAGCTCCTGCGTCATGCCCAGCGACCGGTCATTATCGCGGGCGGCGGGGTAAAGTCGGGGCGGCATGGGAAGGCGGTGGCGCGACTTGCCGAGCTTCTGAACGCGCCAGTTACCTTGTCGCCAGGACATGGCGATGCCATTTCTTGCATGGAGCCGGCATACGCGGGCCAGGTTGGGCCGCGCGGCAATCCGGTTGCGACGGATCTTGCCAAGCGCGCCGACGTCATCCTGGCCATTGGAACCCGGCTGGGATTCAATTCGACCTTCTATCAGGCTGATGCCCTCAATCCAGGCGCCGACATCATCCAGGTGGAAGTTGAGCCGACCGCAATCGGGCGATTCTTTCCAGTCGCCGTCGGCATCCTGGGGGATGCGGGCTGCGTCACGAACGATCTGCTGGCCGCGCTCGAGGGCCATCAAGCCACCGCCGGCGCGCGGGCGTGGATGCGCGCATTCGTTGAGCAGCGGCGCGCCTTGCTGGCGTTGCGCGATGACACCGCTGGCACCGGCGGCGACCCCATCCAGCCTGCTTTTTTGTACCGCGCCTTGCGCGAAGTGCTGCCCGATGATGCGCTCTACACCATGGATGCGGGCACGCTCTGCCTGCAGGCGACAGATCAGCTCCGCTATGTGCAGACGCCGTCGTTGTTTACACCGCTTGATTTCGGTCTGGTCGGGTTTTCCTATGCCTGCGGCCTGGGTGCCAAGCTTGGCGATCCATCGCGCACGGTGGTCAGCCTGATGGGCGATGGCGGTTTCGGCATGGCGTGCAGCGAGCTGGGCACGGCGGTGGAGCATGGCATCAACACGGTTTGCATTGTCATGAACAATGGCTGCTGGGGCGCCGAGAAAGCGTATCAACGCGATTTCTTCGGCGAGCGATACATTGGCGCGGACGTGCGCAATCCGCCCTTCGACAAGCTGGCGGAACTGTGGGGAGCAAGGGGCTTCCGTGTCGATTCCGCTGCTCGCCTGGCAGAGACGGTGGATGCAGCGATCCGTTGCGGTCAGCCCGCAGTCGTCGATGTGCAGGTCGATCCGAATGCGCTCTACAGCTTCCGCCGTGATTCGTTCAAGAACAGAGCCGGAAAGCAGTGATGCAGACAGAGACCTTCGATTACGTGATTGTCGGCGCGGGGTCGGCGGGCTGCGTCCTTGCCAACAGGCTGACTGCGTCGGGCCGGTATCGCGTGCTGTTGCTGGAAGGTGGAGGCAAGGATTCCAATCCGTGGATACACGTCCCGCTCGGGGTGGGAAAGCTGCTGACCAACGAGAAATATGCCTGGCCGTTTCGCACGGAACCCCAAGCGGGCATGAAGGGTCAGCAGATTTATTGGCCGCGTGGCCGAGTCCTGGGCGGCTCCAGTGCCTTGAACGGCATGGCTTATGTATGGGGCGACCCGGCGGAATACGATAGCTGGGCCCGGCTTGGCGTCGAAGGCTGGAGCTATGCGGACATCCAGCCATATTTCGCCCGAATGGAGACCTATCCATACGGAGACAATCCAAAGCGAGGCAGAAATGGCCCCCTATGGATCACCGACCGCGGCGCACATGACCCGGACACGATCTCGGAGGCCTTTATTCACGGCTGTCTGCAGGCGGGAATCGAGCGCACGCCCGACTACAACGGCGGGCCGTATGAAGGGGTGCGCTATCTGGAACAGAATGCACGCAATGGGCGTCGCCAAAGCGCGGCCGTGGCCTATTTGCGGCCTGCGCGCGATCGCAAGAACCTGACGGTCCGTTCAAACGCTTTCGTGCGCCGGGTCATTGTCGATGGCGGTCGGTGTACGGGCGTCGAATATGAGCATCAGGGGAAGCGGCTGATCGTGAATGCGGGGCTGGAAGTAGTGCTCAGCGCCGGTGCGGTCCAGTCGCCTCAGTTGCTGGAGCTTTCCGGTATTGGCGACGAGCACAGGCTGCGTGATCTGGGTATTCAGGTGCATCAGCACTTGCCGGCGGTGGGCGAGAACATGAGCGATCATCTGCAGGTGCGATGCACCTACCGGACCTCGATTCCCGAGACCATCAACGACATCATGCGCAGCCCGCTGCATAGGTTGAAAGTGGGTTTGCAGTATGTCTTGACGCGCAAGGGACTGATGGCTGGGACATCGTCCACCGCCCACGCCATTACCCGCACGCGGCCCGAGCTTCCACATCCCAACGTGATGATTCGCATCTATCACATCAGCGGCAAGGATCGTTATTCCCGTTCGGGTGTGGGCGGCATCGACAAGTTCTCCGGCTTTTCCATCGGTGGATTCATGCTGTATCCGCGCTCGCGGGGCCATGTGCATTGCGTGTCGGCCGATCCCATGGTGTTTCCCGCGATTCAGCCCAACTACCTTCAGCACGAGGACGATCGGCAATGCGCCATTGAACTGCTCAGGCTGGTTCGTGAAATCGCCGCCCAGCCGGCCATGCGCGAAGTCATCGTGTCAGAGGAGCGCCCCGGGCTGGCCATCGGGGACGACGAGGGCTTGTTGGATTACATCAAGGAGTCCGGACAGACTGCGTGGCATACGGTTGGCACGTGCCGGATGGGCGAGCCGAGCCGGGCTGTGGTGGATTCCAGCTTGCGTGTGCACGGTATCCACCGGCTGCGTGTGGCAGACATTTCCGTGATGCCGACGATTGCATCATCGAATACCAACGCGGCGGCCATGATGATCGGCGAGCGGGCGGCCGACTTTATGCTCGCGGATGCTCAGCGCCGCTAAAGGAGATTGATATGAATCGACAAGACGAGATGGGAATGAAAGCCAATACTCCGCTGTGCGAAGAGCACATCGCCAAGGGCGACTGGAATCCCTTATGGGATCAATTGCGTGCCCTGGATCCGGAATTCATGGAGGCGTATCTGGCATTCCGGAGCGTGCCGCAGTGCAACGGGCCATTACCGCAGAAATACAAAGAGCTGATCCTGATCGCAATCAATGCGGCGACCACTCATTTGTATGGCCCCGGCGTCAGGCGGCATATGCGCAATGCGATCGAGCATGGCGCGACCCGCGAGGAAATCCTTGAAGCGATACAGCTGACGACGGTAATGGGAATCCATTCCTGCAATCTTGCCGTGCCGATCCTGATAGAGGAGTGGGGCGCCCAGACCGCGTAAGGGCGGCGCCGCGCGCCGCCCTTACGCGTGAAGAGGCTCCGGCCCAAGAGCCGAAGCCTCTTCGTCACTTTTCTGTTCCGCTATTGCGGATCAGGCAAAGTCGCCGCGACGGGCTGCGCTTTTGCCACGCGTCGAGGTGGGCTTGCCGCTGGAAAAACCAGGGCGTGCCGCGGGGCGGCCAGCAGGTTTGGCTGGGCCTTTGTGCGCAAACTCGGGACGGGCGGCACGGGCCGGACGGTCGCCAAATGCGGGGCGGTCGTCGCGCGCAGGGCGGCCGGCGAAAGCGGGGCGATCGCTGAAAGCCGGTCTTTCGCTGCGGGGCGGGCGAGCCGGCGCGGCACGATCGCCAAACGCGGGACGCTCGCTGCGGCCTTTGTAGCCACCACGCTCTTCACCGCCAAAACTTTTGCGGCTATCGCCGGCGCGGTCGTGGGCGGGACGGCCTTCGTAGGCCGGGCGCTCGCCATGGTGGGCCGGGCGGCCTTCATGGGCGGGTTTATCGCCAAAGCGTGACTTGCCTTCATAAGCGGGCTTGTCGCCGTAGGGCGCGCGATCCGCGCCGGGCTTGCGTCCGTAGCCGGGCTTGCCGCCGCCGAAGCCGCCGCGCGGCCCGAAGCTTTTACCGCCACCGCCCTTGCGGTCGGTGTAGGTGGGACGGGCTGTTTTCTTGGGCTCCAGGCCTTCGATGACTTCGGAGGGGATGGGCTGGCCGATGAAATGCTCGATGCGGCGTATTTTGTGGCGTTCGGAATGCGTGGCCAGGGTGTAGGCCAGCCCGCTGCGTCCGGCGCGCCCGGTGCGGCCGATGCGGTGGACGTAATCTTCGGCCTGCATGGGCAGGTCGTAGTTGACGGCGTGGCTGATGCCCTGGACGTCGATGCCGCGGGCGGCAACGTCGGTGGCCACCAGAATGCGCAATTGGCCTTTCTGCAGCAGGCCCAGGGTACGGGTGCGCTGGCGCTGATTCATGTCGCCATGCAGCGCCGCCGCCGCAAAGCCCTGATCGGCCAGGCGGTCGGCGAGGTCGTCGGCGCCGCGTTTGGTCGAGGTAAAGACAATCGCCTGATCCAGGTTGGCGTCGCGCAGCAGATGGTCCAGCAGGCGCATTTTGTGGCCGTTGTCGTCGGCGTACAGCAGGCTTTGGGTAATATTGGCGTGTTTCTGCTTCTGGCCCGAAATTTCAATTTGCAGCGGGTCGCGCATCATTTTGGCGGCCAGGCGGGCAATGGTGCCGTCCAGGGTTGCCGAGAACAACAGGGTCTGGCGGCTGTCAGGGGTACGGCCGACGATGGTTTCAATGTCTTCAATAAAACCCATGTCCAGCATGCGGTCGGCTTCGTCCAGGACCAAGGTGTGGACGGTGGACAGATTGACGCGCTTGGCCTGAAGGTGATCGATCAGGCGGCCGGGTGTGGCGACCAGTACATCGACGCGGCGCGACAAAGCCTTGAGTTGGGCGCCGTAGGGCATGCCGCCGACGACCACGGCAATGCGCAGGTCTTTGATGTGCGCGCCGTATTGTTTGGTGGCCTCGGCCACCTGCATGGCCAGTTCGCGTGTGGGAGTCAGAACCAGCACCTGCACGCCCGAGCCCTTGTTGGGCGGCATCTGCGAAATGCGGTTCAGGGCGGGCAGCATGAAGGCGGCGGTCTTGCCGCTGCCGGTCTGCGAAGAAACCATCAGGTCGTGGCCTGCCAGGGCCTTGGGAATGGCCGCAGCCTGGACTGAAGTGGGCTCGGTAAAGCCGGCTTTCAGAACGGCGGACAACAGGGAAGGCGCGAGACCTAAAGTATCGAAAGACATGAGTATCCTTTGCCGAACGAACGGCATACACATAGCGAGGGGCGATGGAAGTGAGCCCGGAGCGCTGGTTGATTGGAGCATCGTGCCGACCGAATCAACCTAAAGTGCAGCGCTTGTCTTGGATACGCGGCGAAAGGCTCGGGGGTCAGGGAGCGATGGCGTTCGACATGGGTGCTGAAAGGTCAGTCAACTGCTAGCGACAGCGTGTGCTGTATGAAAATGTCGACGCGTGAAAAATGCAGTGCGCGAATTATAGCCGCATTTATGCATTCGGGGTAACCCCTATGTTGCTATCTTGCAACGTCGCTTGCAGCGTAGCCCGGTAGTGCGGCAGCAGCGCCTCGATATCGGCCTTGTGCCGGGTCCAGGCTGCGGCTTGTTCGGGTGAGCGCGCGGGCGGAACCGCCCAGATGGCTTCGGGATAGTGGCTGTCGTCAGCCCAGCGCGGGATGACATGCCAGTGCAGGTGGGGAACCATATTGCCGAACTGGGCCAGATTGATCTTGTCGGCTTGCAGTATCCGGCGCTGTGTCTGTTCAACCAGCCAGACCGCCGCCATGATGTCGTTGCGCGCCTGGGGCGGCAATTGCGTCATTTCGGCGACGTGTTCGCGCCAGATGACGCGGGTAAAGCCCGGATGCGCGTCGTCGTCGACCGCAATGACGCGCAGCTGGCCGTTGTGCCAAAGCACTGTACCGCCGGCATCGCGGCATAAGGGGCAAGCGTCCGGAGTCATGGATTCTTGCCATCCTGCGCCGCCTGCAGCGCGGTGACGACGCGTTCGAGCACGGCGATGCGGGCGTGGCGCTTGTCGTTGGCCGATATGACGTGCCAGGGGCAGGACGGTGTGCTGGTGTGTTCGAACATATCGTTGGCTGCCTGTGTATAGGCGTCCCATTGCTTGCGGTTGCGCCAGTCTTCGGGCGTGATCTTGAATGATTTGAAGGGCGAGGTTTCGCGCGCTTGAAAGCGCTTGAGCTGTTCTTCCTTGTCGACGGCCAGCCAGAACTTCAGGACGAGCGCCCCGCTGTCCAGCAACTGCGATTCGAACTGGTTGATTTCGTCGTAGGCGCGTCGCCACTCGGCTTCGGTGGCGTAGCCTTCGACGCGTTCGACCAGCACCCGCCCGTACCAGGAGCGATCAAAGATGGCGACGCGCCCGGGCGGCGGCAGATCACGCCAGAAGCGCCAGAGATAGGGGTGGGTGAGCTCTTGGCTGGTGGGCGCCGAAATGGGAATGGCCCGGAACTGGCGAGGATCAAGCGCATGGGTGACCCGGCGTATGGTACCGCCCTTGCCCGCGGCGTCCTGGCCTTCGAAGACCAGAATCAGCGGAGTCTGGCAGAATTTGTCGTGCCGCACCAGTCGTGCCAGGCGGCCTTGCCATTCGGGCAGCTGTTCGTCATAGTCTTTTTCGCTCAGCCGGGCGCTGTAGTCCAGGTCTTGCAACGAGGCGGCGGGCGCTGCAATGGCCGCCGCGCCGGGTTGTGATGGGCGCTGCCGGGGTTCGATGCGCCGCTTGCGCAAGGCGGCCAGCACGGCCTGGCCGGTGCTGACGTCGCGCATTTGGGTGTCGGCTGCCGGGATGATGGTCCAGGGGGCGTGTTTGGCGTCCGTCAGTGAAATGGCCAGCGAGCCGGCGTCGCGCAAGCGGACAAATTTCTTCTGGACCTTGAGGTCTTCAGGTCGAACCTGCCATGCGGTATCGGGGTCGGACAGCAGGGACTCGGTGCGTTTTTGCTGTGCCTGCCGCGAAAGGTGGTACCAGAGCTTGACGATCTGGACGCCATTCTGGGCCAGGGTATTTTCGAACTCGCGTATGTCTTGCGACAGGGCCAGTATTTTCTTCTGGCGCGGTTTTTTTCTGGCAGCTTCTTTCAACAGGGGCCAATACCACGAGCCGAACACGATGCCGGTTTTGCCCTTGGCCGGCAGGTTTTTCCAGTAGCGCCACAGAAAGGGTCGCCCCTGTTCGTACACCGGAGGTGCGCCGAGTGCCAGGGTGCGAATATGGCGCGCATCCATCCATTCGTTCAGCAGGCGCACCGACGCGCCTTTACCGACGCCGTCTATGCCCGCGATGACAATGAGCAGGGCGCGCTGCCCCTGTTTCAGCCTTGCATACTGCGCCTTCAGTAAAGCCGTGCGCAGCCTGTCTTCGATGGGGCCGGCGTCCTCCTTGGACAGCCCGGGGTCGGATTCGGCTGCGCTGAACATGAGGCGTCAGTGGCTGAAAAACAGTTCTTGCAGCGCGACGCCGGGCTCGGGGGCCTTCATGAAGGCTTCGCCCACAAGAAATGCCTGCACGTCGTGCTCTCGCATGAGCGCCACGTCGGCGGGGGTCAGAATGCCGCTTTCGGTGATGACACGCTTGCCTTCGGGGATGGCCGGCAGGAGATCGAGCGTATTCTGCAGCGAAGTCTCGAAGTTGCGCAGGTTGCGATTGTTGATGCCGATCAGGGTGGTATCCAGCTCCAGCGCAATGTCGAGTTCGGCGCGATCGTGCACTTCGACCAGGACGTCCATGCCCAGTTCTTTGGCCAGGCTTTCGAATTCGCGCAGTTGCTGGGGGCTGAGCGCCGCCACGATCAGCAGGATGCAGTCGGCCCCCAGCGCGCGGGCATGCACGATTTGGTAGGGGTCGATCATGAAGTCCTTGCGCAGAACGGGCAGGGTGCAGGCCGCCCGGGCCTGGCGCAAGTAGTCGTAGGAACCTTGGAAAAACTTGACGTCGGTCAGGACGGACAGGCAGGCGGCACCGTGCGCGGCGTAGGACGAGGCAATGTCCACGACATTGAAGTTGTCGCGGATGACGCCTTTGGAAGGCGATGCCTTCTTGATTTCGGCAATGACGCCAGGCTTGCCCTGCGCGATCTTTTCTTCGATGGCCCGGGCAAAGCCGCGCAGGTCTTTGCGGCTTTTGGCCTCGCGCAGGACATCTGATTCACTGCGCATCTGGCGCGCGGTGGCCACTTCGGCCTTTTTGGTTTCGAGGATATTGGCAAGAATATCGTTCATGTTGTCAGTGTCCGGGTGTAGGTGCAGAATTCATCGAGCTTGGCGCGGGCGGCGCCGCTGGCCAGGGACTCGAAAGCCATTTTCAGGCCTTGCTCGATGGAGTCTGCCTTGTTGCCGGCGTAGATCGCCAAGCCTGCGTTAAAGCCAACGATATCACGAGCAGCGCCCTCGGCGTTGTCGAGCGCGCTGAGCAACATGGCTGCGGATTCCGTTCGATTGTTGACCTTGATGGAGCGATTGGACACCATCGTCATGCCGAAGTCTTCCGGGTGAATTTCGTATTCGCGTATCTGGCCGTCTTTCAGTTCCCCGACCAGGGTGCCTGCGCCCAGCGAGGCTTCATCCATGCCGTCCTTGCCGTGCACGATCAACACGTGGTTGGAACCCAGGCGCTCCAGCACGCGCACCTGGATGCCGACCAGGTCGGGGTGAAAGACGCCCATGAGCTGGTTGGCGGCGTTCGCCGGGTTGGTCAGCGGGCCAAGAATATTGAAAATCGTGCGCACGGAAAGTTCTTTGCGCAGGGCGGCCACGTTTTTCATGGCACTGTGGTGGGCGGGTGCGAACATGAAGCCGATGCCGGTGCGTTCCAGGCTTTCGGCCACTTGCTCGGGGCTGAGCATGACGTTGGCGCCCAGTTCTTCAAGCACGTCGGCGCTGCCCGACGAGGACGAAGCGCTGCGGCCGCCATGCTTGGCGATCTTGACGCCCTGCGAAGCCGCTACGAACATGGCCGCCGTCGAAATATTGAAGGTGCTGGAGCCGTCGCCGCCAGTGCCGCACATATCGAGCAGGTCTTGGGAATTGGATGTGTTGACCGGCAGGGCAAACTCGCGCATGACCTGCGCCGCGGCGGTAATTTCGCCGACGGTTTCCTTTTTCACCCGCAGGCCCATGATGAGCGCGCTGGCAATGGTGGGCGTCAGTTCGCCGCGCATCAGCATGCGCATCAGGTGCAGCATTTCGTCGTGGAATATTTCACGATGCTCGATGCAGCGCGACAAGGCTTCGGTGGGCGTGATGGTCATGGCAGTTTCCTTGTTTTTATAGGCATTAGAGCGTCAGAAAGTTTTTCAGTAAAGCATGGCCGTGCTCGCTCAGCACAGATTCCGGGTGGAACTGTACGCCGTAGATCGGCAGGGTCTTGTGGCGCACCCCCATGATTTCGCCGTCGTCGGTCTGTGCGGTGATCTCCAGGCAGTCGGGCAGCGTGTCGCGCAGGATGGCCAGCGAATGGTAGCGGGTCACGTCGTAGGGGGAAGGCAGGCCGGTGAATACATCGGTGCCGGCATGGGTAATGCTGGAGACTTTGCCGTGCATGATCTGCTTGGCGCGTACGATGTCGCCGCCAAAAGCCGCAGCGATGGCCTGGTGTCCCAGGCAGACGCCCAGAATCGGCAGCTTGCCCGCGAAATGCTGTATGAGCTCCACGGAAATCCCGGCCTCGGCGGGAGAGCAGGGGCCGGGCGACACGCAGATACGCGCCGGGTTCATGGCGGCGATTTCGGCTACGGTGGTCTGGTCGTTGCGCAGCACGCGCACCTCTTCGCCGAGCTCGCCGAAATACTGCACCAGGTTGTAGGTAAACGAATCGTAATTATCGAGCATCAATAACATGTGCTTCTCCGGGGGCTATGCGTTGCGTGTTAAATGGGTTCATCGAGGCCGAACTGCACTTGCTCGGCGGCGCGCAGTACGGCGCGCGCCTTGGCTTCGGTTTCTTGCCATTCCTTTTCGGGGTCCGAGTCGGCCACAATGCCCGCCGCCGCCTGGACATACAGCATGCCGTCCTTCACGATGCCGGTGCGTATGGCGATGGCGACATCCATTTCGCCGCCATAACTCAGGTATCCCGCCGCGCCCCCGTAGATGCCGCGGCGCACGGGCTCCAGTTCATCGATGATCTCCATGGCGCGCACCTTGGGCGCGCCCGTCAGGGTGCCGGCGGGGAAAGAAGCGCGCAGGACGTCCATATTGCTCATGCCGTCATTCAGTTCGCCGGCAACGTTCGACACCAGGTGCATTACATGCGAATAGCGTTCGATCGTCATGGTGTCGGTCACGGCCACGGTGCCGGTCTTGGCCACGCGGCCCACGTCGTTGCGGGCCAGGTCGATCAACATCACGTGTTCCGCCCTTTCCTTGGGGTCGGCGATGAGCTCTTCGGCCAGTTGCTGGTCTTCCACGGGCGTGGCGCCGCGTTTGCGTGTTCCGGCCAGCGGACGGATGGTGATCATGTTCTTCTGGCGGTCAGCCTCGGTGACGATCTCCTGGCGAACCAGGATTTCCGGCGATGAGCCCACGACCTGGAAGTTGTCGAAGTTCCAGTAGTACATATAGGGCGAGGGGTTGAGCGAGCGCAGCGAGCGGTACAGCGATAGGGGCGAGTCGCGGAAGGGCTTGGCAATGACCTGCCCGATCTGCACCTGCATGAGATCGCCGGCGGCAATGTATTCCTTGGCCTTGAGCACGGCATCGATATAGTCTTTTTTGTTGAAGTCGCGCCGGGCGGCGGTTTGCATGCTGGCATAGGCGTAGGGAATGACCACGGGCGTGCGCAGTTTTTCGCGCAACGCTTTGAGCCGGCGCTTGGCCAGGGCGTAGGCTTCAGCCTGGCCGGGGTCGGCGTAGACCATCAGGTAAGTACGTCCGGCCAGATTGTCCACAATGACCAGTTCATCTACCTGCAGCAGCATGATGTCGGGGGTGCCTTCGTCCTGCCCGGCGGGGAAGGGCTTGACGGCGGGTCCCAGGCGAGGTTCGATGTGGCGCACGGTATCGTAGCCGAAGTAGCCGGCCAGGCCGCCGGCAAAGCGGGGCATGCCGGGCCGTATCGCCACCTTGAAGCGCTGCTGGTAGGCTTCGATGAAGCTCAGGGGGTCGCCTTGGTGGCTTTCCACGACTTCGCCGTGGTGCAAGACTTCGGTAGTGGCGCCGTGGGCGCGTATCACGGTCTTGGCGGGTAGGCCGATGAAGGAGTAGCGCCCGAAGCGTTCGCCTCCCACGACCGATTCCAGCAGACAACTGTTGCGTCCGCCCTCGGGGCCGCTGTGTGCCAGTTTCAGGTAGATGGCCAGGGGGGTGTCCAGATCGGCGTAGGTCTCCGCGATAAGAGGTATGCGGTTGTAGCCTTGCGCTGCCAGTGCGTTGAATTCGATTTCTGTCATGGGGCTCTCTGTGGTGTTTGGGTACAGGCCGGGACAGGAATCAAAAAAGCCCGGCCATTGTGGGGTTCCGGGCTTTTTTTCTGGTAATGCTGACGGCGCGGGAAAGACGGAGTCTTAGGCGCCGGGAGAGGATTACCGCTACCCAGAACACAAACGCCACCAGCGCCAGTAGGCGCGGGGGGCTGCGGTGCAATAATGGGTAGCGATCATGATGATGGGTATTCGGTTTTACGATAGTCGGCCCAGCGGGCTGCCTCTGCAATGGACGTAACTATATCATCGACTTCAAGATTGCGCACGTCCATGCCTTCGTTGTAGCCGTAAGGTACGGCCAGGACGGCGATGCCGGCGGCGCGCGCGGCCTGGGCATCATTGACGGAATCGCCTATGGCCAGTGCCTGTTGCGGCCCGACACCCAGCAAGTCGCAGGCGTGCAGCAGGGGCATGGGGTGTGGTTTTTTCTGTTCGCAGGTATCGCCGCACACCACGCTGTCGAAAAACGTGGCGATGCCGGCGCGCTCGAGCAGGGGCAGGGTGAACTCGGTGGGCTTGTTGGTGACAATGGCCATCTTGAAGCCCGCCTTCCTGAACGCGCGCAGGCCTTCCAGCGCGCCCGGATACAGGACGGCGCCGTTGCCGTTGCAGGCGTGGTAGTGGCGGTTGAACAGTGCCAGGCCGCGGCGGATGTCGTCCTGGCTGGGCTGGGCGCCGGCCGGATTGTTCGATAGTGTGCGCGCCACCAGGTTTTCGGTGCCCTTGCCCACATAGGCGGCGATGGTTTGCCGGGGCAGCGCCTCCAGCCCGAGATCTTGCCGCATGGCATTGGCGGCCTGAGCCAGGTCTGGAATGGTGTCCAGCAGTGTGCCGTCCAGGTCAAAAAGCGCAGCAATCAATGACATAGGGTTTTCTGATCTAAAATGATAGCGTATGTAGGCAGGTGTGAGACATTGTAGCGTCTGCATGCATTGCCCACCGGGCACGGCGACCCGACTGTTGCATGGCCATTGAGGTGGTTTTTGGCTGTAAGGTAAATGATGGTTAACCCGCCCGTTTCCCGCGCTGTGCTGCCGGAGGGCGCCAACTGGATAATATCTGCCATACATGACGGACGCTTCGACTCCCGGCGCGGCCTTGCGCACCGGGAACACTATCGATTCCGCAACGGAGCCACCCATAACGGCGGCCATGCAGGCTGATTTTGATGCGGTGCTGCGGGGCAGGATATTATCGTCGCAGTTCCAGCCCATCGTCGATTTGGCCACGGGCGGCATTCTGGGATACGAAGGCCTGATACGCGGCCCCGCTGGCACGCCCCTGTACGAACCCACCGTCCTGTTCAATGTGGCGCGGTCTTGCGGCAAGACCATACAGCTTGAAAGCCTGTGCCTGAGATTGCACATTCAGCAGTTCCACAAGTTGGGGCTAAGCGGCAAGTTATTCCTGAATATGGGTGCCGAAGTGCTGGCGATGTCCGCCCGCGCAACCGGCGTGCTGCCCCTGCTTGGCCATCCCGACGGATTCTCGCCCGACGATCTCGTGCTTGAAATGACCGAAGCCCAGGCCGTGCCGAGCTATGTGCAACTCAGGCAGGCCGTTACCGAGCACCGCACGCTGGGTTCGCGGATTGCGCTCGATGATCTGGGCGAGGGATATTCAGGCTTGCGGCTGTGGGCCGAACTGCGCCCCGAGTATGTCAAGATCGACAAGTATTTTATTCAGGGCATCGAGCAGGACTCCTTGAAGCGGCAGTTCGTGCGTTCCATCTGTGAAACAGCGAAGAAATCCGGCGCGCGGGTGATTGCCGAAGGCATTGAAACCGTACAGGAATTGAACTGGGTTCGCAGCCTGGGCATACGCTACGGCCAGGGTTTCTTTTTGGCGCATCCCGCATTGCCGCCGGTTTCAGTCCTGCCGCCGGAAATACTTTCCGCACTGGCCTTGCCTGTGCCCGGCAATAAGTTGCTGGTCAATGGCGCGCGTCGTTCAGCGCCCACGGCGCGCAGTATTCTGCGCACGGTGCCAGCTGTGGAATGCACCGTGCCCACCACCGATGTTTACAATATTTTTGGCGCGCAGAACGATTTGCAACTGGTGGCGGTGCTGCGCGATGGCGCCCCCGTGGGCCTGATACCGCGTGCGCGCCTGCTGGAGCGCCTGGCAAGGCCTTTTTATCGTGAGCTCTACGGCCACAAACCCTGCGCCAGCTTTGTTGAAAGCCGGCCGCTTACTGTCGATCACCAGACCAGCCTGCACGACCTTGGCCATCTGATCTCCGAAGCCACGTCAAATCATCTGTACGATGGCTTCATTATTACGGAGCAGGGGCGCTATCTGGGTGTGGGCACGGGCTTCGATCTGATACGCGAAATCACCAAGATGCAGATCGATGCCGCCAAGTATGCGAATCCACTGACGCAGTTACCGGGTGGTGTGCCCATCAACGAGCATATTGACGAGTTGTTGAAAAACGAAGTTTCTTTTGCTGTGTGCTATGCCGACCTGGATCACTTCAAGCCTTTCAACGACTTGTATAGTTATCGCAAGGGCGACGCGATCATTCAAACCGCGGCCAGTTTGCTGCGCGAGCATATCGATCGCGAGGTTGATTTTCTGGGGCATATAGGCGGAGACGATTTCATTGTCGTATTCAGAAGTCCCGACTGGCGGGACCGCTGCCAGCGGATACTGGACCGCTTCGCCCGGGAAACCGTCATTTTCTATCGGCCCGAACACATTTCCGCGGGGGGCTACACCACAGAGAACAGGCAGGGTGTGCGCGTGTTTCACCCCTTGGTCAGCCTTTCCATGGGGGTGGTGCACATCAATACGGTTTTGCCCTACAACAGCTATCAAATCGCCGAGTTCGCCGCGCTGGCGAAGTCCGAAGCCAAGAAAATTCCGGGCAATTCCCTATTCGTCGAGCGGCGGTCATTGATGCCCGAGAACGGGCCGTCATGATTTTCAGGCCGACAGCGACTCGCCTTTGATAATTTCGGCGCGCAGGGCGTCGATCACGGTTTGGTAGTCGGGCTGGCTGAAAATGGCCGAGCCGGCCACGAAGGTGTCGGCGCCTGCCGCGCGTATGGCGGCAATGTTGTCGACCTTGACGCCGCCATCGATTTCCAGCGCAATGGCCTGGCCGCCGGCATTCTGCCAGCTATCGATTTTTTGACGGGCCTGGGTGAGCTTGGCCAGGGTTCCGGGAATGAAGCTTTGCCCGCCAAAACCCGGATTCACCGACATCAGCAGCACGACATCGAGCTTGTCCATGACATAGTCCATCCAGGTCAGCGGCGTGGCTGGATTGAAAACCAATCCGGCCTTACAGCCGTGTTCCCTGATCAGCGACAGGGTGCGATCGGGATGCCTGGATGCCTCGGGATGGAAGGTAATAATATTGGCCCCGGCCTTGGCGAATTGCGGGATAATGGCGTCGACCGGCTCGACCATCAGGTGCACGTCGATGGGCGCATCGGTGTGCGGGCGCAGCGCCTGGCATACCATGGGGCCTATGGTCAGGTTGGGCACATAGTGGTTGTCCATGACATCAAAATGGATCCAGTCGGCGCCGGCGGCCACGACGTTCCTGACTTCTTCGCCCAGTCGGGCAAAGTCGGCGGCCAGCAGGCTGGGGGCGATACGGGTAGGTTGGGTAAATGGCATGTGCGTAAATCGGTTAAGGTGCAATAACAAAGCGCGAATGTGCCATTATTGCAGGTTAGCGCCTACTTTCGTCTTAAATATTGCGGCTTTATTCAGGGCCTGTTAACACTATTCAAGGAGTCGCGAAGGCATGAAGCCCTACGACATTACGGTCACTGTGACGCCCCAGTACTTGCCTGAACAATCCGAGCCCAATGAGCAGCAGTTTGTATTCGCGTATACAGTGCGTATTACCAATAATGGGCAGCACGCCGCCCAGGTCGTCAGCCGCCACTGGATCATTACCGATGGCAACCAGCATGTCCAGGAAGTGCGCGGGCTGGGTGTGGTCGGCCAGCAGCCCTTGCTGAATCCCGGCGAAACCTTTGAATACACCAGCGGCTGTCCGCTGCCCACGCCGGTGGGCTCCATGCGGGGCACTTACCATTGCGTGGGCGAAAACGGTGTTCCGTTCGATGTGCCCATCCACGAGTTCGTTCTGGCCATGCCGCGCACCTTGCATTAACCCCCCGACCTTGCGAGTCTATGAAAAGAATACTGTTTTCTTCCGCCTTGCTGGCGCTGCTGGCTGCCTGCAGCAGCGTTCCCCCCGCACCCGAAGACATCGCCGCCGGCGAGCCTGGCGCGGCGCCTGTGAATATCGCCGAGCAGCCCTTGCGGGTTCCTGCCCTGGACGCCTTGCGCGATACGCCGGCGCGGCCGTTGGCCGGCAAGTTCCAGCAGGCGTCCTGGGCTTCGCTGCCGGGATGGCAGAACGATGATCTGGACCATGTCTGGAAGGCCTTCATCAATAATTGCAAAGGCCTGATGCGGCCAGTGTCGGGGTCGCTGGCCCAGCAGGCACGGGCCACCCCGCGTGCCTGGCAGCCGGTTTGCGCCGCAGCCGCGCAATCGGGCCTGACCGCCGATACTGCCTCGGCCGCCAATGTGCGGCAGTTTTTGCAAACTCATCTGCAGCCGTGGCGCTTGCTGGATGCCGCAGGCAAGCCGGCCCGCAATACTGTCACCGGCTACTACGAGCCCCTGGTGCATGCATCGCGCAGCCGCCAGGGTGAATACCAGTGGCCGCTGTATGAGGCGCCCGACGACTTGCTGACCATAGATCTGGGCTCGGTCTATCCAGAGTTGGCGGGCAAGCGGATACGCGGCAAGCTGGCGGGCAAGCGCGTGGTGCCTTACGACACCCGCGCCGAGATCGCGGCATCGGCCGACAGGCAGCCGCGCGCCATTGTCTGGGTCAATGATCCCGTCGAGGCCTTCTTCCTGCAAATACAGGGCTCCGGCCGGGCGCTGCTGCCCAACGGCCAGACCATACGCCTGGCATATGCCGACCACAACGGCCGCCCCTATATGTCTATAGGGCAGTGGCTGGCCAAACAGGGCGAGCTGCAGCTGGCGCAAGCGTCCATGCAGAATATCAAGGCCTGGGCCAAGAACAACCCGTCGCGTGTGCAGGAAATGTTGAATGCCAATCCCGCCATGGTGTTTTTCAATGAAGAAGCGGTCACCGACCCCGAGCTTGGGCCCAAGGGGGCTTACGGCATCCCCCTGATCGGGCAGCGCGCTGTGGCGGTCGACACCACATTTGTGCCGTTGGGCGCGCCCTTGTACCTGGCGACACAGCAGCCGGCATCCAGCACGCCCCTGCGACGCCTGGTGTTTGCCCAGGACACCGGCGCGGCCATCAAGGGCGCGGCGCGTACCGATTATTACTGGGGCTTCGGGGATGATGCCGGCGCCCTGGCGGGCCGCATGAAGCAGCAGGGCGACGTGTGGGTATTGTGGCCCAAACAGGCAGGAGCCCCTTCGGCGCGATGAGTAAAGATTCAGTCCTGGTTTGCGGCAGCGGCATCGCCGGCCTGGCCATGGCGCTGGGCCTGGCCAAAGCGGGCTTCAAGGCCACGTTGCTGGGGCCCCGCGCGGTGCATAAGGCGCCGGCGGCCGATGTGTATCACCCTCGTGTTTATGCCATTTCAACCAGCAGCCAGGCCTTTCTCGAGGGTCTGGGCGTGTGGGGCATGATGGACGCGGCGCGGCTGACACCGGTCGAAACCATGGAAGTGTATGGTGATGCCAGCGGGGTGGTGCGCCTGCACGCCTGGCAGGCCGCCCAGACGGCGCTGGCCTGGATCGTCGAGTCCGGCGAACTCGAACGTGTATTGCAACAGGCGGTGCAGGTATTCGGCATTGCCTGGCATACTGAAAAATTCCAGCGCCTGGCGTCGCCTGCGGTTTTCACCGACACCGGACGCACGCTGACACCGGATCTGCTGGTGGGCGCCGATGGCGCGCAGTCGGCGGTGCGCGAGGCGGCCGGCATTGGCCATACGTCGCGAGCTTATGGCGATCAAGGTCTGGTGGTGCACCTGACTGCCGAATTGCCGCACCAGAATGTGGCGCTGCAGTGGTTTACGGGCGATACCGTGCTGGCTTTGCTGCCCATGCCCCATACGGCCGATGGGCATCAGGTGTCGATGGTGTGGTCCATGCCCGACGAGATGGCCAAGGCGCTGTTGGCCTTGCCCCAGGACGAGCGCAATCAACAGCTGGAAACTCGCCTGATGGCGGCCAGCGGCGGCAGGTTGGGCCGTCTTCGGGTGCGCAGCCCGGTGCTTGGCTTCCCCTTATTCCTGGAAAGCAGCGCCATGGTCGCGCCCGGCGTGGCGCTGGTCGGCGATGCGGCGCATCGGGTGCATCCGCTTGCCGGCCAGGGGCTTAATCTGGGCCTGGGCGATGTGCAGGCTTTGCTGGAGGTGCTGGCCGGCAAAGAGGCCTATCGTCGGGCGGGTGATATCAGAGTGCTGCACCGCTATCGGCGCGCGCGGGCCGAGCCCATTCTGGCCATGCATATGGCCACCGATGGCTTGCATCGGCTGTTTGCGGCCCATTCCGCGCCGGTGGCCTGGGGGCGCAACGTAGGCATGCAGGTGGTGGACAGGCTGCCTTTTCTGAAGCGCATGCTGATTGGCGGCGCCGGGCGGTAGCCGCTCGGCTGGCCCATCCTCGGGTTTGCGCTTGCGCTGCGACGATCTTTTTCGACCCCCATGCCAGCACCGCTTGCGCAATAGGCTCATGATGCCGGGGCCGATGCATGATGGGTTGGCGTGTGGGACGGGAATGCAATGTGCCGAATCCGTCTTTCATTTATAGTATCTGGCTGAGCCCGGCCGCCACGGCCGACAAGATGTATTTGCGGGGACCTTATGCGTACAGGATGGAAAAACTTATTGATGGTGCTTGCCCTGGCGGCGGCGCCCGCCATGGGGCAGGCGGTGACAGCACCGGAACAGGACGGCGGGGCACAGCCCGCAGCGGCCAGCCGCGATACCAGCACGTCCGAATCCGTCCGCAAGTCATTTGAAGAGCGGTTCCCGGGTGTGGAGGCCAAAAACGTCAGGCCTACGCCGTTTCCCGGCCTGTTCGAAGTGCAGGTTGGCATGGACCTCTTGTATACCAACGCCACGGCTGATTATGTTTTGCAGGGCGCCCTGATCGATGCCAAGAACCGCCGCGACCTGACGGCGGAGCGGCTGGAAGATCTGTCGAAGGTGTCGTTCTCGTCGCTGCCGCTGGAGCTGGCCGTCAAGCAGGTGAAGGGCGACGGATCGCGCCAGATAGCCGTGTTCGAGGACCCCAATTGCGGATACTGCAAGCGTCTGCACCAAACCTTGACGCAGGTGGACAACATCACCGTCTACACCTTCCTGTTCCCGATTTTGTCGCCGGACTCCACGGTGAAGGCGCGTAATGTCTGGTGCGCCAAGGATCAGGCCGCCACATGGCGCGCCTGGATACTGGATGGCAAGGTGCCGCCTGAAGCCACTTGCGATACGCCGGTGGATACGGTGCTGGCCCTGGGCAGGCAACTGATGGTGCAGGGCACGCCGGCCATTATTTTTACCGATGGCAGCCGTGCGAACGGAGCGTTGCCACTCGATGCGCTGAACCAGAGGCTGGCTGCGGCAAAGTAGGCGCGGGGCGGTGTTGCTTAGCCGCATCGCCATATAAAAATTCCCTTTTATATCGTAATAAGAACCATTATCATAATCATTTGATTGTGATAAATCACGTGGCTCAGCCCATGTGAATAAAAACAAGATGCGGCACGGCATTGAGCTGGCCGCGAAAAGGGAAGAAATCTATGACAGTTGTCGCCGTCTTGCGGCCCAAGGGCCTGGTTTTAGCTGTTGCCCGTGGTTTTTCACCGCCAGGCCGCCCCAAGGCAAAGAATCCCCCCTGGGGGCGGGGCCGCCTGGCAGCGGCAGCTGCGGGGTTGGTGTTGTCTTTGGCCTCGCCCAGCCAGGCGGCCTGGGGGCAAACTCAGGCGGCTCCGGCCTCCAATCGAATGTCGACGCTGGAAACCATTACTGTCACCGGAGGAACCCAGGCGGAAACGGCCACCTCGCCTGTCACAGGCTACATTGCCAAGCGGGCGGCCACGGCCAGCAAAACCGATACGCCCCTGAACGAGACACCACAGGCGGTTACAGTCATCACGCGCGATGAAATCGTGGACCAGGGTGCGCAGAATTTGCAGGATGCCCTGAATTACGCGGCCGGTGTGCGATCGGATGCTTATGGCCTGGACTCGCGCACCGACTCGTACCGTATACGCGGCTCGGAGCCCACGACCTATCTTGACGGCTTGCGCCAGAACTACAACTGGTACACCAGCACGACGCGGGTCGAGCCGTATATGCTGGAGCGCATTGAAGTTCTCAGGGGGCCGGCCTCCATGCTGTATGGCAAGGGCAGCACGGCGGGCGTGGTGAATTTGGTCAGCAAGCGCCCGCAGGCCGAAACGCAGAATGAAATCGGCGTGTCCTACGGCACGCATAACCGCAAGCAGATACAGGCCGATTTCACCGGACCGCTGACCGAGGACGGGACGTGGCTTTATCGTCTGGTGGCGGTGGGCAGAAAGGCCGATACGCAGGTTGATCATGTGCCGGACGACCGCATGATGGTGGCGCCCTCCGTCACATGGCGCCCCAGCGCCCGAACCTCGCTGACGCTGCAGGCATTGTGGCAGGACGACAAATCAGGTTCGACCTCGCAGTTCTTTCCCTGGGAAGGCGTGGCCCTGGACAATCCCAACGGCGAACTGCCGGTGCATCGCTTTATCGGCGAGCCCGACTGGGACCGCTACAACTCCAAGCGCCAATCGCTGGGCTGGCTGTTCGAACACGAATTCAACGACAGCTGGACGATGCGCCAGAATTTTCGCTGGGCCAAGAACGAGGTGGACTACCGCACACTATACGGCGACTCCTTCACTGTGCCTGGCGGCTGGGCCGGAGACCCCGTCAACAAACGGCTTTTCGGCCGGTATGCCGATGCCACGCTGACCAAGGTCAACATGCTGACGGCTGATCAACACCTGGCGGGCAAGTTCCAGACTGGCGCGGTCAGCCATCAGATGCTGCTGGGATTCGACCTTGCCTATGCGCGCGAAGAGAAGCAGTCGGGTTTCGACCTGCCGGTTTATTTCCCCGGTGGAACCGTGCCGCTGATCGACGCCTACAATCCGGTATACGGCAACTTTACGCCGCCCGCCATGGGTGACGACCCCACATCGCGCCAGCGTGACACAGGTTTCTATCTGCAGGACCAGATGAAGCTGGGCAACAACTGGATCGTGGTGGCCGGCCTGCGCTACGACCGCTCGGTCAGCAGCGTCGATGGCGATGACGACTCCACCAGCACCGCGGTCAGCAAGCGCTTGGGCCTGATGTACGCCGCCGACAACGGATGGTCGCCTTATGTCAGCTATAGCGAGTCGTTCACACCGGTCAATGGCCTGAATGCCCACAATGATCGTTTTGTGCCGATGCGGGGCAAACAGCTCGAGGCCGGCGTGAAGTATGAGTCGCAAGATGGGGGCGTTGTTTTCAATGCGGCCGCCTATTCGCTGCGCGAGGAAAATCGCTTGACGCCCGATCCCACGAATCCGAACAACAGCGTCCAGGCGGGGAAAACCAAAAACACCGGCCTCGAGCTGGAGTTGAAAACCAGCCTGGGCCGCCAGTTCGACCTGATTGCGAGCTATAACTATATTGATCTGGACAAGGAGCTGGAAGGCATGCCGCAGCACCAGGCGTCGGTGTGGGGCAAGTATCGCTTCGCCATCGGCCAGGCCCAGGGCTTTTCAGCCGGTGCGGGGGTACGCTGGCTGGGCTCGTTCACCGATGGCCAGGCCCCAAAAACCCCCGATGTGACGCTGGTCGATGCCATGCTGGCCTACGAAACACCATCATGGCGCTACGCCCTGAATGCCACCAATCTGTTCAACAAAACCTATGTCAGCACCTGCCTGGGCCGCGGCGATTGCTGGTGGGGCGCGCAACGCAGCATCATAGCCAGCGCCACGTATCGCTTCTGATGATGCCATGAAACCGGGGCGGCACGCCTGGACGGCCTGTCCAGGCGTGCCGCCCCGGGGTGCGTGATCGGCAAGGCAGTCCGATCGGCAAAGCCATCTGCTTCTAGCGGCGGTGTTTGCGATGATGTTTCTTTGCGTGGTGCTTGCCGTGATGCTTGCGGTAATCCACGTAGCGCCTATCGGATCGATACGAGCGGTCGTGGCCTTTCCAGCGGGGCTGCTTGCGTTCTTCGGTCAGCACATTGCCCAGCAGCCCGCCCGCCGCGGCGCCGCCCAGCGTCATCATCATGTCGCCCTCCGAGAGCACGGCACCGGCCGCGGCACCCAGGCCGGCGCCCAGCAGGGTGTTGGTGGTTTTTCGGTCGGCGGCCGCGGCGTTGCCGGCAACGGCCAGGGCCATCAGCCCGGCGATGGCGGCGTGGGCGATGTGACGGCTTAATTTCATGGTCCTGCTCCTGAGGTTTTGCATGAGATCGAGCGTAATCGAGTGCGCATGCCCAGGCAAGCGCCGCTGCGGTGTTTGCAGCGCATTGAAATAATTAAGGGATCAGGCGCAGTTTCTTGTTACGCTCCTGTATCTTTGTGGAACTCTGATGCCAAAAATGCGCAAGCATCCCCCTTCTTTTTCTGTTGCCGTGGTTGGTGGCGGGCCGGCCGGCCTGATGGCCGCTGAAACCCTGGCGCAAGCCGGTGTGCATGTCGATGTCTACGATGCCATGCCTTCGGTGGGCCGCAAATTCCTGCTGGCGGGGCGCGGCGGCCTGAACCTGACCCACAGCGAGACGGCGGCGGCATTCCGCGCGCGATTCGGCCCGCGTGAGGCGCAGGTGTCGTCCTGGCTGGATGACTTCGATGCCCAGGCGCTGCGCGAGTGGGCCCACGGCCTTGGCATCGATACCTTTGTGGGTTCGTCGGGTCGTGTGTTTCCCAGGGAAATGAAAGCGGCCCCCTTGCTGCGCGCCTGGCTGCAGCGCTTGCGCGCCAGTGGCGTGACGCTGCATTCGCGCCACCGCTGGCGGGGCTGGTCCGACGATGGCGCGCTGGTGCTGGATACGCCTGGCGCGGCAGTGGCTCGGCGCCCGGATGCCGTGGTACTGGCCCTGGGCGGCGCAAGCTGGGCGCGCCTTGGGTCGGATGGCGCCTGGCAGCCTGTGCTGGCCGGAAAAGGGGTTGCGGTCGCGCCCCTGCAACCCGCCAATTGTGGTTTTCTGGCCAGTTGGAGCCCGTATTTTTCCGATCGTTTTGCGGGTGAGCCGCTGAAGGCGATCGCCATGGCGCCGCCAGGGCTGCCGATGCGGCGCGGGGAATGCATGGCGACGGCCGACGGCCTTGAAGGCGGCCTGATCTATGCCTGGTCATCGGCCCTGCGCGATACCCTGCTGGCAAAGGGCGAGGCTGTGGTTCACATCGATTTGTTGCCTATGCGCGACTTGGATCAGGTGCAGCGTGAAGTGGGGCATCCACGCGCCTCGCGCTCATGGTCCAGCCATTTGGGCAGCCGCCTGGGGCTGAAGGGCATCAAGCTGGGTTTGTTGCGGGAATGCCTGCCCAAGGCCGATTTCGAGCAGGCCGCGATGTTGGCCGCCGCCATCAAGTGCCTGCCTGTGCGTCTGCGGGGCATGCGTCCGCTGGATGAAGCGATCAGTACGGCGGGGGGTGTCAGTTTTGACAGCCTGGACCAGAATTTGATGCTGCGTGCCATGCCTGGCGTTTTTTGCGCGGGCGAAATGCTGGACTGGGAAGCGCCAACAGGCGGCTATCTGCTCACTGCCTGTTTTGCCAGCGGCCGCGCCGCCGCCCAGGGTGCTCTACGCTATCTTGACCCGGGCCGGCCGCTCTGAAGGCCGGGGCGGGCGCTGTCATTCTATTCTTGGCGCCGCCATAATTTCAGCTTGCTGTGTCGACGCGCCAGGAGCATACGGTCGTCGACGGTCGAGAAAATGACGGCAAAGACAATGCCGATGGCCGCGCCGACGATGGTGTCGATAATGCGCTCGACCGGCATATTGCTGTTTGCGACGGGCGCCGCCAGATGAGTCATCAGCAAGGCCATGGGAGTGATGGTGATCTGGCCCAGCGCGTAGTTGTAGCCGATGAGCACCTCGGTCATGTACTGGAACAGGACGACGGCCACCGCCACGGTCCAGAACGAGGGGTTCTGCACCAGGATGGCCCATACGATGCAGGCGCCGACCACGGTGCCGGCCATGCGCTGCAAAGACCGGCTCATGGTCAGGTGCAGATGCGCGCCCTGCATGACGGCGGTCGCGCCGATGGCCGCCCAGGCCGGATAATGCCAGCCCGACCAGTGAGTGATCAGGGCGGCGATGCCGGCACCCACAGTGATGCGTCCCGCCACAAAAATCTGCTGCGGCAGCAACGGTGGCGGTGTGGGCTGGCCGGCCGTGGGTGCATCTGGACGCAGACGATCAGTCAATGCGCAGACCAGCCAGGCCAGCGCGGCACCCCAGGCGGTGGCCAGCGTGCGTTCGGCGACCGCGCTCAGGGAGTCGACCGGGCCCAGCGACGCGCCCACCGCAAACACGAAGATGACGGCGCCGGGTCCGCCCGTCAGGCCCCAACGGGACACGGCCAGCGTGTACAGGCCGGCCGACAAGGCCAGCAGCAGTATCATGCCGCCGCGGGGGGCGCCCAGATAGCTGGCCAGCGACGGCGCGAACACACCGGCAACCAGCAAGAAGCCGCAGATCATCACGATGCGCCGGCGGTGCCGCAGCGATGCGTAGCGCCCGAACAGGGCGGCCAGCGCGCCCAGGGCCGGGAAGCCGACCAGGTCCGGCCAGGGCGACAAGTGGGCGGTTGCAAGCGCAATCAGCAGCGAGAGCCCGGCCTGGGCACCGGCAATATTTGCGATTTTCAGAGAAGGCGGGGCCGCGACCACGAGGCTCTGCCGAAGCTGGCCGCCGCTAAGCAGGTGGCGGGCCGAGTGCGTGCGCGATGCCCCCAAGCCGTTGCGGGCGCGCCTGCGGCCTGGGCCGGGCGCTGATGCGGGCTGTGCCGGTTTTCGTATTCTGGATGCCATGGCAACAAGGAAAATACTCGTTGCTTATGATACACCGCGTCGTAGCTGACATTGCCGCGGGCGAGGGTAGCGCAATGCCAGCCTTCCCACCCGCTTTGTGCGCTTGTGTCCCTCAGGCCGAGGGGTAGCCCGCCATCTTGAACGAGGCCGCCTGCAACTTCGTTTGCAGCGTCGCCGCCGTGTCGCTGGAAAGTTTGACCAGTGGCGGCCTGACTACGTCCCAGCCGGGCGTGGCCGACTGCCAGGCGACGGCGTGCTTCATGGCCGGAATCATGGGAACGGCCTGGAAGATATTGCGGATTTCATCGGCGCTGGCCTGCAGGCTGGTGCCCGACGGACCGTTCCAGCCTTCGTATAGGGCATGAATGCCGGCGGGATTCACATTGACGGTGGCGCTGATGCAGCCGGCCCCGCCCAGAGGCAAGGCCCGGGACAGAAATGATTCGCTGGCGGGGAAGACGTCGAAACCCGCGGCGGCGAAGGTGTCTATCATGGCTTTCGAGTTGTTCCAGTCGCCGGAAGAGTCTTTGGCGCCGGCAATGCTGTCTGGATAGCGTGCCAGCAGGCGTTCGATCAAGTCGAGCGAGATGGGCGCATATGACATCTGCGGAATGTGGTACAGGTAAATGGCCAGCCGTTCATCGCCCACTCGTTCGATGATTTCCGAGTAGTAGGCGAACAGGCCGTCGTCCGATACGCCCTTGTAGAAGAATGGCGGCAGCACCAGCACGCCGGGGGCGCCGTTTTCCACGGCGTGGCGGGTGAGTGTGACTGCATCGATAAGGGATGACGAGCCAGTGCCGGGCATGAGGCTGGCCGCCGGAATGCCGGCTTCGAGCAAGGCGTCGGTCAGGGCCAGGCGTTCGGCGATCGATAGCGACGCCGCTTCGGAGTTGGTGCCGAAAATGGCCAGTCCCGCATTGTTGTCGACCAGCCAGCGGCAGTGCGCAACAAAGCGTGTCGTGTGGGGCTCGAGGTTGTCGTCGAAAGGGGTCAGGACGGGGGCGTAAACGCCGCGAAGCTTGCCGGTCATGGGGTTTCCTTATTGCTTAGTTTGAAGAAGTGGAGTTAGGTGAGTGGGCGCGCTGGCGTCGGTGCGCCAGCGCGAGCAGTTCGGTCAGGTGCATGACGTCGCGGCCGGTTTCCTGCTGAATCTGCTCGCGGCAACTGAAGCCATTGGTCAGGATAATGGCGTCTTCGTCGGCCTGCCGCACGGCCGGCAGCAGCACAAGTTCGCCTACCGCCCTGGATATATCCAGATGCCTGGGGTTGAATCCGAATGAGCCCGCCATGCCGCAGCAGCCGCTATCCAGATGCGTGGCCCGGGCGCCCATGGCCTGCAGCAGCGCCACATCGCCCCGGGTGCCGAACAAGGACTTCTGGTGGCAATGGGCATGCACCAGCACCTTGACATCGAGGCGCGGCGGCCGGTACCCCTGGTCATACAGGAAATCGCCCAGCATGTGCGTGGCGGCGGCCAGGCGCGCGGCGCGGGGATCGTCGGGAAACAGCTTCAAGAGTTCGTCTTTGAACACAGACATGCATCCGGGCTCCAGTCCAACCACGGCGACGGGGCCGTCGCGCCCCTGAACCATTTGCTCGTCCATGATATCAAGTATCTTGCGCAGCTTTGTCCGGGCCAGGTCGACATAGCCGTAGTCGTATAGCGGCCGGCCGCAGCACAGGGGCGCGGCCGGCAGCACGGCCTGGAATCCGGCATGTCCCAGCACTTCGACGGCGGCAGCCGCGACCTCGGGATGAAAGTGTTCGCTGAACGTATCCAGCCACAGAATGACCTGGGCTTGTCCATTGGCCGCAAGCGCCTGCTTGTCGAACCGTCGCCGGAAGGTTTGTTGGGCGAAGCGCGGCAGCTTGCGCTGGACGGCAACGCCGCCTATGCGCTTGGCCAGCGCCGAAATAAGGGGCGTCTGGGTCATCAGGTTGGCCAGGCGCGGAAACCTGCCGGCCAGCGGCGCCCAGTCGCCAATGCGGCCCATGGTCAGGGCCTGGCGCGGGCGCCGGTGCTGTTCGTAGTAGTGGGACAGGAATTCGGCTTTGTAGGACGCCATGTCGGTGTGCGTGGGGCAATCGCTGCGGCATCCCTTGCAGGCCAGACAGGTGTCCATGGCTTCCTTCACGGGCTTGCTGTTCCAGCCCTCGGTCACGATGTCGCCCTGCAGCATCTCCCACAGCAGCCGTGAACGGCCGCGGGTGGAGAACCGTTCGTCTTTGGTGGCCCGATAGCTGGGACACATCGTGCTGCCTTTTTCGCTGCGGCAGCGTCCCATGCCGACGCAATGTTCCACGGCCCGCTGGAAACCGCCGCCTTCCGGGCTGCGGAAATTCATGCGGGTATGGACGTTCACTACCTTGTATTGCGGTCCCATGCGCAGATTCTCGTCGACCCGATAGGCATCGATGACCTTGCGGGGGTTCATGCGGTTCAGGGGATCCCAGATGCGCTTGAAGTCGCGCAGGGCCTGCATCAGTTCCTCGCCGAACATAATGGGCAGGAATTCGGCCCTGGCCTGTCCGTCTCCGTGCTCGCCGGTCAGCGAGCCGCCGTAGTCCACCACCAGTTGCGCCGCCTCGCGCATGAAGGCGCGGAATTTGGCGACGCCGTCGATGCTGCGCACGTCGAAGGTAACGCGCGCATGCACGCAGCCATCGCCGAAATGCCCGAATAGCGAAGTCCGGTAGCCATAGCGGTCGACCAGCGCCTGGAAGGCGCGCAGGTAATCCCCCAGGCGATGGGGATCGACGGCCGCGTCTTCCCAGCCGACTTTCGGGTCGGGGATGTCGGGATCGATGGAAAGCTGCGTGGCCGAGGCGCCATTCTCGCGGATCGACCAGATGCGTTTCTGGGTGGGGTCATCGACCACGATCCAGGATGAAGGGCGCGGCCCGGCGGGGCGCTGCGCAAAATACGCGGCGGCGCGCTGCGCCTGCGCGGTGGCGTCTTCAATGGTGTCGGCGCCGAACTCGACCATCACCCAGGCGTCGCCTTCCGGCAGCAGGGCTATCTCGGCCTGGGCCAGTTTGCGGGCTTGCAGGCCGCGAATGATGGCCCGGTCCAATCCTTCAATCGCAATCGGCGAGAATTGCTGGTATTCGGGCACGGCATCGGCCGCAAGATAGATATCGGGAAAGCCCAGCACCAGCACTACGCGGCTGGCCGGGCTTTTGACCAGGCGGACCTTGGCGCGCAGCGTCAGGGCACAGGTGCCCTCGGTGCCCACCAGGGCACGCGCCACGTTGAAGCCGTTTTCGGGCAGCAACTGGTCAAGGTTGTAGCCCGAGACGCGGCGCTTGATATCGGGAAATCGTTCGCGGATCAGGCCGGCGTAGCGATCGCGCAAGTCGCGCAGGCGGCGATAGATGTCGCCCTTGCGCCCGCCGGCCGCAATAACGGACGCCAGCTCGGCCTCGGTGGTGGGGCCGACCCAGAAGCGCTCGCCGTCGTAGGTCATGATTTCCAGCGCTTCGACATTTTCCAGTGTCTTGCCGGCCATGACCGAGTGCGGCCCGCAGGAATTATTGGCAATCATGCCGCCCAGCGTGCAGCGGCTGTGCGTGGAAGGGTCGGGCGCGAACGTCAGGCCGTATTGTTCGGCGGCGTCCCGCAGTGTGTCGCAGATCACGCCGGGTTCGACAATGGCGGTGCCCGCCTGCGGATCCAGCTCCAGAATACGATTACAGGACGGCGACAGATCGAATACCACCGCATCATTGACGGTTTGCCCGCTCATGGATGTGCCGGCGCCACGCATCAGCACGGGCGCGTCATGCCGGCGGCAAATGCCTATGCCGGTGATGAAATCGTCTAGGGTTTCGGGAATGACCGCGCCTATCGGCACCTGGCGATAATTCGAGGCGTCCGATGCATACACGGCCTGGTGCCCGGCATCGAAACGCACCATGCCGCCGAGCGCCTGTAAGAGTTCCTGTTCCAGCAGTTGCCATCGGCTTGTTGTCGGCATGTTTCCTTACCCTATCCAGTATGCCGTTATTTTTTCAGATGGGCAGGGTGGGCGGCAAGCGACTTTTCTTACCCTTATGCATGTATAAAACGAATGAATGGGAGGCGTGTGCAGGCCATGTCCATTCAGTGCCTTGTTTATACTCAGGGCATCATGCATGAGAGATAAGAATGAATCCACGCCGACTTCGCCCTCCATGTCCTTGCTCGTGGCCTTCGAGGCGTCCGCACGGCATCTCAGTTTCACGCGTGCCGCCGCCGAACTGTCCCTGACGCAAAGCGCGGTGAGCCGCCAGGTCAGAGCGCTGGAAGCCCTGCTGGATGTTGCCCTGTTCCGCCGCGAGAAGCGCAGCATTGTCCTGACGGAGGCGGGCGCGGTCTATCAGGCCGAGATCAGCGGCGCACTGCAGCGCATCAGCAGTGCATCATTGCAGGCGATCGCGTCGCGCTCGGGCGGGGGCAACCTGCATTTGGCTGCGCTGCCCACCTTCGCCGCCAAGTGGCTGATGCCTCGCTTGAATAGTTACTATGCCCGGCACCCCGATACGCTCATACATGTGCATTCGCGCATAGGCCAGTTCGATGCGGCACAGGCTGGAATGGACGCGGTCATCGGCGTTGGCGACGGCAACTGGCCGGGCCTGGTTGCGCATCATTTGATCGACGAGGAAGTGGTGCCGGTAATCAGTCCGGCCCTGGCCAAGGCCGCGCCGGTGAACAGCCCCGCCGATATGGCGGGTCATCTGCTGTTGCAGGTGGCTGCCCGCCCCGGGGTCTGGCAGCAGTGGTTTCGCGCAAACCATGCGCCCCTGAATGCCATGAGGCTGGGGCCCCAGTTTGAGCTGACATCGCACTTGATACAGGCGGTGGCGTCGGGAATAGGCATAGGCCTGGTTCCCAGTATTCTGGTGCAGGATGAACTGCGCAGCGGCGCGTTGCAGTTGGCCCTGGACAGACCCTTGAAGACCGGGGCGGCCTATTACCTGTTTGTACCGTCCGAGCGACTGGCTTTCCCGCCGGTGCAGGCGTTCAAGGCGTGGCTGCTGGCCATGGATTAAGCCCCATCCGTCGATTGCCCGGATACTTACTTGGCGGTGCTGATCGCTTCCGTTTCGGCGTCGGCCTTGGCGTGCAGCGAAATCAAAGGCGGCTGATGCTGGCGCGCACGTTCCTGCACCAGGCGGGTTTCCAGGGAAACGGTGTACTGCTTGACCTTCCAGTTACGGTAGGGTGATGACACTTGTTTTGATACGGGCATTTCAGACTCCAGGTAAGCAATATTCATCGCTGTATCCAATTGCTGCTTTATGCGATCCCTATATAGGATGACGCCTAATGCTCGCATATGCAAGTTTCAGTATTGCGACGCGGGAGAGGGCTGCAATCAGCACGACTTGCAATGTCGTCAGACAAGTAGACAGGTATAATACCGCGGTTTACGTATTTCAGGAAATCCATCTCCACCATGGCCACCCTCAGACGCCCATCGCTTTCGCTCGAACGGCCCAAAAGCCTTGCGGCCCAGTTGTCCGCCGATCTTGGCGACCGCATTGCCCGGGGGGAACTGAAGCCGGGCGACAAGTTGCCCAGCGAGCACGAAATGGTTGCGTCATATGGCGTGAGTCGAACGGTGGTGCGCGAGGCGGTCTCCAGCCTTAAAAGCGCCGGCCTGGTGTCGGCCAGGCAGGGGGTTGGCGTGTTCGTATTGGCTCCGTCGGGGGCGGCAACATTTTGCATCGACGCCCAGGAGCTGGACACGGTAAAAGAAATCATCAGCCTGCTCGAGCTGCGCATCAGTCTGGAATCCGAAGCGGCGGCGCTGGCCGCCACGCGTCGCAGCGATGAGCAAATTGCCAGCCTGCGCGATGCGTTGCAAGCCATGACGCGCGGCATCGATGCGAACGAAGACGCGGCCGACCTGGATTTTCGGTTCCACCAGGAAATTGCCCAGGCGACGGGCAACCGCTACTTCATGGACCTGTTCAGCTATCTGGGCATGGTGGCCATTCCGCGCACCCGTATTGGCATGTTCAAGGCCGACACCGATGCCAGGACGGCTTATTTGCAAAATGTAAACCGCGAGCATCACGCCATTTTCCAGGCCATCGTCAATAAAGATTCTGACGGCGCAAGGGCGGCCATGCGCCTGCATCTGGGCAACAGCCGAGAACGCTTGAAAGCGGCCTCCGAAGCGGCATCCTGATCAGCATGTGGGACGAGATCTGTAAATATCTTAAACCTTACTTGTCTGACATCTGACAGGAAGGTATATTTCGTCTACCACAGGGAAACGGAGCGTTTCCTGGGTTCATCAACTCGGTGGGTCTGGTGGCGCAGGCATGGCGGCATGGCATTTCACGCCTGCGCGGACTGCGTTGCCGGCACACCGGCTTTCTTGTTCAGGTAAGGAAAATATGTCTATCGATGTGCAGGAACTGAAAAAAGTCATTGGCGCGGGGTTGCTGTCCTTTCCCCTCACCGATTTCGATGCGCAGCAGAATTTCAACAAGGCGGGGTACCAGAAACGTCTTGACTGGCTCAAGTCCTACGATGCCAGCGCGCTGTTTGCCGCCGGTGGCACGGGCGAGTTCTTTTCATTGGCCAAAGACGAGTATGCGCAGATCATTGGCACGGCGGTCGACGTCTGCCGCGGCGAGATGCCGATTATCGCGGGAACGGGCTACGGCACCCGGATTGCCATCGAATACGCTGTCGAGGCGCAGCGCCAGGGGGCCGATGGCATTCTGATCCTGCCGCACTATCTGACCGAGGCCGACCAGGAAGGGCTGCGCCGTCATGTAGTGGCCATTTGCAAATCCGTCTCGATAGGCGTGATCGTGTACAACCGCGGCCTGTGCCGCCTGGCGGCCGATACGCTGGAGCAAATTGCCGACGAATGTCCCAATTTGGTCGGCTTCAAAGATGGTTTCGGCGATATCGAGCTGATGATGTCGATACGCTCGCGCCTGGGCGACCGTCTGACCTATATTGGCGGCCTGCCGACCGCCGAGGTCTTTGCGCCGGCCCTCAAGGCCATGGATGTCACGACGTATTCGTCGGCGGTATTCAATTTCATTCCCCGCAGCGCCGTCGAGTTCTATAACGCCTCGGTCAAGGACGACCGCGCCACGATGGATGCGCTGCTGAAGACGTTCTTCTTTCCTTATCTGGATTTGCGCAACAGCGGCCAGGGATATGCTGTCAGCATCGTCAAGGCCGGCGCCACGGTGGTTGGCAAGACAGCCGGCCCCGTACGCACACCCTTGTGCGATCTTAGCCAGGCCCAGCACGAGCAACTGGCCGCGCTGATCGAGCGTCTGGGTCCGCAGTAACCGGTTTATTGAAGCACCCGTTATCAACTGCTATGCAATGCGGCCCGTCGGGGCCGCCAGGAGACAACATGAAAGCAATTCTAAAATCCGCCATCGCCGCCTGCTGCGTTGCCGCGTTTGCCGTTCCGGCATTGGCGCAATCAGACGCGGCTGACTATCCCAGCAAACCCATCAAGCTGATTGTGCCTTTCCCGGCGGGCGGGACGTCCGACGTGCTTGGGCGGCTGGTGGGCGACAAACTGGGCCAGGCGCTGGGGCAAACCGTGGTGGTGGAAAACCGTGCCGGCGCCAACGGCAATATAGGCGCCGATTATGTCGTGCGGTCGGCGCCCGATGGCTACACCCTGGTGCTGCTGGATTTGGGCAACCTGACCATCAGTCCCAGCGTCTATCCCAATATGCCGTTCGACCCGCTCACCGACCTCACGCCGGTGACTCTGCTGGCCTATTCGCCGCACTTGCTGGTCACCAGCAATGCGCTGCCTGTCAAGACGCAGGAAGAGCTGGTGGCCCACGCCAAGGCTAATCCGGGCAAAGTGAATTTCGCCGCGGCCGCCGGCATAGGCAGCGCGCCGCACATGGCCGGTGTGCTGTTCGCGCAGAAAACGGGTGTCGACTGGGGTTATATCCCTTACAAGGGCGGCGCCCAGGCCATGACCGACCTGATTGGCGGCCAGGTCGACGCCACCACCAACGGCATGGTGGCCACTTACCCGCATGTAAAAAGCGGAAAAATCCGGCTGCTGGCTGTCACCAGCGAAAAGCGGCTGCCGCAATTGCCCGATGTGCCCACTGTCAGCGAATATATTCCTGGTTTCGTGACGGGCAGCTGGCAAGGCGTGCTGGCTCCCGCCGGTACGCCCGCAGCCATTGTCGAAAAGCTCAATACTGAAATGGCCAAGATCGTGAAGCTGCCCGATGTCCAGGAAAAGCTCAGTGCGCTGGGCGCCGAACCGATGGAGATGACGCCGGCGGAGTTCAACACGTGGATGCAGACCCAGGTGGCGAATTGGGCCGGTGTCGTGAAAGAGGCCGGCATCAAGGTCGAGTAAGGGTTCTGCGGCGCCAGTCGACCGATGTCGTCGTGAACTCGATGGTATCTGCGGCGTAGCCGGTTCTGGTGTTATGCGAGGCCGCTTGGTTCTTGAGCGGGCCGGTTGGCGCTTGGACCAGGCTTCGTGCTTAAGAAAGTCGGGTGTGGCGCGGGCTGTTCCGGCTTCGCGCGCTACGCCCCTGGCGTTGCCAGGGGTACCCGGTTCAGGCCAGCCTGCCGGGGCGTCCGCGGAACTCGCCCGGTCGGGCCAGTGGCCCGACACCCGACGGGCTCACACAGCCGCGGAC
>JBATWU010000078.1:0-19545 GCA_049672825.1 Pusillimonas sp.
ACACCCGCCGCGAAGTGCTTGGCGGCGACTATGTCGATGCCTCCATCAAGAACGCCACGGATTTCAACATCGACATGCAGGAACTGGTCACCCAGTACTGCTGGGGCGACGTCTGGAACCGGCCCGGACTCGATCGCAAGACTCGATCTTTCCTGAACCTGGCCATGATTACCGCGCTCAACCGCCCGCACGAACTGAAGCTGCATGTGCGCGGCGCCATCAACAACGGACTGACCAAGGAAGAAATAAAAGAAGTCTTCCTGCAGGCCGGCATCTATTGCGGCGTACCCGCCGCCATCGACTCCTTCCGAGTGGCCAGCGAAGTATTCAAAGAAATGAACATCTGAAAAGGCGAGCCACCATGAGCAAGATCGCGTTTATCGGCCTGGGCATGATGGGTGCTCCCATGGCCCACCTGCTACACCAGTCGGGGCACAGCCTCACGGTCCAGGACGTTAATTCCGCCGCGCTCGAACGATTCTTGCGCGCGCATGGCGGCGCGGTCGCGGGTGCGTCAGCCGAACAGATGGCGAATAATGATTTCATCATCACCATACTGCCCAATTCCGCTATCGTCGACTTGGTGATCGCCCCGCTGCTGCCGCACCTGCGCGCCGGCACCATCGTCATTGAAATGAGCTCCGCCGACCCGATACGCACTCGCGAACTGGCTGCCCGGGTCGCCGCAACAGGCGCCAGGCTGATCGACGCCCCGGTCTCGGGCGGAGTCAAGAAAGCCATCGATGGAAGCCTGGCCATCATGGCCGGCGGCGACGAGGCGGATGTACAGGCCAGCCGGCCCGTGCTGGAGGCCCTGGGCAAGAATATTACCCACGTGGGGGCAGTCGCCGCCGGCCACGCCCTGAAGGCGCTGAACAACTATGTCTCGGCGGCCGCCCTGATCGCCACGGCGGAAGCCATCCACGCGGGCAAGGCCTTCGGCATCGATCCGGACACCATCGTCGACGTCATCCAGGCCTCTACCGGCAAGAACAATACCACCGAAAACAAGGCCAAGCAGTACATGCTGAACGGCGCTTTCAATTCGGGATTCTCCCTGGCATTGCAGGCCAAGGACGTAGGCATTGCCGCGGCGCTCGGCGAAGCGCTGCAGATCGACATGGCATTGGGCAAGTACGTTGCCGCGCTAACCAGCGCAGCCTCGACAGCACTTGGCCCGCAGGCGGATCACACGGAGATGTACCGCTACGTCCAGCCTGACTAACGCAGCCGCCAGGCATGTCCGGAGCCTGGCATCAAAGCGGCGGCGCTCGCCGATGGGCGGCGTCCCGCCCGCCCCATCACACCCGGAGCGACTCAATATGCGCCGCCATCCGCTTGCGCGTCGTAGTATCGGGCAGTTCACCGAAGGCCGCGCCCATGTTGTCCACAACATTTCTGGGTCGGCTGGTTGCAGGGGTCGCGCACGTGACGGCCGGATGCGAAATGACGAATTTCAGGAAGAACTGCCCCCACGAGCGTATACCAAGCTCAGTGGCCCAATCCGGCACATCGTGCCCCTTCACCAGGCTCCACAAGCGCGTGCGGCCAAATGGCGCATACACCAGCACTGCAATGCCCCGGTCCGCCGCCAGCGGCAATATGCGCTCTTCCATGACACGGTTGTCGATCGCGTAATCGACGCCGATAAAATCAAGCGGTTCGTCGCGCATCACCTGCTCCAATTGCTCGTACTGGCGTGGAAACGTCGTGGTGACGCCCATGTAGCGAATTCGCTTTTCGTCGCGCAAGGACTTCAAGATAGGCAGCTGGGTAGGCAGATCGCCAAGGTTGTGCACCTGGATCAGATCGATGACGGGCTTGTCGATGGCTTTGAACGACGCCTCGATCTGGGCCCTGGCCTGCTGTGCATCGGCTTTCCCGCCGCCGAATCCGGCCACGTTGAGCTTGGTCGCCCAGAACACCTTGTCGTTGATCCCCAGCTCATTGACGATCCGCCCCGCCACCACTTCCGACGCGCCATAGCTGGGGGCGGTGTCGAAGACCGATCCACCCTGTTCGACAAAGGTGCGAAACACCTGTTTCAAAGCTTCCACATCTTCGGCACCCGCCGCGGAGGAGAATGTGGCCGAGCTGCCCAGGCCCACCACAGGAAGCCGCTCGCCGGACGAAGGAATGGGGCGAGTGATCAGCGCAGGGGATTTTTCCTTGGCCCGCAGCAAACCGGGGGCAAGCATGGAGCCTGCTCCCACCGTCATGCATAACGTCAAATAATCGCGACGAGAAATCATGTCGAGCTCCTTGATTCAGGTGGGTTAAAGGCGGATGCATCCACCGCAAGATGCGGCGACGTATCCGAGACGGCGATCCGTTGTTGCGCGCGGCCCAGCCAAAGCGCCAGCGCGGCCCAGACAATGGCCAGGGGCACAGCCACGCTGGCCACCGCAGCCAGCCCCATGCCCAGGCGCCCCAATGCGCCTTCCAGTTGGGCACCCGCCACATCGCCCGCGCGATACACGAAAGTATCGACAAAAGCCTTGGCCTTGTACTTTTCTTCCGGCGTCACCACGGTAAACAAGGTTTCCCTTGCCGGCCGCATGATGGCGCGCTGCACCGCCCTGAACGCCGATTCGAAAACAATCAGGGCGGCCAGTGAACCCACCAGGGCCAATCCGACGAAACCCAGCAGCGCGGTCAGTGGCAACAGCGCCAAGGTGATGTGAACACCCAGCCGCTTCATCAAATGGCCGGACACCAGGACTTGAATCACCAATGTGGCAATTTGCGTAATCAAATCGATCCGGGCAAACAAGGTCGTGCGCGCGTCCATTTCATCGCCCAGGGCCGCCACCATTTGCAAACGGGTAAAGTAAAGAAAGGTTGCCATGATGGCCAGGATGACAACATAGGCTGCGATCCCCATCAAATACCGCGACCGGCACACCGCCTTGATACCATCCCAGGCGCCGCCACCAATGACACTCTCGTCGTCTTCGGCCCGCCCGGATTGATCAGCGCTCCTGCCCTGCGCAGTTTGCGCGGGCTGGATACGGACCAGGGCGCCCGCCGCGCACAAGGCCAATATCAGAAAAGCGCCCGACACCAGCAATAAAGCGGGCGTGCCCAGGGGCGCCGCCAGCACCGAGGCAAGCCACGGACCGAAGATGGCACCCAGGGTGCCGCCCACGGCAATCAATGCAAAGAAACGCTTGCTCTGCTCCAGGGAGAACCGGTCGGACATCAACGCCCAGAAAACCATGGAAGAAAATAAGTTGAAGACACTGAACCAGACATAAAACACCTGGCCGGTCGCGACACCAATGACCTCGGGCGAAAGGGCGATCAACAGATAGAAAACCACCAGGCTGGAGGCAAAGAACAAATAGGTGACGGAAATGAAAACCATCCGCCGGAACCGGCCGACCAGCATACCGAAGACCGGGTTGACCAGCAGCGTCACGAGCGCCGTGCCGACAAACAGCCAGCGCACGGCATCAAGGCCTCCGCGCATGCCCAGGGCTTCGCGGGCGGGCCTGAGCATCATCAACGCCGTCAGGACACAAAAGAAAAACGCCACCGCCAGGGCGACTGGCAAAATTTCTTCGCGACGCACGTTGAACACGCGTTGTAATGTCATGGCCATGCGCCCGCCCTATTTACATGTCACGCCTATCGTAAACCGGCAAGCGCGTGGCTGCCGGTCCAAGTATCCGCTAGTTTAACGTCAGGCAATGAAATATACGCAATTGAGCTCAATTTTCAGGCTGGCCAGGGCCGTGGCGTCATGAAGGCAGTACCCGCTACTCTACCAGTTGAACAGCGGCCAGCCCTTCCAGCGCCAGACCGTAGCCCAGCAAATCCTGCATGCGTTTTTTCAGGTCCTGAGTCAGCATGACCCGTGCATAGCGCCGCAATAGTGTTGGACGCAGTTGCAACTGGCGCGCCAGTTCCCATGCGCGGGGCAAAAGTGCGTCGGGCGGCAGCACCTCGCTGACCAGGCCCATTTCTTTCGCCTCGGCGGCGTCAAGGGTTTGTCCCGTCAGAAGGAAATACCTGCCCCGGTTCGGGCCCATAATCAGCGGAAACACCACATGCACGCCATCGCCGGGCACCAGCCCCCCGTTGAAGTGGGCAGAATCCTGGATGGTTGCCGTTTCCGACGCCAACACAATATCGCTGAGCAGCGGAATTTCGGGGTGGCGCACCGCCGGGCCATTGATGGCCGCAATCACCGGCACTTCGATATTCAGCAAATTCATCAGCAGGTGCTTGCCTTCCCAATACCAGAGCTGGTCCCACTCTTCAGCCGTTACCGGCTTGCGCGGATTATGGTGGCCACCCTCTCCGCTCGGGCGTACGGCGGGTCCGGCATATTCATCACCGGTTCCCGTAAGAATAATCACATCGTTTTCACGATCACGACCCACGTCAAGAAATGCCTGCTCAAGGTCCTCATGCGCTTTCTTGCTCCAGCGTAAAGAGCCGCCATTGGTATGGAACCGCATTTCAAGAATGCCCTTGTCGCGGCGCATGTGAACCGAATCATATTTTTCCGCATAATCGCTAAAACTGGTCATAATTTTTTCCGTTTGAGATTAATTAATAATGGCTTACAGGCCCTGGATGACGTAGGCAGGGCCTTGCGCTATTCCACGCGTCCTATTTCCCTTGCGAGGTCTATCATGGCGTCCGCATCCTTTTTCCAGAACTGGGCAAAATCGGGAGCATCCAGATAATGGATGGGTATACCGGCATTGGCCATATCCTGATTGAATTCCGGCAACGCTACGATGTCGCGAACACCTTCCCGCAAGCGGTTCATGACCGGCGCAGGCGTAGCCACCGGAGCGAACAGGCCTGCCCAAAGGTAATATTCAGCGTCGTAGCCTCGCTCTTTGAGCGTTGGCACATCGGGGAATTGCGCAATACGCTGCCCGCCCCAATGGGCCAGTATTCGCGCGCGGCCATCTGCGATCGCCGTTCTGGCGGCAGCCGGCCCCGCCGCGGTCACATCCACCTGTTTGCCCAGCAAAGCCATCATGGCCGGCCCGCCTCCGCTATAAGGCACGTGCATAAGCTGTACATCGGCAGCCCGCGCGAATTGCTCCATTGGGAAATGTATGGCGCCATAGTTTCCTGACGACGCATAATTGATACCGCCAGGACGCTTGCGCGCATCTTCGACCAGATCTTCTATTGTTTGCCAGGGCGAATCACTGTGTACTAGCAACATCAGCGGATCGGCCGATATCAGCGCCAGCGGTTGAAGCTGTTCCAGCTCGAATGACGGCGTGCGGCCGTTGATGCGCTCGGACTCGGGAATGACGGAAATTGTCGACAGCCCCAGCAACAGCGTATAGCCATCTGCTTCGCTTTTGGCAACAGTACTGTAGGCGATACTGCCCCCGGCTCCAGGCTTGTTCACGACAACAACGGGCTGGCCCAAGGCCTTGTTCAGGTGCTTGGCGACAGGCCGTGCGTTATTGTCGGCGACCCCTCCGGGAGGAGTGGGCAAAATCAACTGTATCGGCCGTTCGGGAAAATCGGCGTGAGCCGGATAGCTCAGAAAAATCATGGCGCCGGCAAAGGCGCCCAATAGGACCTTGATCACAGTTTGTCTCCTTGTCCATCCGCGCAGGCATGCATCGGATGATGTTTGGTCATGTTTTATTGTCAGCCGTGCGGCCACCAGCAATTAGACCTTGCCGCAGCGTCGAGCGGCGCACTGTTCCGGTAAACTCATTGTTTCCGTTTCGTAAACATAGCGTCTGTGCTTGGAGTCTCTGCAATGGATCGTCTGGCCTGCTTGAAAGTGTTTGTCGAAGTTGCGCGTTGCAATAGTTTCACCCTTGCTGCGCAGCGTCTGTTTATGTCGCGCTCCAGTGTGACCAAGCATGTGGCCAAACTAGAAGAAACCTTGAGCACAAAGCTGCTGACGCGCACGACGAAACGAGTGGGGCTGACAGAAGCGGGGCTGCGTGTGCTGGAGGACGGCCAACGATTGCTGCAAGCCTACGATGAGTTGGCCGACGACATGCGCGAATCAAATGCCCGGCCCCGAGGTGTTGTGAAAATCAGTGCGCCCCAATCGTTTTGCACGCATCAGCTGCTGCCATTGATTACCCGGTTTTCGCAACGCTATCCCGATGTGCAGGTCGCCATGACGATAGACGATGGCCGTTCCACGTTTGCGACGGATGGCCTGGATATCATGGTACGCATTGCTTCCGCTCTGGATGACTCCAGCCATGTGGCCATACCATTGCTCAACGCGCCGCAGGTGCTGGTGGCATCTCCGGCGTATATCAAACGCTCGGGGCGCCCCAGGAATATCGACGAACTCACGCGCCATAACTGCCTGGTGCACACCATCAAATCACCCATCTCTTACTGGCGGTTCCAGACATCGACGCTGGAAAATGCCCAATCCACCATGATTCGCGTGCAGGGAAGCATACGGGCGAACTTCGGTGATGTGCTTCATCATGCGGCCTTGCTCGGCCAAGGCATTTCCATACACCCTCGCTATATGGTGGCTGCTGACCTGGAGCTGGGAAGGCTTGTAGAACTGCTGCCCGAAACACCGCCCACGTCTTTGCATGTACTGGCGCTGTACTCTTCGCGCCGCCACATGCCCAGCCGGGTGCGTCTACTGCTGGATTACCTGAAAGACTGGGCGTCCACGCCGCCTGAATGGGCCACGCGCTATACCAGCTAGAAAGCCGCGGCTGACGCGGACATCATCCGCAGCCAGAATTTGGTGCAGTACCTTAGATAGTGTGCGGCGCCGGCTCGGAATGCAACGAGAATTAATACTAAATATTGCGAGAACCCCAGCACCTAGGTAGAATGCGAATCATTATCACCTATCACGTCTGGCATGAACCGGACGCACCAGCCGGAGGGCCGCCGTGCCTACCACCGAAGCGGCATTGCACAAAGAAATACAGACACTGTATTACCAGCACCATGGCTGGCTCAACGGCTGGCTGCGCGGCAAGCTGGGTAACGCATTCGACGCGGCCGACCTGGCCCAGGACGTCTTCATGCGCTTACTGGCCCGCCGCCAGCCTATACTGGCGCGCGAACCCCGCGCCTATTTATCCACAGTCGCCCGCGGCCTGGTCATCGAACATTGGCGGCGGCGCGAACTTGAAAAAGCCTGGCTGGAAACACTGGCCGCCCTGCCCGAACCCGAAGCCCCTTCCGCGGAAAGCCGGCTGATCTTTCTTGAAGCGCTCGCAGAAATCGACCGCGTGCTTGATTCGCTCAAGCAACCCGTGCGCCAGGCCTTTCTGTGGGCCCAGCTCGATGGCCTGACCTGCCCGCAAATCGCCGACCGGCTAGGGGTGTCGCTGGCCACAGCCGAGCGCTACGTAGCCAAAGCGCTGCGCCGCTGCTATGCGGTGCGTTTCGAGTCATGACGCGCAACACTGCGCTCGAGGCGGCCTTGCATCCCAACGGCGTATCGACGCCGGCCGCGCCGTCCGCCAAGCTTTCCGAAGCGGTTATCGACGCAGCCATAGGCTGGGCCGTCAAGCTGGACTATGGGCAGCCTACGCCATCCCTGCGGCAGGCCTTCGAACAATGGCTACATGCCTCGCCGGCGCACGCATTGGCCTGGCAGCGCGTACACACCCTGAAAACCTCATCGCCCACACTGTCTGGCCTGCCCGCCCAACTGGCGCTGGACACGTTGCAGGCCGCAGATACCGCGCGGCGGGCGCACGCGCGTCAAGGCCGTCGCAATGCGCTCAAGGCTTTGTCGCTGGCCGGTGTCGCAGTGGCGGCGGGCTGGGTCGCCTACGATCACGCACCCTGGCAACAGTTGCTGGCACAGGCCAGTACGTCCACCGGAGAACAAACCACGCTGCGCCTGGACGATGGCACTGTCATCGTCCTTAACACCAACACGGCGGTCAGCACCGATTTGAAAGGCGCGCAGCGCCTGATCTTATTGCACAAAGGAGAAATCCTGATCACCACCGGCGCCGATGCCGCCGCTCAAGCACACTACCAGGGCAAGCGCCCGTTCTGGGTGCACACGCCATTTGGCACGATACAGGCGCTGGGCACCCGCTTTGTGGTGCGCCTGGAGGGGCCCCGCGCGCGAGTCAGCGTCCAGGAAGGCGCCGTCGAGCTGCATCCCGCCCTGGGTGGCGCCACCGCAATCGCCCACGCCGGCCAAAGCCTGTGGCTGACCAGCAACGCTATTCTGCCCGCCGCAGCACAAGGCTTCAGCGACGACGGCTGGGCCGACGGCGTCATTGCCGGCAACAACATCCGCATGGCCGATCTTGTCGCCGAGCTGGCCCGTTATCGCCCCGGCCGCAGCATTTGCGACGAGCGCGTGGCCAACCTGCGCGTGTCTGGCATTTTCCATATCAATGATACCGACCAGGCATTGCGTTTTCTCGAACAGACTCAGCCCATCAGCGTAACGTACCGCACCCGCTACTGGGTGACAGTGGGCCCGGCGGCGCACGGCGCCAGGCGTTGACGCATTCATAATGCCTGGTAATTAAAATTGCAGAAAATTAATTACAGAAAAAATGAGGGGATTTGAATTCTGAAGCGGCCTATCAGGTAGAAACCACAGCAACCTGATCAACCGAGCCCCCATGACCCTGCCACTTTTTCCTGCCCAGACCGCCCGCCCAGGCCGTCCCGCCAAGCGCAATGCTTCGCGCCGGACTCCCGCCCGAACGACGCGTGCCCTGCAAGGCGCACTATTCAGCCTGGCGGTAAGCGCCGCCCTGCCCCTTCAGGTCCAGGCCCAGAACGCCCCCGCGACCGTCCAGACCGAGCAGGGCTACGATATTCCGGCCGGACCGCTGGACGCTGCACTGAATCGTTTCGCCCGCGCGGCCGGCGTCAACATCAGCTATGACGCCGCGTTGATCGAGGGCGCCGTCACGCGGGGCTTGTCGGGCAGCTACAGCGTATCGAATGGGCTTGCCGCCTTGCTGGCCGGCAGCGGTATCGGAGCCATTCCGCAAGCGGGCGGCGGCTACGTGCTAAGAAAAGTATCCACGGCGGGCACCGACGATGCCGCGGTCGCCAGCTTGCGGGAGATTACCGTAACAGGAACGCGGGAAACGGCCTGGAGCCCGGTGAACGGCTATATCGCGCGGCGCAGCGCAACGGCTACAAAGACCGACACCCCTATTCTCGAAACGCCTCAATCGATATCCGTCGTTACCCGCGACCAGATTGAAATACAAGGCGCGCGGCGTCTTGAAGAAGCCCTGACCTACACCCCGGGCGTCAGCATTGGAACCTATGGATCGAATCCCGAGCAGGATTACATTTTTCTGCGCGGATTCCATTCACCCATTTTTCTTGACGGCACACGACAGTACCGGGACTATGTCGTGGGCGCGCAAATGGGCGTCGAGCCCTATGGACTGGAGCGCATTGATGTCCTGCGCGGCCCCTCGTCGGTACTCTACGGACAAATCGCCCCGGGTGGCGTCGTCAACCAAGTATCCAAACGCCCCACCGACCAGACGCTGCGCGAGATCCAGGTCACCGCGGGACATCCCGACAGAAAACAGGCCGCTTTCGATTTCTCGGGGCGGGCCGATGAGCAGGGACGGGTCCTGTATCGTCTCACCGGCCTGGGCCGCGCTGCGGATGGCCAAATGGACTACCAGGGCGACGACCGCCTTTTCCTTGCGCCGTCGTTGACCTGGCAGCCTGACGACGCCACTCGCCTGACCCTGTTTGGCCAATATCAACGCGATCGCGATGCACTGCGCCCCATTCCCCTGCCCGCGGATGGAACCCTGTACCCGAGTGCCCACGGCAAAATCCCCCGCAACCGCTTCCTGGGCGAACCCGGTTTCGACGCATTCGAAAGGGATCAGTTTTCTATCGGCTACGAATTCGAGCATCAGTTCAACGACACGTGGTCCATCGCACAAAACCTACGCTACAGCTATGTAGACCAATTGGAAAATGTCAGCCTCATGGCCTACGACTACGGCTCTTTCACCCTGGATGGACGCACCGTCGACCGTACCGGCTGGCACGATGTCAACAAAATCAGCATGCTGGGCATCGATAATCAATTGCATGCCAAGTTCAACACAGGCTCTTTGTCGCACAAGGCGCTGCTTGGGCTGGACTACAGCCGGTCGCGCAGCGACTGGTTCTTCGCTTCGGCCACCCTTGATCCCATCGATGCGTTCAATCCCGTCTATGGCTCACCGATCGGGCCATTTGAACCCGGTATTTCCGAGCTGAAAAAAGCCCGCCAGATCGGTGTCTATGTGCAAGACCAGATCGCCTGGGAACGCTGGCGGCTGACGCTGGGTGGCCGCTACGACTGGGCCCAGGGTGACACCATCGACCGTCTGTATGGCGGAACATCACGGCAGAAGGACGAGGATTTCACAGGAAGAGTTGGCCTGACCTATGTGTTCGATAATGGCTTGGCGCCATACGCGAGCTATTCCACTTCGTTCGAACCCGAGATCGGTCTCGACGGCCAGGGTGATCCGTTCAAGCCGACCACCGCAAAACAGTATGAAATCGGCATCAAGTATCAACCCGAGGGGCAAGACAGCCTGATCACCATCTCGGCATTCGACCTGACTCGCCAGAACATTCTGACGCGCGACCCCAATCCCCCCGCCAACAATCCCTGGGCGCAAATTCAAACGGGTGAAGCGCGTGTTCGCGGCATGGAAATCGAAGCCAAGCTGAACCTGGAGCGCGGGCTGGACATTATCGGCAGCTATACCTATCTGGATTCCGAAATCACCCAAAGCAATAACGACGATCTGGGCAAGCCGCTTTACTTCACACCGCGCCATCAGTTCGCACTTTGGGCCAACTACTCGCTGCATAGCGGTCCCCTGGCCGGCCTGGGCCTGGGCGCCGGTGTGCGCTATCGCGGCAAAGCATGGGGTTCGAGCTACGAAATAGAAGTGCCCTCACACACAGTGATGGATGCGGCGCTGACTTACGATTTCGGCAAGGCCAACGCCCGGTGGCAAGGACTGAGCCTGGCCATCAACGCCCGCAATCTCCTCGACAAAGCGTATCTGTCCAACTGCTCGTACTGGGAAGGATGCTTCTACGGCGAAGGACGTACAGTCAGTGCCACATTGAAATACAAGTGGTAAGTCAAGCAAAACAGCCGCAGCCTCGGTTTCAGGCTCCGGCGCTCCGCGCAAGATACCGTGCGAAAGCATCCAGGGTTGCCTTGCTGACGTAATGTTCAATGCCCTCGGCATCCCTGCGGGCCGTATCGTCGTCCACGCCTATCGCCACCAGAAATTGCTCAACGAGCTGGTGCCGGCGGCGGCTCATTTCCGCCAGTTTTTCGCCGTCTTCGGTCAGAAATATGCCCCGGTAGGGCCTTCGCACCACAAAGCCGGACTCGACCAGCCGCGCCAGCACCTTGGCCACAGTAGGCTGGCTGACGCCCAGGCGGGAGGCCAGATCCACCTGGCGGGCCTCGCCCCCGTCGCGCAGCAGATCGGAAATCAGTTCCACGTAGTCTTCGACCAGCTCTTGGCGGCGGGCATTGCGTACATGCCGGAAGCTGTCGACCTGCAAAGCGACGTCTCGCAGCTCGGAATCCCTTTTGATACAGGCTGTGCTTCGCGACATTTGAATTTCCCCCATCTTTTTACCTGGCAAGCCTCTCTGGTTTCTGGGGCCCAGTTTACGGTGTGAAGCAATATATTCAATAATAGCCTATACATATAAATATAGCAGATGCTATATTTACTCTTGAAGATAGAAAAACTGATTTCCATCATCAACCGGGAAAAGACAGCATGAGCTCCACCCGTAGTCAAAGACGAACCCTGCTTGCCGCCGCGGCGCTGGTCATTGTGCAAAGTCTGTTCGCCCCCGCGGCAAGCGCACAGGAAAAGCTCAAGGTCGTGACTACGTTCACCGTCATTGCCGATATCGCCCGCAATGTGGCGGGCGACGCGGCGACTGTGGTGTCCATCACGAAGCCGGGCGCCGAAATTCACGAGTACCAGCCCACTCCGGGCGACATCCTCCGGGCACGCGACGCCCAGCTCATCCTCTGGAATGGGCTGGGCCTGGAACTCTGGTTCGAGAAGTTCTTCCAGCGCATGTCCAATGTGCCCAGCGCCGTGGTGTCGGAAGGGGTCGAGCCCATGGGCATCGCCGAGGGCCCATACACCGGAAAACCGAATCCGCACGCCTGGATGTCCCCTTCCGCCGCGCTGATTTACGTCGATAACATCCGCGATGCCCTCAGCCGGTACGACACCGCCAACACGGCCACCTATCACGCAAACGCAGACGCCTACAAACAGAAGATCACCGCCACCATCGCCCCGATCCGCGCCGAACTCGACACCATCCCCGAAGAACGCCGCTGGCTCGTATCCAGCGAAGGGGCATTCAGCTACCTCGCTCGCGACTTCGGCCTCAAGGAACTCTATCTCTGGCCTATCAACGCCGACCAGCAAGGCACCCCGCAGCAGGTCCGCAAAGTCATCGACGCTGTCAAAGCCCATGGCATTCCCGCCATATTCAGCGAAAGTACCATTTCGGCGAAACCCGCCCAGCAAGTGGCGCACGAGACCGGAGCCAAATATGGCGGCGTCCTGTATGTCGACTCACTGAGTGATCCGGACGGCCCAGTGCCAACCTACCTCGACCTTCTGCGCGTGACCACCGATACCATTGCGAAGGGCTTGGCGAAATAATGCAAAACGACGCAACAGCCAACGGCGGCGGAATCAATGTCGCTCACGCAACGGTGACTTACCGCAACGGCCTTACCGCCGTGCATGACGCAAGCTTTTCCATACCAACCGGAACGATCACCGCATTGGTGGGGGTCAACGGCAGCGGGAAATCAACGCTGTTCAAGGCCATCATGGGTTTCCTGAGATTGGCGACAGGCAGTATCTCTGTGCTTGGCATGCCTGTGCAGGCGGCCATCAGGCGCAAGCTGATTGCCTATGTGCCGCAAAGCGAGGAAGTGGACTGGAACTTCCCCATCCTGGTGGAAGATGTCGTCATGATGGGGCGCTACGGGCACATGAACTTCATGCGCCGGCCTCGAACCGTCGACCACGAAGCGGTTGAGCAGGCGTTGATGCGCGTCGGCATGACGGGTTTTCGCAAGCACCAGATCGGCGAGCTTTCCGGCGGTCAGAAAAAAAGAATCTTTCTGGCCCGGGCATTGGCCCAGGATGGACGCGTCATTCTGCTCGATGAACCCTTCACCGGCGTCGACGTAAGAACCGAAGACGCCATCATCCAGTTGCTGAGCGGCTTGCGCGACGAGGGCCGGGTCATGCTTGTTTCCACACACAATCTGGGCAGCGTGCCTGAATTCTGCGACCGCACAGTGCTGATCAACCGGACGGTGCTCGCCCAGGGATTGACGTCCGACGTCTTCACCCCACAGAATCTGGCCAAGGCATTTGGCGGAATGCTGCGCCACTTCGATTTACCGCCGTCATCCGCCCATAGGCCTGGCGAAGCCGTCGGAATCATTACCGATGACGAACGTCCACTAGTCCTCTACGGAGGCAGGTCGGCGGTTCGAGAACGCCCCGACTCGCCCAACGACGCCACACAAGCCACCAACTGGGACGAGGCAAAATGACCAGCCTGCTCCTGGAACCTTTCGCCTACAGCTATATGGTCAACGCCATGGGGATCAGCGCATTGGTGGGCGGCGTCTGCGCGTTTCTTTCATGTTATTTGATGCTGAAGGGGTGGTCGCTCATCGGCGACGCGCTGTCCCACTCCATCGTCCCCGGAGTCGCGGGCGCCTACATGCTTGGGCTGCCTTTTTCGCTGGGGGCTTTTTTTTCCGGCGCGCTGGCCGCCGGCGCCATGCTGTTTCTGAACCAGCGCACGAAACTGAAGGAAGACGCCATCATCGGCCTGGTGTTTTCGGCCTTCTTCGGCATCGGCCTGTTCATGGTGTCATTGTCGCCCACGTCGGTGAATATCCGCAGCATCGTGCTGGGCAATATTCTTGCGATCACCCCGGGCGATACCTTGCAGCTGCTCATCATCGGCGTGCTATCGCTTGCCATTCTGCTGCTCAAATGGCGGGATCTGATGATCACCTTTTTCGATGAAAATCATGCCCGCTCCATTGGGCTGAACCCCCTAGCGCTCAAGATTCTGTTCTTCGCCCTGCTGTCCGCCTGCACGGTCGCAGCCATGCAGACGGTGGGCGCCTTCCTGGTCATCACAATGGTGGTAACGCCCGGGGCAACCGCTTATCTGCTGACCGACCGCTTTCCCCGGTTGTTGATCCTGAGCGTGGCCATCGGCACAGGCACCAGTTTTCTGGGCGCCTATATCAGCTATTTCCTTGATGGCGCTACGGGTGGCGTCATCGTCGTCCTGCAGACCTTGATCTTTCTGGCGGTATTTCTTTTTGCGCCGAAGTACGGTGTATTGGCCTCCAAACGCCGAGCGGCTCGGCAGCCAGCTCAGGAATCGTATATACAATGAATAGCATTCTAGATGCACTGCTGCTGCCGCTGCAGATCGATTTCATGCAACAGGCCCTGCTGATTTCCATCACTGTCGCGGTTCCCGCGGCATTGCTCTCCTGCTTTCTGGTCGTCAAAGGCTGGGCGCTGATGGGCGATGCCATTTCCCATGCCGTGTTCCCCGGCGTGATATTGGCCTATATGGGCAACCTGCCCTTTGCCGTCGGGGCGTTCTCTGCCGGCATGTTCTGCGCCCTCGCGGTCGGCTATCTGGCGGACAACAGCCGGATCAAGCAGGACACCGTCATGGGCGTCGTCTTCTCGGGGATGTTTGGCTTCGGCATGGTGCTCTACACGAAAATCGAAAGCGATGTGCACCTGGACCATATCCTTTTCGGCGACATGCTGGGCGTGGGCTGGCCGGACATCTTCGAAAGCGCCATCATCAGCGCCATCATCATCGGCGCCATCGCCCTGCGGTGGAAAGATTTTCTGCTTCACGCATTCGACCCCGTTCTGGCCAGGACAATCGGCCTGCCGGTTCGACTGCTGCATTACGGACTGCTTGCACTGATTTCCCTCACGATAGTGGGGGCGCTAAAGGCCGTGGGCATCATTCTGGCAATTTCACTGCTCATTGCGCCGGGTGCCATCGCCTTGCTGGTGACACGCAGCTTTGGCCTCATGCTGCTCGTGGCCGTGCTCGTCGCCATCGTGGCCGCAGCAAGCGGAATCTGGATAAGTTTTTATCTGGACAGCGCGCCGGGGCCAACCATTGTGGTCCTGTTGTCCCTGATCTTCGTCGCTGTCTTCTTCTACACCGTGCGGCGCGCGCATAGAACGGCTTTTGTTTCAACTTAGCCAAGCACTCCTAAACAGTGCCGCGCCGGAAAACAACAAAAGCAGGTCGGTCAGGATTGCAAATGTCCTTGGAGGCATTTTCAAAACCAGCGGCTTGCTTGCGACTGTCCCGATCATAATGCCCACGCCGACCAGAATACCTTGCAGCGCGGTTTGCAAGGGCATTGCATTTTGGGCGGCGAAGGTGCTGACCTTGCTGGCATAAAGCAGCAATGCGCTGGCCGCTTCGGTTCCCAGGAATGCACCGCCGCTCAGCCCGTAGGCCATGAAAACTGGAATGCTCAAGGGGCCTGTGGAAAGCACCAATCCCGTCAGAAAACCAATGCCGCCGCCACACAGGCTCAGTTGAACAATCGAAAGACGCCATTGCGCTTTCCGCAGAAACCGGCCTATGGGCACCATGCACCAAAAGAACAGTCCCAGCCCCACATCAATAAGCCATGCAGGCAGGGTCAGCATGGTATGTGCGCCAAGCGCAGCGGCAGGCGCGCCCAATGATGCATACCCGAGTGCCGCGCGCCAGTCGATCCGCCGCCACCAAAGCCCCACGCGCGAAAGATTTCCGATGATGGCGGCCACTGCCATGATGGGTATGGCCTCTTTCGGGCCATAGGATTGCACCAGCACCGGAAGCAGCAACAGTGATGAGCCCGTGCCCACTATGCCACTGAAAGCCCCCGCCACAAGGGCGATCAAAAATACGGATAAATACATGGTGTCAGGGAAATTGGCCTCACACTATATGAGGCTGCTTGATGCTGTTGCACAGGCCTCATGCGGATATCGGCCAATGGCCTTTGGCGTTTTTCGCGAAATACATGATCTCGTCGGCGTGCTTGAGAAGCTGCTGCTCGTTGTCGCCATGCTCGGGATAGCGCGCGATACCGATGCTCGGGGAGATGTTCAGGCTGTGGCCTTCCAGGATAAAAGGACGGCTTAGCGACTTGCGGATTTTTTCCGCCACCAGCGCGGCCTGTTCCGGCAATGAGGTACCCTGGAGCAGCACCACAAACTCATCGCCGCCCACACGGGCGACGGTATCCGATTCGCGCACGCAAAGCCTCAATCGCTCGGCAACCTCTTGCAACAACAGGTCTCCCACCCCATGGCCCAGGGTGTCGTTGACCTGTTTGAATTTGTCCAAATCAATGTAAAGCAAGGACAATCGCCCTTGCTCTCGTCGCGCGACCGACAGCGCAACTTTCAAACTATCATACAAAAACCCGCGATTGGCGAGAGCGGTCAACTGATCATATTGCGCCATATATCTAAGCCGAACTTGCATTTGCTGGCGCTCGATGACGGTGGCAATTTGAGTCGAGACGAACTGCAGCAGTTCCTGGTCTTCTTCGCTGTAGCACACGCCGCCCGGGTAGCTTTTGACCATAAGCACACCGATCGTGTCTTTGTGCGATTTGAGTGGAACACCCAGCCAGCAGACCGGATTCATGCCGGTGGACATTTGCAGCGCCTCAAGGCGAGCGCCGCCCGCATCTGCGGTCAGCAGCAACGGCAGCCCGGTATGAATAATCTCTGCGTAGGGCGTCCCCGGGGCCAGCTTGAAAGACTCAGGCGTCTGCCGGTGCTTGTCCACATGGTATGGAAAACTCAGTTGGCCTGTTTCCTTGTCGTGCAAGGCAACCGAAAAATTATCGACTGGCAGCAATGTGCCGACAATCTGGTGAATGTGCTGAAACAACGTAAGCAGATCCTCAGCGGCGTGCGCCGCTTCGGAAATGGAATAGAGTGCAGCCTGCAGCGATTCGGCTCGCTTTCGTTCGGTGATGTCACGAGCAACCCCGATCCGCAATTGGTCGGCCGGCGACCAGCGCGTTGCCCACATGATGTGAACCACTTGCCCATCCTTGCGGATATAGCGGTTCTCAAAATGGAATTGAGGACGGCCGGACATCACATCCTCCACCGAACGCCTGGTCCGCTCGCGATCTTCGGGCAGCATCATGTCGAACATGTTTTTGCCTATCATTTCTTTCGGTGTGTACCCGAAAATGCGTTCGCATGAAGCACTGGCAAACACGACGCGGGCATCCACGTCGACCGCAAAGGCGGCATCCATCAAGAGATCAACGAAGCTGGCCAGCGGCGGATGGGAATGGGGTTCCATGGGGAAATTATAAGGCCGGAGGGTAATACTACGGCGCTCACCCCCCTTGATCGTTTGCCCAACGCAGACACTCAACCCGCCTGGAAGGACTTCTGCCGCGGGTCACTCAAAGCACGAACATGCTTCAAGACCAGGTCGTATAGCGCTTGTGCAGGAAAAGTAAGACGCCGGTTCTTGTGCCGCAGAATATAGATGTTGCGGGACAGCGCAGGATCGTGGACCGGGCATACTGCCAGGGCCGGGCTGCTGAACTGATACAGCGTGAGCGTTGGGACCAGACTCACACCCAGGCCACGCTCAACCATGGCTCCCACCGTGGCCAGGTGCTCCAGCTCCAGTACAGTATTAACCTCCCGCGCTCCAAAGGCTGCGTCCAGGCACTGGCGCACACTACTGAACCGCACAAAATTGATAAGTGGATAAGCGGCGATATGATCGAGCGTCACAGGCTCGGACTGCGCAGCCAAAGGATGGTCTTTGGGACATACCAGATGAAAGCCGTCGCACCATAGCTGCTCGCGCTCAAGCTCCGCCGAATAATGGCTGACGGTCGCCAGGGCCAGATCAATCTCGCCGTCGGCAAGCAAGGTGACGCAATCTTCCGACATCCGGTCTTTCAGGCCTATCGTCACAGCCGGAAAGGTCTTGCGAAACTGGGCGAACACGGGCGGTAGCCAGTTCGCCGCTATGGAAGGCAGGGCCGCCACGTGTACACGCCCGACCCGCCCCGACGCATAATCCCGCAGGTTGCGCAGCGCCGTATCCGTCTCCAGCAATGATTGCTGAGCAAAGGTTTCGAATAATCTCCCGAATGGCGTGAGCTCCACTTTGCGCGTACTGCGCGCAAACAATTGCGCGCCAAGATCCTCCTCCAGTGTCTTGATCAAAGAACTGAAGGCAGGCTGGGAAAGACACATCTCTTTGGCGGCGCGAGTGAAATGCTGATGCTTGGCCGCGGCAATAAAGGCGCGCAGTTGTCGAGTCGAAATATTCATTTGATTTTTAGATAATTCATTCCGAATTTTCGATTTTACTTTTAATTGGCATTCTCGCAGAATCACCCCACTATCAAGCCAACAAAACCATGGAACAGGCATGCGCAGCACAGAGTCGTTGTGGGTAGGATGTGGCGCGGGATTTTCCGGAGACCGGGTGGATGCGGTCGCGCCCGTCGTCGATACACTTGCAAAGTGCCCCGGGCAACGTACGCTGATGCTGGAAACGCTGGCCGAGCGTACGCTGGCACTGGCGCAGTTGACGCGGCGCGAAGACTCGACCAAGGGCTATGAGCCTCTGCTTCAGGCCATGCTGCGTCCTGTACTGGCCCGCTGCCTGCACCATCGCATACGCATTGTCGGCAATTTTGGCGCGGCCAATCCCCTCGCGGCCGCGCAGGCCATTGACCGGATGGCACACGAACTGGGGCTACCGGCGCCGCGCATTGCTGTTCTGGAAGGCGACGACATGATGACGCATCCGCATGCAGCCACCTTGCGGGCCGATCGCGCATCCGCCAACGTAGGCGCGTTGATCAGCGCAAATGCCTACCTGGGCGCCGAATGCATCGCACAGGCGCTGGACGACAATGCGGATATCGTCGTGACGGGCCGCGTCGCGGATCCATCGCTCACTGTAGGACCAGCCATGGCGCATTACGGGTGGGCGCCGAATGACTGGACCCGTCTTGCTGCAGCCACCATGGCGGGCCACCTACTCGAATGCGGTGCACAAGTAACTGGCGGATACTTTGCCGACCCAGGATTCAAAGATGTTCCAGGCCTTCACAACGTAGGCTTTCCGGTTGCAAGAATCGATGCCAATGGCGAGTGCGTGATTGGCAAGGCCTGCGGCACAGGCGGCGTGGTCGACACGCGGACTGTCAAGGAACAATTACTGTACGAACTGCATGATCCTGCGGCATACCTGACGCCCGACGTCACCGCTGATATTACCCAGGCCAGCGTAACCGAAGTCGGCGAAAACCAGGTGGCGCTCAGCGGCGTGCAAGGCCACGCCAGGCCAGATACGCTCAAAGTCAGTGCGTTCTATGAAGGCGGTTGGCTGGCTGAAGGCGAGATTTCTTACGCCGGGCCGCGCGCGGAAGCCCGCGCCCGCCTGGCCGCCGACGTGCTGCGC
>JBATWU010000079.1:0-63950 GCA_049672825.1 Pusillimonas sp.
CTGATGCCCAGCACCACCTCAAGCGGCGATGGCCCTGCGGGCGGCATGCCGCCCGCAGCCGCGGCGGAAGAGGCCACGAACGATTTCAGCGTGGCAATGGTGGCCCGCTGCACTTCCAGCCCCTGTATGGTGCTGGAAAGCATGGACAGGTTCATGCGCAGCCAGTTTTCGACCGCGCGCAAATCGCTGATGCGGCGATCCAGGTCTTCAATGGACATGGGAGCCGCCATGGCGGAAGGCTCGAGGCCGCCCGCATTGGCCAAGCCCTGCCAGGCCTGGCGCATCATTTCCATGCTGGCCATCAGGGGGTTTTGAGCCATATCGCCGCTTTGCCCGAAGCCGGGCAAGACAAAAGGGTTGTGAGCTTGAGTAGCCATGGCGGCTCCTTGAACGCAATCGTTTGGCAGAATTGCACTAATGCGGCGCGGCAGGCCACGCGGCCAGCGTACCGGATACAGCTAGCTTAAACTGAAGCGGCACGCCCGTCTAATCCATCCAATCGAGTGCGGAGGCGCTACAACATGAGGCCCTGCGCCATCCGCTTCTGCATGCCATCCAGAACGACCAATTCCGCCTCGCGCGTGAAGGCGTCCGCTTCAATCAAGGCCTGCAGTTCGTCCATGTCGACCAGGCGGATCTCGCTGACTTCCCCATCCAGATTCCGGGGCGACACCGATTCGGCCAGCACGCAATCGCTGACCAGCACGTCCTCGACCTGATACCCTTCCGGCAAACGCCTGTGCATACGCAAGATAATGCGCAACGGCGAGCGGTTTTCAATATCCGGCGCCTCCAGTCCCGCCTCCTCGTTGCTTTCCCGCAACAAGGAATGATCAAGGCTTTCGCCGGCACCGGCCAGCCCACCTACCAGCGTATCCCATTGCCCCGGATCGGTGGACTTGTCGAGCGAGCGGCGGGCAATCCATAGCCGGCCATCGGGCGACCAGGCGTTCAGGTGCACAGCCTTGGTCAATAAGCCCAAAGGGCGCACCGCGGCACGCTCGATGGCCCCCAGACGGCGCCCTTCGCCAATGACGTCCAGCAACTCGTCACGCCAGCCGCGCAGACAGCCGGTATCTTTCAAAGACGCCGCAAGCCGTGCCAATACGGCATTCAGCGGCATGCGCTGGCCCGGCGCCGCGGTGATGTGCACCGCCTCGTCTTCGATATGCACGCCCGGCAGCCCGTGCAGATGCCCTGTGGCCTTGGCGGTGATCCAGCCGGCGACCCGGCCCGACACGGTGAGGGGCCGCGAGCCGCTTGGCGGCAGCTGTTGAATTCGTTTGACGAGTTGTCGATAACGCGTCTGGAGGACGGGCATCAACGCGTGGGCAGGCGCATCTTTCATGCAATAATTGTAGTGTAAGCCTGCCTACCCATGCTCTGTTTTTAACAGATGCCAATACCACCCCGGCCCCAAGCCAGCCCACGGTCAGCTCTAGTTCGCTATAATTCTGCGGTCTTTAAGTAAATTCGAGCAGGTAGTTCGGGCTTTATCATTTTAAGCCTGCCGTCCAATAATTGTGTGCTCATTCGACGTTATTTCCGATCCGTTTGTTTGATCAGAATCAACGTTTGGCTAGGGCGCGTCGTATTTCGAGGTCAGCATGAAGAAGTTGAGAGGGTTACTGGGCACTGGCGCATTGCTCATGGCGGGCATTGCCGGTGCACAGATCAAGGATATGCCCGGAGGCCCCAGAGTTAATCAGCTCAACCTCCATCCGGGGGTTACGCAAATACAGCAGGAAATTGTATGGATCCACTGGATGATGCTCATCATCTGTGCCATCATTTTCGTGGGCGTATTCGGGGCGATGTTTTACTCCATCTTCATGCACCGCAAGTCGCGCGGCGCAGTCGCCGCCAAGTTCCACGAGCACGTCGGTATCGAAATCGCCTGGACGGTCGCCCCCTTCCTCATCGTCATCGGCATGGCCCTGCCCGCCACCCGCACCGTCGTCGCCATGAAAGACACATCTAGCGCCGACCTGACCGTCAAAGTGACCGGATACCAATGGAAATGGGGCTACGAATACATTGACGGCCCGGCGCAAGGGGTCAAGTTCCTGTCCAATCTGTCCACGCCTCGCGCGCAGATCGAAGGCACCGAGCCACGCAGCAACACCTATCTCATGGAAGTCGACAACGAACTGGTCGTGCCCGTCGACAAGAAAGTGCGCATCGTCCTGACATCCAACGACGTCATCCACTCGTGGATGATTCCTGAGTTCGGCGTCAAGCAGGACGCCATGCCCGGCTTCCTGCGTGATACCTGGTTCCGCGCCGAGAAAGTCGGCGTCTACCGTGGCCAATGCGCCGAGCTCTGTGGCAAGGATCACGCTTTCATGCCCATCGTGGTCAACGTCATGTCCCAGGACGACTACGACAACTGGGCTGCCGAGCAGAAGAAAGCACTGGCTGCCGCAGCCGACGATCCCAACAAAGAATGGACCAAGGACGAGCTCATCGCTCGCGGCAATACCGTATACACTGCCAATTGCGTGGCCTGCCACCAAGCCAACGGCCAGGGCCTGCCCGGTACATTCCCCGCACTCGATGGCGACGAGAAGTATGTGCTCGCTCCCATGAAAGACCAAATCCTCACCGTGCTTAACGGTCATCCCGGAACTGCCATGGCGGCATTCCGCGACCAGTTGAACGACGTTGAAATCGCAGCGGTCATCACCTACACCCGCAATGCCTGGGGCAATGCCGGCAAGGGTGAAGATCCCGTTGTTCAACCTGCTGATGTCAAAGCCTTGCGCTAAACCGTTGGCGCGTGTAAAACAAATTTGAATGTTTCTTACCGGGTTGCCGCAAAGCGGCATCCCGGCTGAGTAGGAAGGAGTCCACCATGAGCAGTGTTACTGCCGATCACGTCCCAGCCGGCCACGGCCACGACGATCACGACCACAAGCCGCACGGCTGGCGCCGTTGGCTGTTTGCCACCAACCACAAAGATATCGGTACGATGTACCTGATCTTTTCCTTCTGCATGCTGCTGGAAGGCGGTTTGCTGGCCCTGCTGCTGCGCACCGAGCTGTTTTCCCCGGGCCTGCAGTTCTTCCAGCCCGAGCTGTTCAATCAGTTCACCACCATGCATGGCCTGATCATGATTTTCGGCGCCATCATGCCGGCATTCGTGGGCTTTGCCAACTGGATGATCCCGCTGCAAATCGGCGCATCCGACATGGCCTTCGCGCGCATGAACAACTTCAGCTTCTGGCTGCTGCCCATCGGTGCCATTCTGTTCACGGTCTCCTTCTTTGTGCCCGGCGGCGCCAACGCGGCCGGCTGGACCATGTACGCGCCGCTGTCGCTGCAAATGGGCCCAGGCATGGACTTCAACATCTTTGCCGTGCACATCCTGGGCGCATCGTCCATCATGGGCGCCATCAACATCATCGTCACGATCCTGAACATGCGCGCACCCGGCATGACGCTGATGAAAATGCCGCTGTTCTGCTGGACCTGGCTGATCACCGCCTACCTGCTGCTGGCCATCATGCCGGTGCTGGCCGCCGCCGTCACCATGCTCCTGACCGACCGCCACTTCGGCACTGCCTTCTTCAACGCCGCGGCGGGCGGCGACCCGGTCCTGTACCAGCACGTGTTCTGGTTCTTCGGCCACCCCGAAGTCTATGTCATGATTCTGCCCGCCTTCGGTATCGTGTCGGCAGTCGTGCCCGCATTCGCCCGCAAGCCCCTGTTCGGCTACGCCTCCATGGTGTACGCAACCGCCGCCATCGCCATCCTGTCCTTCCTGGTCTGGGCGCACCACATGTTCGCCACGGGCATGCCGGTAACCGGGCAGCTGTACTTCATGTACGCCACCATGCTCATTTCCATCCCCACGGGGGTGAAGGTGTTCAACTGGGTGGCCACCATGTGGCGCGGGTCCATGACCTTCGAAACACCCATGCTGTTCGCCATTGGCTTTATCTTCGTGTTCACCATAGGCGGCTTCACCGGCCTGATCCTGGCGGTGGCGCCCATCGATATCGCCGTCCATGACACCTACTACGTGATCGCCCACTTCCACTACGTCATGGTGGCGGGCTCGCTGTTCGGCATGTACGCCGGCGCCTACTACTGGCTGCCCAAATGGACGGGCCGCATGTACGACGAAAAACTGGGCAAATGGCATTTCTGGTCCAGCATGATCTCGTTCAACATCACGTTCTTCCCCATGCACTTCCTGGGGCTGGCCGGGATGCCGCGCCGCTACGCTGACTATTCCGCGCAGTTCACCGATTTCAACCAAATCGCCACCATCGGCGCCTTCTGGTTCGGACTGTCGCAGCTCATATTCCTGTACCTGGCCCTGAAAGCCTGGAACGGCCGTGGCGAACCTGCTCCTGCCAAACCTTGGGAAGGCGCCACGGGTCTGGAATGGTCGGTGCCCTCGCCCGCGCCTTTCCATACCTTTGTAACGCCGCCTGTCGTCAAGTAAAGAGCCTCTCATGACACCCGAACAACGCCGGAAGAACCGCAACACCGCTCTCGCACTGCTGATCGTCGTCATCGCAGTCGTGGCGTGGGCCTTCTGGCGTGGCGGGTCACTGGGAGGATGACGCCATGAGCCAAGACATCAAGGAACTTTCTCGCCGCAAGCTGAATTTCTTCCAGACGCTCAAAGCCGTAGCATGGGGGTTTTTCGGGGTGCGCAAGGGCAAAGGCTACGCCGAAGACATCGGCAGTCTCAACCCGGTTCATTTGATTATTGCCGGCATCATCGCCACCATTTTTTTTGTGGTGGGGCTAGTCATGGCCGCCCGCTGGTTCGTTGGTTATTTGTCGATCTAATAATATTTTCCATTTCAATAATTCGCAGGAGAACACCATGAGTGCAAGTCACTTGGCTCAGGGCAAAGAGGCACCTTACTACTACGTGCCCGCCGAATCAGCCCATCCGGTACGGGCAAGTATTTCCTTGCTCATGACGCTGCTGGGTGCCGCGCTGTGGATCAACAGCTACGCCGCGGGATTCTGGCTTTTCATTGTCGGCATCCTCTGCCTGTTCGTGGTGTTGTATGGCTGGTTTGGCGATGCCATTCGCGAGTCCGAAGGCGGCATCAACAGTCAGCGGGTCGACCATTCCTACCGCTGGAGCATGGCCTGGTTCATTTTCTCCGAGGTCATGTTCTTCGCCGCGTTCTTTGGCTCGCTCTGGTATGCCCGCGAAATCACCACTCCCATGCTCAGCAACCTTGATCACCAAAGCTTGCTGTGGCCCAATTTTTCAGGCACCTGGCCCAACCTGGGTCCCGCGGGCGTAGTACCCGAGTTCAAGACGGTAGGCCCCTTCTGGCTGCCCACCATCAACACGGCGCTGCTGCTTACCTCTGGCCTGACCCTGACCATTTCGCACCACGCGCTGCGCGCCAGCCATCGCGGCAAAGCCATCTTCTGGCTGGCCGCCACCGTGATTCTGGGCTTCACTTTCGTGGCCTGTCAGGCTTACGAGTACCACCACGCCTATCAAGATCTGAATCTGCGCTTCGATTCCGGCGCCTACGGCGCGCTGTTCTACATGCTCACAGGCTTTCACGGCTTCCACGTTATTCTGGGCGCCACCTTCCTTACCGTTATCCTGTTCCGCCTGATCAGGGGCCACTTCAGTGCCGATCACCACTTCGGCTTCGAGGGCGCCGCTTGGTACTGGCACTTTGTCGACGTGGTGTGGCTGGGCCTGTACTTATTCGTATACTGGTTCTAGACCGCAGTCGTTTGCAACACAACAAAAAAAGGCTGGCCCTGGCCAGCCTTTTTTGCCGCCGGGCCTCCCCAAGGCAAGAAAAGCCCCTCTGGGGGCGCAATCACCTGGTGGCACGCGTGGTTTTTCTTTGTCAACAGCGCGCTTGGCCTGGACATGGAATTACCGGGCGATAATCCCCGTGCTTTCAATCCAGCCCATATGATGGGCGAACAGCACAAACAGAAACAGGGCGATCGACAGGCCTATGCGCACTGTCAGCGCATTGACCGTACGGTTGGTGCCCCCCTTATCGCGCATTAGATACACCAGCGCGGAAGCCAGGCTTCCTATAATCCCCAGGAACGCTAGGATCACGATATAACGCATTATTTGGCCTCCGGTTAAACCTGAATTATTGCAGACATGGCACGCCCACACACGATTTATCGCACTTTGTCCGCCCTGCTCTTGCTGGGCGTCGTGGCGGTCGTGTGCGTTTCGCTGGGCAATTGGCAACTGAACCGGGCCGCCCAGCGTATCGCCATCAAGCAAGAGATTCTGGCCGGACGCGGCACCCCTCCCCTGCGGCTCGCCGCCGACACGCCGCCGCAGTCCCTGGCCGCCTGGCGCCCGGCCAGCGCAAGCGGCATCTGGCGCCACGACCTGACGGTGCTGCTGGAAAATCGCAGCTATCAGGGCCGGCCTGGCTACTGGGTGGCAACCCCCCTGATGATCGAAGCCTCGGCAAATACCGCCGTGCTGGTTCTGCGCGGATGGCTGCCTCGGCCCGCATCGATGGAAATGGCCCTGCCGGCCATCCCCGCGCCCGATGGCGAACAAACGGTCACTGGCGAACTGCTGGCACGGGTGCCCCGGCTGTTCGAGCTCAGCGGCGCCACACAACTGCCTGACACACTGCCCGACCCCGCGCAACCCCATCCCCGCGTACAGAATCTGGACCTGAATACCTACGCGACCGCAACTGGCTTAAAATTCATGCCGATGGTCCTGGCGCAAACGGCCGATGCGACTCAGGCAAATGGTGAAACCGAGCCTGGAAGCCAGTTGCCGCGCGAGTGGCCGGAACCCTCCCTGGATGCCGACAAGAACAAAGGTTACGCCCTGCAATGGTTTGGATTCGCCGCCATTGCTGCCGTTGCCTGGCTGGCCGTTGCCTGGCACGCCCTGCGCCGGCGCGGCAAACCCAACTCTTTTTAAGGAATTCCCGTGGTAAGCAACTCCTCCGTCACGCCTGCTCGACCCCGCCGCGCCAAATCGGTCTGGCCGCTGTACCTGATCGTGCTCATGTGCCTGGCGCCCGTGGTCTTTGCCTTGTTGGCATACTATGTGCCCGCGCTGGGCCTGCGTCCTGCCGATCACACCAACTACGGCACCCTGGTGCAGCCGCAGCGGCCCGCTCCCGATGCCGCCGCGCTGCCGCTGGCCACCGTGGACGGCCAGCCCTTCGAGCTGTCCAGCCTGCATGGCAAATGGATACTGCTTACCGCCGACAGCAGCGCCTGCCCGGAATCGTGCGTCAAGAAGCTGTTCATTCTGCGCAATTCACACGCCAGCCAGGGCAAAAATGTAGAGCGCCTGACCCGCGTGTGGTTCCTGCTCGATGACGCCCCCATCCCAGATCAGGTGGCCGAGGCCTACAAGGGCACCAATATGCTGCGGGCCGACCCTGAAAAACTGGCCGCTTTCCTTGCGCCGCAAGCCAGCGCGGCCGAGCGCGAAGCCGCGCTGAAGGCGCCCATGTGGATCATCGACCCACTGGGCAACCTGATGATGCAGTTCCCGGCCGACGCCGACCCCATCTCGGTGCGCAACGACATCAGCAAGCTGATCCGCAATTCACGCATAGGCTAACAGCCGGAAGGACGACGACATGAGCACGCATACCGCTGATCCTCAACGCGCGCAAGCCGCCGGCGACAAGCCCGGCGCAGGCCTGCGCGACTCGGCGGCGCGGATGATTTCGCGGTACCGGAAACTGGTTTTTGCGACCTGGTTCCTGACACTGGATCTCATCATGTTCGGCGCCTTCGTCCGCCTGACCGATTCAGGGCTGGGCTGTCCTGATTGGCCGGGCTGCTACGGCAAGATCACCCCGATAGGGGCCAGCAGCCATATCGAACAAGCGCTCCAGGACATGCCATACGGCGCGGTCAGTTTCTCGAAGGCCTGGATCGAAATGATTCATCGCTATGTGGGTTCACTGCTGGGCATGATGATCATCGGCATCGTCTACCTGGCCTGGCGATACCGCCGGGAGCTGGGCCAGACACCGCGCCTGGCGATCGTCACGCTGGTGGCCGTCTGTGTGCAAGGGGCATTCGGGGCCTGGACGGTTACGCATCAGTTGATGCCCATCGTGGTGACCTCCCACCTGCTGGGCGGCATGATTCTGCTGGCCCTCATGACCTGGCTCGCCGCCCGCGAGAAAACCCATTTGCCAGTGCATGCACCCGCACGGCGCTGGCTGCCCTGGATGGCAGGCGGCCTGGCCCTGCTCTTTGCACAGATCGCGCTGGGCGGCTGGGTCAGCACCAACTATGCGGCACTGGCTTGCATGGACTTTCCCACCTGCCATGGCGAATGGGTGCCGCACATGGACTTCGAAGGCGGCTATTCGCTCATCCGCGGCCTGGGCATGCTGCCGTCGGGCGAGATGATTTCGCAGCATGCGCTCACGGCCATCCACTGGACTCACCGCAACTTTGCCTTCCTGGTATTCGCCTATCTGGGCGTGCTGGGGTGGAAAATGTTGCGCGAGCCTGGCCTGCGCGGACCCGCAACATTGATGCTTGCCCTGCTGCTGGCCCAGTTGCTGACGGGCCTGACCACCATCTTCTTCCAGTGGCCCCTGCTGATCGCGGTGCTGCACAATGGCGGCGCAGCCGGCCTGGTCCTGGCCAGCGTCACACTCCTGCTGCGCCTTTCCCGCGCCCAACAGTCTAAAATACCGGCATGACCACCGTTTCCGCTCCTGCACAAACACTTTTCCGGCAGTATCTGGTACTGACCAAGCCACGGGTGACCCAACTGGCCGTATTCTGTGCCGTCATTGGCATGTTCCTGGCCAGCCCCGGCCTGCCCGACCTGGGCGTAGTGCTGGCCGCAACGGCGGGCATCTGGCTGCTGGCGGCTGCCGCCTTCGCCGTGAACTGCCTGATAGAACAGGAAATCGACGCACGCATGCTGCGCACCGCCAGGCGCGCCACAGCCCGCGGCACCATCAGCAACGCCCAGGTCATCACGCTGTCCGGCCTGCTGGGCGGACTGGGCATGCTGGTGCTGTACCATCTGGTGAACCCGCTGACCATGTGGCTGACGTTCGCCACCTTCGTCGGCTACGCCATCATCTACACCATCATCCTCAAGCCCCTGACGCCGCAGAATATCGTCATCGGCGGCCTGTCCGGCGCCATGCCACCCGCGCTGGGCTGGGCCGCCGTGGCCAATTCGGTGCCGGCCGAGGGCTGGATACTGGTCCTGATCATTTTCATCTGGACGCCTCCGCACTTCTGGGCCCTGGCCTTGTACCGCAACAACGACTACGCCAAATCCGGCCTGCCCATGTTGCCTGTGACGCACGGCCAGCAGTTCACGCGCCTGCATATTCTGCTTTACAGCTTTGTGCTGTTTGCCGCCACACTGCTGCCCTTTATCGTGCGCATGAGCGGCCTGTTCTATCTGCTCTCGGCCGTTGTGCTCAGCGGCCTGTTCGTCATGTACGCCTGGCGCTTGTACAAGGCCTATTCAGACGAACTGTCGCGCAAGCTGTTCCGCTTTTCCATTTTGTACCTGGCCCTGCTTTTTGCGGCCCTGCTGATCGATCACTGGGTCAGGCTTATTTGACCTTTCTTTCCGGAATTCTTATGTCTGTTTTTTCGAACAAGCGCCGCGCACTGCTTACCGCCGCAGCGGTGGTGGGCCTCGCACCCGTCCTGAGTGCCTGCGGCAAAGAAGAAATTGCTTTCATCGGTTCCGACATCACCGGCACCAAGCTGGGCCAGGAGATGGCCATGGTGGATGGCACGGGGCAAGTTCGCACCCTGGCCGACTACAAGGGCAAGGTCGCCGTGGTGTTCTTCGGGTTCACCCAGTGTCCCGATGTATGCCCCACCGCCATGGCCGAGCTGGCCGAAACCATGGAGTTGCTGGGCGATGACGCCGCCAAGGTACAGGTGCTGATGATCAGTGTCGACCCCGAGCGCGATACGCCTGAAATTCTGTCGGCCTATGTCTCGGCCTTCAACCCCCGCTTCGTGGGCCTGACCGGCTCATCCGAGCAGCTCAGCGCCACCGCCAAGTCGTTCAAGGCGTATTACGCCAAATCGCCGGGCGCCACGCCGGACCAATATTCCATGGATCACGCTTCGTCCTTTTACCTGATCGACCCCCAAGGCGAAGCGCGGGTTCTGGTCAGCGGGAATGCATCCGCCCAGGACATCGCCAACGACATCCGCCAGTTGCTGTAGCAAGGCAAGCCTGGTCCCGCCGTTATATCAAACACGCGGGCGGCGTGTCAGGTCGGGCAAGGGCTCGTGCTGGCGCTGGCCCGACTCAAACTCTTGCCAGACTTCCAGGGCGCGCCGGCGCTGCCTGGCCACAGCCTCCACTTTTTCCCGGAGGGCCGGATCGCGGTCCAGGAGGGTATCGAAGTCGCCCTCCAGCAACATAAGCAGACGGCTGTAGCCCAGCGACGTAGCCTTGGCTTCGAATTCAGCTCCCGCCAGCAAGGCCATCTCGCCAAAGATTTCACCCGTCCCCAGCTCCATGGTTGTGCCATCCGGCAAATGCAGCGTGATGGCCCCGGAAGCCACGATATACATGGCCCGACTGCGCCCTATCTGCATGCGGATGTGCTGGTTTGGAACCGCCAGGCGAGGCTTGAGCAGCTTGCTGATGGCAGCCAGCGCCTCGGGCGCCAAACCTTCGAATAGCGGTATCCGTCCCACGAGGTCGCTGGCGCTCATGGCAATATCCAGGGCGGGATGCTTCTGCACATGCTCCCAGCGCAAATCGATTTGCTTGATCAGATCCGAGTACATTTCGCCAGTAATCAGGAACTGCGACAGCATATCGCGGTAGCGCAAGCGCTCCAGCGCGCGGGCCATGCGCCCCAGGTAAGCCTCTTGCAGCCACTGGGCAAATGCCGGGTATTGCAGGCTCATGGCCTGCAGGGCGCTTTCCAGCAGCGCCAGACGGTGCCTGTGCGCTTCAATGATGATGCCGGTGGCCTCCGGCCCCAGGAGGGGCTGGATTTCTTTTTCAGCGAACCGTATGAGCTGCTGCGCCACGGAGCGCTTGCACATCAGATTGGTAAAACGCTTGGCCAGCTCACGCCGGAGCCATTCCTGGAAGCCAAGCAGGTAATGGAGACGCAGGGCCATTCTGAAGTTCGCAGAATAGCGCAGGTCGGCCGCAATGGCCGATTCAAAGCCTTGCAGACCGCCCGCGCGCACCGCGTCGCTTAGCCGCTCTGCCCGCGCCAGCAGCGATTCGGCGGTGCGCCAGTCCACCAATTGTGCTTTGAGCGTATCGAAAAACAGCTCCTCTTCGCGGGCGGCCACCACCGCCAAGCCCATGGACACCTTTTGATCCAGCGAGAGCTGCGCCAGCTCTCCGCCATCGACGCTGGCCAGGGTCGCATCGAACACCGATTGCACCCGCAGCCGGGCGTCCTGGCCGATATGTTCGTATTCGGCGATTTCCTGGGTTCTTTCCCGCAGATCTTCCAGCGCCACCACCACCGCCTGATTACGCAAAGTCCGTTCGAACGGCGAAAGCTGATTGAGCCCCAGCCGTCCGATCAGTTTCCTGAGGCTGACCCCATTGACGAACAAGGTCATCAGCACGAATCCGGTAGTGGCCACGGCAATGAACTGCCGCGCTTCATAAGGCACATTATGCTGCTCGGTGACGGCCAGAGCCAAGGCCAGCGATACCGCGCCACGCAATCCACCCCACCACATCACGATGCGGTAGGCCGGGCTGACCTTGGTGCCGAAGCGCGTCAAGCCCAGCAGCGGCAACACCCCGAACACCATCAACGCCCGCGCGGCCAGCGTCACGGCAAATACCAGCAGCACCAACAACACCTGCGTCCAGGTGATGTCTGCCATCATGCGTGGAATCAGCATGGCGGCAAATACGAAAATAAGGGAATTGGCCCAGAAGCCAAACTGCGACCATGAGCTGGACAACTGCTCGAAAGTGGCAGGCGACATGCGGGTGCGGCCTGTTGAGCCGACGACCAGGCCGGCAATGACCGTGGCCACCACCCCCGAGACACCCAAATAATGCTCGGAGATATAGAAAGTCAGGTAGGCCAATGCCACGGTCAAGGTGATTTCGGCTGTCGGCCAGCCCCGCAGCCAGATGAACAGGCCGCTTGCCAGCCGGCCCATCAGGAAGCCGGCCAAACCCCCGCCAATAAAGCTGAATACAAAGCTGTAGAGCACCTTGCCGGTGGACAAGGTGCCGCCCCCGTACATCACGGTCAGCAATACCGAATACAGGGCAATCGACGCCGCATCATTGAACAGCGACTCGCCCTCGACCAGCGTGGTCAATCGCTTGGGCGCGCCCACTTCGCGAAATACCCCCACCACGGCTATCGGATCGGTGGTTGCCACAATGGCGCCCAGCATCAGGCAGACCACCAGGCCATAGCCCGACACCGCACTGATGGAAAAGCCCACGGCAAGCGTGCACACCACCACCGCCACGATGGCCATCATCAGGATAGGCCCGATGTCGTCCAGCAGCCGCCGCACATTCATGGACAAGGCAGTTTCAAAAAGCAGAATGGGCAGGAACACGAACAAAAAGGTTTCCGACGACACCTCGAAGTTCTGCAGCGAATCCAGGAAGTCGGACATGACCAGCGGCGCCCAGCCATGGACATGGATGATCAATCCCAATATAAAACCGACGATGGCCAGCAGCACCGAGTAAGGCAGGCGCAAGCGGCCCGCCACGGGCGGCATGAACGACACCAGGGCCAGCAAGCCGGCCAGGCCAAAAACCAGGTGTCCTATTTGCATCGCGGCTTTCCTTGTGCATATCTCCTGACGGAATCACAAGGATATCGTTTTTTCAGTGGTTTCGTATCAAGAGGGAAGTTTTTTCGGATCGGTATTACTCTGCTTGGCGACAGGCGGATAATCACCTCCCTATCGGATAGACCCGGCAGAAGTATACTAATCAAGTGGTGCGCCACCCTTCTTGCTTCCTCGCTCAGGACATATACCCATGCCCGAACTGTCTAACCTGCTTGCATTCGGTCTTATCTCATTGGGCATGGTGCTCACCCCTGGCCCAAACATGATTTATCTTATTTCGCGGTCTATCTGCCAGGGCCGTGCCGCCGGACTCATTTCCCTGTGCGGCGTGGCGGCGGGTTTTGTCTTTTATATGCTTTGCGCGGCTTTGGGCATTACGGCACTCGTCCTGGCGGTTCCTTATGCGTATGACGCATTGCGTATCGGCGGGGCGCTTTATTTGCTGTACCTGGCCTGGCAAGCCATCAAACCCCGCGGCCGCTCGCCGTTTCAGCTGCGCAATCTAACAAAAGACAGTCCACGAAAGTTGTTCACCATGGGTTTTGTCACCAATCTGCTGAACCCCAAGATTGCTATCATGTATTTGTCGCTCCTGCCCCAGTTCATCAGTCCAGCAGATCAGGCAAGCGTGCTGACACAATCCCTCGCACTGGGCTTCACGCAGATTGTCGTCAGCATCAGTGTCAACACCCTGATTGCCGTCATGGCGGGCTCCATCGCGGGTTTTCTTGCGGACAGACCCATCTGGCAAGTGGTGCAACGCTGGCTGATGGGAACGGTTCTGGCGGGTTTGGCCGTGCGCATGGCCATCGAGGGGCGGCGCTAAACGGGCAGCTTCCCACCATATAGATGAGCTTCCTCTATCCCGCCAATATGACCAAAGCGTCCGCCATAACACGCGCCCCCGCTGTGATATCCGCCGGGTAACTGTATTCGGCCTCGTTATGGGTTATCCCATCTTTACTGGGAATGAAAACCATGCCAGTGGGACACATCTGCTGCATGAGCCCGGCATCGTGACCCGCGGCAGAAAGCATGTAGCGGTAAGGCATCGACAAGTGAATGGCCACTTTTTCAATAGCTTGCTGAATCCGCTCGTCAAAAACGATGGGGGCAGCTTCGTAAAGGCGCACTACTTCTACCTTGCACGGCCCTGCATGCTTATCGCAAACACTCTGGACGGCTGAGCTCATTTGAATCAAGCGTTTGCCATCAGGATGCCGTAAATCGATACTGAATACAACCTCTCGGGGCACCACGGAAGGAGCATTCGGAGCAACGATAAATCGCCCCACTGTGAACCGGGTAATGTCTTCCGCATCCTCGAACTCTTGTCCTAAAGCCAGAACGATACGCGCCGCGGCTATCAAGGCATCTTTTCTTTCTGAATGTGGAGCGGTACCGGCATGCGCCGCCTCGCCGGTCACTGTAATGCGATAAGTATGCTTGCCCTGTATGCCAGTTACCACCCCTATTGTTTCACCATTGCACTCCAGAATTGGACCCTGTTCGATATGGGCCTCAAGGTAGCTTGCTGCCTTGACACCTATGGGCCTGCGGGGAATGTGACTTAATTCAGGCTGCAGCGCCTCGATGGCCTCGGCAACTGTTACCCCATTTACGTCGTGCAAAGCCAGCGCCTCCTCCAGGCTGCGCGCCCCCACATGCACACCAGAACCCATCAAGCTTGGAGCAAAGCGTGAACCTTCCTCATTCACCCAAGAAACCAGCTCAATGGACCGTGCAGGTCGTATCCCGGCGCTTACAATGGCTTGCAATGCCTCAAGAGAGGCTATTACACCGTAAATGCCGTCATAGCGCCCCCCCGTGGGCTGCGAATCCATATGAGATCCGGTCATGACCGGATCAAGTGAAGAATCCTGACCCTCAAGTCGCAAGAATAGATTGCCAATATCATCAATGCTGGGCGTCAAACCCATCTCGGCGCCCCATTCAATAAGCAGGTTCTGCGCCGCTGCGTCCTCCTTGGAGAGCGCCTGTCGATTGACGCCATCATTGGGGATTGCGCCAATTTTTGCCATCTCATCCAGACGCCAGTTAACGCGTTGATGATCAACTTTATTAGAGGCTTTCATAGGTTCCATCGAAATCCTGTTTGCATGATTGTTTATACGGGGCGCCGTGCGGTCGATTCAGGCAATCGAGTCCAGTGGTAATCGCCCGGGTCTACGGCCTTGGGACCAGGACACTTGGCAATGATGAAATCTGTTTCGGGGTCGCGAACAAGTGAAACGAAGTCTGCTCTGAAGTGATTGGCGCTTTTTATGGCGATGATTCTCATTGCACTTGGATCCAAACCCATCATGCTGATCTGCACCCGATCGAGCAACTGCATCTTTCCGGTCGACACGATTACATACAGCCCGGATATCTCCAGCAGCGCCGTCGGGCCGAGCTGAGTCACCAACCCCGTCATCATGGGTCCTTGAAGGGCAACCTCACCGTTGGAGAGTTGTATCACCTTGAAGCGGCCCTCCACCGGTAGCTCGCTGGACTCCCCTGTAAAGGTGCGGACAGAAGTCCCTACCTTTGCCTCGATGGTGGCACCAATGCCTGCTTGGTGCGCTTGCGCGGCGGTCTCCGGATCGTGAATGACACCTATCACTGCCTGCAGAGGGTAAACCTGCCCCACCTTGTTTCGAAGCAGGGCATGAAGCAAACCGCTAGTGTTGCCATCAGCTCCCCCACTTGGATTGTCCTGCGTGTCGGCAATGACAATGGGACGGTCCGACCCGGCAGCGAGCGACAGGGCCCGCTGAACCGCGTCATCGGGCAGGAAAACGGATTTCAACTGCCATTGTGTCGGCTCGAAGATCGCTGGTACTAATGCATCGAGAGTTTCTTGTGCCTTGTCTCCATAAGCCCAAACCATGGGAGCGCACTCCTCGAAGTCGGCCGCAGGAAATCCCATGGCAAAGCTTGCGATCGTTCCGTTCTGATTATCGAGACTCTCCATCAGTTGAAAATGGCCCTTGGCAGGTTCTATGAAAGTGCTCTGTGAGTTGGTTGCGATAAGGAAAGGTACTCTTCTAAACGCCAGCTTCTCGCGGCTGCCCGCCAGTACTCGCCTTTCCAGCAATAGCGCGGCCAACGCCCCAGTCTTGGCCATATCCACATGGGGATATGTCCTGAAAGCCACCAAGGCATCCGCTCCGTCGAGCATGCGATGGGTTACGTTCGCATGTAAATCGAGACTGGCGACAATGGGCATGTCGTTGCCCACTAATTGGCGCAACCTGAACAGGACTTCGCCCTCGGTATCATCAATATGTTCGGCGACCCCGGCGCCATGGAAGTCGATGTAAATAGCATCATAGTCACAAGAGTCCGCAAACCTCAGGAATGCAGCACTGATACGCTCGAAAGCATCTTCTGTAACGTACGAAGAAGGTGTCGCTCCGCACCAGAAGCCAGGAGCAAGCGCCCATCCACGTGAAAGTGCGGTATCGATGAATCCCCCCATGGGAAGGTTCACTCCCTTCATGCTCTCAACCATGGCGTTGCCCTCAATATATGCAGGGAAACTATCGCCGCGATTAAAAGCAGCCCAATCCGCTTTGGACGCCGCGAAGGTGTTGGTTTCGTGTTGATAACCGCAAACAAGTACTCGCATAGGTGTATCCATAGATAATCAAATAAAATCAATCAATGACGGGCGCGGCTTCTAGCAGCATTCGGGTGTATTCGTGCTGCGGATTTGCATAGACCTCGTCGGTGTAGCCATGCTCAACAATTTCACCCTGATGCATGACGATTACCCTATCGCATAGCTGGGCCGCAACGCGCAGGTCGTGGGTTATGAACAAGATTCCCAGCCCCAGGTCATCCTGGATCTCACGAAGAAGCTTCATGATCTCTGCCTGGACACTTACATCCAATGCACTGACAGCCTCATCAGCCACCAGTACTTTAGGCTTGCAAGCTAATGCGCGCGCAATCGCCAGACGCTGCCGCTGCCCGCCCGAAAACTGGTTCGGATATCTGGACAGCGACTCTACCGGCAAGCGAACTTTCTTGATCAACTCTTCAGCCAACTGAATGGCCTCACCCCGGGATAAGCCAAAATTCAATGCTCCTTCGATGAGAGCATCTCCGATCTTCAGCCGGGGATTCAAGGAACGATTGGGATCTTGAAAGACGATTTGGACTCCATCGCGATATGGACGAATCTCCCGTTCGCTTTTGAACGACACGTCTATGTCTGCGGAGTTTTTCGTCCAGATCACCTGGCCATCGGTTGGATCGACAAGCCGGACCAGGCAGCGGGCAAAAGTGGATTTTCCCGAGCCAGACTCCCCAACAATACCCACTGTTTCGTGCGGATGGACCTGCACGTCGGCATTTTTCAACGCGTGTACGGTCGATGCAGTCCCTATCCATGTACGGGTTTCATAGGTCTTGCAAACACCAAGTCCACGGAGAACCACCTTGCGATTGTCGATAGCACGTCGCGCAGGTGGTTGCATCGATGGTACTGCCGCCAGCAACTGCTTCGTGTATTCATGCTGCGGGGTTTTCAGCACATCGTGCCTTGTGCCGTACTCTACACTTTCACCTTGCCGCATTACCAGAATATGGTCCGCAATTTCCGCCACCACACCCATATCGTGCGTAATGAACAGTATGGCGACATTGTGCTTTTCCTTCAGCTCGGCAAGCAACCGCAGGATTTCTTTCTGGGTTGTTACGTCCAGCGCAGTTGTAGGTTCATCACAAATCAAAAGATCCGGGCGCAGTATCATGGCCATTGCAATAACGATACGCTGGCGCTGCCCGCCTGATAATTGATGTGGATAACTACGCATGATTCTAGGAGGGTTGGGCAGTCGTACCTGCTCCATCATTGCCAATATGGCTTGGCGCCGCTTTGTCTTCGGCCAGTTGGTATGTTTGCACAGCAGTTCGTCCAACTGGTCGCCGCAGGACATCACGGGATTCAAGGCGGTCATGGGCTCCTGGAACACCATGCTCATGACTTTCGCCCGCAGTTGCTTAAGGCGTAGCGCATGTGCCGCGACGATAGACTCCCCTCGTAATAGGATGTCCCCCGAAACGACGCGAAGATCCTTAGGCAGCAGGCCCATAATGGCGGTCGCCGTTACCGATTTCCCTGATCCCGACTCCCCTACGACGCACAAGGTGTATCCCTTGCGTAGACTGATACTCAAATCCCGTATTGCAAACTGGCGATCCGCACCGGCCGGCAGGGCGACCGACAAACCCTTTATCTCTAAGGTGCGTTCGTTATTGTCGACGTTCATGGCAGCTTCTTCGAAAACTTAGGGTCCAGCACATCGCGCATCCCGTCACCAAGCAAATTAATGGCGAGGATGGTCGGCACTAGAAACAAGGCGGGGAACAACACATTGCCCGGGTACTGGGAAAATTGAACGCGGCCTTCCGCCATTATGTTTCCCCACGTGGGGATATCGGGCGGCAAACCCAGGCCAAGAAAGCTGAGCGAGGCTTCGGTCAGCACAGCTGACGCCGCTATAAATGTGCCTTGCACAATTAACGGTGCGAAGGCATTTGGAACAATATGGCGCCACAGGATAGTTCCTGTCGGTGTCGCCAACGCAATCGCAGCCTCTACAAATGGTTCTTCCCGCAAAGTCAGAACTAATGAACGCACTAAGCGAACCACCCTGGGGATTTCCGGTATCGTTATTGCAACAATCACCGTCCATAACTGGGCTCCCAACGCCGCCACTAGGGCAATCGCCAGCAATATTGGTGGGAAGGCCATCAAGCCGTCCATGGTACGCATGATTACCGCATCCAAGCTCCGGAAGAAACCAGATGCCACCCCTAAGACAGTACCCACAGCTATTGATATCAGTGCGGCAAATAGGGCCACCAGCAACGATATGCGTGTGCCGTAAATAACGCGGCTATAGATGTCTCTGCCATAGGCATCTGTCCCCATCCATAGCGTATGAGCTACCGTCTCTCCGCTGAGAATGGCAAAATCGACGCGCTCTCCGGCCGGACTGTTGATGTGGTTATAGTCCAGAACAGACGGGTCGACCGTTCCCAAATAAGGTGCTGCGATAGCCACGAGCACAAGCAGGGTCAGAATAACCGTACCGATTCGGAACGTAAGGTTGCGCCAAAGGCGCTTGAAGCTTTTCATCAGTAACGAATCCTTGGATCGATCAATATATAGCTAAGGTCCACCAGCAAATTGACGAGCACATAAACAAACCCAAAGAATAGGACTAGCCCTTGAACCACCGGAAAATCACGGTTCAGTACGGCATCAACTGTCAAAGACCCCAACCCGGGTATCGCGAACACCGTTTCAGTCACCACCACACCGCTTATCAGAGACGCAAAACCTATCCCTATGATCGTTACGATGGGAACGGCGGCATTGGGCAAAGCATGGCGAGCCAGTACCTCCGCCTCGCTCAAGCCTTTGGACCGCGCCGTTCGGACGAAATCTTCAGTCAGTGCTTCCGACACGCTGGCTCGTGTTATTCGGGCGATCAATGCGACATATATCATTCCCAAGGTCAGCCAGGGTAGGACCAAACGGCTAAGCCAAGGCAGGAAGTCGCTCCATCCTGCCAAGCGGTGGTAGCCCTGAATGGGAAGCCATTCAAGTGTCACTGAGAAGATATAGATCAGGATGTATCCGGTCACAAAGACCGGCAATACAAATCCAGCCACCGAAAAGCAGGTCAGAAAGCGGTCGAGCCATCCGCCCATGCGCCAGCCACCGATAGTTCCAAGAGGTACAGCAATAAGGACAGCAAGTACCAATGTACCCAATGCCAAACTGGCAGTTGGCTCTAGCCGCTGGTATATCAGTTCGGTGACGGGCTTGCGCTGAAAGAAGGAATAGCCCAGATCCCCTTGTACAACATTGCCCAGCCAGATAAAGAACTGTTCAATCAGTGTCTTATCCAGACCTAGCGACTGGCGAATCTGCTCCAAATCCTTATCTGTCGCATTATCGCCAGCAATGATGGCCGCCGGATCTCCAGGGCTGAGATGGAGAATCATGAATACGATCACTGCAACGATGACCAAGACGGGTATAGTTGCCAGAATACGTTGCAACGTAAACCTCAACATTCAAGTTCTCCTGCTGATCCAAGTAGTAAAAGTGTGGCTGCCACTGAAGCAGAAATGCCTTCGGCAGCAGGGACATAGACTCATACCTCAGTCTTTTTGAATATTCCAGTACACCTGCCCGCCTGCGGAAAGAACACCTTGTACGTTCGTACGCACCGCTGCAGGATTAATGAACTGGCCCAAAGGGATATAGCTGACCGTTTCAAGCGCACGGATCTGAATTTGCTCAGCCACCTTTTTGCGCTCCTCCAGAGAGGCGGCTTCGACAAACTTAGCTTTCAGACTTTCCAGTTCCGGATCATCCTGCCAGCCGAACCATCCTTTTTCCCCGGCCGCATTCAAGGCGGGGCGCGCCAAAGGATTGGGGTCGCTGTCTCCAGCCGTATGGAACATGCTCCATCCCCCGCGAGCGGGAAGATCTTTCTTGGCTCTCCGAGTGACTACGGTAGACCAATCCGACTGTTGCATATCAACCTTGAAACCTGCAGCCTCAAGTTGCTGCTTCGTGACCAGCGGAAGCTTGGATACCATGGCCAGGTCGGTTGCCCGCAAAAGCACAATGGGCTCCCCCTTGTATCCGGCATCCTTCAACAGTTCTCGGGCACGAGCCGGGTCTGCTTTCCCTGTATAGAACGATGTATTGTCACTAGAGTAGGGCGTGCCGCAAGGAAACAGGCTTTTGCAGAACTGGTACATCTCCGGGTCGCCGACTTGGGTCTTCATGTGCTGCTCCTGCCCTAAAGCCACCAAGGCAGCCTGGCGCACCTTCTGGTTGTCGAACGGAGGATGAAGATGATTGAGCCGAGCATAGAACTGGCGACCATCCGGCACCGAGTTGACCAGCTTTACACCTTCCGCTTTGCGCAAAGCAGGATATTGTTCAAACGTAGGCTGCTCAATGATGTCAACCTCGCCAGCTATTAGCGCATTCATTTGAGTCTGCGGATCGCGCAATATCACCCATTCGACCCGATCCACGAAAACCCGTTTGCCACCCGCTGTACCGCTCGCCGGCTCGGAACGAGGCACATAGTCTGTATTTTTTTCGTAGACCACCCGTTCTCCGGAACGATACTGGTCAGGCAAAAAGCGGTATGGCCCCGAACCAACCACCTCTTTAAGCTGCTCATTTGGCGACGTCTTTGCCAAGCGTTCCGGCATGATGAAAGGGACAAGATTGGTAGGCTTGCCCAGCGCATCGAGCATGATGCCGTAAGGCTTTTTCAAATTGAGGACAAACGTTTTATCGTCAGGCGTTTCCCATGAGTCGACGCTTTCCGCCAACAGGCTTCCAACCGTGTCACGCGCCGCCCAGCGCTTTAAGGAAGCAACAACGTCCTCACTCGTCACCGGCGCCCCGTCATGGAACTTCAAGCCATCACGTAGTTTGAAAACCCAGCGCTTATGGTCATCGGACTCGCTCCATGTCTCTACCATCTGAGGTCGGATGTTGCCTTCAGAATCGGTTCCGAAGAGGGTATCAAACACCATAAACCCGTGGTTTCTGGTGACAAACGCTGTCGTCCAGACAGGGTCGAGCACAATCAAGTTAGCCTGAGGAACAACCTTCAGCGTTTTAGTATCGGCATACGCAACACTATGGCTGACACCCATCGTGGCAACGGCCAGCGCCATTGTTAAAGATCCGAGAACTTTCTTCATAAACCACTCCCTTAAATAGTTTGGAGCTAGAGACCGCCAGTTCAGCTCGTCACACGCGCTGCCCGCCAAAAAACCTGATGACCTTCTTGACGGGCTAGCTGCAGGCAGGACTAAACTAGGACTTTTCAGATATAAACTAGTACTTTCTATTTCAACATAGTGCAATAGACTGATGGCATTATCGATAACCCTAGGGCTTACCTAAAAATCACCATTTATTAAAGAATAAGCAAAATTCGTGCCATATTTTTCTTTGTTAAACACCACATAAATACTCCAGCTTTACCCATTTTTAGATGTATATGCCCTGTTATGGTGCATGTGCAATGCGCAATTGCTATGCAGTATTCATGGGGACTGGCAATTGCATTAATATTCCACTACTACAATTATCAACACTTAAGGACAAAAAAACCTGAGCCCGGCTCGATACCGGCTCAGGCTTTTTTGTGCCTGTGTGCTTACCAAAAGATCAGATGCGAATATCCGCAAGAGCCCATAGGAACCGATCCATATGCTTCTTCAAATTCACGTCAACACGAAGGTAACGCGCCCCCAACGCTGGAATGTCTGAACCGTCTTTCACGATGACCCCGCGCTGCAGAAGCTCATTAAACACTCGTGTGGAATCGAGCTCAGGAGCCAGAATTTCGGTAAGGAAGAAATTGGCTTCCGAACCAGGAACAGCCCTAAAGCCTTCTATCTTGTCAACACCGGACATAACATAGGGTCGCATTTCCCGAATTGTGGCAACCGCACGATTAACATGGTCATCATCATTGATGCCCGCGATTCCACCCGCTATCTGCATTTGCCCCATGTTCCAAGTGGGTTTGATCAGGCGCAAAGGACGTATCAGTGCCGTATTATTGGCAATGGCGAAACCAACCCGCAGGCCGGCGAGGCCAAATGCCTTCGACATGGTCCGCAGCACCAGCAGGTTGTCATACTCTCGCAGCAGATTCATGCCGAATTCCGCACTGCTATAGTGAACGTAAGCCTCATCCAGGGCCAGAAGCGTGTCACCGCTGGCAGCCTCGCACACTGCACGGACCTCTGTTTCGCTCATCAAACGCCCACTGGGATTATGAGGATTAGTCATAAAGGCGATCTTGGGCTTTACGCTTCGCATTGTGTCGATGTAGCGGTCCACATCAGGGGAGAAATCCTTGCCCATGGGCGAAAAGACCGGCGCCCTCCCCTCGCAATTCGAATAGATGCGGTAAAGGGGAAAGCAGGGGGAATGCATCAATACCGGTTCATTCGGTTTAGCAAACGCACGGATAACCATAGAAATGACTTCCGTCTCTCCGGATCCACATACCACCCCTTCAGGGTCAAAGCCGTACTTTTGTCCAATGGCATCACGCAGGGACGCGGCGGTCCAATCCGGATACAAAGACAAGCGAGACTGCGCTTTCGCCACAGCCTCCATCGCGAGCGGCGAGGCACCATACGGGTTTTCGGCGGACGCCAGTTTCGCGATGTCCTCTGCCGCTACGCCATACTTCTGAGTGACGTATTCCGAGGGCAATCCTGGGACATAAACCTCACCATCGACCAACGACTGATTGCTCGGCATCACGCCAGAGCACGCAATATGATTCATCCTTATCTCCTATAACAATGGATTAGCGCGTAAATTAGATTGTAATATACCAAAACAAACAATAGAACTAGTACAATTATAAAAAATATGAAAATACAAATAGCGTGGCTTCTACAACACAGCCATTTAGTATTGACTGTTCCTGCAAAAATCCACGAGAAAGTGTTCTTCCCTTAACTCTAGTAGACGGTGTACTACGCATAGCACTAGTTCGATGCTAGAATGCAATAGCGTTCCTTGCGCATTTGTCAGCTCAAAGCGCCAAAGGGCGCTCGATCCAAGCAAAAGTCACTATTTTTTTATAAATATTCAAATGACTAAAGAACGTTGGGTTCCCGTAATTCGTCCAGGGGCATCGCCAAAATACATCGCATTGGCCGATGCAATCGAACGAGCTATTGAGGCGGGAGAGCTGAGGCCCGGTGACAGACTGCCCACAAACCGGGAGCTAAGCCAGTTGTTCAACGTCACGGTTGCCACCGTGACAAAAGGGATGTCTGTGGCGGCTCGGCGGGGCCTCATTACCGCACAAGTCGGAAACGGAACATTCATCGCCGATGGCAGCACGCCGCAACCAGAGGTGGAAATACTCGACTTGTCATTGAACGTCGTTCCACAAACAGTGGTCTCCCAAGAGCTTGCAAGTCTCCTGGACACTTTGAATACCAGCGTAGTCAACGAAGGCCTGTTTGGCTATGGAAGCTACGCCCCTTCCAGCACGCACACCCAACTAGCCAGCGACTGGTTGCAATCGTTTGGTGTGGACCCGGGCGGAAGGGTGCTGTTGACCACCGGCGTGCATCAAGGATTGCTAGCTGCATTTTTCGCATTGCTGCAACCAGGTGACTCGGCTATCTGCGAAGAATTGACCTACACAGGAATCAAACGTATCGCCAGTTTCCGCGATATCAAGCTTTGGGGGGTAGCTTGTGACCGCGAGGGAATTTTGCCGGAACAACTTGAGGAACAATTGAAAAGCACGCAAGCAAAAGCAGTGGTTCTCACTCCGACTTTACACAATCCGACGACAGCCTCAATGTCGCTCGAGCGTCGACGCGCCATTGCAGCGATATGCCAGAAATTCGATACTTATCTCATTGAGGATGGCGTTAACATGCCTCTTGCAGGAGATATCCACCCTCCGATTACCTCCTTTATCCCGGCGCGAGCCATTTTTCTCACGGGCTATTCCAAGTGTGTCGCATCTGGCTTCAGACTGGGCTACGCCATTGTGCCGCCCAATCTGCAATCTGCCTTTCTTGAAGGCTTAGTCGGCATGCAATGGACGGGGCCCCACTTGTATGCAAAATTGGCCGAGAATATGCTCAGAGAAGGTTTCATTGGGCAATTTACCTCTGCTCACCGCGCAGAAGCCTTGGCGCGCTACCAATTGGCACGCCAGTTTCTTCGGAATATTCGTCCATCCGAGAAACCTGCCTATCATGCATGGGTAGATTGCGGAACAAAAAATGCAGCCGAAAACTTTGCTATTCAAGCGCTTCGACGGGGAGTCAGGGTTTCGCCCGCTGCGCACTTTGCAGTCAACGGAGATGACCACGCGGCGACTAGCGGTTATCGGATCAGCCTGGGGTCCTGCCCTGATAGGCCGGCGTTGGAACGCGCACTAATGGCTCTGGCGACGATAGACGAGAATAGAACGCCATCAAGTTCTACCCTCATTTAGCTAGCCACCCACACACCTCTCTTCACCACTTCTTTCTGCCTACAGCTCGTCTCGTCAAGAAGGGAGCTTTCCTTTTGACTCCATAATCAGCATGACTCAAAGCAAATCCATTGCATCGATCGCCACCCAATTCGGAGAATTTGCGGAACACCTCGCCTTGCATTCCAAGAAGGCTGACCACGATCCTATAAAGCTCTATATCCATGACACCCTAGCTGTCATGATTGCCGGCTCAAGAGCAGATTCAAGCGCAACCATGATCCGAGCCCTGAAGAAATTGGGCTCGGGCGGCTGCGCAACCGTCGCAGGGTTAGGCAAAGCCGCTACAGCTCATGACGCCGCTTTGCTCAATGGCGCCTTTTCACATGCGTTGGAGCTCGATGACGACCACCGTGTGGCCGTCCTTCATCCAGGAGCGGTGATCGTCCCGGCAGCCCTCGCGGCCTGCGAACTGTCAAAGGCCTCTGGAAAGACCTTTTTGATAGCCACATTGGCAGGCTACGAAATCATGTGCCGCCTTGGCCTCGCCTATCGAGGCAGCCACTTCGAGCACGGCATGCACCCGACGGCAATATTTGGTGTATTTGGCGCGGCGTTAGCGGCAGGAGTCGGTTTAGGGCTTGATGCCGCTGGCCTTACCCGTGCATTGGGGATTGCCGGAACTCAAGCGAGTGGCTTGACCGAGTGGCGCAGCGACGGCTCTTGGATCAAACGCCTGCATCCAGGACGCGCAGCTCAATCGGGGATGCTGTCAGCCGCCCTCGCCGCGGAGGGCTTTACGGGCCCTGCCACAATTCTCGAAGGCCCCGGAGGCTTCTTCAGTGCTCTGGGACACGGAAAGAGCATTGATCTAGAAGCCATTACCGAATTGTTGGGAGTGCATCAACACGCGCTGGAAACAGCCATCAAGCCGTATCCTTGCTGCCGATTTATGCATGGAGCCCTGGATCTGGCGCTTGACGCGTATGCCGGTGGGATACGCCCCGAGCATATTGAAAATGTTGATATCCGAATCTATGAAACCGGTGTGCTGACTTACCATAAAATACCGCTCAATAATGTCGACGCACAATTCAATGTACCGTACGGCGTGGCTTGCGCTCTGGCCCAAGGCAGTGTTGGGCTGTCGGACTATGAGGCCGACAGTGTGCGGCGCACGAGCATACTGAATCTGTCTGAGCGGGTTAACGTCGCTTCTTATGCTCCTTATACTCAAGCCTACCCAGATGTCTACAACGTGGAGTTCGTGATTCGCTGCCATAATGGCAAAACTCTGACATTGCATAGCACATGCCCCTCAGGCGACCCTGAGGCAGAAATATATAAGAAGAACAAAACAGCGTTTGCTGCGGAAATCCACGAGAAAGCGAAACATTTACTAAGCGAAAGCGGCTTCGATCACATTTCCGAATCGTTGATGAAAGAAGTCGATGCCCTGTGGGAAAGTCCCACCATAGAGGGGCTGCTTTGCTGCCTAGGAAGCCGCCCTGCAGGCTAAAACGCCATAAAAAATGGGACACCTGAAAGGTGTCCCATAAAACATCCGCTTCAAAAGGGAGGGGAAGAGGAGAAGCCGAAGCGGACGATGAACAATGCCTCGCGCATCGTAGGCAATCACATCGTTCATAAAGAATTAGTCAGGGCAAATGCGAATAAGTTCTGGCTCTCGCGGCCCAAGGTGTAAAAGAATATGTCGCTTTGCCCGGGCAGCCCAAAGGCAGCGGCGACGACGCCAGCCAAGAGACGCTGGCTCAGCCAGCCAGCGCCACGCGCAGCTTCTTGAATGCCGCAGCTTCGATCTGGCGCACACGCTCGGCCGATATGCCGTATTCAGCCGCCAATTCGTGCAGCGTGGCGCCCCCCTCGTCCTGCAGCCAACGGGCTTGGACAATGTGGCGCGAGCGGTCGTCCAGCCCGTCCAGCGCATCGGCCAGCCCGGCACCCTGCAAGGAGTCGTATGCGCGGCGTTCCAGCACGCGCGAAGGCTCTTGCTGCCCTTCGTCGGACAAGTAGGCGATGGGCGCGTAGCTGTCTTCGTCGTCGTTGTTGCTTTCAAGCGCCAGCTCGCGCCCGGACATGCGGACTTCCATCTCGCTGACGTCTTCGGGGCGGACATTGAGTTCGCGCGCGATTTCGTTGACTTGCTCGGTATCCAGCGTTTGGCCATCGGGACGCATGCGGCGCAGATTGAAGAACAATTTGCGCTGCGCCTTGGTGGTGGCCACTTTGACCAGGCGCCAATTACGCACGATGTATTCGTGGATTTCAGCCTTGATCCAGTGGACGGCAAAAGACACCAGCCGCACCCCGCGCTCGGGGTCGAACCGTTTTACCGCCTTCATGAGGCCTACATTGCCTTCCTGGATGAGGTCGGCGTGCGCCAGCCCATAGCCCAGGTACTGACGCGCGATGGAAACCACCAGGCGCAGATGCGAAGTGATCAGTTGGCGCGCGGCATCCAGATCGGCGTTATCGCGCAAACGCTTGCCCAGCGTCGTTTCTTCTTCTTGCGTGAGCAGGGGCAAACGATTTACCGCGCTGATATAGGCTTCGATCGTGCCCAGGGCGCCCGGATTTGAGATCGCCATGGCCAACTGGTTATTGGACAAGGCCAAAGATTGCGAACTTTGAGTCATTGGACGAGCAGTCCTCCTGAAAATCAGCATTTATGTCATTATATTAGCACTCTAGCCACCTGAGTGCTAACTCCTGCGCATTTCCATGTGTGATATAGGTATAAGATTGTTTTTTTGATGAAAAGTTCGCGTTTATCGACCATTTTGACACTCTCATCGAGACATACCCATGCTATTTAGAAAACTTGCCCTTTCCGCCGCGCTATTTGCCGCCATTGGTCTTGCTCCAGCCGCTCCGGGCTATGCCCAGGTCAAAATCGGCGTGGTCACCTCGGCCACCGGCCCGACCGCCATGGTCGGCATCCCTCAAAAAAACACAGTTCCCTTTCTACCCAGGCAAATTGGCGACCTGAGTGTGGAATATATTTCACTGGATGATGCCAGCGACCCGACACAGACTGTCACCAGCGTCAAAAAGCTGCTTACCGAAGAAAAAATCGATGCATTGATCGGCCCGACGGGTTCGCCCAATGCCATGAGTGTGATCCAGTTCGTTGCCGAGTCCGGCACACCCATGTTGGCGCCGGTAGGCACGGCTTCCGTCGTCCTGCCCATGACGCCGGAAAAGAAATGGGTATTCAAAACCACCCAGAATGATGACATTATTGCCAAGGCGCTAGTCGCCCACATGACCCAGACCGGCGTCAAGACAGCGGGCTTCATCGGGTTCAACGATGCTTACGGCGAGAACTGGCTAAAGGTATTTACCGAACTGACCCAGCAGCACAACATCACCATCGTGGCGGTCGAACGCTACCAGCGTTCCGACAGTTCGGTAACCGGCCAGGCACTCAAGGTGTTGTCAGCCAAGCCTGATGCCGTGCTGATTGCCGGCACTGGCTCGGCCGCGGCACTGCCCCAGACCACATTGGCCAAGCAGGGCTACAAGGGTACGTTTTATCAAACTCACGGCGCCGCCCTGCCCGCGTTCCTGAAACAAGGTGGGGAAGCAGCCGAAGGCACTATATTGGCGGCCAGCCTGATGCTGGTGCTGCCAGAAATCGCCGATAGCAACCCGGCCAAGAAGATCGCTCAAAACTATATTGCCCGCTATACTGAAAAGTACGGTGAAACCCCTGCCACCTTTGGCGCCAATGTATACGACGCCGGCCTGTTGCTTGAACAAGCCATTCCAGAAGCCGCCAAGACTGCCAGGCCAGGCACAAAAGAATTTCGCAGCGCCCTGCGCGATGCCCTGGAGCAAACCAAAGAGCTGGTTGCCACCCAGGGTGTCTACAACATGAGCGCGGAAGATCACAGCGGTTTCGACGAGCGCGGCCGTGAGTTGATCACCGTGAAGGACGGTCAATGGCGGCTGGTTAAATAGCATCTGGCCGGCGCACTGCGAAGCGCCCCCGAAAAAAGCGGCGCTTTCGAGTGAAAGCGCCGCTTTTTTTCATCAAGTCAGCCTGAATTTTCAGACTGGCCCCCCGTTCAACCGCCGCGCAGGCGTTCTGCGTGGAAGTCGATGTGGTCCTGCATGAAGGTGGCGATAAAGTAGTAGCCATGGTCGTAGCCCTTGTGCCGGCGCAGCACCAGGGGCTGTCCGGCCCGCGCGCAGGCCGCCTCGAAGGCTTCAGGATGCAATTGCTCGGCCAGAAAACCATCGGCCAGCCCTTGATCGATCAGTATGCCCTGGGGAAACGGATTCTGCGATCTTTCCATCAGCAGCGAAGCGTCATGCTCAGCCCAGGCCTGGCGGTCTGGCCCCAGATAGCCCGAGAAGGCCTTTTCGCCCCAGGGACAGCGCGATGGCGCCGCAATGGGCGCAAAAGCCGAAACCGACTGGTATTTGTCGCGATGTCTTTGCGCCAGCACCAGCGCACCATGCCCACCCATGGAATGGCCAAAGATACCCGCGCAGGCCGCCTGGCCGGGCAATAGCGTGGTGGCAATGCCGAACAGCTCGTCTGCCACATAGCTTTCCATACGGTAATGCCGGTTCCAGGGTTCCTGCGTGGCGTCCAGATAAAAGCCGGCTCCCGTGCCGAAATCCCAGCTTTCATCTTCGCCGGGAACCTGCGCACCGCGCGGACTGGTGTCGGGCGCCACCAGCATCAGGCCATGCTGGGCCGCCATGCGCTGGGCGCCCGCCTTGATCATGAAGGTTTCTTCAGTGCATGTCAGGCCCGCCAGGTAGAACAGGACGGGGACCCGCCCTTCATCCGCCTGCTGCGGGATAAACACCGAAAAACGCATGGGCAGTCCAACGGCCTGGGAGCTGTGCTGATAATAGCGCTGAACACCATCGAAGCAGCGATGCTCGCTGATCAGCTCCAGATCATCCAGCGACTGGGGGCTGGCCATCAGTACACCACCACGGAACGGATGGATTCGCCGCGTTTCATCAGCTCGAAGCCATCATTGATCTGGTCAAGCGCAAGCTTGTGCGTGATCAGGTCGTCGATGTTGATCTTGCCGTCCATATACCAATCGACGATTTTCGGTACATCGGTACGGCCGCGCGCTCCCCCGAATGCCGAGCCTTTCCATTCACGCCCGGTGACCAGCTGGAAGGGTCTGGTGGAAATCTCGGCGCCCGCTTCGGCTACGCCGATGATGATGGACTGGCCCCAGCCGCGATGGCAGCATTCCAGCGCCTGGCGCATGACCTTGGTGTTGCCGATGCACTCGAAGGAATAGTCGGCGCCGCCGTCGGTCAATTGAATGATGTGGTCGACCACATTCTCGACTTCGTTCGGATTGATGAAGTGCGTCATGCCGAACTTGCGCGCCATGGCCTCGCGTTCCGGATTCAGGTCGACACCGATGATTTTGTCGGCCCCCACCATTTTGGCGCCCTGTATCACGTTAAGGCCGATACCTCCCAGGCCAAACACCACCACATTGGCGCCGGCCTCGACCTTGGCGGTGAACAGCACCGCGCCCAGGCCCGTGGTGACGCCACAACCGATGTAGCAGACCTTGTCGAAGGGCGCATCACTGCGTATCTTGGCCAGCGCAATTTCAGGTACCACAATGTGATTCGAGAACGTGGACGTGCCCATGTAGTGATGCACCGGCTTGCCGCCCACCGTAAACCGCGACGTGCCGTCGGGCATCAGGCCTTTGCCCTGCGTAGCGCGTATGGCAGTACAAAGATTGGTCTTGCGCGACAGGCAGGACTTGCACTGGCGGCATTCGGGCGTATACAGCGGGATGACGTGGTCGCCCGCCTTGAGCGAGCTGACGCCGGGCCCGGTTTCAAGCACCACCCCCGCGCCTTCATGGCCCAGGATGGACGGAAAGATGCCTTCAGGGTCGGCGCCCGACAAGGTGTAGTAGTCGGTGTGGCAAATACCCGTGGCCTTGATTTCGACCAGCACCTCGCCGGCCTTCGGGCCCGCCAGTTCCACGTCTTCAATCGTCAGTGGTGCACCTGCCTTCCAGGCAATTGCCGCTTTCGTTTTCATACCTGCTCCTGATAACTGTTTGCATACCATGGCGCCCCACTGGCGCGGCCATGCAGGGACGGCTTCGAACCCCCATCCCTTCCACATGCGATGTTAAACGAAAAAAAACGAAGATGTCCGGATATGGGCGACGTTAAATCAAGTTGCCCAATCGCCTTCAATACTCCGACGATTTTCCCGTAAGCGCCACGCCCACACGCAGCATGAAATACGAGAAGGCATCGACCCAGCGGCCCAGCCAACTGCGCCGCTGCAGGCTATCTTCAGTCACCCGCTGCGCGTTGTTCTGCATTTCGGCCTCGATGGCGCCGGCCAGCTCCTGTGCAAAGCCGGCATCCTTGACATACACATTCGCCTCGCGCGCCAGCAAAAGGCTGAAGGGATCCAGGTTGGAGGAGCCTACCATGGCGCACTGATCGATCACCGCCACCTTGGCATGCAGATAGCTGGCCATGTATTCGTACAGCTCTATGCCGTCATCCAGCAACTTGCAATACATATGGCGGCACGCCCTATATTGCATGAGATATTCAGACCGGCCCTGCAACAGCAGCCTGACGCGGACACCTCGCCGCGCGGCATCTTCCAGGACCTTGCGCAATCGGCGCCCTGGAAAGAAGTAGGCGTTGGCGATAAGGATATCGTTTTGCGCATGCGACATGGTGGCCAGGTACACATTCTCAATCGTCTGGCGAAACCGTATGTTGTCGCGCAACAGCAAGGCCGCGCGCCGGCCCGGGCTGAAAGCCCGCTGCTCTTCTTTGCGCCGCGACTGCATCCATTGCCGCAGGTGCATCAGGCGATCATAAAAGGCCGCCCAGTCATCACGCCTGCGCCAGGCCATGCGCAGCCACAGGCCGCGCTGCGCCCTGATGACATCATCGACAATCGGACCCTGCAGGCGCACGGCAAAATCAAAGCGCGGACGGGGCCCCTGGCCGTCATCAGGCACATCGACATAATCATCCAGGATATTGATGCCGCCGACGAACGCCAGGACATTGTCGACCACCGCGACTTTGCGATGCAGCCGCCGCAGGCGCCTTGGGTTGAAACGAACAGCCCGCAGGCCGGCCGGCTCGGGCCGATACACCCGGAACTGCGCGCCCATGTCGCCCAGCTGGCGGACGATTTCCTGTGCATGGTCCTGACTGCCGAAGCCGTCGATCACCACACGTACCTTGACGCCGCGCTCGCAAGCCTGGCGCAAATGATCGAGGACACGCCGGCCGGTCCGGTCGAGATTGAAAATATAGGTTTCCAGATGCACCGATCGCCGGGCGGCATCAATGGCTTCGTACAGAGCGGGAAAAAATGCCACGCCGTTTTGCAGCAGGTCGATCCGATTGCCTTCGTGCCAATTCAAACGCAAGTCTTTACGCGCCATATACACTTATCCCGCCGGAGTCGAACGGGCTCACAAACCCATCAGATCATGAATAGAGCGGCTCAGCGCCGAATGGGGATCCCGCAGATCCATCAGTATATTGAAATGGTTGACGCCGGAGGCCTCCAGCGTCTGCGCTGAATATCCCCGGGCCCGCCAGGCCTGGGCATAGACCTGGCTCTGCCGCTTGAATTCGGCCGTCTCGTCCTCGCCCCAGGCAAGCAGCAGGGGGCAGCCCTGGTCCGGCAAATGGAATACGGGGCTCAGGGCTTGTGCCGACAAGGTGTCCAGCCGCGCCCAGGCATTGACATGCGTATGCAGCAGCGGCCGCAGATCGAACAGGCCGCTGATGGGGCTGGCGCTGTGCACCACGTTGGCGGGCACACCCAGCGCGTCGTGCCAACCGCCCGCCAGCAGCATGCCCGCAAGATGTCCGCCGGCAGAACTGCCGCTGACATGGATGCGGGAGGCGTCGCCATGGAAACGATGGATATTTTTATAGACCCACGCCAAGGCACGGCGGCATTGATCGACGATGGCGGGCAGCGTAACGGCCGGCGCCAGCGAATAATTGATCGCCACCACCGTGGCGCCCGCCGCGGTGAAGGCCGGCGCCATGAAAGAAGCATCGTCCTTGGATAGCGCGCGCCAATAGCCGCCGTGAATGAAGACAAACACCGGGGCGCCGGTTTGCGCGGCGGGAAAAATATCCAGGGTTTCATCGGAATGCGTGCCATAGGGTACCGACAGCTCGCCCCCAAGCTGTTCACGCGCCCGACTGCTGGTATCGGCGTACTCTTGAAGAAAAGGCAGGCAGTCGGGCACCGATGCGCGGGCGTTGTATTGCCGGTCGATTTCGTCGAGCGAATAGCCCATGGGATTGACGTCGATGCCGGCCATGGTCAAGGCAGTTCCAGCTCGGCGTAAAGCGGGGCATGGTCGGAAATCTGCTTCCAGGGTATGCCCTGCAAGACCCGCGCCTTGCGCACCGCAAAGCCCCGCTGATAAATACGATCAAGGCGCAGCCAGGGAAATGCCGCCGGAAACGTACGCGGGGGCGGGGTCAGGCGCGCCGCGCCGTTGATGCCCAGTTCATGCACTTTCTGGGCCAGCGGCGCGACTTGCTGGGTGCCCCGCAAACTATTGCGCAGGCGTGCAACCGAATGGCGCAGCAGGCGGGGGCCCGGATCCTGATGCGGGGCGATGGCAAAGACCTCGTACAGGCCCAGCTGCTGCACGAACAGCGGCGCCAGCCGGTTGCTCCAGTCGTTGAAGTCGCCGGCGATGAGCATGGGCTCGCCTTCCGGCACCATCCGCTTGATGCGTTCGACCAGAGCGGCCACCTGGCGCGAACGCCCGCCGGCAAACAAGCCCAGATGCACTACCAGACAATGCACCGGCACACCCTGCACTTCCACCAAGGCATGCAATAGCCCACGCTGCTCGAGCCTGTGGTCGGAAATGTCCTGGTTCTCGTGCTGCAGAATGGGGTAGCGCGACAAAAGGGCATTGCCGTGATCGGTGCGCTGGCGCACCGCATTACAGCCATAGGCGGCATTCATGCACAGCGCTGCCGCCAGCGATTCGTGCTGAGCATCCAGGCTGAAACGCTGCTCGTTGCGGCCCTGCACCTCTTGCAGGAAAAGCAGATCGGGAGACAGCCCGTACAGGCCGAGCCGCAAGTCCGACAACGATTCCCGGCCGCCCGTTGCCGAAAGGCCCTTATGGATGTTGTAGCTGACGACCCGGATCACTGACACCGGCACCCTCCCACTGACTTAGACCCTTGCTACTTTACCTCGGTATTGCGCAGCCGGATGTGCAGCTCGCGCAATTGCTTCTCATCGACCGCGGACGGCGCCTGCGTCAGCAGGCACTGGGCGCGTTGCGTCTTGGGGAAGGCAATCACGTCGCGGATCGATTCGGCGCCGGCCATCATGGTGACCAGACGATCCAGCCCGAAGGCCACGCCGCCATGCGGGGGCGCGCCATATTGCAGGGCGTCGAGCAGGAAGCCAAACTTGGCGCGGGCCTCTTCGGCATCGATATTGAGCGCCTGAAACACCTTGGTCTGCACATCGGCGCGATGAATACGAACCGAGCCGCCACCAATCTCCCAGCCGTTCAGCACCAGGTCGTAAGCCTTTGCCAGCGCCTGGGCGGGGTCTGTTTCGAGCAGATCCTCGTGGCCGTCCTTGGGGCTGGTGAAAGGATGGTGGGCGGCAAAATAGCGGCCTTCTTCCTCGTCGTATTCAAACATGGGGAAGTCGACCACCCACAATGGCATCCAGCCCGCCTCGAACAGGCCGCCCTGCTTGCCGAACTCGCTGTGGCCGATCTTGACCCGCAGGGCGCCAATCGCGTCATTGACCACTTTGGCCTTGTCGGCGCCAAAGAAGATCAGGTCGCCGCTTTGCGCGCCGGTACGCTCGATGACCTTGGCCAGGGCATCGACACTGATGTTCTTGACGATAGGCGACTGCAGGCCTTCCGGAATGGCAGTGACATCGTTGACCTTGATATAGGCCAGGCCCTTGGCGCCGTATATGGCCACGAACTTGGTGTAGGCGTCGATTTCGCTGCGTGGCATGCTGGCGCCCCCGGGGATGCGCAGGGCCACGACGCGGCTGGCTGGATCGTTGGCGGGCGCCGAAAACACCTTGAACTCGACATCCTGCATCAGATCGCCGACATCGACGAACTCCAGTTTGACGCGCAGATCGGGTTTGTCGGAGCCATAGCGGCGCATGGCTTCTTCCCAGGTCATGGTGGGGAAGTCGGCGGGCAGCTCGACATGCTGAACCTGGGCAAATACATGCCTGATCATGCCTTCGAATATCTCGCGGATCTGGGCTTCGTTCAGGAAAGAGGTTTCGCAATCGATCTGGGTGAATTCAGGCTGGCGATCGGCGCGCAGGTCTTCGTCGCGAAAACACTTGGTGATTTGATAGTAGCGATCGAAACCCGACACCATCAACAGCTGCTTGAACAACTGCGGCGACTGGGGCAAGGCAAAAAACTGCCCTTCGTTGACCCTCGACGGAACCAAGTAGTCGCGCGCGCCTTCCGGCGTGCTTTTGGTCAGCATGGGGGTTTCGATATCGATGAACCCCAGATTGTCGAGATACTTGCGCACCTCGATCGACACGCGGTAGCGCAGCATCAGGTTGTGCTGCATTTGGGGCCGGCGCAGATCGAGCACACGGTGCGTCAGGCGGGTGGTTTCAGACAGATTGTCGTCATCGAGCTGGAACGGCGGCGTCACGGACGCGTTCAGGACTTCGATTTCACGGCACAGCACCTCGACCTCGCCCGACTTCAGGTCGGGATTGCTGGTGCCTTCGGGGCGCAGACGCACCAGTCCGGTCACACGCACGCAGAATTCATTACGGATATGCTCTGCGGTGGAGAAGGCCTGGACATTGTCCGGATCCACCACAACCTGGGCCAGACCGGCGCGATCACGCAAGTCGATGAATATGACGCCGCCATGGTCGCGGCGACGATGAACCCAGCCAAACAATGTCACTGTCTGGTCAAGATGTTCTTTACTGACCTCGCCGGTGTAGCAGGTACGCATTAAGGATTACTCCGTATAGAAAAATTCTGTAAATTAAAAATCAGTTGTGATCGTTCTGGCGGCTATCGGCTTCTTCGGCCTGATCGATGCGCTGCGCGGCGTCGACCACCGAGGCCGCCTCGTGGCCAGCTTCAAGCGACTTTACGGAAACGGGCGCCACGACCCCCATCGAGACAATATACTTGAGCGCCGCATCGACGCTCATGTCAAGCACCTGCACATCCCCGCGCGGCAACATCAGGAAAAAGCCCGACGTCGGATTGGGGGTGGTGGGTACATACACGCTGACAAAATCGCCGCCCAGCTTTTCTGCGACCTCGCCGCTGGGAGCCCCGGTCAGGAATGCAATCGTCCATGCGCCATGCCGGGGATATTGAACCAGGACGGCCTCGCGAAAGGCCTGCCCGCCAGGCGCCAGGACTGTGTCGCTGACCTGTTTGACCGAATTATAAATCGACCGGACCAGCGGTATGCGGCCCAGCAGTTGTTCCCAGCGATCGACCATGGCCTGGCCGATGAAGTTGGCGCCGAACAGTCCCGTCAGCAACACGACCGCCAGCACCAGAACCAGCTGAAAACCGGGAATCTGATAGCCGAACAACGACTGCGACGACAAGAACGCCGGCACAAAGCTTTCCAGCGTGCCGATCAGCAATGCGATGACCCATATCGTGATGACCAGGGGAATCCAGATCAGCAGGCCGGTGACGAAGTATCGTTTGAAGAAACGCATGCGGCGCCTGGGCGAGCCCGTCAGGTGGCCGGGGTGCTGCCGGCGGCAGGCGTGGCAGGCGCGGAGGCCTTGCTTTCGGTGCCGCCCGAGGCAGTGCCGGAAGCGGTACCGGACGCCGCCGGCTTGGCGCCGCCGTTGTTATTGCGAAAATCGGTTACATACCACCCCGAACCCTTGAGCTGAAAGCCGGCTGCGGTCACCTGTTTTCTGTAAGCACTGGCCCCGCACTCGGGACACACCGTCAGGACAGGGTCGGACATCTTCTGCAGGACATCCTGGGCATGGCCACAGGCGCTGCACTGGTAAGCATAAATAGGCACGAGAACATCCCAAGCAAATGTATCTAAGAACGTACGCCGGCACCCGCGCCCTTTGTGCAATAACGGGAATATGCGGATACGGCAGTAAAACCGGCTAATTTTAGCCGGTTTTGTCCAGCAGTTCCCGCCTGGCCTGGCTTCAGAAGGAAGTCGGCAGCAGGAACATGCCCGCCGCGACCAGAGTGGGGATGGACGCCGAGATCAGCAACTTCAGCGGAGAAATCGCGCCGTCCGGGAAACACCCCTTCAAAATCGAGAAACCGGCGGGGTTGGGAGCATTGGCAATGACTGTCAGGCCGCCGCCCGTCACCGCGCCGGCAACCAGCATATAGCGCCATTGTTCGCTGGTGCCCTCGACCAGCGAGCCCAGGTAGGTCAGCGCCGCGTTGTCGGTGATCGCCGTCAGGGCCGTGGCGCCCCAGTACAGCACAGTGGGCGACAAGCCGGCCAAAAGATCCTGCAGCCACCATTTCTGCAGCCCCCCCAGCACCACCAGGCCGGCCAGGAAGAAGCCCACCATCAACCCTTCCCTGATCAACAACGGATTCTGATGGCGCTTGTAGGCGTGCGCGTAACCGATGAAGAGCATCAGGAAGCCCAGAAAAATAATGGGGTGATGCGCCGACAGCACCACACCGACCAGGAATACGGTATGGATGGCTATGACCACCCACGGCACCGCCGGACGCACCGCTACTTCGTCGGTCGCTGCGCCGCGGCCTATGCTGCCGTCCAGCAAATGGGCGCGGCAGATGAAGGTCAGCACACCGGCATTGATGCATACTGCCAAAGCGGCGCGCCAGCCGAAATGCGTGGCCATGTAGGCAGTGTCCCAATTGAAAGTTTGCGCCACCATCAGCACCGGCGGCGCGGCATAGGCGGTCAGCACCCCGCCAATGGACACATTGACAAACAGCACACCCAGCGTCATGTACTTGAAGCCATCCTGCCCCGGACGGCTGAAATAGGCATCGCGCAGCAGCAGGGCTGCCAATGTCATGGCGGCGGGCTCGGTAATGAGGGAACCCGCCAAAGGCACAAAGGACATGGTCACGAAGAACATGGCCAGCTCATTGCGCAGCGGCAATGCGCGGGCCAGTGCGCGCACCGCCATATTGACCAGTTCCAGAATGGGGCGGCTGGCGGCCACCACCATGATCGCAAACACAAAGGCGGGCTCGGTGAAGTTGCGGGTATCGATATAGGTAACCGTATCGCCCACCCCGGCGAGCAAGGCCATGCATGCGAGCAGCACGCACGCCCAGACCCCGAACACTGCTTCGACTTCCGACAGTAGATGCCACAGGCCGGCATGCGGGCCGCCGCGATTGGCCAGGCGCGCAAATACGGGAACTGAAAATGTGTGGATGATGGCTATCGCAAACAGCGCTGTTGCAAAATACTCCAGGAAACTGGTCATGCCCGGCCCTTTTTATTGATTAAATTGGCATAAATTGCCGTGCCACCGTACCGGCCAGCGCAGCAACAAGAAGCAGCACGCCCACCGCCATATTGGCGCGGAACAGCATGAAGTTGCGGTCCGGCCTGGCCAGGCTGAACACGCACATCTGCCAGAAAAAATGCGCGGCAATGGCGGCAATGACGACATAATAAGGCCAGGCCATGTCCATGGCCACGCCAGCGTATATCCACAGCGCGATGGTGGCGGTATAGAAACCGCTGATCCAGACTTTGCCCTTGTCGGCAAAACGCAGGGCGGTTGACCGCAGCCCCAGCTTGATATCGTCGCGTACATCTACGTAAGCATAGATGGAATCATAGCCAACCTGCCACAGCACCGCCCCCAGCCACATGGCGATTGCCGCCGGCGGAACGGTATTTTGCGTATCGGACCAGGCCATCAGCATGCCCCAGTTGAAACCTATGCCCAGCACCACCTGCGGCCAGTAGGTGAAACGCTTGCACAAGGGGTACACAATCACAATGGGCACCAGGGCGATCGCCAGCCAGCGGCTGTAGCTGTTCAGCGCCAGCAGCAGCAGGCCGCACACGGCCAATTGCGCCACCACAAACCACAGCGCGTTCTTCAAGCTCAACTGTCCGCTGGTCAAGGGACGGAAACGGGTGCGCTCGACTTTCTGGTCGATATCGCGGTCAAAGATATCGTTGAAGCAGCAGCCTATGCCCCGCATCAGCAGCGCGCCCAGCGAAAATATAAAAAGACGGAATAAAGTGGGCCAGCCATCGGCCGCCTGCACCAGAGCAGCCAGGCAGGGCAGCAGGGTGAGCCAGGTGCCCACCGGCCTGTCCAGCCGGCATAACCGGGCGTAGGGCCCCCACGAAGGCGGCAGCCACCGGGCAACCCAGTCGTCGGGGCGCATGTCGGCCAGATCCGGCGTTCCCGGCGCCTTGTCGGGAAACTGGCGGTCTGCCTGGTCGGCTTGAGGGTTTTTTTCTGGAGCGTGAGGTGTCATTGCGGATAGTGTGGCTCCCGCGCCCCGCGGCGGCATGCCGCCGCGGGGCCGGTACCGGGATTTCAGCTTTCCTTGATGAGTTCGCCCAGAATGGCAATGCCTTCGCGGATTTTCTGTTCGGATACCGTCACAAAACTAAGGCGCATGGTATTGGTTTGCGGATTGGGGCCGGCATAAAACGGCGCGCCCGGCACAAAAGCGACATTGCGCTCGATGGCGCGCGCCAGCAATTGGGTGCCATCGATATGGGCCGGCAGGGTTACCCAAATGAACATGCCGCCTTCAGGACGTGTCCAGGTGACCGTGGACGGGAAATGCTGGTCCATGGCATCCAGCATGTAGCCGCACTGCTCTTTGTACAGATCGCGTACCTTGGGCAGGTGGGTGGCAAGAAAACCGTCTTTGACGGCCTCATAGACCGCCATCTGTGTAAGCGTGGCCGTATGCAAGTCGGTTGCCTGCTTGATTTGCACCAGCTTGCTGACTATGGGTTTGGGCGCAACGATGAAGCCCAGGCGCAGGCCGGGGGCCAGCACCTTTGAAAAGGAACCCAGCCTGATGACGGTTGCTCCGGCCTTGCGGCCCAGGCCGAGCAGGCCGGGCTGGGGCTGGCCCGCGTAGCGCAGTTCGCCATAGGGGTCGTCTTCGATGATGGGCACTTGCAAGGCGGCACAGCGTTCGACCAGCGCCTGGCGCCGCTCAAGGCTCAGGGTCAGCCCGGTGGGATTCTGGAAATTGGGCAGGGCATAGATGAAGCGGGCGCCCGCGGCGCGTTCAGCGGTAAGCGCTTCGGGGATCAGCCCGCCTTCGTCGGTGGGCACCTCTATATAATTGGGCTCGAACAGGGAAAACGACTGAAGCGCGCCCAGATAGCTGGGGGCTTCGACCAGAACATTGCTGCCCTGGTCAATAAACAGCTTGCCCAGCATATCGAGCGCCTGCTGCGAACCCGAGACGATCAGGACCTCGTCCGGCGACACCTCGGCACCGTCCTTTTTCAGATCATTGGCCACCCAGGCGCGCAGCGGCGCATACCCTTCGGTGGGCCCATATTGCAGCGCCGACGTGCCGCTTTGCTGCAGGACACGGTCAAAAGCCTGGTTGATGACATCTACCGGAAAGCCCTTGGGCGAAGGCAGGCCGCCTGCAAACGAAATGATTTCAGGACGTTCGGTAACTTTCAGAATCTCGCGGATGGTGGAGCTGGTAAGTTGTTGGGCGCGCTGCGAAAAAATATAAGGAAGGGTGTACGAATCCATGATTCTGAAAAATATCCGGTAAAGAGCAAAAAGAAATAACGTTATAGATTAACGCAGTCGGCGTCAATCCACCAATGCCGGGGCATTGCGGCGCCAGCGGCCAGGCCTGCGGCCGCGCAGGCGCGCTCAGCCGTTCTTGTCGCGCCGGCTGTCACGCCGGACGTTGCGGATCAGCCACCAGAACAGTGAAATCGAGCACGCGATGCCCACACCGAAAATTCCCAGCACTATCCATTCACCCGTCGTCATGCATTGCCTCCGTTATAGCGTCATTGTTTGTTCAGGCTGGGCCTGGGTTTCATCGACCGGGGTCAAGAAATTATACGAGCCCATCAGAGTGGCCGCCACATACCAGGCGTTCTTCAGGAACATGAACTCTCCTTCGCAAGACTTGTTTCAGCTCATAACAGACAAATCATAGTTCAGATCAAGGCGCGCGCTTTTTGTGGCGCCCAAGCCGCGCGGTGCCTTATAATCCCACCCCCACTTTTTCAGTGGCGTTTTCAACTTTTATGCGGTTCTTCAACAAACCGCCAACACGATGAGCCCTTTGCACCGTTTTATATTTGTGGTGCGCCATGGCGCCTACTGAACAACTGATCGAAACCCTGGCGGACCAGGGCTGGGTCGTCTCGGACGGGTTTCTCGACTCGTCTCTGCGGCACACCTTGTACACGCAATGCACCGAAGCCTGGGCATCGGGCGCCTTTCGGCAGGCCGGCATAGGCCACCGCGCCACGCAGGTTCTGAATCCCGCCATACGGGGCGACGCCATCTGCTGGCTGGAAGCCGGTGCCAAAGACCAAGCCGGCAGCCATTTCCTGGAATGGGCAGCAGTATTGCGGCACGAGCTCAACCGGCAGCTCTATGCCGGCCTCAACAGCGCCGAGTTTCATTTTGCGCGCTATCCCGTCGGCCACGGCTACAAAAAACACCTGGACCAGCACAAAGGCCAGCCCCATCGCAAGATATCCCTGGTGCTGTACTTGAACCCGCAGTGGTCCGACGCCGATCAGGGCGAGCTATGCCTGTACGCTCCCGGGGAAGAAAATCAGGAACTCACCCGAATTCTGCCGCAGCCCGGGCGACTCGTGCTGTTTCGCAGCGACTTGTTCCCCCACGAAGTGCTGCCCTGCGCCCAGATACGCTGGAGCCTGACCGGCTGGTTCCGCAGCGACATGGCCTGAATCAGCCGCTCCGGTGCCAGGCCAGGGCCGCCAGGGCCAGGGCATCGATCGAATCGATCACGGCGACGCCCAGCGCCGACCGCTGCTGCGGCGCCAGCGCCAAGGGCAACTCGGTACAACCCAGCACCACGGCATCGACGCCGCGGCGGCACAGCAATCGCACGCAGTGCGCTGCCGGTTCGAAGGCCGCCTCGGTCTGGTTGAGTTTCACCAGCCTGATCGACTCGGCGCAATAGCGCAGCAAATCTTCCTGCCGGGGAAGCACGCATTCGTAGCCCTGAGCCTCGAGTTCGTGCTGGTACAGGCCCGAGCTCAAGGTGGCCGCTGTTCCCAGCAGGCCGATACGTCCGCGCACGATGCCGTTGCGCCGCAGGTCGTCAATGACCGACTGCACAATATGCAGTATGGTCAGCGGCGTACTGGCCGAGAGTCTGTCATACCAAAGATGGGCCGTGTTGCACGGGATGGCAATCGCGCCCGCGCCCGCCCGCTCCATCTGCCGGATGCCATGCAGCATCCACGGGAAAGGGTCTTCGCCCTCGCCCGCGTGGCCAGCCGGGCGGTCCGGTACCCTGGGGTCGCTCCATAGCATGGCCGGGACGTGCTGCTGCTCCGTTGGTGCATTGGCAAGCGCCGTGAGCCGGACCATGAAGGCGGCGCTGGCCATGGGCCCCATGCCGCCCAATACGCCCAGGAAACGGCCGGTAAATCTTTCGTCGGGCATGAGCAGTGTCCTGTTTGCTTAGTTTGGATGCTCAAATTCGGATGCCTGGGCTTGTCAGGCAAGGCGCAGCGGGTTCAATGATGCAGAATCTTGGACAAGAACTGCTGTGCGCGTTCGGACCGAGCCTCCAGATTGCCGAAGAATTCTTCACTGCCGCAATCTTCAACAATTTTCCCCACGTCCATGAACACGACGCGGTCGGCCACCTTGCGGGCAAAGCCCATTTCATGGGTCACCACCATCATGGTCATGCCCTCGCGCGCCAGGTCCACCATGACGTCCAGCACCTCATTGACCATTTCCGGATCGAGCGCCGAAGTGGGCTCGTCGAACAGCATGGCAATGGGATCCATGGCCAGAGCGCGGGCAATAGCCACGCGCTGCTGCTGTCCCCCCGACAATTGCCCCGGGAACTTGCTCTGGTGCGCCCGCAGGCCGACGCGGTCAAGCAGCTTCATGGCCCGGGCGCCGGCCTCGTCGGCGCTGCGGCCCAGCACCTTGATCTGCGCCAGCTCCAGGTTTTTCATGACCGACAAATGCGGAAACAGCTCGAAGCTTTGGAAGACCATGCCGATGCGCGCGCGCAGCTTGGGCAGATTGGTGTCGGGCGCACCCACCGATACGCCATCCACGAAGATTTCGCCTTTCTGGAAAGGCTCGAGGCCGTTGACGGTCTTGATCAGCGTGGACTTGCCGGACCCGGATGGGCCGCACACCACGACCACCTCGCCATTGGCCACTTGCGTAGTGCATTCGTCCAGCACCTGGGTGGATCCGTACCACTTGCTGACATGCTTGATTTCTATCATTCAGACTCCTGCGGTTTCGTTTGCATCTTATCGCACAATACTGGTGCGCTGGCGCAGATAGCGCACCAGCAACGAAGCGGCATAGCTCATGATGAAATAGACCACCGCCACAAACATGTACATTTCGATCAGGCGGCCGTCACGCTGCGCCACCTTGACCGCCGCGCCCAGGAAGTCGGTCAGCGACAGCACATACACCAGCGAGGTGTCCTGGAACAGGACAATGGTCTGGGTCAGCAATATGGGGGTCATGTTGCGAAACGCCTGTGGCAATACCACCTTGCCCATCACCTGCCAGTAAGTCAGGCCCAGCGCATAGCCCGCGGCGTGCTGGCCGCGCGGCACTGACTGAATGCCGGCACGCATGATTTCGCAAAAATAAGCCGCCTCGAACAAGGTGAATGTCACCAAGGCCGAAGTAAAGCCTCCGACGGCCACCGGCCTGGAGGCCCCCGTCAGCCACGCGCCAATATAAGGCACCAGGAAATAGAACCAGAAGATGACCAGAATCAGCGGCAGGGCGCGCAGCAGATTCACGTACAGGCCCGCTATCCAGGCCAGCGGCCTGATGCCCGAGAGGCGGCACATGGCCAGCAGGGTGCCCAGGACCAGGCCGCCCAGCGCCGACATCAGCGTCAGCTTGAGCGTGAACACCATGCCGTCCCGGAACAGATACACCCACGAACGCTGAATCACGTCAAAATCGAAGCCGTTCATGATGCCGCCTTTTCAACCCTTGCCGGGCCGATGAAACCAGGCACCGCCAGGCGCCGCTCTATCAGCGACATGCCGCGGACAACGATCAGGTTCAGGATCAAATAAAACAAGGTCGCCAGCGCGAAGGTTTCAAACACCTGGAAGCTGAATTCCTGCATGGAGCGCGCCGCGCCCACCAGCTCGAACAGACCAATGGTGAAAGCCACCGAGGTATTCTTGATCAGGTTGAGCAGCTCGGACGTCAGCGGCGGCAGAATAATGCGGAACGAGCTTGGCAGGAGCACATAGCGATACACCTGGGCCGTTTCCAGCCCCAGCGCCGTGGCCGCCATACGCTGGCCGGGCGGCAGCGACTCGATCCCGGCCCTGACCTGCTCGGCGACCCGCGACGAGGTATAAAACCCCAGACACAACACAGCTGGAATGAATATGCCCCAGGGCGGCGCAATTTGCTTGATGGCATCGCCCAAATTGCGCGGCACCAGCTCGGGCATCACGAAATACCACAGGAACATCTGCACCAATAGCGGCACGTTGCGCAGCAATTCCACATACAGGGTACCCAGGCGGCGGGCCCAGGCCATATTCGTTGTGCGCGCAACCCCCACCAGAGTGCCCATGGTCAGGGCCAGTATCCAGGACAACACGGCCGTGCCTATGGTCCAGGCCAGGCCGCCAAGCAGTGTGTGCAAATAGGTGACACCGCCCGGGGCCTCGTCAAAAAAGACCAGCCAGTTCCAGCTGTAATTCATGCCGGCCGATTATTTATTGATAGTCGGCCGGATCCGGCGAGTCAGTGGGATTGGCCACCACTTTCTTGAGCTGTTCGCTCATGGGCCAATTCAGATTGACGTTCTTCGGAGGAATGGGTGATTCGAACCATTTCTTGTACAGCTCGGCCAGCGAGCCATCTTTCATCATGCCGATAATGGTGTCGTCCACCACCTTCTTGAACTCGGGATCATCCTTGGGTTCCATGATGGCGTAGGGTTCGACGGTATAGGCGTCCTGGCTGATCATCCATTCGTCGGGATCGCGCGATGTAGCCACCAGCCCCGCCAGCAGGATGTCATCCATGAAGAAGGCAGCCGCGCGGCCGCTGTTCACCGTCAGCAAGGCTTCGGCATGGTCTTTGGCGGGAATGATGTTCATGCCCAGCTTTTGCTGGTCGTTGGCACCCGTGGCCCAGCGTATATTGCTGGTACCCGCCGTGGACACCACGGTCTTGCCTTTCAAGTCTTCCAGATTATTGATGTTGGACGATTTCTTGGCCACGAACCGGGTGGCGGTCACAAAGGTGGTGGGCGCGAAGGTAACTTGAGCCTGGCGCTCTTTGGTATTGGTGGACGAGCCGCAGTTCAGGTCGACCGTTCCGTTGGCCAGCAGCGGGATACGGGTGGAAGACGTCACCGGAACGACCTTGACATTGATCTTGTCCATGCCGAGCTTTTCTTTCACAGCCTCGACAATTTTGTGGCAGATGTCCATGGAATAGCCGATGGGTTGCTGCTTGTCGTCCAGGTAGGAAAAAGGAATGGAGGAATCGCGGTGGCCCAGCGAAATTTCGCCGCTGGATTTTATTTTTTCGAGCCGGCCGTCGGCATACACCGGCGCTGTCGCCGCAACGGCCAGGGCCGTAAAAAGGGTGATGGTGGATTTTTTCATGTTTTGTCTCCTTGGTAGCGCTGGAAAATCTAGAAAAGCTGGCGGTACCCATACAGGCCGACCGCGCCGCCAGTGTGCACAAACACCACGTTTTCGTCTTTCTTGAAATGCCCCGATCGGATCAGGGCGATGAGCCCGGCCATGCCTTTGCCCGAATATACGGGGTCCAGCAGGATGGCTTCAAGCTCGGCCGTCAGGCGCACCGCTTCGACCATGGCATCCGTGGAAATGCCATAGCCATCTCCTACATAATCAGAGTTGGCCACGACATCGGCGCGTTCAACCGATGACGCCGGAAGCCCCATATGGTCGGCCGTGGCCTGCACCAGCTTCCAGACATTTTCTTCCTGCTTGTCTTTGGGCGCGCGCACACTGATCCCATAAACCGGTATACCGCTATTGCTGCCGCGCAAACCCACCACCAGCCCCGCCTGAGTGCCAGTGCTGCCGGTAGCGTGCACCACATGGTCGATACGCAGGCTGGTTTCAAACGATTGATTCAATAATTCCTGTGCGCAGCCCACATAGCCCAGCGCACCGACGGGATTGGAGCCTCCGCCCGGTATGACATAGGGCTTGCGCCCCGCGCTGCGCAATTCGGCCGCCAGCTTTTCCATTTCCTGCTGCATATCGGTACCCGCCGGGTAACGCCCGACAATCTCTCCGCCCAGCAGGCGATCAAGCAGGACATTGCCGGACTGCTCGTATTCTTCGCTGGCATCGCTGACCCGCTGTTCAAGCAATATTTTGCACTGCAGCCCGACACGGGCCGCGGCCGCCACCGTTTGGCGCGCATGATTGGACTGGACGGCACCTTGCGTAATCAGGGTATCGGCGCCTTGTTCCAGCGCCTCGGCCACCAGAAACTCAAGCTTGCGGGTTTTATTGCCGCCAGTGGCCAGGCCGGTGCAATCATCGCGCTTGATATACAGATTGGGGCCACCCAGATGCCTGGTCAGATTGGGCATGAATTCCAGTGGCGTCGGAAAATGTCCCAGGCGAATACGGGGAAAGGCAGCAAGATGCATTGCAATGACTCCAAAGAATCAGGGTAATTCTGCATCGTACTGATAGCTTTGAGCTTTGCCTAATACTATATTCTTAGAGGCTTATGTTTTTTTTGCATACCAGACAGGAGACGCTTTATGAAGCTGGCCTGGATAGAAGATTTGCTGGCCCTGGTGGACGCGGGTACGTTTTCGCGGGCCGCCATCTTGCGCAATGTCACGCAACCCGCCTTTTCGCGACGCATCCAATTGCTCGAGGCGTGGCTGGATGTAGAGCTGATAGACCGACGCAGCCAGCCCATGCGCCTGTCGGCCGTGGCCGAGCGCCATATCCCCGAGTTCCGGGCATTGCTGAACGATTTGAATCAACTGCGCGCGCGCATACAGACCGAAAACAGCGGCACCGCGCGGGTTGTGCTGGCCACCCAGCATTCCCTGACCATGACCCGGCTGCCCGCTTTACTGAAACTGATCACCCAACACCCCATGGCCCAGCTGGAATTCAATGTGCGCTCCGAAAACCGGGACGAATGCGTGACCCTGTTCATGCGAAACCAGGCCGACCTGCTGCTGTGCATGGAAGAACAGGATGAGCTCTTGGCGGATTTGATGCCCGGCGCCGGCCGCATGCGCCTGGGCGCCGAAACCCTGATTCCGGTCAGTGCACTGGCCAACAATGGCACGCCTATGCATCGTCCGCGCGCGGACGAAACCCTGAAGCTGCTGGCATATCCGCTCGACAGCTTTCTGGGCCGAGTCATGCACAAGCACAGCATCAGTGCCTTATTGCGGCGCCAGCGCATCGAAATTGTTCACGAGTCCGTCTTTCTGGCCGGCGTCAAAGAAATGGTCATGGCCGGTCTGGGGATGGCCTGGCTGCCCGAAAGCCTGGTGCACCGGGAGCTTGAGTCGGGCAGCCTCATCGCGCTGGACGACGGACTGGAACACGTGACGCTCGAGCTGGGCTTGTATCGCAACGCCCGCGCCGCCTACCCGGCGGCGATAGACCGGATCTGGAATCTGCTGGGTACAACATCCATCTGACGCGGCTTATGTTTTCACCGCGCCCCAGCGCACTTGGGCGCGGAAATCAGCCCGGGCGCTAGTGCTTGTGTTCGGGTTTGCCCTTGTGCTTGGTCTCGGCCAGATCCTTGAGCTCCTTCTTGTCCATGGATTCGTACATGGATTTCGACGCGCCTTTAAGGTCACTGACTTTCGTATCGCCTCGCTTGGCCGATAATGCTGCGCCCGCAGCCTTTTGCTGCGCCTGCGATTTTGCCGGCATGGTAAACCTCCTGGACGAGTGATCCTGCTGAAAAAAAACGGCACTGTGTTCATTATTCGCCCAATTGCCCGCCCATCCAACAACAAAACCCATAGACATGTAAGCAAACCCTTTTTCCAGCGACAACCCTCGCGAACACCAGGCCAGGACTCTGGTTTAATAGGCATTGGTTGTACCTATCAGCGCCAGCATGATGACCGAGGTTTTACTTTGAACGCTCCCACCGCCTTATTTGTTCTGGGCCACGCCGGAACCGGAAAATCTTATCTGACCGAGCATTTTGTTGCGCAACAGCGCAATCAGGGGAGAGCCTGGTGCGTGCTGGACAAAGACGTCGTCAGCGAAGTCTGGTCCGGACCCTTTCTGGAAGCCATGGGGCAAGACCCCAACGATCGCGACAGCCCCTTTTTTAAAGACAAGGTGCGCGACCTTGAATACCTGAGCACCCTGCGCATCGCCAGAGACCAGCTCGACCTTGGCCTGAATGTGATGTTCCCCGCCCCCTGGAGCCGCGAACTGGCCTCGTCGACCCTGTTTTCAAACCAGGCCCTGGGATTCCCGCAGAACACGCGGGTGCGCCACGTCTGGCTTGAGCTGCCCATTGCTGTACGCAAGGCGCGCATCATCCGTCGGGCCGACCCGCGAGATCAGTGGAAACTTGATCATTGGAACGCCTATATCGATGCGCTGCGGCGGCCCGCCGCAGTCCAGGATGGACGCGTGCCGGTACTCGATGCCAGCCTGCCCCTGGCCGAACAGATCCAGGCACTGAGCGGGCTGGTTCAATAGATTTGCCGATAAGTGTTGTTGGTGGGCGACCCCCACGCCGGAAACCGCCATGGCCCTCTTCCCTGCCCGTAGCTCTTATGCGTCAACTGGCATAAGATGCCGTCTAGTGCCTTCAACCCTTATTCTATGAGCTCATCACCCTTAGCCGCATTTCAGCACTCTACTTTCCGCTCGCTCTGGACCGCCACCTTGGCCTCCAATCTGGGCGGCCTCGTCCAGATAGTAGGCGCCGGCTGGATGATGACCACCATTTCCACCTCGAACGATATGGTTGCCCTGGTGCAGGCCGCCACCACGCTGCCCATCATGATTTTCTCGCTGGCGGCGGGAGCCCTGGCCGACAATTTCGACCGCCGCAACATCATGCTGGTGGCCCAGATACTGATGATGGTGGTGTCGGCGGGCCTGGCCATCTTCGCCGTGGCGGGGTGGCTTACTCCCTGGCTGCTGCTGGCCTTCACCTTCTTCATTGGCTGCGGCACAGCCCTGCACAACCCATCGTGGCAGGCATCCATGGGCGATCTCGTCCCCCGCGAAGACCTGCCGGGCGCGGTCACACTGAACAGCATGAGCTACAACCTCATGCGCAGCATCGGCCCGGCGGTGGGCGGCATGATAGTCGCAATCGCCGGCGCAGCTTTCGCCTTCGCCATCAACGCACTCAGCTACATTGCCCTGATCAGGGCGCTGTCGCGCTGGAAGCCGCAGCGCCCTCCCCGGACACTGCCGCGCGAATCTTTCGGCGGCGCCATGTCGGCCGGCCTACGCTATACCGCCATGTCGCCGAATCTGCTGAAGGTCATGTTCCGAAGCTTCATCTTTGGGCTGGCGGCAGTAGCCGTCCTGGCCTTGCTCCCTCTGGTCACCCGCGACCTGGTGGCGGGTGGCGCCTTTTCCTATGGCATCATTCTGGGCTGTTTCGGGGCCGGCGCCATCGGCGGCGCTTTTCTCAATGCGCGGGTGCGCGAGCGCTGGGGCAACGAAACCATTGTTCGCGCAGCCTTCCTGGTGTTCGCCCTGAGTGTGGTCTGCCTGGCTTTCAGCCGCGATCTATGGCTGAGTTGTCTGGCTGTGCTGCCGGCGGGTGCATGCTGGGTATTGACCTTGTCGCTGTTCAACGTCACCGTGCAACTCTCCACGCCGCGCTGGGTGGTGGGCCGCGCGCTGTCGCTGTATCAAACCGCAACCTTCGGCGGCATGGCGATGGGCAGCTGGATCTGGGGACTTATCGCCGAGGCCCATGGCACGGGCAGCGCCCTGATCGCTTCAGGCGTCGTGCTGGCGCTGGGCGCCGCGGTTGGACTGCGCTACGTATTGCCCGAGTTCAGCAAGCTCAGCCTTGACCCGCTCGACCGCTTCAACGAACCCACCCTGCAACTGGATCTGAGGCCGCGCAGCGGCCCCATCCTGGTCATGGTCGACTACGAAATTGCGCAACAGGACGTCAACACTTTTCTCAACCTCATGGCGCAACGCCGGCGCATTCGCCTGCGCGATGGCGCGCGCCAATGGTCGCTATTGCGCGACCTGGAAAATCCGCGCATCTGGTCCGAAAGCTACCACGTGCCCACCTGGGTGGAATACGTGCGCCACCACCAGCGCCGCACCCAGGCCGATGCCGAAGTATTCGACCAGTTGCTGGCCCTGCACCGAGGCGAGAAGCCGCCGCATGCTCATCGCATGATTGAGCGCCAGACGGTGCCCGTGCGCGACGATACACCACTGAAGAACATGCCTGAAATGCATTAATGCAGGCCGGCCGAACCGTCGCACTTGACGGCGCATGGCTGGCACTCAAGCCAACCCAGGAGCAGCCTGCTCAAGGCCGAAATGGCCGATCAGCCATGTGTGATCGGCCCCGCGGTTAAAGACAGGACAATCAACTAGCGCATCAAGCCGCCGCCTGCCTGATTCGATCGATAACCAAGTCCGTACTGCGAACATCTGCAAACCAAAGCAGCATATTGGCCAACGTTCCATTATGCTCAGCGTCAGTGCGTGCCGCGTTAGCATCAGAAATGAAGTGGACCTTATAGTTCAACATCATCGCGTCACGCGCCGTCGACTCGCAGCATACATTCGTAATCGTCCCTGTCACAATCAGCGTATCAATTCCTTGGGCCTGCAGTCGCTCGTGCAAATCGGACGACCCCTGGATAAACGCGCTGAAGCGGGTCTTAAACACAATGTCATCCTGCTCTTCGACCTGGAGACCAGGATAGATCTCGTGCCCTTCGCTTCCTGGCACCAGCGCATCGGTCAGCGCCTTGCCCCAGCCCGCGGCGGAAAACTCCATAAACCGTGGCCATGGGCTTCCCGCCGCCTCCGCGTTGGTGTGCTTGATCCATGCAACCTTGCCGCCTGCATGCCGTAAGGCCTTGGCAATCCGATTGACGTTATCCACGATTTCACGAGCGTAGACCAGCTCACCCGGTTGGCCACTGGCGACGAAGGCATTTTGAAGGTCGATGACTAACAGCGCTGTGCGCCGCGGTTCAATGTCTGGATACACTTCAAGTGCTCCGCGCCGTGCCATGGCGCGGTCAAGTATGTCTTGAGAAATGTGAACCTTGTGCATATGCGCTTCCTCCATAAATTACCGCCTCATTTGGCGCCAATGACATCGCCAAAAAGCTCCCACGCTTTACCATTGAAACGTGCCAACTGGACAGAACGCAGCGCAGTACGCTGTTCAGGCGTAGTGTTGATCAAGATGCCCGGCAGCGCCATCGGCAACTGCAGATTCTGAATGCTGGTCGCTTGCCGCAATAGATTTTCGCGAGACAAGTCGTCACCGCACTGCTCGAGCACATGCGCCAGCGTCTGCGCCGCGGAATAGCCGAACACGTTCATGCTGTCGTACACATTGGCATTGGGAAGGTAATTGCGCATGAAGTCCAGATACTCCTTCATGGAGGCATCATCCTTCCATAGCGGATCGGTCGGGTCTTTCAAGTATGCAACAGAAATAATGCCTACCGACTTGTCGAGGCCAGCGGGCTCCAGTACCGCCCCAACCGACGCTGCCAAACTATTAAGATATTGCGTGGGGCGCCATCCAATATCATAAGCTCTGCGAATCGCCTGGGCAGCAATCTTCTGTGTAGTGATACTGAAAAACACGTCCGCGCCGGCCGCCTTGAACGCCACTATTTGCGAATCTATTGTCGGGTCGGAAACCTCATATGAAGATTCCGCCACAATCTGCCCAACCTTGTCGCCGAGCTCCTCCTTGAATCCTTTCAATGCATCCTTGCCGTAATCGTCATTCTGATACAAGACCGCGATTTTGGCATCCGGCTGGGCGGCAAGTATATGTTTGGCATAAACACGTGCTTCGGTCTGATTGCTTGGCTGCCAGCCCGTGGTGAAAGGATATGCCTGGCGATCATTCCATTTGGAATCACCGGAGATCACAAACAAGTTGGGTATTTTGCGTGCGTTCACATAGCGCTGGATAGCCGTGTTCGACGCGGTTCCAAGATTTTGGAAAAGCGCTAGCACATCGTCGCGTTCGACCAGTCGGCGCACCTGCTCAATGGTCTTGGGCGGACTATACGCGTCGTCCAGACTGATCAGCTTGATCTTCCGGCCGTTGATGCCGCCACGTTCGTTGAGCATCTGGAAATAAGCGGCATGGGCTTTGCCATACTGACCGTAGGCAGATACAGGCCCACTGTACGCCATGGTCTGTCCAATGCGAATTTCCTCTTTGCCGACGCCCGGCGCCGCTGCGGCAGCCTGCAAAGCAGAACCCAAGGCAACGGATACAGCCAGCACGGCCATTCCGGCATGTTGTATGAACTTCATTCAGAGATCTCCTCGTTTATGGATTGCCCCAGAAAGGGAACAAGGTTTTCGGGTGGCGCCGAGCCTACCCCGCAGACGTGAAATGGCCCCTGCGATACCGTGTGGCGCAAAAAACGCAAGTATGATCAAAACGAGACCATAGATGGCCCAAGGCGCTCCCTCAGAAATAGAATCGGCAAAATTAGGGACGAACTGAATGAACAACGCCCCATAGACAGCCCCGGACAAGGTAGCAACACCTCCAACCACCACGCCGACCAGAAACGAAATGGACAGAAAAATGGTGAAGCTTTCCGGCGATACAAAGTTCGCTACGATCGCTCCCAAAGCGCCCGCCACTCCCGTGAACATTGCGCTCACGCCAAACGCCAGCGATTTATAGAGCGAGGTGTTAATACCCATGGTTTCCGCGGCAATGGGCTGGTCACGGATAGCCATCAGCGCCCGCCCTATCCTGCCGCGCAACAAGTTCCGGCCAATCCAGAAAGCGAGCATCACCACCATCAGCGTGAAAAGATATAGCCAACGATCCGCGCCAATAGGCAAGCCAAACGGAACTTCCACGGCGTCGAGCACAATGCCCTGGACACCGCCGGTCCAGCCCTCGAAGGCCTTGAACTTCAGCAGTTGCGGAAGCGCCATGCCAAGCGCAAAGGTCGCCAATGCCAGGTACAATCCTGCCAGCCGAAGCGCCGGCAGACCAAACAAGAAGCCAGCAATAAGACAGATACCCCCGGCGGCCGGAAGCGTTGCCCAGTAAGGCACAGCCCAAATGCTCATCAGGATGGCGGCGACATAGGCTCCCAGAGCGTAGAATGCGCCGTGGCCAATCGATATCTGGCCGTTGTAACCCGTCAAAATATTCAGACCAAGCAAAGCGATGGTATAGATTAAAACCATCGTGAGCTGGAATACATGATAGCTGCCGATAAGAAACGGTATTGCCGCCGTGGCAAAAATCAGCGCCGGCAACCCAATAGCGCGCAGAAACGCCGCCTTGGAGCGAGCCTGAGCAACAGGGGCGCCATCGGTAAAGGAAGATGATTGGCTCATAATGGTTATACCTTGGTGACGTATTTGGTGCCGAACAGGCCAGAAGGGCGCAAGACGAGAACACCGACGATGAGCGCCAGAGCAACGGTCAGCTTAAGTTCCGTTCCAATAAGATAAGTACCCACCAGATTTTCCAGGACACCGACAGCCAGACCGCCCACCACCGCGCCTAAGGGGCTGTCTATTCCTCCAACCAGCGCAGCGGCGAACGCATAAAGAAGCACCCCTGACATCATGTTGGGATCAAGATAAAGCACGGGTGCCACCATCATCCCCGCAACGGCGCCAATGGCGGACGCCACCCCCCAGCCCAGCGCCAGCATCCAGCCAACCCGGATGCCGACGAGCTTGCTGGATACCGGGTTCTGTGCGGCGGCGCGCATCGCCAGTCCCAGCCGGGTAAATCGGAAAAAGAGGTAGAGTAGCGCCAGGACTCCCAGTGTCATTCCTATCGTGCCCAACTCATGGGAAGACACGTATGTCTGTCCGAACGGCTGAGTATCCGGGAACGGGCTTGGAAACGATTTGATCGTGTAGGTGAACAGCCATCCCGCAACACTATTGAAAATCACCAGCATGCCGATGAATACCGTCACCACCGATAACACCGGTGCGTTGCCTAACGGCCGGATCACGAACTGCTGAATACAAGCGCCAAGCAAAAAGGCAGCGCCCACCGTCAAGAGAAACGCGGTCCAGTACGGAAATCCGGCATGAATCAACGCCCAGGCAATGTACGTGCAAAACATGGCCATTTCACCTTGCGCAAAATTCACGTTGCTGCTCGCCTGGTAAATCATCACCAGCGCAAGCGCCAGGCTTGCGTAGATGCCGCCAGTGGCCAAGCCGGCAATGGTTTGGTGGATAAATGCTTCCATGTCGTCAATTCCCCAGATAAGCCGTACGGATCAAGTCGTTGTTCTTGATATCCTGCACCGCACCCGATAAAACGATGCGGCCGGTATCCATCAAATAAGCGTAGGTCGCGAACTCCAGGGTCAACGCCGCATTTTGCTCCACTAACAGAATCGTGACGTGTTCCTCCAGGTTCACGGTACGTATCAGTTCGAATAGCTCGCGCACGACCTTGGGCGCCAAGCCGAACGATGGTTCATCCAGCAGCAATAACTTCGGCTTCAGCATGAGCGCGCGCGAAATCGCCAGCATTTGCTGCTCGCCACCGGAGAGCGTGCCGGCCTGCTGTCGATATCGCTCTTTCAACCGCGGGAAATAGCGGTACATCCGATCTAGGTCAGCCGCTACAGCGTGGCGGTCGCGACGCGTGTAGGCACCGAGAAGCAGGTTTTCCTCGACAGTGAGGCCATTGAAAGTGCCTCGTCCATCAGGCACGTGTGCAATCCCCAGCCGCACCACCGACTCCGTCGCCATCTGATGAATGGGCTTGCCCGCGTACAGGATTCTGCCCTCTGTGCGAACCATCTGGCACAGTGCCCGCAACGTAGTGGTCTTGCCAGCCCCATTGGCGCCCAGCATAGCGGTGATTCCCCCCGTTTCCAGTTGAAAATCCACGCCTCGCAATACTTGGAACTGCCCGTAATAGGCACCCAGGCCTTCGACAGCAAGAATAGGATCGCCCATCAACATTCTCCTAAATAAGCTGCAATCACTTCGGGATGCCGCTGTATCTCTTGCGTAGTCCCTTCAGCCAGCTTTCTTCCGAAGTTCAAGGCCACGACTTTGTCGGAAATAGACATCACCAATCCCATGTGATGTTCGACCAGCAACACAGTCACATCCAGGTCATCCCGAATCTGACGAATCAACTTGCCCAGTTCGACAACCTCCTCGTGATTCAACCCCGCCGCCGGCTCATCGAGCAAAAGCAGCCTGGGTGCACTCAGCAGCGCCCGGGCCAATTCGACCCGCTTGCGGGTGCCAAACGGCAGTTGCCCCGCTGGCAACATCGCAACGTCGCGCAACTTCAAAAAATCAATTAGCTCCCACGCCCGCTGCTCGGCTTGATTCTCTTCACAACGTACCGACGGCAAGTTCAAGGCATTCGCCAAAAATCCACTGCGTGTGCGGCAGTGCATCCCGACCTTTACATTGTCAAGTACCGACATCGAATCGAACAACGCCAGATTCTGAAACGTGCGGCCAATGCCAAGGCTGGCCATTTCATGCGTTTTAAGCGGCAACAACGGCTTGCCTAAAAACAGAATTTCGCCGGACTGCCATGAATATAGTCGTGACAGGCAGTTGAACAACGTGGTCTTGCCTGCTCCGTTCGGCCCTATCAGGCCTGTAATTTGTCCCGGCATGGCGTCGAAGCTGACGCCGTCCAGCGCAATGATGCTCCCGAAATGAACCGATACGTCGCGAACTCTTAATAGAGAACCTCCATCGCAGCGACCTTCGAAACGTTCTGGGCCTGCATTTGCATATAAAGTGTTCACTGCATCCCCTCTTTGACCACCGCTAACTTCCGCGGCGTGGTATCAAAATTCAAGTTTGATTTTCTACTTATGGAAAAAACTACTAGGCTGCAAAGTGTGCACCCGTTATCAACGGGTTAAGCCCGGAACGCGTCACGCGCCCAAGTAATGGACGTCCCAACACCGATTCGCACTCAGTGGCAACACCCAATAGGTCCGTCAGGTCGATGCCTGTGCGAACGCCTTGAGATTCAAAAAGATTGACAAGATCTTCGGTACACACATTGCCCGTATATCCACTTCCGTAGGCGACCCCCGCCGGGTGCCCCCCCACTCCACCAAAAGAGCTGTCGAAATATGTCACCCCGGCATCCAAAGCCGCCAGGCAGTTCACAAGCCCCGTGCCCCGAGAATCGTGAAAATGCGCCACCAATATCACTTCAGGCACTGCCGCGCGGATCGCTTTCACCAGACGCGCCACTGTTTGCGGCGTAGCCATGCCCGTCGTGTCTCCGAGAGCAACCATGCCAATGCCCAGATTCGCAAACCGTTCGACGTCGCGCACCACTGTGGAGGCGCTTACCTCACCCTCGAAGGGACAGCCGAATGCCACCGAAATCGTTCCCACGATACGAAACACCTCGCCTGCGCGTGCCCGCATGCGGGCGACGCTTTCCCACTGCGCGGCACGGTTGCGCTTGAGATTGCGCATTGAGTGCGACTCCGATGCCGATACCAAGAAGCTGATCTCGGTAGCACCGAAACCTTTCTGATGATCCGCCACGGCGCGCTCCACCGCTCGCTCATTCGCACAGGTCGCCTTGTAATTCGTGCCAACGCGCCGGGTCAGTTGTCGCAGCATGTCACTTGCATCGGCAAACTGCGGCACCACAGCGGGATTGGAGTATGACGTCGCTTCCACACGTTCAAACCCTAGATCAGCGAACCGCTGCACCAGGCCAATTTTTTCCACGGTCGCCACGTGCGCCTGCTCGTGCTGTAAACCATCACGAGCAAAACACTCACACAACACCACATCACGCGAGGATTTACGAAACGCCGACATACTTTCTTCTCCTGAATACAACTTTCATATCAGCCCAAAGCAACGGAATTCTTTCGAAAGCTCCGCATGATGATGTTGGTATCCCTGCCAGCGTCCAAGGCGGCAGCCAGCGGTAACTCGGCAACCCTGTAAAACAGACGCTTGGTCGCAGCCATCGCGGCGGGCGACCACGCAGCCATACCCGCGGCGATCTCGACAGCCCGATCCAGCACCTGCGCTGCGGGCAGCGACTCCAACGCCAGCCCCAAGCGCTGCGCCTCGACGCCATCTATCAGCTGCGCGGTCGCAACAAGGGAGAACGCCGCCTTGCGCCCCAATTGACGCACCAGATTCGCCATCACAACAGCGGCCACAATGCCATGCTTAAGCTCTGGATAGCCAAAGCGCATATTATCCGCGGCGACGACAAGATCGCATGCCAGCGCCAACCCCGCCCCTCCCCCCAGCGCATTGCCGCAGACCGCCGCCACGATGGGTTTATCGATTCTGGAAAATGTCGCATGCAAGCGGGTCGTAAGATCCGCGCGGTCATGCGCCAGGCTGGTATCGTCGCCTGAAAGCTGCTGGAACTCTCCGGTATCGGCGCCAGCACAAAAACTGGGGCCCGCGCCTGTCAGCACCAGGGCTCGACAAGCCGTGTCGCTACCGGCGGCCTCCAGCGCATCGAGCAAAGCCTTCGTCAGCTCCGTATCGAGCGCATTGTGCTTATGCGCTCGATTGAGGGTTAGCACGCGGACGCCATCGTCAAGGTCATCGGAGGTTAGAACGGTCATGACAGATTCCCAAAAATTGCTAAAGCACTACAACGCAGCCAATGGCTGAATTTCAAGCAACATCCGCCCAGCCATCACGGAGTCGCCCGCCGCCACATGCACGACATTCACTTTTCCGGCAAAGGGAGCCTGATGGGTGTACTCCATTTTCATGGCTTCCACAGTGAGCAGCGGGGCGCCCTGTTCGACATCGTCTCCCTCAGCCACCAGAAGCGACACGACACGGCCGTTTGAGGTTGCACGTATTCTGCCGTCCACCCTCTCTTCCTGGTTGCTTTCGGCCGCGGCATAAGTCAGGTCAGTGAATGATGCGGCGCGACCCTCGTATTGAACGTGAACTGTTTCGTCCACCAGCAACCAGTGGAAGGGCCGCTCCACGCCATCCAGTCCAAACGCCGCGCTCTTCCGGGGACGGGCCCGCCACTGCAAGGTCTGTGTCCCAGCGGGACACTCGATCGCATAACTATCTTTTGCAGCCGCTGGGGTCACCCTGACTTCATGCGTCATCCCCATGTCATCGCGCAAGTACAGCAACACCATGCCGCGAGACTGCCACGCCTCGCCCCGGCAAAGCACCATCGCTGCCAAAGCCAGGGCGACGGGATCATGCCCTGGTTCCGGCACAGCCAGTTCGTGCTGATAGCGCTGCAAAAAGCCAGTGTCGACACCGCCAGCCATAAATGCAGGGTGCTCAAGGAAGCGGATCAAGGCCTGTCGATTCGTGTGAATGCCGAACACTACGGTATCCCGCAGCGACTTGACTAGTTTGCGACGAGCCTCTTCGCGATCTTTCCCGTACGCGATGAGCTTGGCAAACATCGAATCGTAATAAGGAGATATCTCCCATCCCGATATCACCGCATGATCCACACGAATGTCTGCGGGCGGCAGCCAAGTCTCTATACGGCCGCTCTGCGGCATGAAGTCTCTTCTTTCATCCTCTGCGCATAAACGGACCTCGATCGCATGCCCCTCGAATTTGATGTCTTGCTGTCGCAGCAAGATAGGCTCTCCCATCGCCACGCGAAATTGCCAGCCGACCAGGTCCTCTCCTGTAATTGCCTCAGTCACGGGGTGCTCTACTTGCAGGCGCGTATTCATCTCCATGAAGTAAAAGCTGTGTTGACCTTCAAGAAGAAACTCGAATGTACCGACGCCCTCATATCCCAGCTTGACCGCCGCGGCAACCGCCACCTCTCCCAACCGATCCCGAAGATCAGAGGCGACATTAGGCGCGGGCGCCTCCTCGATGACTTTCTGGTGCCGACGCTGCACAGAACAGTCGCGCTCGCCAAAATGAACCCCGTTCCCATAGCGATCCACCAGCACTTGGATCTCTATATGGCGCGGCTCGCAAACAACTTTCTCGACGAGCATGCGATCATCACCAAAGGCGTTGCGTGCCTCCGAGCGAGCTGACTCCAGTGCTTGGGCAAAGCCATCGGCTGACCCGACAACACGCATGCCTCTGCCGCCGCCGCCGGCAGTCGCCTTGATAATGACGGGATAGCCGATCCGCTGAGCCTGCTCTGCAAGGGCAGCGACATCCTGCACCTCACCGTCATACCCGGGAATGCAGGGCAAACCGGCACCACGCATGAACTGTTTGGCCTGGGATTTATCGCCCATTACTTCTATGGCATGCGCCGGCGGTCCGACAAAGACGAGCCCCGCCCGCGCGCAAGCCCTGGCAAACTCAGCATTTTCCGATAGAAAGCCATAGCCCGGATGTACCGCATCGGCGCCTGTCATTTCGGCAGCCCGCAGCAAGGTATCCATGTTTAGGTATGATTGAACGGGAGGCGCCTCGCCCACACATACGGCCTGATCTGCGAATGCCACATGCGCGGCCTCGCGATCAGCCGCCGAATACACAGCGACCGTATCGATGCCCATGGCACGCGCACTGCGCATAATGCGTACGGCAATCTCGCCGCGATTGGCCACCAACACCTTTTTGATAGAGCGCTGAACAGGCGCCGGTACGGAGATCTCGTTAGTATTCATTATGGTCTCGCCACCCCAAACTGCATTGTCCTCGTCTGCCGCAACGCGGCTTCCTCACAAATATCGAGAACCTGGGCTATGACAGCACGGGTATCACGCGGGTCGATGACTCCGTCATCCAGCAGCATGGCGCTGGTTGTGAAGACATCCATCTGGCGCTCGAAGTTGCTGCGCACCTGCTCTCCCATCGAGACAAGACGATCCTCATCCACGCTTCCCGTCTTACGCAGCATGGCGTTACGATGCACGCTGATCATTGTTTGAGCCGCCTGCTCAGCCCCCATGACCGCCGTCTTTGCGTTTGGCCATGAAAAGCAAAAACGCGGCATGAATCCACGCCCGCACATTGCATAATTTCCCGCACCGAAGGACGCGCCGCAAAATAAAGTGATCTGCGGCACCGTGGCATTAGTGATGGCCTGGATCATCTTCGAACCATGCTTGATGCTGCCAGCCTCCTCGAAAACCCGCCCCACCATGAAACCGGTGATATTGTTCAGATACAGCAATGGCGTGCCGGACTGACAGCAGGCTTGGATGAAATGCGTAGCCTTGGCCGCGCCATTGGGCTCGATAGGCCCATTATTCGTGATGATTCCAACAGCGTGGCCCTGAATGACTGCGTGGCCACAAATCGTAGCGCTGCCATACAGCGATCCGAACTCGCGCCATTCCGACCCATCCACAATACGCGCAATGACTTCCCGCATATCCACCGGCTGTCGATGATCCTGGGGCATGACGCCTAGAAGTTCCTCCGCGTCATACCTTGGAGGCTTGATCGGTTGGCGACGCGTAGTGTGCAAATGCCGATTCCAGTCCAATGAAGCCACAATCTCCCGCGCTATCCTCAGGGCCTCTCGATCGTCCTCGGCCATGTAATCCGCCAAGCCACTAATTCGCGCATGCATTTCTGCCCCGCCAAGCTCTTCTTCTGTCGCTACCTCGCCTGTCGCCGCCTTCAACAACGAGGGTCCTGCCAGGAAAGCTCGCGACCTGCCTCGCACCATGACAATGTAGTCGGACAGACCTGTCTGATAAGCGCCGCCCGCTGTGGACGGACCGTGAGTCACTGTCACGACCGGCAATCCAGCCGCCGACAAGCGCGCCAGATTACGAAATTTCTGCCCACCGTTGACAAAATTCTCGACACGATAGTTCAGGAGGTTGGCTCCCGCGCTTTCCACCAACTGAAGAAATGGCAGCTTGTTCTCCAGCGCTATTTCCTGAACCCGCAGCAGTTTCTCCAGGCCCTGAGGCTGGAATGCTCCGGCGTCAATACCAGAGTCAGACACACACACCATGCACCGAACTCCGGAAACGCTCCCTATGCCAGCGATAAGGCCTCCGCCAGCCACCTCGCGGCCATCGGCACGCAGCCTTCCTTGACGATAACCAGCTAATGTGCAGAGGGCCAGAAATGGCGCATCGCGATCAAGCAGCAGAGCCAAACGCTCTGATGGCAGCAGTTGTCCTCTCTTGCGAAATCGCGGGCCCGCGGCATTGGAAACCTCGCGAGTGTCATGCTCGATGGTGCGCAAACGCTTAAGAATATCCAGCATGGCCTGCCTGCACAGCGTGAAGGCCTCACCACGCACATTCAAGTTTGTTTCAATCAAAGCCATAGTGATCTCGGGAATGCAATAGAACTTCCGCCAGCACGGCGTCGGATAAACCTAGCGATGACAGCACTTCCTCAGAATGCTGCCCCAACCGTGGGGGCGGGCTGGGCGTCACGCGACTGTCGCTCAAACGTAGCGCAAAGCGGGGAAACCGAAACTCCTCGCCACTGCCACTGTTCAGCGGCAACGACTGAAAAAAACCCACTGCACTCAGATGCGGATCGGTTTCCAAGTCCTCAAGCCTGTTCACGGGCGAACACGGTATGTCCAGCTTTCGGCAGAGGCGCAACCAATATTCGGTCGACTCCGAAACCACCACCGAACCAACGATCCGAAGCAACTCTTCCACATGCTCGGTACGGCCTGCAATACTCTGAAAACGCGAGTCGCGCAGCAAGTCCTCGCGATTGATCGCATGGAAGAAACGCCGCCAGTTTTCGTTGGTATAGGGCATGACGCAGGCATAGCTATCTGCTGTTTTATAGGGACACCGCCAAGCGGCAAACAATCGTGGGTAACCCAGTTCCTCGGCGGAATCTGGCAAGAAATCCTGCTTTGGCCGCCAATGTCCACCGTATAAATGCTCCACCAGGACAAACGACGTAACAGCTTCGAACATCGGTACCTCTACCGCCTGTCCTCGGCCCGTTCGCTCACGCTGAAAAAGAGCGGCCAGCATTGCATGCGCGGCCATCTGCGCGGCCACCTTATCCGCCATAACGGTAGGCATGTAGCCGGCCTTCCCCGTCGCGCGCTGCATCAGGTCCGCCGTTCCGCTCAGTGCCTGAATAATGTCATCGTAGGCAGGAGTCCCTGCATAAGGGCCGTCCGAGCCGAATCCAAGCAATGCGACAAAGATGAGTCTAGGATTGCGTGCGCGCAATACTTCGCTGCCCAATCCCATACGCTCCAGCTTCTGGGGACGCATATTGTGGACGAAAACATCAGCCGAATCGCATAATGCAAGAAGCGCCTGCCTACCTGCCTCGCTTTTCAGATCGAGGACAACGCTGCGCTTGCCCCGGTTGGACCCAAGAAACATGGACGACATGCCATGCTCGGGCGCGGGGCCGTTGTAACGTGTACCGTCTCCTTCGGGTGACTCGACCTTGATGACGTCAGCGCCGTAGTCTGCCAAGGTCTGGGTTGCGTAAGGACCGAACACGATGGTTGTCAGGTCGATGATCCGAATGCCGCTCAGCGCAGCGCCTTGATGAGTAATGTTGTCCATGGGCGACACTCTATAGACTGTGGCTAATCATTTCCAATATATATATTTCAATTACCCATACAGTTTATTAATATGTCTTTGTTCATTTTCCCAAGGTAATAATCTGCGCCATGTCAGTTGGTTTCGGCCTAAAGCAACTCGAGCACTTCGTTGCTGTTGCGGAATCCGGCAGCTTTTCCGAAGCTGCCAGCCGGGCGTTTATCGCCCAGCCAGCACTATCGGTATCCATCCGCAAGCTGGAGGAAGCGATCGGTGTCCCGCTGTTTGTACGCAACGCGCGGGGCGTCAGTCTCACGCCCGGCGGCATGGAGCTGCTGCCTGAAGCTAAACGCAGCCTGGTACATGCGGAACGAGGGCGGCAGCATGCACGCTTGGCAGCTCTGGGAGAACTTGGACTGATCCGACTCGGTTTCGTTGGGTCGGCGATCTACCGTTTACTACCTGACCGCCTGCCCGCGTTTCTGTCCCGCTACCCCAATGTCAAGATCGAATTTACAGAAGGAGTATCGATAACTCTGTTGCGAGCCATGCGCGAGGGCCGCATGGATGCTGGCATTATCCGTCTGCCGGCGGACGGGATCGAAGGCTTTCGCATCATCGAAGTCGAAAAGGATAATCTCGTCGCTGTTCTGCCTCGGCATCACCCCTTGGCGAACAGCCCCGCCATCGACTTGGCAATGCTCGCTGATGATCCATTCGTCATGTTCTCCGCCTCTCAGGTACCCCGGCTACGCGGCACAATCGTGGATGCTTGCCGCGCTGCGGGGTTCGTGCCGAAGGTCACCCAGGAGGCCACCCAGGCATTTACGGTTGTCGGGCTTGTCGGCAGCGGCGTCGGCGTGGCCCTGCTGCCTGGCGTTATCAGCCAGTTTCGGTCCGAACAGGTCTGCTTTGTGCCTCTACGCAATGCCGGCACACAGCAATGCCTGACGCTAGGTCTCGCAACCCTCGACGGTGATATTGCCGCAGCGACACAGAAGTTCTGTGAATATATTTCGGGAGAGGCATTAGCCATGGCCCCTCTCCGAGACTGTTATGGTGCCGGCTCGACGTAGAAAAGTATCCGGCCGCGGCACGGCCGATCGGCGAGGCCGCACCTACAACGCACTTAGCAGCTTTCGAGCCGTTCAGAACGGAATATCGTCATCCATATCGGCCAAGTTCGCCGCGGGCGATGCCTGGGGCGCGGCGGGACGCGGCTGGGCCGGGCGCTGGC
>JBATWU010000080.1:0-23228 GCA_049672825.1 Pusillimonas sp.
CAATTTGCCCTTGGCCGGCTCCAGCAGCGCGGGCGCGGCATGCTGCGGCACATTATTCAGCTTGCTGTCGAATGCCTGCAGGCGACGCCAGGCACGCTCGTTGTCGGGATGCGCGGCGCGCCATTGCTTGCAGGCGGCGCGATCGGCCTCGCCGGCGTCATCGGCCCAAAGACGCGCCATCCATTGCGCCGCCCTTTGCACGATGGCGGGATCGATGGTCGCCTGCCCCGACTCGGGGCGGCCGGCCATGGCGGGAGACAGGGGCTTATCCATGGTCGTACAAGGCCAGGTAGCAGGCCTGCAGCCCACGCGCGATGTACTTTTCCACCGACGAGACGGAAACGTTCAGTTGCGCGGCGATCTCGCGATAGCTCAGGCCGTCGAGTTTGCATAGCAGCAGCGCACGCCTTGCCTTGTCTGGCAATTGCTCAAGAATGGTGTCGATCTCTATCAGGGCTTCCAGCACCAGCGCGCGGGTTTCTTCAGAGGGCGCTTCGGGTTCGGGCACCAGGCTTAGCGTCTGCAGATACGCCGCTTCGATGCGGCGCCGACGGTACAGGTCGACGACCAGGCCGTTGGCGACCTGGGCAAGGTAGCGGCGCGAATACTGGGGTTCGGGCGGATTGCCCGCGGCCAGGATGCGCACGTAGGTGTCATGGGCGAGATCGGCGGCATCGAAGGCGTTGCCCAGCTTTCTGTGCAGCCAGCCCCGCAGCCAACCATGATGATTGCTGTAGAAGGATGCTATTTCCTGCGATGGGGATGGGGCCGTGGACATAAAGCTGTGGCAGCTGGGCGGTGGGACAGTGTTCGATAATAAGAATTAGTCTCATTATAAGTATAAAGGCCGCGCTTGCCTATTCAGGGCAGGCGGGTCGCCGTGTGACGCGCGTTGGGCCATACCCGTTCCAGCGCCAGCAGCGCGGCCGCCACTGGGGGATCGTTCACGCGCTTGCTCAGGCAGACAAAGCTCAGCGCGCAATCCAGGCTGACCGCGTTCGCGATGACCAGGCCATGGGCTTGCGCCTCGCGCAGGGCGATGTGGTCACGCACCAGGCTCAGCCCGACGCCCGATTTGACCAGATCGAGCATAGAGGCCTCCTGATCGACCATGGCCACGTAATTGGCCTCCATGTCGGTCAGCGAGTCGGGGCCGAAGACCAGGGCAAGCATTCTATGATGCGCCGAGGCCGGGGGCGTCGCCAGCCATGGCAGGCCGGCCAATTGACGCCAGTCCTTGTCGCGCACCCGGGCTTCCCAGCCGGCCGGCGCCAAGACGCTGTAGGTGAACTCCGTCAGGATTCTGCAGCTCAGGCTGGATGACGCGGCCTGCTCGTCGCCTGGCACGCTGAGATAAAAACCGGCATCCAGCTCGTCGCGCTGGACCCGCTGGAGCACCTCGCCGCTCATGCCCTGGGCCAGGGCGATCTCCAGACGGTGCGCGTATCCCAATAGTTCTTTTAATAAAGCACCCAGGCGGGTGAACTCCGGGTCCAGAATGGTGCCGATACGAAGATTGCCATGTATTTCGTTGCGCAGCTGCGCCGCCGCGGACTTGAGCGAAGACTGGGCCTGCAATACTTTTTCCGCCAGCGGCAAGAGCGCCGATCCCTCGGCGGTCAGGCGCATTCCTTGCGCAGTGCGGGTCAGCAGGCGCAGCCCCGTCTGGGACTGCAGATTCTTGATATGCAGCCCCACGGCCGGCTGCGTGATGTGCATGATGTCGGCGGCGCGGGTCAGGCTGCCTTCGCGGGCGACGGTGATAAAGGCGAGCAGGGTTTGCGGGTTCATGCCTGATTATTAGTTATTCTTATATTGCATGCAAGAAATACTCTGTGGATTTTTCCAGCGCCGGTTGCTACATTGAGGCCAACAGACGCGCAAGCGCAACAAATCAGGAGGCAAGATGTCCGAGGCAGAGTTCGACTATGTGATTGTGGGGGCGGGAACGGCCGGCTGCCTGCTGGCCAACCGGCTCAGCGCCAACCCGGCGAATCGCGTTTTGCTGATCGAGGCGGGCGGCAAAGACAACTATCACTGGATCCACATCCCCGTCGGCTATCTATATTGCATAGGCAATGCGCGCACCGACTGGCTGTACAACACCGAGCCCGATCCCGGGCTGAACGGGCGGGTGCTGCGCTACCCCCGGGGCAAAACACTGGGCGGCTGCTCCAGCATCAACGGCATGATCTACATGCGCGGCCAGTCGCGCGATTACGATCATTGGGCTGCGCTGGTTGGCGACGATGCCTGGACCTGGGAAAACAGCCTGCCCCATTTCAAGGCGCATGAAAACCACTATCGGCTCGATGGCGGCGCGGGCGCGCCCGAGCCCGAGCCTGCCAACGAGGGCGGCGGGTTCGCCGCCTTCCATGGCACAGGCGGCGAATGGCGCGTGGAAAAACAGCGTTTGCGCTGGGACATTCTGGATGCCTTCGCCAAGGCGGCCCAGCAGGCGGGCATACCCGCAACCAGCGATTTCAACCAAGGTATGAACGAAGGCGTGGGTTACTTCGAGGTCAATCAGAAGAATGGCTGGCGCTGGAACGCGGCCAAGGCTTTCCTGCGGCCGGCGTGCATGTCGCGCCCCAACTTTACCCTGTGGTCCCAGGCCCAGGTCGTGGGTCTGCAGATAGAACGGCAGGCCGATGGCGGCCTGGTGTGCCGCGGCGCCCAGGTGCGCCGCGGCGGGCAAACGGTGCTGGCCAGGGCCCACACAGAGGTGATTCTTAGCGCGGGCAGCATCGGCACGCCGCAATTGCTGCAATTGTCAGGCATCGGGCCGGCCGGCCTGCTGCAGCGCCACGGCATTGCGGTGCTGGCCGACAGGCCGGGAGTGGGCGCCAATTTGCAGGATCATCTGCAGATCCGCACCGTATTCAAGGTGGACCAGGTCAAAACGCTGAATACCATTGCCTCCAGCCTGTGGGGGAAAGCCATGATAGGACTGGAGTACGCCGCCAGGCGCAGCGGCCCCATGAGCATGGCGCCTTCGCAATTGGGCGCTTTTACGCGCAGCGACCCCGCGCGTCCTTTCCCCAACATCCAGTACCACGTACAGCCGCTAAGCCTGGAAGCCTTTGGCGAGCCGCTGCACCGTTTCAACGCCTTTACCGCCAGTGTGTGCAACCTGAATCCACAAAGCCGGGGAACGGTGCAGATCAAAAGCGGCAGTCCCGACGATGCGCCGGCCATTGCCCCGAATTACCTGAGCACCGACGAAGACCGCAAGGTTGCGGCCGACTCCTTGCGCGTTACGCGCAATATTGTGGCCCAGGACGCGCTGGCGGGGTATCGCCCGCAGGAATACAAGCCGGGGGTGCAGTTCCAGTCGGACGAAGAACTGGCCAAGCTGGCCGGCGATATTGCCACGACTATTTTCCATCCGGTGGGTACCGCCAAAATGGGCAGGGCGGACGACCCGGCGGCCGTGGTGGACGCCCGCCTGAAGGTCCGTGGCGTGGCCGGACTGCGGGTGGTCGACGCCAGCATCATGCCCACCATCACCAGCGGCAATACCAATAGCCCCACCCTGATGATTGCGGAAAAAGCGGCGGGCTGGATACTGGCGGGGCAGTAAGCCGTCGAGTCGACGCTTGATCAGATGCCAGCCGCCCAGCTGGCAAGCCGCGCTCAGCCTGGCGCTAAGGCGTGTCGCGGCCCGGCGGCTCGGGCGGCTGGGTCATGTGCTGTTCCCAGCGCGTCAGCGGCAGGGGTGGATCCTGCCGCCAGATGCGCCTGATGACTGCGGGAAGCTCGGCCGTGCCGCGCTCGCGCGGCCAGTAAACGGGGGTGATTGCCTGCCAGCTCTGGCCAGGACCCGTGCGTTCGGCCATCACGAAGCGGAAGGAGTAGTGGCCGGTCCCCAGCCCCATGCGCAGATCGGAAGCGACCAGTTGGCCGCCGACGTCGTCATAGCGCAGCCAGTCTCCGGTAAACCAGCGCAGACCGGCCAGTTGCGGCGAGCCGGGCAGGGCTTCGGCCAGCCCGGTGTTCAGCGGCAGCTTGATGTGTTCGGGTGGCGTGGTGTCGAGCAGGCCGCTGATGGTTTCTATATAGTGGTCATCCGCCGTTCGCGCCACGACCCGCCACAGCAGAATACTGAAGGGCTCGGGTGTCGAGAACACGGCCTGGACGGTTTCTCCCTGCTGGGCCAGCATGTGCTGCACGCGCGTTTCGACGACCGATTTGGCGGCCACGGAGAGCGCCAGGTAGCAGGTGCTCAAGCCCAGTCCCCAGCACAGCGTGCGTGTCAGCGCGGGGCGCCTGCCCATGATCAGGCCGGCCATGAATGCCACGAACAGGGGTACGGTGTAGAAGGGATCGATGATGAACAAGCTGGACCAACTGGTTGGCGTAGGCGTCAGCGGCCACAGCAACTGGGTGCCATAGCTGGTGAAGGCGTCCAGCAGCGGATGCGTAATCAGCACCAGCCAGATCGCCAGGAACAGCCGGCCGGCGCCATAGTCGGGCGATGGGCGCCATCGCCGCAGCAGCAGGGTGATCAGCACCGACAGGCCTGTCAGCACGAACAAGGAGTGCGAGAAACCGCGATGGTTGATCATGCCCGACACCGGGTCGCCGTAATCGATGAGTACGTCCAGGTCGGGCAAGGTGGCCAGCAGGGCGCCCGCCACCAGCGCCTTGCGCCCATGAAAGCGGCCGAGCATGGCGCCTTGAATGCCGGCGCCAAGCACGGCCTGAGTCAGAGAATCCATACTACCTATCTTGTTAGCCGCAATTCACGCTGATGACCATGTCCTGTTCGTCTACGCGCAAGTTCAGCCTTTGCGGGTTGTACTCCATGGTGATGACGTCCCGAGGCTTGAGCGCCCTGGCCAGCTTGGCGCCGGACTGGGCGCGGTAGGTTTCGACCAGCTCCGGGCTGGCTTTTTGGCCAACCGCCGACTCGGCCAGATCGGCGTTGCAGGCTTCGGCGCTAGTGGCCGGTGGCGTGGCCGGAGCAGGCGCCAAGGCGTCGGACCTGGTGCCTGGCGTACCGCTGGCGCAGCCGGCAAGGGTGGCCAGAGCAACGACAGTACCGAATATCAACTTTCGTGTCATAAGCAATCCTCTATATTGTCCAGAACGTACCTACTATAGTAATGGAAACAGCGTTGATGGAAACGGCGGGGAAAGCGCCGTGGAATCGGCCCGCGGCCCGGCAGCGTTAAAATAAGCCTTTACGCGCCTGGCCCGGTCGGGCCCGGCGGGATACTATTTTCAAGGTTATGGCAAATTTTATTGTTGCGGCGCTGTATAAATTTGTGACGCTATCCGATTACCGGGACATGCAGAAGCCGCTGTTCGATTACTGCGAGTCGCAGCAGGTAAAGGGCACCTTGCTGCTTGCCCAAGAGGGCATCAACGGCACCATAGCCGGCACGCGCGATGGCGTTGCCGCCGTGCTGGATTATCTGCGCAGTGATCCTCGCCTGGCCACGCTCGAGCACAAAGAGTCGTGGGCCGAAAAAATGCCCTTCTACCGCATGAAGGTCAAGCTCAAGCGCGAGATCGTGACCATGGGCGTGCCAGACATTCAGCCGGGCTCGATGGCTGGCACCTATGTCAAACCGGAAGAATGGAATGCCCTCATCGATGACCCCGATGTGCTTGTGATCGACACGCGCAACGATTACGAGGTCGCCATCGGTACATTCAATCGCGCGGTCAACCCCCGTACCGCCAGCTTTTCCGAGTTTCCGCAATGGGTGCGGGAACAGTCGGGCGAGGGCGGCATGCTGGGCAAGGATACCAAGGTAGCCATGTTCTGTACGGGCGGCATACGCTGCGAAAAATCCACCGCCTATCTGCGCGCCCAGGGATTCGACCAGGTCTATCATTTGCAGGGCGGTATCCTGAAGTACCTGGAAACCGTTGCGCCGGAAGAAAGCCGCTGGGAAGGCGACTGCTTTGTCTTTGACGAGCGCGTTTCCGTCAGGCATGGCCTGGAGCAGGGCGAATACGAATTGTGCCGCGCCTGTCGCCTGCCGCTCAGCGCCGAAGACAAGGCTTCGGAACACTACCAGGAAGGCGTCAGTTGCCCGCATTGCCATGGCAAGCATACGCCGGAACAGTTGCAGCGCTTCAAAGAACGCCAGAAACAGGTCGAGTTGGCCAGGAAGCGGCACCAGCGCCATATCGGCGCGCGGATGTGACCCCCGTTCTGTACTCCTTTCGGCGCTGCCCCTACGCCATGCGGGCCAGGCTGGCCATTGCCGCCAGCGGGCGCCGCTGCGAGCTGCGGGAAGTGGTCCTGCGCGACAAGCCGCAGGCTTTGCTGGCGGCCTCGCCCAAGGCCACGGTGCCGGTGCTGGTCGATACCGATGGCAAGGTCATAGACCAAAGCCTGGACATCATGCTGTGGGCGCTGCGTCATAACGATCCCCATGCCTGGCTGGCGCCGCAACGGGGCGGTCTGGAAGACATGCTGGCGCTCATACAGGCGTGCGACGGCCCGTTCAAGCATGCGCTGGACCAATACAAGTATCCGCAGCGCTATGAAAACGTGGACGGGCGGGCCCATCGGGATCAGGCGGCGCCATGGCTGGCCAGCCTGGACGAAAGGTTGGCGGATGCCGGGTTTTTGTTTGGCGGCCGGGCGGCGCTGGCCGACATGGCCATTGCGCCTTTTGTGCGGCAATTCGCGCATACCGACATGGAGTGGTTTCAGGCCCAGCCCTGGTCCAGCCTGTTGCGGTGGCTGTCGGCCTGGATGCGAAGCGATCTGTTCGGGCAGATCATGCACAAGTATCCGCCCTGGCGGGAAGGCTCGCCGGGCGAGCCTTTTCCTTTATTCCATGCCGGGCACGACGGTTGAGAACCCGCCGTCGACGTGGGTGATTTCCCCGGTAATGCCCGCGGCCAGGTCCGACATCATGAACGCCGCCACATTGCCCACATCTTCAATAGTGATATTGCGGCGCAAGGGCGCGTGGGTTTCCACATACTTCAATATGGTGGAGAAGTCTTTGATGCCGCTGGCTGCCAGCGTTTTGATGGGGCCGGCGGAAATGCCATTGGCGCGTATGCCCAAGGGCCCAAGCGATGCCGCCATATAGCGGACGCTGGCTTCCAGCGATGCCTTGGCCAGGCCCATGGTGTTGTAGTTGGGGATGGCTTTTTCAGCGCCCAGGTAGGTGAGCGTCAGCACCGAGCTGTTGCGGCCCTTGAGCAGGGGCAGGGCCGCCTTGGTCATGGCCGGGAAGCTGTAGGCCGAAATATCGTGGGCAATACGGAAGCCTTCGCGGCTCATGCCCTCGAGGAAATCGCCAGAAATGGCCTCGCGGGGGGCGAAGCCAATGGAATGGACCAAGCCGTCCAGGCCGTCCCATCGGGCCTGGAGTTCTTTGAATGCGTTCTCGATTTGCTCGTCTTCGGACACGTCACAGGAAATGACGATGTCGCTGCCCAATTCGCGGGCGTATTCCGCCACGCGTTCTTTGAAACGTTCGCCCACATACGTGAAAGCCAGTTCGGCGCCCTGCTGTTTGCAGGCGCGCGCAATGCCGTATGCGATTGAACGATTCGACAGGACGCCCGTAACCAGAATGCGCTTGCCGTTCAGAAAACCCATGTGATGATCCTTTTCTTGTATGAGTATTTTAGCCGCGTATGCCTGTGCCTGGAACGCGCAGCCGCTTGCCCTTGGACAAGATGTCGCCCTTCAGGTTGTTGAGCTTGCGCAGCTCGGTCACAGACGTGTTGTAGCGTTTCGCGAGTGAAAACAGCGTGTCGCCGCCCTTGACGGTATGCGTGCGGACATTGGCCCTGCGTTGCAGGACGACCACATCGTTCTTGCCGCGTGGTGTGTTGCTTCGGGTGGTGCCGGCGCTTTCCGGGGCCTCGAGCGATGCCAGTTGAAGGCGGCCGCGGGCATTGGCTGCCGGCACAAGAAGGGTTTGCGCAACGGCGCGGCTTTGTTTCTTGCTTAGTCCATTGACGGCGCGCAATGTGCCCAGGCTGATCCCATGGAGCTTGGCGATGGCAGCGTACGATTCGCCCTGTTTGCTCTTGTAGGTGTCCCAGGAACTGAGCCGGCCCTGATAAGCGGCCAGATTGGCGTTGAAGATGTCGACGCGGTTGGTGGGCAAAAGCAGCGTGGGATCGTGCTCGGCCAGAATGATGGGGCGGTTGAACGATGCGTTGAGCGCCTTGAATTCATCCAGCGGCATTTCCGCCAGTTGGGCGGCGACTTCGATATCGATGTCCTGCTTCTTTTTTATCGTGGTGAAATAAGGCGTGTTGCTGACCGGAGGCAGCGTAATGCCAAATTTTTCGGGCGCGTTGATGATGTTCTTGATGGCTTGCAGCTTGGGCACGTAGTTGCGCGTTTCGTCCGGCATCCGGAGCGACGCGTAATCGGCCAGCTTGCCGGTCTGGACGTTCTTTTCCATGGCGCGCTTTACCGACCCTTCGCCCCAATTGTACGAAGCCAGGGCCAGATACCAGTCGCCCTGGAAGTCATACAGATAAGCCAGGTAGTCCAGGGCCGCGTTGGTCGATGCGATGGGGTCGCGGCGCTGATCGCGCCACCAGTCCTGCTCCAGGTTATAGTGCCGCCCGGTGCTGGGAATGAACTGCCACAGCCCCGAGGCCTTCGCGCGCGAATAGGCGGTGGGGTTGTAGGCGCTTTCGACGAAGGGCAGCAGGGCCAGCTCGGTGGGCAAGCCGCGGCGATCGAGTTCGTCGACAATGTAATACAGGTACTTGCCTGCCCGCTGGCTCATGATCAGCACCGATTCGGGGTGCGACGCGTAATAAGACGTCCAATGCTCGGTCAGTTCGCTGTCGAGATTGGGTATGGCGAAACCGCGCCGGATGCGGTCCCACATGTCGCTTGGCGGATGAGTCAGGTCTATGGTGCGCGAGGTTTCTTCGGCCGTATAGTGTTTCTTGGCCGGGGCATAAGGGTTTTGCGGGGTTTGGGTGGCGCATCCGGCCAGCACTGCCACGATAAGCAGAATGAATAGTCGCAAGCAGTTCATTGACAAGTCATTTAAAGTTGTTCTTCCATTCGCGCAAGCTGGCAAAGACGTCTACGGGGGTTTCCAGCACCGTGCCGGCGTATCCGGCGGCGGCATTCACCACGGTTGCTTGCGATACTCTTAAAAAAGGGTTGGTGTCGAGCTCGACGGCCAGGGTCGACGGCAAGGTGGGCATGCCTTCGGACCGCAACTGCGAATCTGCTTCCCAACGTTGCTGCAACGCCATATTGCCGGGCTCTACCTGCAGGGCCCAGCGCAAGTTTGCCAACGTATACTCGTGGGCACAGCACACGAGCGTGTCCGGCGGCAAAGCCCGTAGTTTACCCAGAGAATCCAGCATTTGTGTGGGTGTGCCTTCAAATAGCCGCCCACAGCCCGCCGCAAACAGGGTGTCGCCACAAAAAACCAAGGGTTTTCCCGCGCCCAATGTGCCGCTGTAAGCAATGTGCCCCGCCGTATGGCCGGGCACATCCAGCACGCTCAGGCGCAGGTCGACAGCGGGGAATTGTACCGTATCGCCTTCAGCCAGCCGGTGGTCGCAGGCGGGCAGTTTTTCTGATGCGGGGCCATAGACGGCGGCACCGGTTCGCTGTTGTAATGCCAGCACCCCGCCAACATGGTCCGCATGATGGTGGGTCAGTAAAATGGCATCGAGCGCAAGATTCCGCTGATCCAGCGCGGCTTCGATCGGGGCCGACTGGCCAGGATCCACCACAACGGCGTGGCCGTTCTTGTGGATCAGCCATATATAGTTGTCCGTGAAAGCGGGTACCGGGATAAGTTCAGCAGTTTCCATAAAGCCAAGGGAGTTAACGTGTCGGTGGACCAACCTCTTATTCTGGAGCTTGCCGAGTGGCTTGAAACGCCGCCCGGCCGATACGTGCGAGGCTGGGAGCAGAAGCAGATCGACGCAATGGTCAGCAATGTCTTCGGCTATCATGCCATACAAATCGGCCTGCCGCATTGGGATCTGCTGCAAGCCAATCGCATTCCTTTCAAGGGCCGCACCCGTGTTCTTTTCGAGCAGGCGGCCGAGCAGGGCGCTGTCGTGGTTGCCGATCCCGAGTCATTGCCGTTCGATTCGCAGAGCATCGATTTGCTGGTTTTGCCGCATGTGCTCGAGTGCTCCACCGGAGCGCACCAGATTCTGCGGGAAGCCGAACGCGTGCTGGTGCCCGAAGGGCGCATCGTTATTTCGGGCTTCAACCCCTGGAGCCTGTGGGGAGCCAGTGATCGCATTCCAGGCCTGGACCCCTTGCTGCCGATTCCGGCGCATTTGCAGGTATCGCTGCCCAGGCTGAAGGATTGGTTCAAGTTGTTGTCCTTCGATCTGGACCGCGGCCGCTTCGGCTGCTATGCGCCGCCCTGCAACGACCAGACCTGGCTGAACCGCTGGTCGTTCATGGAAAAGGCGGGCGATCGCTGGTGGCCGGTTTGCGGTGCGGTGTATGTGGTGTCCGCCGTCAAGCGGGTGGCGGGCATGCGGCTGGTGGGGCCCAAATGGAAAGCGGCAAAGAAAAGAGTCCGGCGCCAGGCGGTTGTCACGAGCCGCCATTTTTAGTCTTCCGGGTGTAACAGATGTTTGGCGATGGCTGACCAGGCCGTCGCGGGCAGTATGCAGGCAGTCAAGCAATGAATAATAGTCAAGTTGAAATCTGGACCGATGGCGCCTGCAAGGGCAATCCGGGCATGGGGGGCTGGGGGGCGCTGCTGCGTCAGGGCCGCCATGAAAAAGCCCTGTATGGCGGTGAACCGGACACCACCAACAATCGGATGGAACTCATGGCGGTCATTCAGGCTCTAAAGGCTTTGAAGCGTCCGTGCAGTGTGGTCGTTCATACCGATTCCCAGTATGTGCAAAAGGGCATGAGCGAATGGCTGGCGAACTGGAAGCGGCGCGGCTGGCGCACCGCCGACAAGAAGCCTGTAAAAAATGCCGACCTCTGGCAGGCGCTGGATGCGCTGGTGGCGCAGCATACGCTCACCTGGCGCTGGGTACGGGGTCATGCCGGCGACCCGGGCAACGAGCGTGCCGATCAATTGGCCAACCAGGGGGTTGAATACGCCCGTGCGCAACAATCCAACAACAGCGTATAAAAATCATGCAATACGAATCAATCCAATGCTAAAGTCACCAATTGTGTCCGTAAAAGTCAAGCTCGCGTCCTGATGAAAAATTCTATTCTTGGTTTTATAGTGGTACTTGCCGTGGGGCTGGTGGCGGGCGTCCTGGGCGCCCGCTGGTACGCCGACCGGCCCGGCCAGGCTCCGCAAGCCATTGCGCCTTCCGCCCAGGCGGCGCCCAACGCGGTCGAGAACGCCATTGCTGTCGAAGCCGCCTTCGTTACGCAAGTGCCGCTGGCGCGCGGCGTGTCGGCGGTGGGCAGCCTGCGCTCTGAAAACTCCGTAATGCTGCGCCCGGAAATTACCGGACGCATTGTTGAAATCAATTTCGAAGAAGGCGGCAAGGTCAGCAAAGGCCAGGTCCTGGTGCGCCTTGACGACAGCGTGGTCAAGGCCCAGCTGCAGCAGGCCGAGGCCAATCTTGGCTTGGCCTCCAGCCAATATCGGCGCGCTCAGGAACTGAGCAAACAGGGTTTCATCAGCAAACAGGCACGCGACGAGTCGGCCAGCCAGCTCAAGGTGCAGCAGGCCACGGCCGCGCTGGCCAAGGCGCAGCTCGAAAAAACCGTCATCCTGGCGCCTTTCGACGGGCTGATCGGCCTGCGCAACGTGTCGGTGGGCGACTACGTCAGCCCGGGCATCGATCTGGTGCCCATCGAGTCCGTCGACCCGCTCAAGGTCGACTTCCGGATTCCCGAGCAGTTCCTGGGGCAGGTGCGGGTTGGAGCCAAGCTTGCGCTGAGCTTCGATGCCTTGCCGGGGCAGCAGCGCGAAGGCGAGGTCGGGGCCATCAGCCCCTTGGTCGACGTGGGCGGCCGTTCCATCCTGCTGCGCGCCAATGTGCCCAATGGCGACGATACCCTGCGCCCTGGCATGTTCGCCCGCGTGCGCTTGCAGTTTGCCGATGCCCAGGGGCTGATGGTGCCGGAAACCTCCCTGGTGCCGGCGGGCGAAGAGCAGTTTGTCTACCGTGTCGAAGACGGGCGCGCCAAACGTGTCACGGTCAAGCTGGGTTTGCGCCGGGGCGGGCAGGTCGAGGTGCTGGAAGGCCTGCAGGCCGGTGATCAGGTCCTGACGACAGGCCTGCAAAAAGTACTGGACGGCGATCTGGTCCAGGTCAGTCCCGCGCCCGAAACGCGCACTAACTCCTGATCGGCGGGGCACGGCCATGGTCTTATCCGAAATTTGCATCAAGCGGCCGGTATTTGCCACGGTGTTGTCTTTGGTCATCGTCCTGATCGGGTTGATTTCCTACGACAGGCTGGTGGTGCGCGAATATCCCGCCATCGACGAGCCGGTGGTCTCGGTGCGGACCGACTACAAGGGAGCCTCGCCCGAGGTGGTCGAGTCGCAGGTGACCAAGCCGCTCGAAGACCAATTGGCCGGGATAGAAGGCGTCGATGTCATGACCTCGCGCAGCCGGTCCGAGCGCAGCTTCATCAATATCAAGTTCAATCTCACGCGCGACCCGGATGCGGCCGCGGCCGATGTGCGCGACAAGGTATCGCGCGCGCGGCGCTACCTGCCCGATGAAATCGACGAACCCATTATCAGCAAGGTCGAGGCCGACTCCACCCCCATTGTCTATGTCGGGGTGAGCACCGGCACATATACGCAGCTCGAGGCGTCCGACTACATCAACCGCTACATCAAGACGCGCCTGTCGGTGCTGCCCGGCGCCGCCGAGGTGCGCGTCTACGGCGAGCGCCTGCCGTCCATGCGTATATATATCGACCGGGCCAAGCTGGCCGCCTACGGCCTGATCGTGCAGGACGTCGAGTCGGCCCTGCGCCAGCAGAACGTGCTGATTCCCGCCGGGCGCATCGAATCGGCGCAGCGCGAATTCACCGTGACCTCATCCACCGACCTGCAGTCGACCGAGCAGTTCCGCAACGTCATTGTGGCCACGGTAAACGGCTACCCTGTCCGGCTGTCCGATGTGGCCGACGTGCAGATCGGCCCGCTGGATGACCGCGTCCTGGCCCGTTTCAATGGCCAGCCCAGCCTGACCATAGGCATCACCAAGCAGGCCACCGCAAACCCGCTGGAACTTTCCGGCTTTGTGCGCCAGGAAGTCGAGGACATCAACCAGAACCTGCCGGCCGGCATGCGGCTGGCCGTGACCTACGACTCGTCGGTGTTCATCCAGGAATCCATCAAGTCGGTCTATCACACCGTGGCCGAGGCCATCATCCTGGTGGTGCTGGTGATTTTCTTCTTCTTGCGCAGCCTGCGGGCCAGCCTGATCCCCATTGTCACCATTCCGGTGTCCCTGATCGGGGCGTTCGGCATCATGTATTTCCTGGGCTTTTCCATCAATACGCTTACGCTGCTGGCCATGGTGCTGGCCATCGGGCTGGTGGTGGATGACGCCATTGTGGTGCTGGAAAACATCTTCCGGCATATTGAAGAGGGCAAGACGCGCATCGAGGCGGCTTTCCTGGGGGCCAAGGAAATCGGCTTCGCCGTGATCGCCATGACGCTGACACTGGTGACCGTGTACGCACCGCTGGCGTTCGCCACCGGACGCACGGGCCGCCTGTTCATCGAGTTTGCGCTGACACTGGCAGGCGCGGTGCTGGTGTCCGGGTTCGTGGCGCTGACCCTGACCCCGATGATGTGCTCCACCATGCTGCGGCATCAGGCCGGCCACGGCCGCTTGTATCTGTTGATTGAACGCTTCCTGGTGGCGCTGACCAACAGCTACCGCAACAGTCTGGCGCGCGCCTTGCGCCACCGGCTTATTGTCGTGCTGCTGGGCCTGGCGGTTGCGCTGTGCAGCGGGCTGTTGTTCAAGACCGTCAAAAGCGAATTGGCCCCGCTGGAAGACCGCGGCGTGATCTACGGCATGCTGACCAGCCCGGATGGCGCCACCATCGACTACATGCTGCAAAGCGTGCAGCGTGTCGAGCGCCTGTATGATTCCGTGCCGGAAAAGGAGGCCAGCCAGTCCTTCATCGGCTTCCCCACCGTCACGGACGGCATCGTGATCCTGCGCCTGAAACCCTGGGACCAGCGTGAACGTTCGCAGCAAACCATCGCCAGCGAATTGCAGCCTCATTTGTCCGCCTTGTCGGGCGTCAAGGCTTTTCCGGTCAACCCGCCATCGCTGGGGCAGCGTTCTACTTCCAAGCCGGTCGAGTTCGTGATCATGAGCCAGGTCTCGTACCCTGAAATGGATACGCTGGTCAATCAGTTTCTTGGCGCATTGCGCGATTATCCCGGCCTGCAGAACATCGATACCGACCTGCGCCTGAACACCCCCGAACTGCGGGTGGAAGTTCAGCGCGACAAGCTGGCCGACGTGGGCGTGGATGTGGGCGACGTGGGCCGTACGCTGGAATCCATGCTGGGTGGACGCCAGGTTACGCGGTTCCGCGACAGCGGCGAGCAGTACGATGTCATCGTGCAGGTCAAGAAACAAGATCGTGCCGACCCGGCCGATATTTCAGACATATACGTGCGCACGGCCGAGGGCGGCATGGTCCAGATGTCCAACTTCCTGAACGTCTACGAAAGCGTATCGCCCCAGTCGCTGAATCACTTCAACCGTCTGCGCGCGGTCAAGGTGCAGGCTTCTATCGCGCCGGGCTACGCCCTGGGTGAGGTGCTGGAGCACATGAACCAGGTGGCGCTCGACACCCTGCCCGCCACCGTGCAGCTCGACCTGGACGGCCAGTCGCGCGAATTCCGCGATTCCGCCGGCGGCATCTACCTGGTCTTCCTGATGGCCCTGGCCTTCATCTACCTGGTGCTGGCCGCGCAATTCGAAAGCTGGCGCAACCCGCTCATCATCATGCTGTCCGTGCCCTTGTCCATGACCGGCGCGTTGCTGGCCCTATGGCTGACGGGCGGCACGCTGTCCATTTACAGCCAGATCGGGTTGATCACACTGGTGGGGCTGATCACCAAGCACGGCATCCTGATCGTTGAGTTCACCAATCAGCTCAGGGCGGAAGGCATCGAAAAATTCGAAGCCGTCGCCCAGGCCAGCGTCATGCGGCTGCGGCCTATCCTGATGACGACCGGCGCCATGGTGCTGGGCGTGCTGCCCCTGGCATTCGCCTCGGGCGCGGGTGCTGAATCGCGCCAGCAAATAGGCTGGGTGCTGGTAGGCGGCCTGAGCTTGGGTACTATACTGACCTTGTACGTGGTGCCCGTGGCCTACACGCTGATCGCCGGCCACGTAAAGCCCAAGGCCTCTGTATCGGTGGCCGAGCCCGCGGCCGAACCTGTGCCGCAACCCCAGCCGCCCATGGGCTGACCCTAGTGTCCTGGGCGAATTAACCAAACAGGACACTAGCCCTTTGCTTTTTCAGGAAACAGAATTGTTATGCGTCAGATAGTGCTTGATACAGAAACCACCGGGCTGGACCCGGCGCAGGGCCACCGCATCGTCGAGCTGGCCTGCGTCGAAATGGAAAATCGCAGCCTGACAGGCCGGCATCTGCATCTGTATCTGAACCCCGACCGCGACAGCGACCCGGAGGCCCTGGCCGTTCACGGCCTGACCACCGATTTCCTGTCGGCGCATCCGCGCTTCGAGGAAGTGGCCGCGCAACTGGTCGACTACGTGAACGGCGCCGAAGTCATCATTCACAACGCGGCCTTCGACGTCAAGTTCCTGAACGCCGAGCTGACTCGCATCGGCTTGCCGACCTTCAACAGCATGTGCGCCAAAATCACCGATTCACTGCTGCATGCGCGCGAGCTGCACCCCGGCAAGCGCAATTCGCTGGATGCCCTGTGCGAACGCTACGGTATATCCAACGCCCATCGCACCCTGCACGGCGCCTTGCTCGACTCGGAACTGCTGGCCGACGTATGGCTGGCCATGACGCGCGGCCAGGATGCCCTGCTGATAGATTTTGAAGACGAGGGCGGTACCGGCGCCAACGGCCTGGGGCTGGGGCAGTTCGATGCCTCGGTGCTTAAAGTCGTTCTGGCCAACGAGGCCGAATTGCAGGCTCACAACGAGTACCTGGCGGATCTTGACAAGGCCGCGGGCAAGCCCTGCGGCTGGCGGGCCTTGCAGGAAGCCTGAACTGCGTCCCGGCTGAAAGTATCAACGCAGCCGGCGTGAGCCGTCGGGATAGAACTCCTGCGCCTCGCTGGGCGTACCCGCGGCATCAAATTTCTTCTCGGTAACAGGGTTGCCGTTGGCATCGTACGTGACCTCGGCCTTCAGCTTTCCCTGTTCATCGTAGAACCGATGTACGCCCACGCGCCGGAACTGTCCCTGCATGACACCCGAGGCCTGTGGGACGCCCAGGTCGGAAAAATGCTCTACATAGTTCCCGGGCGGCCCTTTGGGATCGCGCAGCGCCTGGTTCACATGCTTTTCCCGCACCTGACCATTCATATACCAGAAGGTCGCCTGCATCTGCGTGCCATCCAGGAAAACCTGATCGCGCAAGGGCGTGCCTTCCTGCGACCATTCGCGTTCGATTGCCTCCAGCCCCTTGCTGCCACGCTTTTCCACGACCTCGTAGACAAGCTGCCCATTGGGCGCGTATTCCCGCCGGTGCTCGCCGCCGGGAATTTCCTGGACTACGGTCTGGCCAGCCAGAGCGGTATTGACATCGGCGCCGGCCAGTCCAGGCAGAAGGGCGAGGGCGGCGACCAGGATAAAGATGTTGGCATGCATGCGAATACGGTCCGTTTGGCGATGACGCAAGAGCAGACAATATACTCAAATATGCTTTATTCGCGCCATCCCTTTTTGAGGCCTGCCTGCAGCTTGCCAGTTGCAGGTGCATGGATGGTTCGCGCGGCGCTTCTGAAAGCGTGGGGGCGTGCAGTCGTCAGAGGGAAGGTTGTGATAAACTACCGCCTCTGTTCTCCCAAGCCGTTATTCAACGCGCTTCGGGGCGGTTAGCTCAGTGGTAGAGCACTGCCTTCACACGGCAGGGGTCACTGGTTCGAACCCAGTACCGCCCACCAATTTCCAAGTTATCGAAACCCGCACGGTGTAATGCTTTGCGGGTTTTTGCTTGTTTGCCGCTTCCACCGAGTTGGGCTGCTAAGCAGCGAACGTTCACCGCGCCACGGGATATAAAGTAATGATCGATAAGTCTTATTTCTATCTGATCCAAGAATAAGCTTTGTCTTTTATATTCGTTCTCTGAATGCAGGGAGGGTAGGTATGATTTTGGCAATGGTTAATATTGTCTGATCATCCTCAATGACTACCGAAAAATACGTTCAAACTCCCACGCTGGAAATTGCCTACGAAGAAAGCGGGCCGGCTTACGGACAGCCTGTCGTTCTTGTGCATGGCTTTCCTCATAGCCCCCGATCATTTGACCGCGTAGTGCCGCTGTTGACACATGATGGTTACCGCGTGCTGGTACCCACGTTGCGCGGCTACGGCAATACCCGCTTTCTAAAGCGCGACACGCCTCGCTCGGGACAGCAAGCTGCGCTTGGCCAGGATCTTGTGGACTTCATCGAGGCGCTGCAACTCCCGCCAGTGCTGACTGCCGGATTCGACTGGGGAAGGCGCAGCTGCGTTGTGGCGTCTATCTTGAAACCCCAGTTGATTCTTGGGCAGGTGCTGATTGGTGGTTACGACGTGCAGAAGATCGCCGATGCCAGCGTGCCAGGCCTGCCTGAGCAAGAAAGTGCAATGTGGCATGGCTATTTCTTCACGACAGAGCGAGGCCGCCAGGCGCTGATAAGCCAACGCGAAGCCTACGCTGAATTCATGTGGAGGCAGTGGAATCCGACACAGCCATTTGATGTCGCTGAGTTCGCAGCCAATGCTACGTATTTTCATAGTCCCGACTTTGTGGATGTGGTGCTCAGCTCGTACCGCCACCGTTTGGGCCTGGCGCCTGGAGACCCGCAATTGGAGCAAGTCGAGGCCTTGCTGGCGTTGCTGCCTCAAGTGAGTGTTCCAACTTCGGTGCTGATCAGTGGGGCCGAGCCTGCAATACGCCGCGGCCACGACGAAACAGCCAGATTTTTCACCGGACCCTTCAGGTATGCGTTGCTGGAGGGTATAGGACATAACCTCCCATTCGAAGCGCCAAAGGCGTTGGCCCTGGAGCTGAAACGACTCGGCCAACAAGCCGAGCTGCAAGCATGTAGCAACACGGCCTGACAAGCTCTGAATCAAAACAACATAAGTTCACTGCTCGTAACCCGAGCGGTGCGGATCATTGCACGTAAAATTTGAATGGAAAAGAAATGAGTATCAATATTGCAGCTCGATTCACCTTTAAGAAACTGGCGCTTGTCGCAACAGCAAGTTTGATAGGCGCGGCACCGGCATGGGCTGTAAAGTCCACGAATGAGGCGGATCAATATCCGCAAACACCGATCACCATTATCATTCCATTTGGCGCCGGGGGGGCAACGGACTTAACTGCGCGAACTGTGGGGAAGCTCCTTGGCGAGTCACTGGGGCAGCCGGTCATCTTCGAAAACCGGGCCGGTGGCAACTCCATACCCGGCACGCTGGCACTGAAGGGCGCCAAGCCAGATGGCTATACGCTGGCGATCACCTCGAACCACTTCGTTGCCAACCCCCTGATCAGCGACAGCGCCCGCTACAATCCTTTTACGGATTTCACCCATGTCGGCATCGTGGGCAGCAGCCCCATCGTGATTTCTGCCAACCACGTCAACAGCATCGAGGACATCGCGGAACTGCGCAGCCCCTTAAAGACCAAGAACTTAGCCTACGCCACCGGTGGCAACGGCACACCGCAGCATCTGGTCGGCGCTATCTTGGATAAAAAGGTCAACTACGGCATGGTGCATATTCCATACAAAGGCGGCGGCCAGGCCACCGCTGATGTGGTGGCAGGACATGTGCAATTGCTGATCGCCGCACTTCCACCGGCGCTTCCCTTTATCAAAGACCATAAGCTCAAGCCATTGGCGGTGGCCGGCAATAAACGTTCTGAATTTCTGCCTGATACGCCCACCCTGCAGGAAAAGGGCTATGCGGGAATCGATACCTCTGTATGGTTTGCGCTGGTTGCGCCAGCGGGCACGCCTTCGGCGATCAGCAAAAAGCTCAATGCGCGCCTGAACGAGGTGCTGCAGCGGCCTGAAACTGTCAAGGTTTTGGCGGTGCAAGGGGTGGAGCCAGGCGTGGGGGACACCACAGCGGCAACGGCATTCTTGCTGAAAGAGCAGAATTTCATTGCACAAGTGATTAACGACGTAAAACCCAGTTTTGAATAAAGTGGGCTGGCGCCGGCCTGCACAGAATGGGCAGTTTGCGCCAGACTATAGAATGCAGAGCTTTCGCTCAACGAGTCGTCGGTTGAGCGGAGTCTTCTGTTTTTTTCTAGTGGGTCCTTCAATACTCGTGCTTGCATATCTATTTATGCCTGCGAAATGAGTCCGTTTCTCAGCGGCCGCTTTGGTCGAAAACGGTCTTTCGTGTGCGACTACTTTCGACCCAAAGCGGAAGTTGGATGGCTGATCACCAACGACTGCCGAGGAGGGATTGCCGTCGCTCAAATTGTCGAACTCGCCGCCCGATAGCTGTCGCTCAACGCCCCACATGCCGCGAAGGCTACAGTGGCCAAGGGCAACAGTGCGGGTTGAATCAACGAGTGTGACTCTTTGTAGGGTTAACGTTAGCTTTTTGGTCGTTACACAATCACTCTATTCTGTTACCTTTAGAGATAGAAGCTTGGTGATGCCTGCGCGTGACGGGCACACAATTGAGGGAGCCTCTAAAGTTGATTCTTCGCATCAATCGCCTTCGGCAGCTCGGCATCTTCACCGACTACAACGGGTCTGGCATTCAGCAGTTTGGCAGGTACAACCTTGTATATGGTTGGAACGGCACTGGCAAGTCAACACTTTCTAATGTCTTTTCTTGTCTTGAGGGCCGTTCACTGATTCCCCGCTTTGCTGGGGCTCAGTTCTCAATGACACTGGACAATGGTGCTTCGCTCACTGAAGCAAACTTGGCGGCGTCACAACTGAACATTCATGTATTTAATCAACGGTTCATCCATGAGAACATTGATTGGGACAAGTCGGTAAAGAGCATTCTTCTTATTGCTAAGGAGAAGATTGATGATCTTCAGGCTTTGGAGAAGAAGAAGGGTGAGCTTGGGGAAAAGCAAAAAGCACACACGACAAAGCTGACCGAAATTCGTACAAATATGGAAGCGCTGGATAAGTTTCTTACTAGTGCGGCTAAAAAGATGAAGGCGGGTCTTCAGGCTATTGATACCAGCGATAGCTATTACCTGAACTATGACCGCCGCAAACTTTCTAAGTTCATTGAGAGCAATGGTGAATCGGTTGCAGAGAAAGAGTCGGTGCTTTCTGATGAAAACGTTATTGAGCTAACAAATGCAGCGAAACCGGACCACCTGCCAAGCATTATCTTCATCTCAACAGCAATTGAAGAAGGCTACTTCAAGAAGGCTGCCGATCGTATCCGCGACCTGATTGGAACGACAGCTATTAATCAGGCGATAGAGCGGCTTACGGACAACCCTGATATCCGTGATTGGGTGCAAAAGGGCTTGGAAATCCATGAGCACCACACGTCAAAGTCTTGTGAGTTCTGCGGGGAACCATTTACTAAAGCTCGTTCGGAAGCCTTGGCGGCTCATTTCAGCAAGGAGTTCACCGATTTTCAAACGAGATTGAACAATGCGGCGACTTGGATTGAATCCCAAGGTGCCCCCGTTAACAGTATTCCTGCATCAACAAGTTTTTATAAAGAGTTCGCCACTGAGGCGACGAGGCTAGAAGGGCAATACAAGGAAGCTGCTCAGAAAATCAATGTGCAAATTGAAGGCTGGCGGGAAGCCCTGAAGGCGAAAATTACGGACCCTTTAAGCAAAGACATTCAGATTGCGGATGTGGTTGATGATGATGTGACGCACTTCAATGCGGTCTTGTCGGCCATTGTTGACCTAGTGAAGAAGCACAACTATAAGACAGACAACTTCAGTTTGGAAACCTCCAAAGCCAAGAAGTCTCTTGAGCTTCATTTCGCCGCGGCAGAGATTCAAGAGTTTGACTATGCAGGCAAAGAGAAACAGTGCAAAGCTTTGGAAGAGACCGCAGAAATAGACAAGAAGGCGATCGATGAGCTTGCCCTAGAGGTGGGGAAGCTTGAGGCTCTTCTATCCAACGAAACTGTTGGGGCCAAGGAGTTCAACGATATTCTTCATCGCTTCATTGGCCGCTCCGAACTCTGCTTGACCTTCAACCAAGCCAAGAAGGGCTATGAGATTATTAGAAACGGAGTTGGAGAGCATGATGGAAATTTAAGTGAAGGGGAGAAGACGGCGATTGCTTTCGTCTACTTCATCACGAAGCTCAAGGAGAACGGGAACAACATCAAAGACACAATTGTCGTCGTCGATGACCCTGTTTCAAGTTTTGACTCAAACCATCTTTTCCATGCTTACTCCTTCCTCAAAACCCAGTGCATAGATGCGAGGCAATTGTTTGTCCTCACCCATAACTTTACTTACTTCAAGCTGGTAAGGGATTGGTTCACGACAACGAACAAGAACAGAGCGCAGAAGGGCAAACCTGCGACTGCGTTTTTTTACCAACTGGATGCCCCGCCAGGCTCGCCCCGTCACTCCCTACTTGTTGATGCAGATGACTCGCTTAAGAATTACGGGTCTGAGTATCACTACATCTTCAAGAAGCTATACAAATATAGGGAAAAGGTTACGCTTGACCGCGATGAAGCCTTCTTGACCGCCAACCTCGCCCGAAAGCTCTTGGAATCATTCTTTACCTTCAAGTTTCCCCGTGGTCGCGCGAATGTAAATCAGCTAATGGATGCTGGGCTGGAAGGCTGCACCATCACCACAGTCGAACTGAAGGAAAAGATTTATAGGTTCATTAACAAATATTCTCATAGCGACGTTATTGAAATCATGGAAGAATCCGCTGAGAACCTTGCGGGCGAGAGTCATAGTGTGCTGAATAACATCTTCCAATGGATTGAAGAGGTAGACAAGAAGCATTTTGATGAGATGGTAGAGGTCGCCCAAGAGGCTTGAGAAGCGGGTCAGCCATGGAGAAGTGTCGGCCGGAGCTTCTAGCCGGGAGTTGCCTTCCATCGTGGTCAGAATACGACTGCGGATTCAACCGGTGGATGCAACAGTCTGGTTAAATCGTTGTGCCGGTGTTTCGTAGTTTAAGGTTTTTCTCGGTGACATAATCATCAAAACATTCTGGGAGCCAGACAATCTGACTCTTAAAGGTCACGTTTGTTCAGCATCGTATGATAAAAACCATCATCTCCCTAACGCGCACGCTCGTCAACAGCCTCAATAGCATCTTGGCTTGGCTGGAAAGCAAAGATGGCTCCGCCGACATACATGCGAAGTTTGTGGACCTCGCGCCAACTGATAAGGCGGACGAGGCCGGCGTATATTCCGAAGCGATTCTGTTTGCGACGAACAATGCGAAGGTTTCCAATATTGCCCTAACTGGTCCCTATGGTTCGGGAAAGAGCAGCATCATCCAATCCTTCTTGAAGAAGTATCGGCGGCCTGCGCTTCATATATCTCTCGCTGCATTCGTTCCCGAGGCCGACTCGGATGGCGAGAAGGCGAGCCGTCAAGAGATTGAGAGAAGTATTCTGCAACAGATGCTGTATGGTGCTGACGCAAACAAACTCCCGCTGTCACGGTTCAAAAGAATTCAGTCGCCCAGTGTTTGGTCGATCTTTAAGTCTTTTTATATAACGCTTGGAGTTCTCGCGTTTTGGTATGTGTTTACTCAGCGAGAAGATATTATTAGCGGGGAATTTTTCACTCCTCTCGAGCTCAGCAATTGGGTCAATCTGGGGTTCTTCGCGTTCGCAGTAATATTCCTATGGATGGCGCTGCATCACTTTTACGTTGCGAGCTTCGGCCTGTCACTCAAGAGCATCTCGTTGAAGGACGTTGAGATAAGGCCTGCATATGATGACCAGACATCCATACTGAATCGCCACCTAGATGAAATAGTCTACTTCTTCCAATCAACCGATTACGATCTTGTAATCATCGAGGATCTAGATCGATTCAATGAAGCCGAGATTTTCGTCACACTGCGCGAAATTAATAGCCTCGTGAACGAGAATGTGGGCGTAAAACGTACCATCAGATTCCTCTACGC
>JBATWU010000081.1:0-57727 GCA_049672825.1 Pusillimonas sp.
CCTGCAAGGGCTGCGAACGGCGCACCAGCGCGTCGCTGCGATAAATGGGCACATCGGCCACGCGCTGGAGCCCGGCATCCGGCTGAATGGGCGGCAAGCCCGGCGCAAGCGAGATATCGTTGGACAGGCGGCTCTCTATGCCCCCCACCATGACGCTGTCGCGGACGGATTCGGACGTTTCGTCGTCGAAACCCTGCAGTCCGAACAGATTGCCCAGCACACGCAGGACCTTCCAGCCCGGACGCGTATCGGCAAAAGGCGCGGCCACGCCCTTGAAGCTTTGCGCGCGGCCTTCGGCGTTGACGAAGGTTCCCGACGTTTCGGTGAACGGCGCAATGGGCAGCATGATGTCGGCCCAGTCTTCTGCCGCCGACCTGAACGAGGTCAATGCCACGGCAAAGCCGGCGGCTTTCAGTGTATCGAGTGCGCGGGCGCCGTTGTCGCTGTCTAGCGCGGGTTCGGCATGCACCACCAGATAGGCCTTGAGCGGCTGCTGCAGCATCTGCTCGGCGGTCAGCCCGCCACGCCCAGGGGTCGCGCCGGCCAGATAGCCCCCCACGGTATTGCCACCCGGGGTCAAGAAGCCCAGTTTGGCATTGGCCGACTTGGCCAGGGCGGCGGCATTGGCCGCGATCAGGCTGGCCTGATCGGAACTGACGGCCAGATTGCCGAGCAATACGGCCACACGCTCGCCCGAGCGCAGGCTGGCTGCAATCTGTGCGGCGGCATCGCCGACCGCCACGCCGGAAAAAGCTTCGGGCGCCGGCTGATCAGCGGCCTGCGCCAGCGCAACCAGCACTTCGGCCAGCGCATTGGGCAGCGCGCTGGGCGCCACGGTCATGCGGGCGGCGACCGGGAACAAAGGGTCGTCGGCCGCCGAATCGATGAACGACACCTGCGTGCCGCGCTTGACGGCCTGGCGCAGTCGCTGCGCCATCAAGGGATGATCCTTGCGCAGGAAAGATCCCACGACCAGCACGCGATCGAGCTGATTGAGTTCGGCCACCGGCATGCCCAGCCAGGGCACGCCCGCAACCGCCTGATCGAACGCCGGATCGATGTTGCGCAGGCGGAAGTCGACGTTTTCGGAACCCAGGGCGCGCATCAGGCGGCCCAGCAAGGCCAGTTCTTCAGTCGTGGCGACAGGGCTGCCGATGGCGCCGATCTGGTCTGCGCCGAACTGCTCGCGCACGGTATTGAAACCCTGCACGACCGCTTGTAGCGCATCGGTCCAGGAGGCTTCGCGCCATTGACCGTCTTCGCCCTTGAGCATGGGATGCGCCAGGCGGTCTTGCGTGTACAGGCCTTCATAGGAAAAACGATCGCGATCGCTGATCCAGCACTCGTTGATGTCTTCGTTCTCGAACGGCACCACGCGCAGCACGCGATCGAGCTTGGTCTGCACCACCAGGTTGGCGCCCAGGCTGTCGTGCGGGCTGACCGAACGGCGGCGCGCCATTTCCCAAGTACGCGCGGTGAACTTGAACGGCTTGGACAACAGCGCGCCAACGGGACAGACATCGATCATGTTGCCCGACAGCTCGGACTCGACCGCCTTGCCCACGAAGGTGGTGATCTCGGAATGCTCGCCCCGGTTGATCATGCCCACTTCCATGACGCCGCCGATTTCCTGGCCCACCCGCACGCAGCGCGTGCAGTGTATGCAGCGTTGCATGGCATCGGTGGAAATGAGTGGACCCATTTCTTTGGCAACCACCACGCGCTTTTCTTCCTGGTAGCGCGAAGCGGACGCCCCGTAGCCTACGGCCAAATCCTGCAGCTGGCATTCGCCGCCCTGGTCGCAGACCGGACAATCGAGCGGATGATTGATCAGCAGGAACTCCATGACGCTTTTTTGCGCGGCAATGGCTTTTTCGGAACGGGTGTGCACAATCATGCCGTTGGTCACGGGCGTTGCGCAGGCCGGCAAGGCCTTGGGCGCCTTTTCGACGTCGACCAGGCACATGCGGCAGTTGGCCGCCACGGAGAGCTTCTTGTGATAGCAGAAATGCGGCACGTATACCCCAAGCTTGTGCGCAGCCTGTATGACCATGCTGCCCTCGGGGGCTTCTACTTTGATGCCGTCGATGGTGAGTTCAACCATTAGCGTGTCCTGACCCTACAGATATTTGGGCACCACACAGCTTTTATGCTCGATGTGGTGTGCGAACTCGTCGCGGAAATGCTTGATGAAGCTGCGCACCGGCATGGCGGCAGCGTCGCCCAGGGCGCAAATGGTGCGGCCCATGATGTTGTGCGCGACCGAGTCGAGCACATCCAGGTCTTCCGGGCGGCCCTGCCCGCTTTCAATGCGCGCCAGCATGCGATACAGCCAGCCCGTGCCTTCGCGGCAGGGGGTGCACTGCCCGCAGCTTTCTTCATAATAGAAATACGACAAGCGCAGCAACGACTTGACCATGCAGCGGGTCTCGTCCATGACAATGACCGCGCCCGAACCCAGCATGGACCCCGCCTTGGCAATGGAGTCGTAGTCCATATTGGTCTGCATCATGATGTCGGCGGGCAGCACCGGTGCGCTGGATCCACCCGGGATCACCGCCTTGAGCTTGCGGCCGCCGCGCATGCCGCCAGCCAGTTCCAGCAATTTGCTGAAAGGCGTGCCCAGCGGGATCTCGTAGTTGCCGGGCAGTTCGACGTCGCCGGATATGGAAAACAACTTGGTGCCGCCGGCATTGGTCACGCCGATGTCCAGATACTCCTGCGCGCTGTGGCGGAAAATCCAGGGCACGGCGGCGAAGGTTTCGGTGTTGTTGATGGTGGTGGGCTTGCCGTACAGGCCGAAGCTGGCGGGAAACGGCGGCTTGAAGCGCGGCTGCCCTTTCTTGCCTTCCAGCGATTCCAGCAATGCAGTTTCTTCACCGCAAATATAGGCGCCGTAGCCATGGAAGGCGTGCAGCTGGAAGTTGAACTCGGAGCCCAGAATCTTGTCGCCCAGGAAACCCGCGGCGCGCGCCTGTTCCAGCGCCTCTTCGAAACGTTCGTAGATTTCGAAGATTTCACCGTGGATGTAGTTGTAGCCAACCGTAATGCCCATGGCATAGGCGGCGATGGCCATGCCTTCGATGACGATATGCGGATTGAAACGCAGGATGTCGCGATCTTTGAAGGTACCGGGCTCGCCTTCGTCGGAGTTGCAGACCAGATACTTCTGCCCCGGCAGGGTGCGCGGCATGAAGCTCCACTTCAGGCCGGTGGGGAAGCCTGCACCGCCCCGGCCCCGCAGGCTGGACGCCTTGACCTCGGCGATGACGTCATCGGGCGTCATGCCGGTGGTCAGGATCTTGCGCAAGGCCTCGTAGCCACCGCGCTTGACGTAGTCGTCCAGCCCCCAGTTGCTGCCGTCCAGCCCCGCCACGATTTGCGGATTGATGTGCCTATCGTGGAAGATCATGCTGGCCGACAGATCGGTGCCTGGATTGGGCGTCAGACCCTGGGAAAACCGCTGCAATAGACCCGGCGCGCTCATGCCGACTCTCCGTGCTGTTTGAGTTCATCGATCATGGCGTCGATCTTTTCCGACGACATGCGTACACACATATGCCTGTTGTTCATGAGCATTACCGGCGAATCGCCACATGCCCCCATGCACTCGCCTTCCATCAGCGAGAACAGGCCATCGGGCGTGGTTTCGTGAAAGTCGATACCCAGCTTCTGCTTGATGTATTCAGCCGCCTTGACCCCATCGCGCAGCGCACAGGGCAGATTGGTGCACACCGTGATCTTGAAACGCCCGACGGGATGGGTATTGAACATGTTGTAAAAAGTGGCGACTTCCTGCACCGCTATGGCCGGCACACGCAAATAAGCGGCGACATCGGCAATGACTTCGGTGGAGACCCACCCTTTTTCTTCCTGGGCGATGGTCAGCGCCGCCATGATGGCGGACTGTTGCTGGTCGTCGGGGAACTTGGTCAGTTCCCGGTCTATTTTTTGATAGGCTTGTTCGGAAAGCAGCATAATTTGAATCCGGTTTTTACCTTGGCTTGCGCCGATTAACGGTCGATTTCGCCAAACACAATGTCTTGCGTCCCAATAATGGTGACGGCGTCGGCAATCATGTGCCCCCGCGACATTTCGTCAAGAGACTGCAAGTGGGCAAAGCCCGGTGCCCGTATCTTGACGCGATACGGCTTGTTGGCGCCATCGGACACCATATAGATGCCAAACTCGCCCTTGGGGTGCTCGACACCCGCATAGGCCTCGCCGGCCGGCACGTGCATGCCCTCGGTGAACAGCTTGAAATGGTGGATGAGGTCTTCCATGCCGGTTTTCATGCGTTCGCGACTGGGCGGTGCGACCTTGTGGTTGTCTACAATGACCGGCCCCGGGTTGTTGCGCAGCCATTCCAGGCACTGACGGATAATGCGGTTGCTTTCGCGCATTTCGGCAATACGCACCAGATAACGATCGTAGCAATCCCCATTCGTGCCCACGGGGATATCGAAATCAAGGCGGTCATAGACTTCGTAGGGCTGGTGCCTGCGCAAGTCCCACTCAACACCCGAACCGCGCAGCATGGGGCCGGTAAAGCCCAGCGCCTTGGCGCGATCAGGGTCCACGACGCCAATACCCACCAGGCGCTGCTTCCAAATGCGGTTATCGGTGAGCAGGGTTTCGTATTCGTCCACGCAGGTGGGGAAACGATTGGTGAAGTCTTCGATGAAATCCAGCAGCGAGCCGGAACGCGCTTCGTTCATGGCGCGCAGTTCTTTTTCGCCTCGGTATTTGCTGGACTGCCCGTACTGCGGCATGCTGTCCGGCAAATCACGATAGACACCACCCGGACGATAATAGGCGGCGTGCATGCGTGCGCCCGATACTGCCTCGTAGCAGTCCATGAGGTCTTCGCGTTCGCGGAATGCATACAGGAATACCGCCATGGCGCCCACGTCGAGCGCATGCGAACCCAGCGACATCAGATGATTCAGCAAACGCGTGATCTCGTCGAACATGACGCGTATGTATTGCGCGCGCAAAGGAACCTGGATGCCCAGCAGCTTTTCCACCGCCATCACGTAGGCATGTTCGTTGCACATCATGGACACGTAATCCAGCCGGTCCATATAAGGCAATGCCTGCAGGTATGTCTTGTGCTCGGCCAGTTTTTCGGTGGCCCGGTGCAGCAGACCGATGTGCGGATCGGCGCGCTGGATGACCTCGCCGTCCAGCTCCAGCACCAGACGCAGCACGCCGTGCGCGGCCGGGTGCTGGGGACCAAAGTTCAGTGTGTAGTTCTTGATTTCAGCCATGTTCTAGCGCCCTGCTCCGTAGCCTTCTTCACGTATGACACGCGGCGTGATTTCGCGTGGCTCGATGGTTACCGGCTGGTAGACCACCCGTTTCTGTTCGGTGTCGTAGCGCATTTCCACATTGCCCGACAAAGGGAAGTCTTTGCGGAAGGGGTGCCCGATAAAACCGTAGTCGGTCAAAATGCGGCGCAGGTCGGGGTGGCCTTCGAACACGATGCCGAAGAGATCGAACGCTTCGCGCTCGAACCAGTTGACCGAGGGCCAGACATCGACCAGCGACGGGATAATGGGGAATTCGTCGTTGGGGACATAGACACGCACGCGCAGACGCCAGTTGCGCCTGACCGACAGCAGGTGCAGCACTACCGCAAAACGCTGCGGATGCATGCTTGCCGCGGCTGGATAAGTGGGAGCGCCCCAGGCGGAGTAGTCCATGCCGCACAAGTCGATGCAAGTGTCGAAGGCCAGCGTATCGTCGTCACGCAAGACCGTGCAAAGGTCAACCCAGTTCTTGGCGGGGACTTCCAGCGTCAGTTCATTCAAGGCCAGCTTCAGCGCAACGGATTCACCGAAAGCGGCCTGCAGATTAGTGTGTAGCGTTTCGAGCCGAGTCATAGTTCAAGCAGTTCAACGTTAGGGGCGACAGCCACGGGGCCTAGCGCGCAATGGTGTTGGTCAGGCGGATTTTGTTCTGCATTTGCAGCAGGCCGTACACCAGGGCTTCCGCCGTGGGCGGGCAACCCGGCACGTAAACATCGACAGGAACGATACGATCGCAGCCGCGCACCACCGAATAGGAATAGTGGTAATAACCGCCACCGTTGGCACAGGAACCCATGGACACCACCCAGCGCGGCTCGGGCATTTGGTCGTAGACCTTGCGCAAGGCGGGGGCCATTTTGTTGCACAGCGTGCCTGCCACGATCATCAGGTCGGACTGGCGCGGACTGGGGCGGAAAATAATGCCGAACTGGTCAAGGTCGTAACGTGCCGCGCCCGCGTGCATCATTTCGACCGCGCAACAGGCCAGGCCGAATGTCATGGGCCACAGCGAACCCGTTTTAGCCCAGTTCAGGAACTTGTCTGCGCTGGTGGTTATAAAACCTTCTTTCATGATGCCATCAATAGCCATAATTTACCTTTAGCCTTGGTCCGAAGCGCCTTGGGGCGGCCGGATATTGCCGCTTATTCCCAATCGAGGGCGCCTTTCTTCCACTCGTAGATAAAACCCACGGTAAGAATGGCCAAAAACACAAGAACCGTCCAGAAACCCACCATGCCCACGGTGCCGTTGGCCATGGCCCACGGAAACAGGAAGGCGATTTCCAGGTCAAACATAATGAACAGGATTGCCACCAGGTAATAGCGAACGTCGAACTTCATGCGCGAGTCGCCGAAGGCCTCGAATCCGCATTCGTATTGCGAGAGCTTTTCGTCGTAGGGGCGGTGCGGGCCCAGCAGCCTGCCAGCGCCCAGCAGGGCAAAACCTATACAGGTGGCAAAGATAATAAACAGCAGAACGGGAAAGTACTGTTGCAGATTCATGCTGCGCATCCAATCACGATAAGTAAACTTCTGGATTGTAGCATTTTGAGAGCGTCATTCTGCTGAATAACCCTAACGTGAAACATCTTGGCGCTGCACATGGACAACAGGTGAAAGAGAGGCGAAAACCGCAACGCAGGCCAATAAAAAAACCACCCCTGAGGGTGGTTTTTTTCAGGCTTGCGCCTGCAGCAGTTCGATGACAGCCCGGCAAGCCGGGCTGATCAGAGGCATAGACTATGCTATGCCAGCTGATTAGAACTGGTGACGCAGGCCGACGCCGACAGCGGTCGACTTGGTGTCGTCGATGCCGTACAGGTCTTTGGCATACGAACCGTAAGCGTACACGTTGGTGCGCTTGGACAGCGCGTAGGTGTAGCCCAGGCTATAGATTTGCTGCTTTTCCATGTCCTGACCGTTCAGGTCGTCGAAGTCAGCCATGCCCCACGAAGCCATGAGCCTGCCGGCGCCGAGAGGAGCGCTGACACCAACGGTGTACAGGTTGGCATCCAGGTCATCCATATACAGAGCGGTGCCCGACACAGTACCGGGGATGCTAGCGATGGAGCCGTAGTTGTAGGCGCCGATCAAGCCATCACGCGTTTGACCGAAACCGGCATGCAGCTTGACCACTTCGAAGTCGTAGCTCAAACCAAGGTTCCATTGCTTGACTTTGGCATCAACAGCGTCGTTCTTGACTTGATCGTACGTCAAAGCAGCGCCGATGGGGCCGTTGGCATAACGCAGACCGGTCGTGACGCCCTTGTTGTTGGCATCATCGGTACCGTCAACATCCCACAACTGGGAGCCGCCGGTGTTGAACGAATAGCCAACGCCGAACTGGAAGCCCGAGAAGTTGGGGGTTTGGTACATGACCATGTTATCCCAACGGACGGTGTTGGCCGAACCGAAGGTAGCGCCGATATTGGCTTGAGTGAAGCTGGCGCCGAAGGGGCTGGCTACGTCAGCGAAGTACTTGGACGCGATGTTGGTTTGACGACCCAAGTCCAGACGGCCCCAGGAATCGCCTTGCAGACCGATGGTGGCCTGACGACCGAACAAGCTGTTGTCGCCTTGAGCTTGAGTACCCGTCGAGCTATCGAAACCGCCTTCCAGTTGGAAAATGGCTTGCAGGCCATCGCCCAGATCTTCAGTGCCTTTCAGGCCCCAGCGGCTGCCGGACTGAACACCGTTAATGAGGCCAATTTTTTTGGCATCGGTATCACCAACTTCAAGCTTGTTGTAGCCGATACCGGTATCGATGATACCGTAGAGGGTAACCGAGGTTTCTGCATTAGCAACGCCGAAGAAGCCGACGGTTAGAGCAGCAGCGAGCAGAGTCTTTTTCATGTAAGAAATCTCCGTAGATTTGAGTAACTAGAGCAGCGACTACTTGTTTGCACTGTGCTGCTGCTCTTTCCAACTCCGCGATGGGAAGTTGTAGCTATTGCATCAAAATTCCAGCCTGCTGGCTATTGTCGTGTTGGGAAACGTGGTGTTTTTTGCACATGGTGTAGGCATTTAACAACAAAACAGGCTTTTTCCCAGGATATCCTAGGGGTTTACCCTTGATATGAATGTGGTGGCGACGCGACATAAAAAGGATCCAGGCAAGTTACAGACGAATTTTAACTTCATGCCGCAAGCGATTGTTTTTACTGCGAGTTTTACTCGGCTGAAGACATTCTTTTTTCTGTTTATTTTTCAAAGATTTACGTTCATGATGGCCTCGAGTTGCGTCATGGGGTCATTCCAGGGGCCGCATCGTATCGATCGATGGCTTGTACGCGTCGCAAATGATTATCCCAGGCCACTCCCCTGGTCATGGCGATGGTATCCGCCTGGTCCTGGCCTGCCAGCGCTGTTGCCAACATCCCTTCGCCGCTGCTGACTATAAAACCCTCGTCCGGTGCCGGCGCGACACCGCAGCCATCGACAATAGGCGTGCTGCCCAGACAGCGGCCGTTGGCCGCATCCCAGTAAGCGACCAGCCCGCCCACCGGGCTGGATGTGGCGACAGTCAGGCCATCAGGGCTGAGCGCCAACGAACCCACGTAGTTCCTCATGCCACGCAGCACGGACTCAGTGCCGGCAAACAGCTGCGGCGCGGCGCCACGACTATGCTTTCCCACCAGCGGCGGCCGCTCATGCGCCGGCCCCGTGTGCTGACACCCGAACCAGACCGCGCCCGCGCGGTCCACCACCATGTGCCGGATGGAAAGCCGATTCAGACCCTCCGCAAGAAACACCTGCTCCAGCAGGGCGCCGTTCTCTATATCTATATAGGCCAGGGACGGCCGCATCGTATCGGCATTCAGCTGCAGTTTGCCGTAATCGGGATGTGTCAGCATGCCGCCGTTGGCCACGCAAACAGTACGCCCATCGGGCATCAGCACCACCTCATGCGGACCTTCGCCATGGCTGGGAATTTCACCCACACGCCGATAGTCGCCGCGCGGACTGGCGTCATAGACACCCAGCACGCCGCGCCCGGCTTCATAGTCGTTTTCGGTGGCCACCATAATGCGGCCATCAGGCGAGTAAACGCCGTGGCCAAAAAAATGACGGCCAGGCGCCGCGTTCAGGGTTAGCGGCGGCCGCCGGCCCTTCACGTCAAACGCCACGAAGAAAAAACCGGGCTGCCGGCCAAACGCCACCGCGCGGCCCCGCGCCGGATCGATGGCAAAACTGTGCCCGCGATCGGGCAGGGAGACGACCAGTTGGTCGCGCCCCGCGCTGTCAATCAGCGCCGCCTCGAAGCGATTGGCTTGCCGGCGTGCCCCCAGATACAAGGCAGGCGGCTCTTCATGGCTGGGCGCCATGGCCGGGCGCGCGCCTTCGGCATGATCGGGATCAACCGTCCGCCCCCCGTCCCTGTCCATGGGGACACCGGTGGCACCCGCCGTGCCTGCCACCCAGGCGCCGGCCCCGCCCGCGGCCAGCAGCGCCAGAAAACGGCGGCGATCAATCTCCGTCAAGGGCATTGAAACCCATCCTTACGTCAAAGGCGGACGCCATATGTTCATCGACCATGCCCTTCGCATTCTTGAGCAGCAGGCTTGCCAGAGTCAGTTGGCGATAGCCTTCGTCGCTGTTCGCCAGTTGCCGGGCGCTACTTTGCATGGCGGAAAAATTGTCGCGCGCCCGCTGTAACTCACCTTGCAGGCTGTCATCCACCCAGGCTTCATCAGCCTCATAGCGATAGCCGCCGGCCCGATAAAAGCGGATCATGCCATCGATCGTTGCCGCCATGGCGCGCGCCGATAACCCACTGCGCCAAAACGGCGCGCGCTTGTATTGCGCGGCGCCGGGCCCCTTGCCCAATACCGGCAGCAGTTTTGCGTCGCGCGCAAACTGCAGGCCGGTGGACAACGCCTTGATGGCCTCGCCTGCAACTTCCCGCGGGCTGCGGTACAAGGCATTATCAGGCAAGGGCTGGCTGAACTGCCGGGCATATTCTCCGTCCGGCGTCCAGGCCTGGACCAGTTCGGCACCCACTCTGGCCAGGTTGCCAGCAATGGCTACCGCATAGTCGCAGGCGGCGGCGTCTGCCATGCCTGGTGAGTCGGGCGCCTCGCCAGTGCCGCCTGGCGCAGCCGCCCTCCCGCCAGCCAACAAACCGTTTTCTTTGTACAGCACATACTCCAGCGCCGGCAGGCCTTGCACCGCCACGCTGTGCGTGGCCAATTCGGTCGCGTCGGGCACGCCCGCCGGGCTGGCCAACAGGCCTTGCACCTGACGCAGTGTCATGCCGCGGGGATCCGGCCAGAAATAAATACGCTCGTAGCGGTTGGCCGCCACCAGGGGGCCAAATCGCAAAAACTCAATGCCCGCCCAGGCTTCGACCGTTAGCGCAAAATCCTTGCCCACCCGCCCGGCGCCGGCCGCGCCAGACAGTTCCTGCGCGCCTCTTGCCTGGCCCGTTTCTGCCTGGCCTGGAGTCATCTGGCCCGATGCCGCCCCGACCCGTCGCTTACTCCTTTCCGCCATGCACCAGGCATCCAGGCTGCCCTGCAACTGCCGCGCCGACGACTGAAAATCCTGCATGGCGGGAGCGATATAACCGTGAACCAGCCGCTTGCCGTAATCGGCGGGTAGCTCGCCCGCCTGGGCCAGGGCGCCACTGGCGACCAGCATCAGTCCAGCCAGCACTCGCGCGCTGTTCACAACGACTCCAGGAAACGGATCAGGTCGGCACGCTGCGCCGGCGCCATCTGAATCACCCGGTCACGCGCGGCCTGGGCCTCGCCACCGTGCCACAGCACGGCTTCCAGCAAGGTACGGGCCCGTCCGTCGTGCAGCCATGTCGCATCCGGATTCACGGTTTTGGTCAATCCTATACCCCACAGCGGCGGCGTGCGCCACTCACGGCCGCCGGCATGGCCTTCGTCCTGCCCATCGGCCAAGCCCGGACCCATGTCGTGCAACAGCAGATCGGTGTACGGCCAGATCAATTGAAAACGATGCTCGGCCCGCCCGGCATCCCGGCGGGTAACATACTTGGGCACATGACAGGCAACACAATTGGACTCATAGAAAAGCCGCTTGCCCGCGAGGACGCGCGGGTCGTCGATATTGCGCCGTTGCGGCAAGGCCAGGTTTTGCGAATAAACCGTCACGAAATCCATCAGGCGCGCCGGGACCTCGTGTTCGCCCAGATGTGGCTGGGCGCCATGCGGCATGCGGCGGCAAACCTGCTGTGCCGGTGTGCAATCGCCGTAATGGCTGGGAAACATGGGCGTGGACAGCCCCATGTCGCCGGAAAAGGCATTGGCCGACTGGCGCTCAACGGTGGGCTGGCCCGCCTTCCAGTTGAAGCGTCCCAGCACGCGCCTACCCGTGCGCGGGTCAATGACCCAGTTGGGCCTCCCCGAAATACCATCGCCATGTTCATGCGCGGCATGCGCCAGAATGTCGTCCTGGTGTATGGCCTCCAGCAGGCCCAGGCCCAGCATGGGCGGAGCCAGTCTGGGCGACAGGCGGGTATCCGGATGCAAAGGCCCATAAGCCAGATTGTCAATACGGTATTCCGGCCGCATCAGCACAACGGTTTCGCCCCCATTGAGCGCCACCGGCTCTTCCTGGTAGCTGATGCTGATTTGCCCCTCGGCTTGCAGGCCCGCTACCGCAAAGGGTTGCAACTGGTGGCCGTATACCGGGTCGGGCCGCGACGCAACCTCGCCCTGGTCCAGGCGCTTGCGGGCATCGGCCGAGTCATCGGGCAAAGACAGGCGGATCAGCAAGGCCACCGCTTCGTTCCGCGCCAGCGGATCGAAACCGGGTACGGCTCCCCGCCCGTCCTTGACATGGCAACCCTGACAGGAGCGCGCATTGAACAGCGGGCCCAGACCATCGGAGGCCTGGGTCGATGCGGGCGACGACACCCAATCTTTACGAAACAGGCCGTTGCCCACCATGAACTCCTGCCGGCCCTCGAAGCTCAGGTTGGCGGCCGGGTGTGAAAAAATATCGGGGTTGATGAGCTTTTGCACCGTGCCCGCGCCACCCTGCATCAGCTCGAAAGTTTCCGCAGCGGTGAAATCGGTAGCGGGCCTGGTGATGCGCGCGACCCTGGCCCGGTCTTTATCATCGAGATCGTCGCGATACGCCTGCGGGCCGGCTGAAACAGCCAGCGCGGCGCCCAAGCCAAGCAGGCCTATTATCCGTTTCATGCTTGTGCGGCTTGCCGAGTCCATCGCATGGAAAACAGGTGCCTTGCGGCGCGTGCTTACTGAAAAACGGCGTTGGGGTCGTCCAGGCTGTCGGAGCCTTCGAGCTCGATGCCGCCCAGTTCCAGTGCGGCAATCACGCGCTCGATGCTGCGTGTTTGAGCCACCAGGCTGTCGATGGCCGCCTGCACCACCGCATTGCCCCGGGCGTTGCCCTGGGCAATCATTTGATCGTAGGTTTCGACTTTTTCGGCTCGCTCTTTCATGGCCTGCATGGCCTGTAGCGTGTCGTTCAGCTTGCTGCGCATTTCATCATCGAGAGCGGCGTCGCGCGCCTTGACCAGATCGGACAAGCTGGCTCCCCGGACCTGAGAACCATCCACCCGCGTGTACTGGCCCAGATAGACATTCATCATCCCCACCTGATTGTAAAAATGGGAATTATGCGTGTTGTCGGAGAAGCAGTCATGCTCTTCTTCGGAATCGTGCAGCATCAGGCCAAGCTTGATGCGCTCGCCAGCCAGCTCGCCATACGACAGACTGCCCAGGCCGGTCAGCATGGCGACCAGACCCGCCTTGGGATCTTGCTGAACCGACCGGCGAGCGGCGCCATCGGCCTGCCATTCAGCGACCATGGCTTCCAGATCGGACACCAGCATGCCAGTCACCACTTTCAAGTATTGGCCGCGACGCTCGCAATGCCCGCCCGTGCAGTTGGCGGGATCGAAGTCGGTGTGCGGACGATTGCCCGCATGCCGCTCTTGCGGTGTGCCCGCCCGGCCGGCGGGCGCCGGGCCCGTGCCGTTCAGGTCTTGGCCCCACAGCAGGAATTCAATGGCGTGATAACCAATGGCCACATTGGCCTCGTGGCCGTCGGCTTCGTGCAGGCCGTCGCGCAACAGTTCGGGGGTAATCACGGAGGCATCCACCTGCCTGCCCCCCACCTTCAGCATGGGATTGGCAATTACGTTGACCGCATAATAAGCGTTGGTATCGGACTCGGTGCCGTACGAGGCATCGACATAGTCGATCAGGCCTTCGTCCAGCGGCCAGGCGTTAACACTGCCCTCCCAGTCGTCGACAATGGCATTGCCAAAGCGATAGGCTTCGGTTTGTTGATAAGGTACGCGGGCCTTGAGCCAGGCCGTGCGCGCCGCCGCAAGCGTTTCGGCGCTGGGACTGGCCAACAATGCATCGACAGATTGCTGCAGGGCTTGCGCGGTTGCCAAGGCGTCTTGGTACTCGGCCAGCGCCACGTCGGCATAGGTTGTGACCACCGCTTGCGGCGCGATATTGGCGGACGCCGCCGCGGCCCCCAAGAATGCGGCCAAGCCCATCCCCAGCAACAATTTACGCATGACTTCCCCGAATGCTTAATCCAGAAGGCAATCAGTGTAAACGATATTGATTCCCAATACGGGGATTACGAAAAAAATCATGCGTGGTTGGCGATATGCGTGGCTGGCGATGATGCGTCAGGCTGAGCCGATCATGCGCTGCATGACCTTATTGCCGCCCTTGCGCCAATGCCACAACGCTGCGACAGTGTGCCCAATGATCATGATCAGCAGAGTCCATCCCAGCAGGCCATGAAAATTGCCGCCCAGATCGGTCATCCACTCGATTTTATCGCCTTCAAAACCGGGCATGAACGGTATACCCCAGGGCGAGAACGCGCGGCCTGAGCCGTATTGGCGGATCAAGCCGATCAGCGGCACCAGGAACATCAAGGCATACAGCGCCATGTGCCCCACCCTCGCCGCCATGCTGACCGCGGGCGGGCGCTGGCTGGCATTAAGCGCCCACCACAACAGGCGCAGTGCAATCAGCAGCATCAAGGTGGCGCCCACAGACTTATGGCTTGCCCACATGAACTCGTCGAACGGAGAGTCTTCGAACAACACCCGGGCAGCCACCGTGGTGAATTGCCAGGCAAAAACCAGCGTCATCAACCAGTGCAAACATCGGCTGACAGCACCGTAACGGTCTTGTGAATCACGATATACAGAAATAAATGGCATGGCCGCGAGCCCCCGCAATTTGAAATGAACATGCAAGCTTATTTAATGAATATGAACGCTTATTTGTTGAACGAGCATGCAAGCTTATTGTAAGCATCGAACGGTAGACCAGGCATTGTTGGAAAAGTTCGGCGGCGCGCTATGGCGCGCGCCTGATCTGGGCGCCGCCGGCGCATTGTCCATCCGCGCGGCACAACAAAAAAAACCCATGATTTCTTTGAAAATCATGGGTTTCTTTGTATGTTCCCGGCGCAGCCGGGATAATGCTTATGGTGCCGACGACGAGACTCGAACTCGTACAGCTTTCGCCACTACCCCCTCAAGATAGCGTGTCTACCAATTCCACCACGTCGGCGAGCAAAGAGCGGTATTCTAGCATGAAACCAAACCCGTATTTTTATAGATCTGGCTGCGCCACCGTATGAATAACCAGCTCATCCGGGGGGCATCCATTCATGCCGGATTAATTGCCTTGCGCGGGCGCCTGCTCGGTCTGGGCGTGGCCTGCTTGGCCCTCCGGGTTCTGTTCAGGCGCCGTGGTGGCGGGCTCGCTTGCCTGTTCAGCAGGAGCAGCCGAAGACTCTGGCTGCGTGGGCTGGGCAGGCGCTTGCGGAACGGCAGAAGACTCGGGTGCGGCAGGGGTGGGCGCGGGAGTCGAGGGCACGGCCGAGCCCGAAGGCTCGGCACCGGGCGGAACCGGCACGGCGGAACCCGGCGTGGCCGGAACTTCCTGACCCTGAAAACCCCGCATGACGCCACCATCGATAATCGATGAGCTGCCGGCAGGATGGTGGGCCACCCAGGCCAGGCCGCCGGTGGAAGCGAAAAAGATGACCGCGGCCCACTTGGTGGTGCGCGACAGGAAGTTGGCAGCGCCCGTGGCGCCAAACAAACTGCCCGCTGATCCCCCGCCAAACGAGGAACCCATATCGGCGCCCTTGCCCTGCTGAAGCAGGACCAACACAATAATACTCAGTGACGACACAACCTGGATCGCCAAAAGTACAGGTGACAACCATTGCATGAAAAAACTCCGAGGCCTATGCGGCCGCTATACGTAAAAATTCTTCCGCCACCAGCGATGCGCCGCCCACCAGCGCCCCGTCGATATCAGACATGGCAAATAAGGAGGCCGCATTCGACGCCTTGACACTGCCGCCATAAAGCACCCTGACTTCAGGCGCGCCCAGACCGGCCAGTTGCGAGCGGATGTGAGCGTGCACCGCCTGCGCCTGCTCGGGCGTTGCAGTGCGGCCCGTGCCTATGGCCCAGACGGGCTCATAGGCCAGAACCATATTGCCCACTTGCTGGACGCCCAGCGCCAGGACAGGGGCCAGTTGACGCGCAATGACGTCTTCCGTCTTGCCGGCTTCCTGCTCGTCCAACGTTTCGCCAACGCACACAACAGGCGTCAGCCCCGCGTTCAGGGCGGCCATCGCTTTTTCAGCGACGAGCTGATCGGTTTCACCGTGCAGCGTGCGCCGCTCTGAATGACCGACCAGCACCCATTGGCAGGCGAAATCTTTCAGCATGGCTGCCGAGACTTCACCTGTAAACGCGCCCTGCTCGTGCTTGCTGACGTCCTGGGCTCCCCAAGAGATGCCGCTGTCATGCAGACTGGTCCTGGCCTGATCCAAATAAGGAAACGGCACGCAGACTGCCAAATCGCACTGATGCACTGCTGGCACACCTGCGCACAAGCCTTCAAGCAAGCTTGCATTTGCCGCCCGGTGACCGTGCATCTTCCAGTTGCCTATAACAAGGCGCCTACGCGTTTGTTGAGTATTCATGGCCCGAAACAAAAAAATTTGGACAACCCGGCATTGTAGCGTGTTCGTGGCCAATCTGCCTAATGGCAGATGCCGCCACAGGTACAGCAGGGATACACCAGAACCGTGGCCAGCGGAAACACCGGGCTCTCGATTGATGCAAGCGCCAGGCGCGGCGGCCTTGAGCCGGTCTGCCGCGCCAAGACCGCGAGAATCAGACGGTCAGTACGATTTTCCCGATCTGTTCGCCGGCATCCATCATGGCATGCGCATCGCATGCCTTTTCCAAAGGAAAGGTGGCGTGGACAATGGGACGGATTTTTCCGCTTTCCAGCAAAGGCCAGACATGGGTCTTGAGCGACTGCGCGATATCGGCTTTGAACTCGACCGGGCGCGGGCGCAGGGTGGAGCCGGTAACGGTCAGGCGCCGACGCAGTATCTGGCTGCAGTCTATCGTGGCCTTGGCGCCGCCCAGAAGCGCGATGATGACGATACGGCCATCATCGGCCAGGCAATTGATATTGCGATTGATGTACTCGCCCGCCACCATATCGAGCACAACATCCACGCCTCTGCCATCGGTGGCCTTCTTGACCTCTTCCACGTAATCCTGCGTGCGATAGTTGATGCCCAGCGCCGCCCCCAGGCCTTCCACCGCGCGGGCACGCTCGTCGCTGCCAACCGTGGCATACACCTTATGGCCCATGGCGGTCGCCAGTTGCACCGCCGTCGTACCGATGCCGCTGGCGCCGCCATGCACCAGCAGGGATTCGCCGGCCGACAGGCGGCCACGATCGAACACATTGGTCCATACCGTATAGTAAGTTTCAGGCAGACCAGCCGCCTCGACATCGGACAGCCCCTTGGGCACGGGCAGGCACTGGGCCGCGGGCGCCGCGCAAAACTCGGCGTAGCCGCCGCCCGCGACCAGGGCGCACACCTTGTCGCCAACGGCCAGCCCCGTATTGCCGGTGTCACCCGACACGATCTCGCCCACGACCTCCAGCCCGGGCAGATCGGATGCACCGGGCGGCGGCGGGTAATTGCCCTTGCGCTGGAACACATCGGGCCGATTGATGCCGGCAGCAGAAACCTTGATCAGGACCTCGCCCGCCTTAAGTTCGGGCACGGGGCGATCGACCAGCACCAGCACCTCGGGACCGCCGGGTTGTGAAATTTCCACTGCTCTCATTATGGCTCCTGTACATAAAAACACAAAAAGCCATTATCACCCGTTAAACCATTTTTTTGCACGCGCCGACGCACGATGAGCCCACAAGCAAGCTCACATAGGCTAAACTCTCGTCCTTCTGAAGGGCTGGATGCGACGCAATACAATTATCCATTCAGCCAGGGGCTTCTAAACCCCGAAAACGGAAGCGTGCCAGAGCGGTTGAATGGACTGGTCTTGAAAACCAGCGACGGGGCAACCCGTCCGTGAGTTCGAATCTCACCGCTTCCGCCAACAAGACTACCAGGGCGTCAATACAGGCCGTACCCGGCTCAACCGCCCCGCGCACCCATGGCGGAATTGGTAGACGCAAGAGACTTAAAATCTCTCGACCACTGGTCGTGCCGGTTCGATTCCGGCTGGGTGCACCATGATGAACTTATCCACACAAACTGTGAATAAGTCTTGGGACAACCCTGGTGCAAACCATCGGCGGCCAGTATCCACGCGGTTTCAAGGTATTGTGATCAAGAAATGACATGACATTGAAACGTCGCATTGCGCAGCGGACGTCAGCGCGCCGAGATAGTGCCAGTTCGCCGCAAGAGACTTCGAGAACCGCTCCAACAAGACCAGGATGCATGCTATCGTTTCCGCATGAATACCGGAACCTGGATCGCGATCGGCGTTGCCATCGGTGTGGGCATTGGCAGCGCCATGGATAATATTGCAAGCGGCATCGGAATAGGCATTGCCATCGGCATCGCCTGCAGCCTGGCCGCCAAACGCTAGCCTGCGGCATTTCCACGCCAACCTTTCACCGCGGGCGTTCGCCCGGTATGCGCAAAACACCGTCAACCTATATCGCAATGCGATGTTTGTGGCATTAAACATACAAAATATATCAAAGTACTTCCTGCCTATATTGTAGAGGAATATCATAATGATAATAATTATCATTGCAATAAAAGGAAGAAGCACTGTGTCAATAAGAAATCTACCGCCCCAGGCCATACTGGGATCATCGCTTGCGCTCACATTGGTGTCTTCAGGCGTCTTTCTACCTCACGCCCAGGCGCAAACCTCAACGGAAAAAGCAGCCTTGCTGTCTCCCGTCACGGTGACGGGAACCAATCACAGCCCCTATCAGTCGCCCGAGGCATCACAGGCAAAATTCACGGCGCCCTTGCTGGATACGCCGAAAACAGTGCAGGTGATTCCGCAGGCCGTCATACAGGAAAGCGCCGCCACGTCTCTAGAGGATGTCCTCAGGAATGTGCCTGGAATCACCTTTGGCGCCGGTGAAGGCGGACAGCCGCTGGCCGATCGCCCCTTCATTCGAGGAAGTTCGTCGGGCAATAACGTGTATGTCGACGGTATACGCGACCCGGGCGGCCAGATCCGCGAGATCTTCAATCTGGAAAGCGTCGAGGTCATCAAGGGAGCAGACTCCGTATACGGCGGCCGAGGCTCGGGCGGAGGCAGCATCAATCTGTCCAGCAAGCGCGCCCGCCTGGGCAATTTCGCCGAAGGCGCACTGGGCTATGGCACAGACGGCTATCTGCGCAGCACGATCGATGGCAACTGGCAATTTAACGAGCATTCCGCATTTCGCCTGAACCTTCTGGGTGCCAAAGGCAATACACCGGGCCGCAATCAGGTCGACTACGAAAAATTCGGCATCGCGCCTTCGCTGGCGTTGGGCATCGGAACGCCGACACGGCTTACCTTCAGCTACTATCATCTGAACACCGACGACATGCCCGACTACGGCATACCGACAACCCGCAAGGCGCCCGAGCTGAATACCAACGGCACCGGCATCGTCGACGTCGATCGCGATACCTTCTACGGCCTGGATCGCGATTTTCAGAAAACCAAGGCCGACATCGGCACCATCGAAATCGAACACGACTTCAGCGACAGGCTGATGCTGCGCAACGCCACCCGGTACGGCGAAACCCTGAACGACTACCTGGTAACCAATCCCGGCGACGGAACTGTCAACTTCGACGCGGGCACCAATCAGTATTGGTTGCAGCGCGGCACCAAATCGCGCTGGCAAAAAAGTACCATGCTGGCCAACGTAACCGAGCTGTCCGGGCAATTGAGCACTGGCTCGCTCGAGCACCGCTACAACTTGGGCGTGGAGCTTTCGCGCGAAACCAGCAAGAATGCCAGCTACGCCATCAGCACGACGCAAGGCGCGCCCTGCCCTGCCAGCTTCGCACCGGGCAGCATGGATTGCACGCCATACCTGGACCCCCGCTTCAGCGATCCATGGTCGGGCGCCATCACGCGCTCCCCCTTGAGCCAGGACACCACCTCCACAACCCGCGCGGCCTATCTGTTCGACACCATCGAGCTCTCGGAGCAGTTCCAGGTCAATGCGGGCGTCCGCCTTGACAACTACCGGATATCGGGCGACTACACCCCGCGAGGCGGCTCCATGCAATCGGCCAGCGGCGAATGGACCATGTTCAACTACCAGTTGGGCCTGGTCTACAAACCAACGAAGAACGGCAGCATCTATATATCGTATGCCACGGCCTCCACCCCGCCCAGCATCAGCGGCGGCGACCAGGAAGGGCTGAGCGCCGACATGAACGACCTGAAGCCCGAGAAAAGCACCAGCATAGAGCTGGGAACCAAATGGAATGTGCTTGACGAGCGCCTTAACCTGACAGCGGCGATTTTCCAGAACGACAGGCGCGACGCCCAGATCGAAGTCGAGCCCGATGTCGTTGCTCAGGCCGGAAAGACCCGGGTACGCGGATTGGAACTGGGTATATCGGGGGAACTGACGCCGGATTGGATGCTGTACGGCGGCTATACCTATATGGACAGCGAACTGGTGAAGGGTCCGTACAGCGGCGTCAACGAAGGCGATCCCCTGGCCAATACACCCAAGCACAGCTTCAGCTTGTGGACCACTTACAAAGTCTTGCCGCCCTTGACCGTGGGCGCCGGCGCCTACTACGTAGGCAAGACATACGGGGGCAATCAGGGCGGTGCCGGCGGCGGCGCCGACAAGGTGCACATGCCCGCGTATTGGCGCTTTGACGCGATGGCCGCCTACCAGTACAACAAGAACCTTGCCTTCCAGCTCAATGCGCTCAACCTAACCGACAAGCTTTATATCAGGCGCACCAACGGCGTCCACCATGCCGACTTCGGTCCCGGACGGCAAATCATCCTGAGCGCCGCCCTGCGTTATTAAAGAAAAAACACCCCGGGAGCCGATGTGCGGCTTCCGGGGTGTTTTGCGCTCAGCGCCGCGGCGGTTTCCCGCCGCATCAGCGCCGAGTTTACTCTTCGCTTGCCGCCACAGGCGCTTGCGGGCCGCCCTGGGCCTCGATGCCGCCGATGGCTTTCATCGACAGGCGCAAGCGGCCCTTGTCGTCGGCTTCGATGACCTTGATGCGCACCGTCTGGCCAACTTTGAGTACATCGTTGATGTTCGCAATACGGTAATTGGCGATTTCAGAGATGTGCAACAAGCCGTCGCGGCCGGGCAGTACCTGGACGATGGCGCCGAAGTCCAGCAAGCGCAGGACGGGGCCTTCGTATTCCTGCCCAACTTCGACATCCGCCGTCAATTCCTTGATGCGGCGCTCGGCTTCGCGAGCCTTATCGAGGTCGGCGCTGGAAATGGTGATGGTGCCATCGTCGCCGATATCGATCTGTGTACCGGTTTCCTCGGTCAGGGCGCGGATGGTCGCCCCGCCCTTGCCGATGACGTCACGGATTTTCTCGGGATTGATCTTGACGCTGAGCATGCGCGGCGCGAACTCGGACAGCTCGGTGCGCGAACCCTCGATGGCTTCTTTCATTTTGCCCAGGATATGCAGGCGGCCTTCCTTGGCCTGAGCCAGCGCAACCTGCATGATTTCGCGGGTAATGCCCTGAATCTTGATATCCATTTGCAAGGCGGTGATGCCCTGCACGGTGCCGGCCACCTTGAAGTCCATGTCGCCAAGATGATCTTCGTCGCCCAGAATATCGGTAAGAACGGCAAATTTTCCGCCGTCTTTGATCAGACCCATGGCCACCCCGGCCACGTGATCCTTGACCGGCACGCCGGCGTCCATCATGGCCAGCGAGCCACCGCACACCGACGCCATGGAAGACGAACCGTTGGACTCGGTGATTTCCGAGACGACACGAATGGTGTACTGGAAGTCTTGCGCATCAGGCAGGGAGGAAACCAGCGAACGCTTGGCCAGGCGGCCATGGCCGATTTCCCGACGCTTGGGCGAACCGAAGCGCCCGGTTTCGCCAGTGGCAAAGGGCGGAAAGTTGTAATGCAGCATGAAGCGGTCACGGTGCTCGCCCATGATGGAATCAATGATCTGCTCGTCTTGCTTGGTGCCCAGGGTGGCTACAACCAAAGCCTGGGTTTCGCCGCGCGTAAACAGGGCGCTGCCGTGGGCGCGCGGAAGCACGCCCAAGGTGACGCTGATGGGACGCACTGTGCGGGTATCGCGGCCGTCGATGCGAGGCTCGCCGTTCAGGATTTGACCCCGGACGATCTTGGCTTCCAGGTCGAACAGCATGTTCTCGACTTCGACGTTGTCGGGCGCGCTCTCGCCCTTGGCGGCGGCATGCTCGGCCAGCTTTTCCTTGACGGCGGCGTAGACTTCACGCAGCTTGGTGGTACGGGCCTGCTTTTCGCGGATCAGGTAGGCGGCTTGCAGGTTTTCCTGGGCGGCCGATGCAACGGCGGTGGCCAGCGCTTCATTCGTGGGCGCGGGCTGCCAATCCCATTCGGGCTTGCCGGCTTCCGCGACCAGATCGTGAATGGCGTTGATGGCGGCCTGCATCTGCTCATGGCCGAACATCACGCCACCCAGCATGACCTCTTCGGACAGGTTCTGGGCTTCGGACTCGACCATCAGTACGGCTGCTTCGGTGCCTGCCACGACCAGGTTCAGTTGCGAGGCCTGCAGCTGGCTGGAAGTGGGATTCAGAATGTACTGGCCGTCGACATAACCGACGCGCGCGGCGCCGATGGGACCATTGAAGGGAATACCGGAAATGGCCAGCGCGGCCGAGGCGCCTATCATGGCGGCGATATCGGGATCGATTTCAGGATTGACCGACACCGTGTGCAGAATGACCTGGACTTCGTTGTAGAAGCCTTCCGGGAATAACGGGCGCAGCGGGCGATCGATCAAGCGCGAGGTGAGGATTTCTTTTTCGGAAGGACGGCCTTCGCGCTTGAAGAAACCACCGGGAATACGGCCGGCCGCGTAGGTTTTTTCAACGTAATCAACGGTTAGCGGGAAAAAGTCTTGGCCGGGCTTGGCGGTTTTGGCGCCAACGACAGTTGCCAATACAACGGTATCGTCAATCGAAACCAGTACGGCGCCCGAGGCTTGGCGAGCAATCTCGCCAGTTTCCAGAACTACCGTGTGCTGACCGTACTGAAACGATTTGCTCACTTTATTAAACATTAGGAGATATCCTTACAATAAAAAAAACCGTGTACACCGCGACGTTGGTCGCAGTGTCCACGGTTGCATCGTGGGGAGCCAGCCCCGGGTATCACTTACGCAGACCGAGCTTTTCGATGAGCGAGCGGTACGAATCGGGATTGCGGCCTTTCAAGTAATCTAGCAGCTTGCGGCGACGGCTGACCATGCGCAGCAGGCCACGACGCGAGTGGTGGTCTTTCAGGTGCGTTTTGAAATGGTCGGTGAGATCGTTGATGCGCGCGGTAAGCAACGCAACCTGGACTTCAGGAGAGCCGGTATCGCCTTGCGCGCGTTGGAATTGCGCGACGATGTCGGATTTTTTGATTTCTGCAACAGACATTATTTAATCTCTTTAACATGCGACAGAGCCGAGGTGCCCTGACGTGGGGTAATTAACAAACTACAATTTGGATAACGCTTTGCTTCAGGCCAGCCCTGCGCATACGGCGCAACCAGCCTAAAGAAGTGGGCATTATACCGTAAAGGTGGAAACCATGAACCATGCACTTACCCGGCTCACCCGGACGGCCCTGGCCGGAATTGGTCTTGGGCTGCTGACGGCCTGCGCCAATATGGCCAATACCCCGCCGGGCACACCCTTGCATCAGGTCGAGGCCCAGTTCGGCCGGGCCAATTTCTCGTGCCCTGGCGAAAATGGCAGCCAGCGCCTGATCTGGTCCCAACAGCCTTATGGGCAATATGCCTGGGGCACCCACGTCAATGAAGCCGGCATCACTGACCGCATCGAGTCTCTGTTGACCGATCAGCATTTCAATATCCTGGCAACCGGCGTCTGGACACCCGAGCGGGTCCGCTGCGAATTCGGTCCTCCGGCTGAAATCAGTAAAGTCGGCCTGCCCTCTTCTCTTCAGACCGTCTGGAGCTATCGCTACAAGCAGGCCGGCGCCTGGAACTCACTGATGTACGTATATTTTGGCACGACCGGCCAGGCCGTCACCCGCTTCCACCCCGGACCCGATCCGTTGTTCGAGCGCGACAGCTTCTGGTTCGACTAGTGTGCGGTTTGCTTGGTTGGGATGCTCAAATTCGGATGCATGGGCTTGTCAGGCAAGGCGCAAACCGCAGCGATAGCCAGTGCTATCGCGAGGATTTGCAACGCAGACTGGTTCTAGGGGCCGTGGCCTCGCGACCTATACCGGCTGGTCGGGCCCGCGAGGCTTGTCTGGCTGAACGGCATCGGACTTTCCGGCCAGGCCGCCCAGTTCAGGCGACTGATACGTATGGGTGGCACTGAACGATGGCTCGGGCGCGGACGGTTCATCGCTCTCGGCGCCCAAATGGCGCTGACGCGTGAGTTCACGGGCGCGGCGCCAGCGCCACGCCATGATGAACCATCCCGACAGGCCATACACCACAAACAGGCCGAACAGCACAAGGGGTGGATCGCTGGACACGAAAACAAAGGCGGCCACCACGACCAGGATCACCCAGAAGGGCACGCTACGGCCCAGGGCGAAGGTTTTTCCGCTGTAGAACGGGGCATTGGTGACCATGGCTATGCCGGCATACACCGTCACGATGAAGCTCATCCAGGAAATCGTCTGGCTTTCGAGCGTGAGCTTGTTGTCGACCACAAGCCAAAGAAAACCCGCCACGAGCGCGGCGGCGGCCGGGCTGGGCAGACCCTGGAAAAAGCGCTTGTCGACCACGCCGATATTGGTGTTGAAGCGGGCCAGGCGCAAGGCGGCGCCCACCACATAGATGAAGGCGGCCAGCCAGCCCCAGCGGCCCAGATCGCGCAGCGCCCACTCATACATGACCAGCGCGGGCGCAATGCCGAACGAGATCATGTCGGACAGGGAATCGTATTGCTCGCCGAACGCCGATTGCGTATTCGTCAGGCGCGCCACGCGGCCATCCATGCCGTCGAACACCATCGCCAGGAAAATGGCGATGGCCGCCATTTCGAACCGGCCATTCATGGCCTGGACAACCGCGTAGAATCCGGCAAACAGATTGGCGGTGGTAAAGGCGTTCGGCAGCAAATAGATGCTGCGGCGGCGGCGGGATTCGTCGGTGGAGAAATTGGGCATGGGCTTACTCGGTTGAGCCGGCGGGCGTATCGGGCAATTCGGCCAGCACCGTGCTGGTGGCCTGGACCTTGTCGCCAATGGCAACGCGCGGACGGGATCCGGGGGGCAAATAGACGTCTACGCGCGACCCGAAGCGAATGAAACCATAACGTTGCCCGGCATACAGCTGGTCGCCGGGCTTGACATAGCAAAGAATGCGCTTGGCCACCAGGCCGGCAACCTGCACTGCCGTCACGACATGGCCCTGCGGTGTGAGCAGTACGATGGCGTTGCGCTCGTTTTCCAATGACGCCTTATCGAGCGACGCGTTGAAAAACTGGCCGGCAAAGTAATTGACGGACTGAACCGCCCCATGGACCGGCGAGCGGTTGGAATGGACGTTGAATACATTCATGAAGACGCTGATTTTAAGCGCGGGGCGATTGGCGTAGGTATCGGCGACTTCCTCCACCGCCACAATACGGCCATCGGCGGGAGACAGGACGTTGAGCTCGCCCTCGGGGGCGATACGTGCCGGGTCGCGGAAGAACTGCAATACAAAAACCGACAGCAGCCAGAACGGGATGGACGCCAGGCCGGACCAGAAGCTGACGACGATAGACAACAGCACAATACCGGCCAGAAACGGCCAGCCTTCGCGCGCAATAACAGGATGGGGATAAGAAGGTTTATTCATGGTAAGACGAAGAATAACCGAAATAGGCCGGTAAAAATCCATCAATAGCATCCATCAGCACATACCGTGCCGGCGATTCAGCCAAAGACGACCAGGGGTTTTCCTGCCCTGCCGGGATGGGGCATGACGCGCACGTCGACACCGTATACAGCTTTCAGGTTTTCAGGCGTCAGCACTGACAGCGGTTCGCCGCAAGCCAGCAATGTTCCTTCCGACAATAGCGCAATGCGATCGCTCCATAAGGCAGCCAGGTTCACGTCATGCAGAATGACCAGCACGCCTACGCGCTCTGACCGGGCCAATTCCGCCACGATGCGCAGCAATGCTTGCTGGTGCAGCGGATCGAGACTGGAGGTGGGTTCGTCAAGCAGCATATAGCGGCCTCGTGGGTCGGCCTGGCGTTCGGCAAGAATCTGCAATACCACTCGCGCAAATTGCACACGCTGCTGCTCGCCGCCGGAAAGCTCCAGGTAGCGCCGCGGGGCCAGATGGGTGATATCGAGACGCCTCAAGGTATCCCGAGTCAGCGCGTCGACCTCGTCTTGAGACAAGGCGGGAAACGGGTACGCGCCCATGGACACCACTTCGGATACTTGCAGATCAAACGCCAATCCCGGTTTTTGCGGCAATACGGTACGGCAGCGCGCTTGCTGGCCCGCGCTCAAACTGGATAAAGCCCGGCCATTCAGGAAGATGGCACACTCGCCATTCGGAGTGGGCTCGGGCCTGATCTCGCCGGCGAAGGCAGACAGCAGCGTCGATTTTCCGGCGCCATTGGCGCCGAGCAGGCTCAGCACCTGGCCAGGCGGCAGTTGCAGCGACACCTGCCGCACAACCGTTTGCCGGCCGCGCCGCACGCCCAGGCCGGTTGCGGAAAACTGATTCGATTCAGGCATATTCGTGTACCCCGGATTCAAACAGGCACGCTGCGGCCACGGCTCAGCAACCAGAAAAAGAACGGCCCCCCGACCAGGCTGGTGATCAACCCTATGGGCAGCTCGGCCGGACTGACCAGCACGCGCGACAGGCAATCGGCCAGCGTCAGTACCAGGGCGCCGGCCACCAGAGACACGGGCAGCAGGTAGCGATGATGCGCGCCCAGTATCATGCGCACCAGATGCGGCACCACCAGGCCAATAAAGCCTATGCCTCCGGTCACGGCCACCAGTGGACCTATGATCAGTGCGGTCACGACGATCAGCCGCCGCCGAACCGCCGCCAGCTCGAACCCCAGATGCGCCGCCTCCCGCTCTCCCAGCAACAGGGCATTGAGCACGCGCCACTGCTTGCATAAATAGATCAGCAGCACTGCCGTCCAGGGGCCCAGCCAAAACAACATGCGCCAATCGGCGCCCGCCAGGCTACCCATGGTCCAGAAGGTCAGATCGCGCAGCTCGCTGTCGTTGGCCAGATAGGTAAAAATGCCGATGGCACTGCCCGCTACCGTATTGATGGCGATGCCGGCCAGCAGCAAGCCGGCCACACCACGATAGCGGCGGCCAATGGAATACGCCAGGAAGGTGGCCAATAAGCTGCCCGCGAAGGCCGATGCGGCGACCAGGAAAAAGCCCCCCGCCGTCATCACGATGGCGCAGACGGCGCCCAGCGCGGCGCCGGACGATATGCCGACCAGGCCAGGCTCGGCCAGGGGATTCCGGAATAAGGCCTGCATGGTCACGCCAGTGGCCGCCAGCGCCGCCCCCGCCACAATACTGAACAAGACACGCGGCAGGCGGATATACAGCAGCACGTTATGCAGCAAGGCATCTTCCGCGCCGGGCTCGCCCCATAGCAGGCGCGGGATGCTGGCCCATGGGATGTGCAGGGCCCCGCTTGCGCTGGATACCAGCGCGGCCGCCGCCAGACAGCACAGCAGCGCGATCAGCACCGGCTGCGGCGCCAGCTTGCGGGAACCCGGCCCTGTATGCATGGCGCCGTTTACCTCGCCGCCTCTTTGAGCTGGCGTATCGCCTGGCCCACCCTTGGACCGATACCCTGGATAAGCAGATCATCCATGGCAATGATCCGGTTGTTTTTTGCCGCGGGCGTGCTGGCGATGCCCGCGCCGGTGCGAAGCTTTTCCATCCCGCCGCTGGCCTGCAGCGAAGCTGCCGTAATAATGATCAGTTCGGGCGCCAGCATGGCGAGTCCCTCGGCCGAAATTGGCTTATATCCCTTTTGCTGAGCAAGCGCGTTGTTCAGGCCTGCCAGTTCAAGAATGGCATCCGCCGCTGTATCGCGGCCCGCCCCCATCAGGGGCCCCGATCGGTTCACCAGAACCAGCGCACGCCGGGATGTGACGGGCATGCCTTGCGCCGCCGCCACATCGCTGCGGACCTTGCCTGCCAGTTGCCGGCCTGCGTCGGGAACCCGCAGCTCAAGCGCCACCTGCTCGATACGCCGATACAGGGAATCGAGTGTGGGCTGGTCAGTGACGATTTTTACGGCAAGCCCCAGGCCCTTCAGACGTTCTAGGGCCGTCGGCGGACCCGCGTTTTCAGATGCCAGCACCAGATCGGGTGCTTGCGCCACCACACCCTCGACCGGCACGGCGCGGTAATACCCTACGCGAGGCAATCTGGTTGCCGCTTCCGGATACAGGCTGGATGCATCGTTGGCCACCAGCAATGTGCCCTGCCCCAGCGCATAAACGATCTCGGTTACGCTGCCGCCCAAAGAAACGACCCGATCAGGTGCCGGCTGGGCTGCCCATGCCAGGCTGGATACAAACAGGCTGAAGACCAGCAACCCGCGTTTCATGACTACGCCGCCAAAGGTTCGGGGCAATATTCCACCAGCAACTGACGCCAGCTTGACAGCTCGGGAACGCCAGGCTTGCGCGCACCAAAAAACTGGACGATAAGCTCGCCGTTATCGGCATAGCACTCGACCGACGTCACCCAGCCGTCGGAGGTGGGCTTATTGACCACCCATGAAGACGCTATCGCGGTGGTGTCCAGATGCAGATTGAAGTGAGGCTCAAGCACGTTGAACCATGGCCCCGTGCGCATCAACTTCTTGACGGGTCCGGTATGTATCTGGATCATGCCCCGATTTCCCACGAAGCACATGAAGGGGATATCGCGCTGGGCCACATCGTTCAGCATCCGCTCGGCGAGGTCATTGGGCACCTGCTGGGCCAGATCGGCGCCCACATCGCGCAGCGCGGTCAGACGCGCGACATTGTGCCGCTTGAGCAATTGAAAAAACTCGTGAGTATCCTGCATGGCCAGCCACTCGGCGCGAAGCTGGGCAGGCGCTTCGGGCACGGTTTCATCGACTTTGGGTGCGTCCGGCGACACCACCGGCCAGACGGGGGCCGGATCATTGAACCGGGCAACCAGCGCATGATAGGCCGCCGCATCGCTTTCATCGGTGATATAGACCTTGTGCACCGCGTCGCCGGCCGTATCGAAAAACTGAATGCTCAAACGCCCACCGTCGTTCACGGCAAAGGTGTATTTCCAGCAACTGAAGAACATGCGCAAGTCGATATCGGGCCCCAGCACGATGCCCATGACCTTGCCGGCGCGGATGTCCTGATACTGGCCGTGGCGCTCGTGCACGCACCAGTCGTTGCGGGTAAGCGCCATGACACGCCCCAGGCTGCCCAGTTCCTTGAAGATGTCTTGCGCCGATTCCTTGAGCAGCACGGACTCGATCCGGCCGCAGCCCGCGGCCACGAGTTCCATTTCACTGACCGACATATCGTGGGCCAGATTGCGTATGCGGGCCTTGGGATTTTGCTCTTTCAGTTGCGCGTAGCGTTCACGCAACGGCCGGGCATGAGATTCAAACGTATCGCTCATGGGCTAATGTCCTGTAATGCCGCTGGAATGCAATTAATTATACTGATAACAAGATTGATTATTGTTTCTTTTGATCTGACACCTTCCTTTAAACGTTTCTCATCGGCAAATAAAAAAAACCGGCCGAGGCCGGTTTTCTTGAACTGGGCAATACTGCTTAGTTCTTGCTTTGATCGACCAGCTTGTTGGCGGCGATCCAGGGCATCATGGCGCGCAGCTTGCCGCCCACCTGCTCGATTTGCGATTCGGCGTTGATGCGGCGGCGGGACGTCAGCGTAGGCGCGCCGGCTGCATTTTCCAGAATGAAGTTCTTGGCGTACTCACCGGTCTGGATATCGGTCAGGCACTTGCGCATGGCCTTCTTGGTTTCTTCGGTGACAATATTCGGGCCCGTCACGTACTCGCCATACTCGGCGTTGTTCGAGATCGAGTAGTTCATGTTGGCAATGCCGCCTTCGTAGATCAGGTCGACGATCAGCTTGAGCTCGTGCAGGCATTCGAAGTAAGCCATTTCAGGCGCATAGCCCGCTTCAACCAGCGTTTCGAAGCCGGCCTTGATCAGCTCGACAGTACCGCCGCACAGGACGGCCTGCTCGCCGAACAGGTCGGTTTCAGTCTCTTCGCGGAAATTGGTTTCGATGATGCCGGCGCGGCCGCTGCCAATGGCGCAGGCATACGACAGGGCGATATCGCGGGCCGCGCCGGAATTGTCCTGGTGCACGGCGACCAGCGACGGCACGCCGCCGCCCTGGCTGTAAGTGCCTCGAACCGTATGGCCGGGCGCCTTGGGCGCGATCATGATCACGTCGATGTCGGCGCGGGGCTGAACCTGGCCATAGTGCACATTGAAGCCGTGGGCGAATGCCAGTGCGGCGCCTGCCTTGATATTGCCGGCGATCTGGTTGCGATAGACCTCGGCGATGTTTTCGTCGGGCAGCAGAACCATGACCAGATCGGCCGCCTTGACGGCCTCGGCCACTTCCTGAACCTTCAGGCCCGCGTTTTCAGCCTTGCTCCAGGAAGCGCCGCCCTTGCGCAGGCCAACGACGACGTTGACGCCCGATTCGTGCAGGTTGAGCGCGTGGGCGTGGCCTTGCGAACCGTAGCCGATGATGGCAACAGTTTTGCCTTTGATCAGGGAAAGGTCGCAATCTTTATCGTAAAAAACTTTCATTTAAGGTGCTCCAATACTTTCGGTATTTTGATTTTTGCTGAATTCGTGCATTCAGACACTATGGTTAAACATGGCCGGCATACAGCCGCCTGGCCGGTGAATAATAAATTAAAGCTTCAGAACGCGTTCGCCGCGGCCTATGCCCGACACACCGGTACGCACCGTTTCGAGGATGGCGCTGCGATCCAGGGCGCCGATAAAAGCTTCGATCTTGCCCTGGTCGCCCGTCAGCTCGATGGTGTAGACCTTGTCGGTCACGTCGATGATGCGGCCGCGGAAAATATCGGCCATGCGCTTCATTTCCTCGCGTTCCTTGCCTACCGCCCTGACCTTGATGAGCATGAGCTCACGCTCAATATGCGGTCCTTCGGACAAGTCCACCACTTTCACGACATCGACCAGCCGGTTCAGGTGCTTGGTGATTTGCTCGATGACTTCGTCGGACCCCTTGGTCACGATGGTCATGCGCGACAGGGTGGAGTCCTCGGTGGGTGCAACCGTCAGGGTCTCGATGTTGTAGCCTCGAGCCGAAAACAGGCCCACCACCCGCGACAGCGCGCCCGGTTCGTTTTCCAGAAGGATGGAAATAACATGTTTCATTGTTTTCGCTCCTTACAGGTCTTCGGAACCGAGCAGCATTTCGGTCAGGCCGCGGCCGGCCTTCACCATGGGCCATACGTTTTCTGTCTGGTCCGTAATGAAGTCCATGAAAACCAGCCTGTCTTTGTATTTGGTGAACGCCTCGCGTATGGCAGGCTCGACATCGGCCGGTTTGTCGATGCGCATGCCCACATGCCCATAGCTTTCCACCAGCTTGACGAAATCAGGCAGGGCATCGACATAGGATTCGGAATAGCGCGAACCGTAGTCGATCTGCTGCCACTGGCGCACCATGCCCAGGTAGCGGTTGTTCAGGCACAGTACCTTGGGGGTCAGGCGATACTGACTGCAGGTGGACAGTTCCTGGATATTCATTTGAATGGAGGCTTCGCCCGTAATCACGGCGATCTCGCTGTCGGGGTTGGCCATCTGCACGCCCATGGCATAAGGCAGGCCCACGCCCATGGTGCCCAGGCCGCCGGAATTGATCCAGCGCCGAGGCTGATTGAAGCGGTAGTACTGGGCCGCCCACATCTGGTGCTGCCCAACGTCCGATGTCACAAACGCGTTGCCGCCCGTGACTTCCCACAGCTTCTCGACCACGAACTGGGGTTTGATGAGCGTATCGGAGCCTTGATACGCCAGGCATTGCTTGCCGCGCCAGGTGTTGATCTGCTGCCACCATTTGGCCAGTGCGTCTTTGTTGGCCGGCGTGTCGATGATGGCCTGCGCATACAGGCTGTTCAGTTCCTGCAGCACATCTTTGACATTGCCGACGATGGGCACATCGACCCGCACGCGCTTGGAAATCGAAGAGGGATCGATATCGATATGAACGATTTTGCGCGGCGTCTGCGAGAAGTGCTTGGTGTTGCCGATAACCCGGTCATCAAAGCGCGCCCCAACGGCGATAAGCACGTCGCAATTCTGCATGGACATGTTCGCTTCATAGGTACCGTGCATGCCCGGCATGCCCACGAACTTGTCGTCGCTGGCCGGGAACGCCCCCAGGCCCATCAGGGTGTTGGTACACGGTGCGCCGGTGAGTTCGACCAGCTCGCGCAATTCGGCGGCCGCATCGGACAGCACCACGCCGCCGCCGGAATAAATCATGGGCCGTTCGGCCGCGAGCAGCATCTGGACCGCTTTTTTGATCTGTCCCAGATGGCCCTTGACCACAGGCGCATACGACCGCATTTTGACTTCGCCGCGCTTGGGCGTGAACTTGCAGGCGGCAACGGTGATGTCCTTGGGGATATCGACCAGAACCGGGCCGGGCCGGCCTGTTTTGGCGATATAAAAGGCGCGGCGCATGGTTTCAGCCAGATCTTTTACGTCGCGCACCAGGAAGTTGTGCTTGACGCAGGGCCGGGTGATGCCGACCGTGTCGCACTCCTGGAAGGCATCTTCGCCTATGGCGTTGCTGGGCACCTGACCGCTGATGATCACCATGGGGATGGAGTCCATATAGGCCGTGGCAATGCCGGTAACGGCATTGGTCAGGCCCGGGCCACTGGTGACCAGCGCCACCCCGATCTTGTCCGACGAGCGCGAGTAGGCGTCGGCCGCGTGCACGGCAGCCTGCTCGTGGCGGACCAGGATGTGTTTGAAATTGTCTTGTTTGTAGATTGCGTCGTAGATGTACAGTACCGCGCCGCCCGGGTAGCCAAACACATGGTCTACGCCTTCTTCGGCAAGGCAACGCACGACGATATCGGCGCCATTGAGTTCCATATTGTATTCCTTTCGTAACCAGTACAACTGCCTAGATTGGCCGCCAGGGCCCAAGCGCAAACCGGCTTCAGCAACATGACCTGGCGCTTTATGATTCACGGAACCATGCCACCCAGACACCTTGCCGACCCGCCTCGAACTTATCGAAACAGAGCACTAACGTTCATGAGAACGCGGGAGGTAGAAACGGAAGCCTTGGCAACACACGCTTGTGACGCGGCCAACGGCAAAGTATTACAGGCGCAAAAAACCGGGCGGATAGCCCGGCGCACAGAGCCTTTGCAGATTGGTTCGGGATAATTGAACGAATCAACACAGTAATGTAACGCTTTACCGCGTTCCAGGCAAATCGGGAAGCAGGTAGCGGTCGAGCACCTCCCCAATGAATTCCGCATATGCCGTGGCGCTGACATCATGATTGCTGTATTTGCGCCGTTTCAGGTACCAATCCTGCATCATGGCCTTGCACAGCGATGCCAGCAAACGGGCATTGATGTCGCGGAAAGCCTCCGCCGCCACGCCTTCTTGAATGATGTCATACAGAATGTTCTCGACTTCGAGCTCAATGGCAATGGCCTCCTTTTTCTGCTTTTCGGGCAGGCTTTTGGTTTCCATGAAAGAAAAGTAAAACCAGGGCTGCATCAGCTCGCTCAGGTAGACGTGCGCCTTGACCGCCGCCAGCAGCTTGTCGCGCGGCACCTGGATGTCGCGGGTGTAATCCAGCATGGTACGGCGGGTGAGCAATACGCCATGCCCCTGTATAAGGCAAACCAGATCGTCCTTGTTCCGGATATAGGCGTACAGGCCGCCTATGCTGAAGCCGGAATCGGCGCACAAGTCGCGCAGCGACATGGCGTGAAAGCCCTTGAGGCTGGTCAGGCGCAGCGTTGAATTGATGATGCGCAGCAGATTCTTCACCGCAACATGCTCTTTCTTTATGCGGATCATGTCGCGATTCATGTGGTACAGCTCGCGGCAGATTTCGATTTTCGACAGGCTCAGCTCGGCCTTGAAGGACTCAAAATCGGCAATCATGACATAGCTCCGGCTGGGGTTGAATCGCGCAAGTGTACGGCAGGCCAGACTGGCGGGCGGCTGTGCGCCCCAGCCGGTCAGGCTCGGCGAGTTTTCAACAGCTGCTCGCGCAAAAGATTTTTTCTGATTTTTCCCGTCGATGTTTTTGGCAGCTCGGCAAAAACGATGCGCTTGGGTGCCTTGAACGACGCCATGTTTTCTTTGCAGTAGGCAATGAACATCTGCTCGTCCGCGGCCTGGGCATCATCCTTCAAGGCAATGAAAGCACAAGGCACTTCGCCCCATTTTTCGTCCGGCATGGCCACCACGGCGGCTTCCAGCACCAAGGGGTGGCGATACAGCACTTCTTCGATCTCCTGGCTGGAAATATTCTCGCCGCCCGAAATAATGATGTCTTTGGCGCGATCCTTGATTTCGACATAGCCATCGGGATGCATCACTGCCAGGTCGCCCGTATGGAACCAGCCGTCGCGAAACGCCTCGTCGGTGGCTGCTTCGTTTTTCAAATAGCCTTTCATCAGGGTATTGCCGCGCATCAGCAGCTCGCCCAGCGCCAGCCCATCGGCAGGCACGAAAGCACCATCGTCCGGGCTTGCCACGGCAAGCTCGTCGATGGCCAGCGTACCCACACCCTGCCGGGCCATTTTCTGGGCCAGCGATTCGGTGTCCAGGGCGCTCCAATCGTTCTGCCATATGCACAGGGCCGAGGGGCCGTACGATTCGGTCAGTCCGTACAAGTGGGTAATGCGGAATCCCACTTCCTGCGCCCGATGGATCACCGGACTGGGCGGCGCGGCGCCACCCAGGGCGAATTGCACCGGCACCGACAAGGACTGCCCATTCTTGTGGAAGTCATTGAGCAGCATGTTCAGCACGATAGGAGCGCCGCACAAATGGGTCACTTTATTGGCTTCTATGCGCGACAGCACGTGGTCAGCCTGGACTTTGCGCAGGCAGACATGCGTTCCACCCACCGCTGTAATGGCCCAGGTGTACCCCCAGCCATTGCAATGGAACATGGGCAGCGTCCACAAATAGACCGTGTCGGCCGTCATGTTGAATGCCATGGCATTGCTCATGGCGGCCAGATAAGCGCCACGATGGTGGTACACCACTCCCTTGGGATTGCCGGTGGTGCCCGAGGTATAGTTCAGCGCAATGGCGTCCCATTCGTCGTTGACCTTGGCCCACGAATAAGCAGGGTCGCCCGCCGCGATCATGTCCTCGTAGGACAATGCGGCAAGCCCTTGCGAGACACCAGCCAGGCGCGCAATGGCAACCAGCAGGGGTGGCGAATCCATGCCCGCCGCCACTTGCTGTACCAGGGGCTCGAACTCGGTATCGTAGAACAAGAGGCGGGATTCGCCATGGTCAAGAATGAACCGCAGCGCTGAAGCATCCAGGCGCGTGTTCAAGGCATTGAGCACAGCGCCCACCATGGGAATGGAATAGTGGCTTTCCAGCAGCTCATGAGTATTGAAGCACAGCACCGATACCGTGTCGCCAGCCTTGATGCCGATATTGGACAGCGACGACGCCATGCTGCGGCAACGCCGGTAGAAATCGGCATAGGTCAGCGTCATGTCGGCGTCGACAATGGCCGGTTTGTCGGGAAATATGCCTGCCGAACGCTGCAGGAAGCTGACCGGTGTCAGGCTGGAATAGTTGGCACCGGTTTTTTCAAGCCCTTGCTGATACTTGTTGCTCATGTGTATTTCCCGGAAGACTGATTAAGGTACTTGGGATTGGACAAGGCGAGTTTTTCCCGCGTCAAAGACAGCAGCAGCCCATGCAGCCCTTGCTGTTGCGAAGACGGTATTGCACGTGCCCGAATCAGGGCGGCCAGCCCGTGTTCGCTGGCTTCGCCGGGATCGGCCACACCCGCTTCGCCATAAAAGCCGGCAATGGACTGACCGGAAAAAGCATCGTGCCCGCCATGCGGCTCAAGCTCGCGCGCGGCGATCGCCATGGCATTGGCCACCATCAGCGCATCATAAGTCTTGTCGGCCGGCAGCAAAGGCAGCAGTTCATCAAGCAAGGTACGACGCGCCACGATGAGCAGTTCGTTCCCGTAAGGGCGATTATTCATGCGTCCCTCCCATTTCCTGGATCTGATTCAGCAGGTCGAATTCGATCTCGGGTAGCAGGCGGCCCGTGAGGGCAAGTTCAAGCGAGTTCTGCTCGCCCGACAGATGGCGCTGAGCCTGCTGCAGCGCAATAATGGCCCAGCGCACCATGCCCATGATTTCCCAGTACAGGACTTTGCCGGCATCGACCTGGCTGCCCGAGACCTGCGCATAAGCCTGAAACAGATCGACCTTGTGCCCCACCCCGCCCACGGCCTTGTCGTTGGCGCCAAAACGCCAGCTGCGGGCGCACAGCCATCCCAGGTCTTCGTAGGGGTCGCTGAACGAAGCAAACTCCCAATCCAGTATGCCGCTGACGCGGCCTTCGTGCACCATGTAATTGCCTGTACGGAAATCGCCGTGGCACAAGGCGATTTCACCACTGTCGCTGGCGTGATCCTGCAGCCAGTTCAGCGACCACTCCAGCACCGGATGCGGTTCGGGGATCAGGTCGAGCGCATCACGGTATTCCTGCACACGCGCCAGCGCCGGCGCCTGATCGCGCAAGGGTAAAAAGGCCAGGCGGTCTTGGGGCGGCCTGACCCGATGCAGGCATGCCAGCTCGCTTCCCAGTTGCCGCACCAGCTGCCTGGATTGCGCTTCGGTCAGCGCGCCGCGCACCAGCTGCCTGCCCGACGCGGTGCCGGGAACACGCATCATCACACAAAAATCGCGGCCAATGACCGACCTGTCGGAACACAGCCACAACGGACGGGGCACCGTGACGCCCGCCTCATAGGCAACGTCAAGCACCTGGAATTCCTGCTCGCGGGTCAGGCTGACATCGACCTTGGAAGGCGCATCGCTGCGCACGACCAGCTCGAGCTTACCCGGCATGCTTCCGCCCTGGCAGTCCAGCGACAGCGCGTAATTGCTTTGTATGGCGCCACCCGACAACCGGGAAAATGCCACCACCGCAACCTGGCCGGCCCCGGTGCGGCACTGCACATACCGTGCCAGCGCCTGGCTGACGTCAGCGTCATTCATGCGATTTCCTTGTTGCACACGACATGCTCAGCCCCATGACCAGAAACCGTTGCCTTCCTTGAGCAGGTTCTTCGACAGAACCATTTTATGCACTTCGGACGCGCCGTCGACCAGGCGGGCCTGGCGCGCGTAACGGTATATCCATTCCAGCCGGGTGTCTTTGGAATAGCCGCGGGCTCCACACAGCTGAATGGCGGTATCCACCGATTGCTGCAATATATTTGAGACGGCCACTTTGGCCATGGAGACTTCCTTGCGCGCATAGTCGCCCTGGTCCAGCTTCCAGGCGGCGTGCATAGTCAACAGGCGGCCGGTGTGTATGCCCATGGCGGCCTCGCCCAGCATCCACTGCACACCCTCGCGGTCGGCCAGCTTGGTGCCGAAGGACTCGCGCTCGGACACATATTCCGACGCGATTTCCAGCGAACGCTTGGCCAGGCCCAGCCAGCGCATGCAGTGCGTCAGCCGCGCCGGTCCAAGGCGGATTTGCGTGAGCTTCAAGCCATCGCCCACTTCCATCAGGCGATTCTCGTCTGGTATGACCATATCGGTGAAACGTAGTTCGCAATGGCCGCCGTGCTCTTCCGGCCCCATGATGGGAATGCGGCGGATGATCTCCCAGCCCGGATCGTCTTTGTGGAACAAAAATGCCGACAAGCCTTTGCGGGAATCATCGGAAGTGCGCGCAACCAGTATGAAGTGAGTCGCGACACCCGCGCCCGTGATGAAATGCTTGACCCCGTTGACCACCCAGTCGCCGCCCTTGCGCACGGCGGTGGTCAACATCATGGAAGGGTCGGAACCCGAGCCGGGAGACGGTTCGGTCATCACGAACGACGACCGGACGTCGCCATTGACAATGGGCTGCAGCCAGCGCGCCTTCTGGGCTTCGGTCGCCACTTTGTTCAGCACCATCATGTTGCCGTCATCGGGCGCCGCCGAATTGAACACCACCGGGCCGAAGATGGACCGGTTCATGGCCTCGTAGCAGGCGGCCATTTCGGCCATGCCCAGCCCCTGGCCGCCCCGCTCCTGCGGCATTTGCAATGACCACAAGCCCTGCTCTCTGGCCTTGTTGCGCATGGTCTGCAGCAAGGCCTCGTTGATATTTTCATGTTCGTCGTAGGAGCCGGCCTGCTCTTCGAGCGGCATCAGTTCCTGCTCGACGAAAGCCTGTATGCGGCTGCGATAGGTTTCGCCGCGCGGCGACAAGGTAAAGTCCATATTGCGTGTAACCTCTGGTTAAAGGGAGGACTGCAAGTGCCCTCCGTCGAGCACGACAGAACTGCCGGTCATGTAGGCCGAGGCGTCGGATGCCAGCAGTAGCAAGGCGCCTTCCAGATCGGCTGGCGTCCCCAGGCGCCGCTGCGGGATGCGGCGAATCAGGGCCTTGCCAAGATCGGAGGCAAAAAATTCCAGATTGAGCGGCGTGGCGATATACCCCGGGGCCAGCGCATTGACGCGAATGCCGTAGCGGGCCCATTCCAGCGCCAGGGCGCGCGTCATTTGCTCGAGCCCGGCTTTGGAAGTGGTATAGGGCAGCACGGAACCCGCCACCCGGTGCCCCAGGATGGATGTGACATTGATCAAGGAACCGGGCTGCCCGGCATCGACCAGACGCCGCGCGGCCTCGGTGCAAACCGCCCAGCTGCCCTTCAGGTTGATATCGACCACTCGCGTCCAGTCGTCGTGGGTCAGGGCCAAAGCCGGTTTTTCGGTGGCGGCGCCGGCGTTGGACACCACTACATTGATCAGGCCGCAGGCTGACTGCGCCTGTTCGAAGCCGGCCTTGACGCTGTCGGTGTCGGTTACATCCATCGACACGGGATGGGCGGCAATGTTTTCTTCTTTCAGCTGTGCGGCCAAGTCTCGAAGCGGCTGTAGGCGGCGCCCGGCCAGGACCACCCGCGCCCCCGCCGCTCCCAGCATGCGCGAAAAATGCTCGCCCAGCCCGCCGGCGGCCCCGGTTACCAGCGCCACCTTGCCGTCCAAGCGAAATTTGTTGTCCATATGCGCCATCCTCCTTGCCCAAATCATAGAACGATCGTTCGATAAAGTCAACGAAAGCGAAAGTCCCGAACAGTTTGCCGATGAGACCGGGCTTGCCTCTATACTGCATGCATTCTCTGCTTTTGCACCGCACGCATGACAACTTACGCGCCCCTGCTGCAGCGTTTCCTCTACAGCCACTATTTCTTTGGCGGCCTGCGCCAGGCCATAGGCGTGCTGCTGCCTGCGCTGATTCTGGCCGGCCTGTTCCAGATGTATGCGGTGGGCATGATCACCGCCATAGGCGCCGCCTGCGTCGCCATCATCGATCAGCCGGGCGGGCCCAGGCGCTATGGCACCAATGGCATGCTGGCGGCCATACTGCTGGGCTCATTGACCGCATTCGTCACCGGCCTGGCCTCGTCGCACAGCCTGCTTATCTGGTTCGTCGTCCCTTTGCTGTGTTTCCTGTTTTCGATGTTCACGGTATTTGGCAAACAAGGCGGCCTGCTGGGCTTTGCCTGCCTGCTGATCATGACACTGACCATGCGCGTGCCATTGGCCCCGCACGAGGTGCTTCAGCACACGCTCCACTCATTCACGGGCGGCGTGTTCTATTTCATTTACAGCTATATCGTGCACCGGCTGCTGTGGCACCGCGAGGAACAGCAGGCCTTGTCCGTGGCGCTTTTCGCCACCGCCGACTACATGGCGGCAAGGTCCCGTTTTTATGATGTCAATGCCGATCTCGAAGACAGCTATCGCTTGCTCATCCATGCGCAGGCCGACATGACCGACAAGCACCAGGCCGCGCGCGACACTGTCTTGCGGGAACTGCCCAAAGGCCAAGGCCGGGCGGACCGGTTGAGAGCGGCATCGCTCAATGTGTTCATCGATATGGTGGCCCTGCTGGACAGCCTGGTGGCCACTCACACCGACTACGCCACCCTGCGCCGCAGCCTCCCGGACAGCGACGTGCTGATCTTCGCGCGGGACGCCCTGCAAAAACTGTCGGTCAATGTGGGCCGCATCGCGCTCAATATCGCCCGCGACAAGCACGTCAAGGAGCGCAACAGCGTCAAGGCCGAGCTGCGCGCCTTCGAGTACGAGCTGGAAAAATACCGCGCGGACGGCATGGCCGAGCGCGACCCCGAAATCTACGCCTTGCTGGTACAAGTGCTGCGCCGTTTGCGCAACGCCACGCGCCTGGTGGATCGCATGGCCGAGCACACCAGCAGAACATCGGGCACCGAATTGGTGGACAGTCGCCTGGACAAATCGCTGGATCGCTTTCTGTCGCGCAAAAAGTGGCGCCTGGGCATGCTGACCAGCAACCTGCGGCTGGACTCCTCGCACTTTCGCTATGCCAGCCGCGTCGCCATCGCGGCCCTGCTGGCCATGAGCCTGGCGGCCGTGCTGTCGCACTTCGGCGCGCTGGCACGCATGGCGCCCGGCCTGAGCGCCCATAGCTACTGGATCGTGCTGACGATACTGGTGGTGATGAAACCGGGATTCGCCCTGACGCGGCAACGCAATGGATGGCGGCTGGCTGGCACCCTGATTGGCTGCATGCTGGCGCTGGCACTGTTCAATGTCACGCATAGCGGCGATATCTACCTGGCCGTGCTCGTCGTCAGTTGCATACTGGGCTACAGCCTGATACAGGTCAACTTCATGGCCTCGGCCATTTTCAACACCTTGTTCGTCCTTCTGGTGTTCCACTTCCTCTCACCCACCACCAATGCCGTGATCGGCGAGCGGCTGGTCGACACCGTTGTGGGCTGCGGCCTGGCGCTGCTGTGCAGCTACATCCTGCCGTGGTGGGAGCATCGTTATATGGGATCGCTGGCCAGGGCAGCCAAAAAGGCCAATCATGAATTCTTCAACGCCGGCCTGCGCTACGCTGAATTGACCCGCGCCAAGACGGCGGCGCATGCGGCCCCGGCCGCTGCCGAAGCATCCCCCGCCGACCACGCCCCGGCCACCACCGATCTCAAGGCCCTGGACGCCGAACAGCACGAGGCCGAAGTGCGTTGGCGCGTGGCCCGCAAGAACATGCACATTGCCTTCAGCAATTTTGCGTCCGCCTTTTACCGCATGATCAATGAGCCGGTCAAACGCCAGGCCAATGTTCCCGAATTGAACAATCTGCTCATCCAGAATCACGTGTTGGCATCCCAGATCACATCGGCCATGCCTGTGCTGGCCGACTTGCCCTCGGTGCCGGAAGGCATACAAAAATCACTGGACGCGGTTGGCCTGTATCTGAGCGACCAGGACGCCGACCCGCCGGCCTCGATAGAGACCGACGGCGAACTGGCCACCCTGGCTTATCCGCTGCGGCAAATGGTCAAGGCATCACAGCTGATAAGACAGGAAATGCGCGGCCTGGACGTCGCGCCGGATCACATTCAAAACTAGGCCTTGCGCCGGAACACCAGCCTATCGGCCGTGGACTCGGCCTCGGCGTAGGCATAACCCTCGCTGTCGAAATTCTGCAAAGCCTTCACAGCGCTGATCTTGTGCTCGATCACGTAGCGCGCCATCAAGCCGCGCGCGCGCTTGGCATGAAAGCTGATGATCTTCCATACGCCATTTTTATAGTCCTGGAACACGCACTGCACTACTCTGGCCTGCAGTGCATCCAGGTCCACCGACTTGAAATACTCTTCCGATGCCAGGTTGAGCACGACCGGCGTCTGCTTCTTGCCTTTGGACAGCTCGGCCAAATGCCGATTCAGGTATTCAGCAATGGCGCTGCCCCAGAAATCATAAAGATTCCGGCCCTGCCTGGTTTCCAGCCGCGTCCCCATCTCGAGCCGATAGGGCTGCATCAGATCGAGCGGGCGCAGCACCCCGTACAGCCCGCTGAGCAGCGCCACATGCTCTTGCGCCCACTTCAGTTGCGCATCGGACAGGCTGGGCGCGTCCAGGCCTTCGTAGACATCGCCATTGAACGCCAGTATTGCCTGACGCGAATTGGTCTGATCGAAGATGGGTTTCCAGGCCGCATAGCGCTCTACGTTCAGTTTGGCCAGGGCATCGCTCAGCTTCATCAGGGCGGCGATTTCCGAGGCCGATTTTTTTTTCAATACCTTGATGAGCGCTGCCGACTGCTGGACAAACAAAGGCTGAGTATGCAAGGTGGTGCGCACCGGCGAATCGTAGTCGAGCTTTTTTGCCGGAGACAATAACAACAACATGACGAAGTTTCCTGAAGAGTTTGTGTGTTTCCGCTGTCTAGTGTTCTGTTTGACTAATTTGCATGTGCGAATTACGCAAACAGCACACTAGCGCGCCGTCCAGCCGCCATCCAGCGACAAGGTGGTGCCGGTCATTTGATCGGCGGCCTCGGACGCCAGAAAGACCGCCGCCCCGCCCAGCTGCTTGGGCGTGACGAATTGCAGCGAGGGTTGCTTTTCGGCCAGCAGTTCTTTCGCCGCGGCGTCGATATCCAAACCATTCTTTTCCGCCAGCGCCTCGATCTGCTTTTCCACCAATGCGGTGCGCACCCATCCCGGGCAGATCGCATTGCAGGTCACGCCGTTCCCGGCATTCTCGAGCGCGGTCACCTTGGTCAGCCCCACCACGCCGTGCTTGGCCGCCACATAGGCGGACTTGGTCGCAGACGCCACCAGGCCATGGGCCGAGGCAATATTGATGATGCGCCCCCAGCCCTGCTTCTTCATGTGCGGCAGCGCCGCCGCCGTCCCGTGGAAAACCGCCGACAGGTTCAGGGCGATGATCGCGTCCCAGCGATCGACAGGAAAGTCTTCGATCAGATCCGTATGCTGAATACCGGCGTTATTCACCAGAATATCGATACTGCCCAGCGCCTTGACCGCCTGGTCGATGAAGTCGCGCGTTGCCTGGGCCTGCATCAGGTCGGCGTTGATGTAATGCGCCTTGACGGCGAACTCAAGCTCGATATTGACACGCTCTTTTTCGATGGCGTCCGCATCGCCAAAGCCATTGATCACCACATTCGCGCCGTTGGCGGCCAATTCACGCGCAATCGCCAAGCCAATGCCGCTGGTCGAGCCGGTTACGACAGCGTTTTTACCATTAAGCATAGTGTTCCTTTTTTGGTTCAAGAAATCCAAAGTTCCGTATTAGTGTACCGCCGCGCAACCCCATCGGAAGTACTTGCGGCGGGGTTTTCCGGCCATTATGATTTTCTTTTATTTCTTGCTAGAATAGCGGACTTGCCTTAAGCCCCAAGCTTGGTTTTCGACCGAACCAGGCCGCATGGCCGGGCAATAAATCAGTTGCAGTAATGCAGTAAATACGCAGTAAATACGGTAGTAAACAACAGCAGTAAACAGGACAGGTGGCAGAGTGGTCGAATGTACCTGACTCGAAATCAGGCGTACGGTAACCCCGTACCGTGGGTTCGAATCCCACCCTGTCCGCCAACGACTACTCAAAGGCCCTTGCATATCAAGGGCCTTTTCGTCGTCACCGCTCAAACGTCGGCATCGGGCCAGACTAGCGATCGATGCAGCTGCGCTCCGGCCATCGCCCCGTCACCCACGGCCAAGGAGACGGAATGCGGCATATGCGCAACATCTCCGCAGGCGTAGATACCCGGCACGGTGGTTTCCCTGGACGCATCCGTGCGTATTTTCTGCCCCATGGGCGTCTCGTCCACCTCGCAACCCGCCTCGGTAGGCAAGCGGCTCGCTGGCGCCACCCTGGTGGCTGTGAAAAGTCCGGCAAACGAGAGGATGCGCCCGTCCGACAATTGCACATCCGCCTCGGCCTCGATCCGTTCGATCGTGACTTCCTCAATCGCGGCTCCCCGCTTCTCGATGTTTCGCCGAGCCTGTGGGTCAAGCGCCAGCGCGCGGTTCAGCAGGAAGGTCACGTTTCCCCATTCGGTGAGAAGCTCTGCCTGATGAAGAGACATAGGCCCGGTGCCAATCACACCGATAGATCGCTGATTCAATTCGTAGCCGTGGCAATAGGGACAGTGAAAAATTGTTCGCCCCCAACGCTCGGCCAACCCCTCGATCTGCGGCAGATGATCAGTCACGCCGACGGCAAGCAGGAGGCGCCGGCCATGGTGGGTCTGCTTGCCGTCCGTTGCCACGGTGAAGTCATCGCGCTGCCCCCCGACGGAGACGGCTTCCCCGTCGATCCAGGACAAGGTGGGGTAGGCTTCGAGCTGGCTTCGCGCGATACGGGCGATTTCTGCCGGGTCGGCGCCATCGTGACCGAGAAACCCGTGCGAGTGACTGGCATAGCGATTGCGCCGCTGGCCTGCGTCAACCACCAGAACCGATCTGCGGGCGCGAAGTAGCTGAAGGGCGGCAGCCATTCCAGCGTAGCTGCCCCCGACAATGATTACATCGTGTGTCATAGGTTATTCCTTCCGATTGCGCCACTGCGCGTGCCGTCGGGCAAAGTCATCCGCGAGGTCGGCGAGTGTGATCTGGCCAAACCGCTCCAGCAACAGCGCCTCGGCTTGGGCGAAGGTATCGTCGAGCGCGGCGTTGACCGATTGTTCGACCAGGCATTCCGGCGCTTCGTTGCGGTTGCCGATGGCGAAGATCGCCGGCTCTCCAAGGGCGTCGTGCAATTGCCGCAGCGAAATCGTGGATAGGTCGGCGTCGATGCGCCAGCCTCCGGCATGCCCGCGCTCCGAGGTCACGATTCCCGCTTTGCGCAGAAACCCCATCGTGCGCCGGACAACCACCGGGTTGGTGCCGAGGCACTGCGAAAGATAATCGGACGTCACGGGCCGGCCATGCTCTGCCATGTGAAGCAGCGCATGCAAGGCCGAGGAGAGGCGGCTATCGCATTTCATGTAACTATTATAGTTACGATAAAATGGATGTCAAGCCGGGCTGGGCTGGCGGACTTGATCTTCTCGTGCCGGAACGGCGGTGTACGTTACAGTTTCTCGCACCCTGACTGTGCGGTCCGCACCACCATAGACCATGCTTGCGCCCCGGCGCGACCGACGCCCCTGAGTGGTGCTCTGAATCAACACTCAAACCGGCAAAAAACTGGCCCGTATTTTGCTTAAACACTGAACGATGAGTCGCAACGCGTTGATGGCAACCCGTTGCGATGCCCCTGCTTCAGTTCATCACTGGTCTTTACAGGCCGGGGCAACACCCAAACTTTGTTCAGGAGCCTGATCCATGTGTACGCATTCCCCTGGTTCTATACCTTTCACGACCACCTCTCCCATGGCAAAGCGTGCGGAGAGCATGGTGAACACGCGCTATGTCGCAGCCGGCGTGTTCGCATTGATGATGGGCGCGTCAATTCCAGCATCCGCCGTTGCGCAAAGCACCGACGGGACGCTGGCCTCGGACTTTACGGTCAGCGCGAACCTGTCCCTGGTCAGTCAGTATCGTTACCGCGGCATCATGCAAACCAATAATAAGCCGGCCATTCAAGGCGGTTTCGATCTCGTGCACGCCAGCGGCTTCTATATCGGCAACTGGAATTCAAGCATCAGTTGGCTGGATGATTCCGACCCCGATGTGTCGGCCGCGGTGGAAATGGATTTCTATGCGGGGTATGCCGGCACGCTGTGGAAGGACCTGACCTTTGATGTCGGGGTGCTTGAGTACTACTATCCGGGCAGCTATCCGGGCGGATACACGCGTCCATACACGACCGAAGTCTATTTGGGCCTGGGATACGGCCCCGTCAGCTTCAAATATTCCCATGCGTTCACCAATCTGTTTGGTGTGCCCGACAGCAAGAACAGCCAGTACTATGATTTGTCGGCCAGCTTTGAAACCGGCGTCTGGGGCACCACGCTTGACGCGCACGTGGGCTACCAGAAAGTCAGGAACCTGGACGACGGCTCGTACACCGACTGGTCGCTGGGCATCAGCAAGGACTGGGGGCACGGATTCAGTACAACCCTGGCTTACGTCGACACCAATGCCGATCGCGATGTCTACACCAATACGAAAGGGAAATACACAGGCCGGTCCACCGCCTTGCTGTCGCTGAACAAGAGTTTCTAGGAGTTTTTGTCTTTTATATTGCCGGAGCGCCCAAGGGCGCCGGCTTACTCTATTGATATTCCCCGTTCCTCGATCAGATCCTTCCAGCGCTTGAACTCCCTGGCCTGAAAGGCGGTAAACGCTTCAGGCGTGCTGGCCACCATTTCCAGGCCTTGCTCCTCAAGCGCACCCACGACCGCGGGATCCTTGAAACTGGCAATAGCGGCCTCCGCCAGTTTGGCCTTGACCTGCTCCGGCAGTCCCCTTGGCGCCGATAAAGCCTGCCAGGAATAAATCACGGCATTCGGCACGCCGACTTCGGCCAGTGTCGGCACGTCAGGCAACACGGCAGACCGCTGTTCCCCGGTGACGGCATACGCCCGCAACTTTCCGGCACGGATGTGAGGCAGTACGGCATTGACGTTCTGGAATGAATAGTCCACCTGTCCACCCATCAAGTCATTGATGGCGGGCGCGCCGCCTTTATAGGCAACATGCATCCCTTCGGTATGGGTCTGCTGCAAGAAGACTTCGGCCGACAAATGATCCGATGCGCCGTACCCGGAATTCGCGAAGCTCACCTGCCCGGGCTTCGCTTTAAGCTCGGCAATGACATCCTGCACAGAGCGAGAGGATTTACCGGGCGGTCCGACCAAGACATTCGGCGCCTGCACCGCGACGGTGATGTAATCGAAATCGCGCAGCGCATCATATGAAGTGGACTTGATCAGATGCGGAGCGATCACATAAGTACCCAGCGACGACATCATCAGCGTGTAGCCGTCTGGCGCCGCGCGCTGCACAAAACCCGCGCCTATCGTGCCCGTTGCGCCGGGGCGGTTATACACCACGAACGACTGGCCCAATCGGCGCTGCAACTGCTCGGCCATGATGCGGCCTATTGTATCGGTGGCGCCGCCGGCGGGAAATGGAACGACGACCTGCACCGGCTTTTCCTTTGGCCACTCCACCTGCGCGGTTGCGCTTGCCATGACGCATGACAGCGCCACTCCCAAAACCAGGCTTTTCATTGTGTTGTCTCCTTGTAGCCCGAAGCTCGGTTGCCAGGGCGTTTACCAGTTGATGAGTATTGTTCAGGCGGATGCGCGACTGACGCGTACCGTGGCGTCTTTCCGTTCAGCGACTTGCGGGTGCAGCCGTGTTCCCAGCCCCGGCTCGGTGGGCGCCAGCACCATGCCTTCCTTGATAAGCGGCAGATCCGTGACGAGATCCCGGTACCATGTGCTCAGGGTGGCGCGCACCACCTCCTGGAAAATGGCGGTAGGCGCGTGCATGGCCAGATGCAGGCCCGCAATCAGGGTTACCGGGCCTGTGCAGTCATGTGGTGCCAGCGGCCGCGCATAAGTCTGCGCCAGCGCGGCGATCTTGCGTGCTTCTGTCAGGCCACCGCACCAGGCCAGATCCAGCATGACAATATCCAGGGCATCCCTGGCAAGAAGCTCCCGAAAAGGCGCCATGCCCCCCAGGGTTTCACTGCCGCAGATCGGGGTGCGCGTTTGCCTGCGCAAATCCGCGAGCGCCTGCGCGTCGTCCATTTTTCCGATCGGATCTTCGGCCCAGAACACGTCGTATTCCTCGAGCCCCCGGCAAATCCGCGCCGCCGCGTTGGCTGTCCAGAGACTGTGCAGTTCGCACATGACCTCGATGCGATCTCCCACCGCTGCGCGGATCTTGCGAAAGGGTTCCAAGCCGCGTTTCAGATCAGACAGCGAGATAAGATGGCCTCCCGTCGATGGGGCGTAGACATCAAAAGGCCAGATTTTCATTGCTGTATAGCCCTCATCCAGCAGGCTCTCGGCAAGCGCGCCGGCGTCGCGCATGAAGGCAATCTGGTCATCGTACGGCCCCGCCGGCGCTTCACTGCCGTCCGTGTCGCGCCGCGAGGAGCCAGCAGTGTTATAGGCATAGCCCGCGCAAGTGTTGTATGCCCGGATCTGTTCCCGCACGCCTCCGCCCAGCGCCACATAAACCGGAATACCCTGTCGCTGGCCTGCAAGATCCCACAATGCGATATCCACGGCGCTGGCCGCCCTTACCTCGGCACTCGCGCTGTGAAAGCCCAGATACGGATTCATCAATTGCTGCGAGACGGCTTCAATATGGCAAGCGTCACGCCCCAGCAGCCACGGCGCAACCTGTTCGTGCAGCACCGCCTCCACGGCTTGGGCTCCCCTGAATGATTCCCCCAGCCCAATGAGGCCATCCTCAGTTTCAATTTCAACCCAAATCAGATTGGGGCGTTCGTCGATGCGGATACTGCGTATGCTGGTGATTCTTGACATATCGGGAAACAACCTTTTCTTTTGATTTTTGACGAGGGCGCAGTCGACGATGGCACGCGGGCATCGGCCTGGCCCCGGGTCGCAAAGCGCGGCTCGTGGCCGAGGCAGCAGCTGGTTGCCATCGTTGCATTGGTCCTTTTACCTGTCAATAAATCATCAAAGTTGTATTACTTATAATAGAATCAATTTAACTACAGACCTGCACCCGGAATGGCTATTTCACCCCTGAGCGACTTTGCCTATAAGCAGATCCTCGACATGATCGAACAGAAAGCGCTACAGCCAGATCAGCGCCTGCCCAGCGAGGTCGAAATGGCGCGCAGCTATGGCGTTTCACGACCTGTCATCCGGCAGGCGCTGGCGCGCCTGCGATCCGAGGGCCGCGTATACGCCCGCCGAGGCGCCGGCAATTTTGCCGCGACTCCCCCTGCCGTGCAGAGCACCACCTTCGGGCCGCTCCAGAGTATTCCAGACATGCGAAGTTTCCTCGAATTTCGCTGCCTCCTGGAAGGACAGAGCGCCGCCTGTGCCGCGCAGTGCGCCGACAGCAAATTGGTGGAAGACATTTCCAGGCGGTGCCGCATGCTTGAGTCCGCGCTGGCCCGTGGCGAACCCGGAATCGAAGAAGACATCGCATTCCACGGGGCGATCGCCGCGGCGAGCGGCAACCGATTCTTCGTCATGACTATGGCGGCGCTGGCGGCGCAGACCCGCGTCGCGATAAAGCTGATTCGCGAACTGTCGCCTCAACCCATGTTCCGTCGTGCGGCCGATGTACGCCATGAACATCGTGCCATCGAAGAAGCCATCCGCGACGGCAAGCCGGAGGCGGCCCGCAAGGCCATGATCAACCACCTTCAGGGCGGAATGGCGCGACTATTCGGCATCGTGCAGCCCGAGTAACAACTCCAGGGCGCATGACCGCCACGCATTGCTTCCTTGCCAGCATGGGCCTATAGTAGAACTGTGTTACGTATTGGGGGTGGGGCCGCATGCCCCTGTTTCGGTCCGGGTATCACAGCTTGCCCGGCTGGCTTGAACAAGGAGCCGCCATGAACGTCAAGTCCTTCGAATGGGTCATCGACCTCAACCACGATGGTGTCTATAGCACCTGGGAATTCTGGGAAGCGGTCAAGTGGGTGTACCGGCTGCCGGGCAACCTGCTGCTGGAAGGCCTGGGCCATACTCCCTATTTATCTTCCGCTCTCGGTATCCGGGCCTCCGAAGCCACAGGCTATGGCAGCCTGAACGGCGGGCTGGCCACCTCGTTATCGCTGCTGCTGTGGGTTATTGTCATCTTCGGCATACTGACGCTCCTGTCGCCCACGGCCGATGAAGACGACACCAATACTGCCCTTGATCCCGCGCAAGCGCTCATCGGGATGAATGCGCCCCCGTTTGCAAGACAAATACAAGGCCCCGCAAAAGAACAGGACGGTTCGCCCGCCGTTCACCACGGGCACGCCCACCTGCCGGTCAGCCGGGCAAGTTACGCCGTGCCAGGCAAAAAACCCGTCAGGCACAAGCGTCATCGCCGCCTGGTCATCACCTGATCTGCTCAGCCCGGTACGATGAGTCCAGGCACCGAAGCTGAGTATTCGAACTGGCCAAACAGAACACGGCCCCCTTTTCCTAACGAGCCGCCATTATGTCTAGCCGCCCAGCGGGTGCACGCCGCCATCCATGGTAAGCAAGGCGGCGGTCACATAACTGGCCCGTTCGGAAGCAAGATACAGGGCCGCGTCGGCCACTTCTTCCGCCTTGGCCAATCGGCCAAGCGGAATGCTCGCCTCGCGGGCTTTCAGCAATTCATCGGTCGATTGGCCGGTCAGTTCCGCCTCGGCCTGCAAAGCACCCTGCACTCGGCCTGTCAGGGTTGCACCGGGATTGATGGCGTTGACACGTATGCCTTTGCTGCCCCAGGCATTGGCCAGGCCCGCCGAAGCCAGCATCAATGCCGCATTGGCCGCGCCGCCGGGCAAATGAATGGGGCTGGCCACTTTTCCACCCGCGCCAATGATGTTGACAATCGAGCCCCTGCCGCGCCCGACCATTTTCTTGATCACAGCATCCATGGCATTGATGTAGGGAAAATATTTGGCGTCCATGGCGTCGCGCCAGGATTGCGGCGTCAGGCTGGCGGGCGGATAGCGCTTGGCCGCGCCGGCGGAATTCACCAGCACGGCAATGGGCCCCAACGTACTTTCAACCGCCTCGATCAATTGCTGCGCCGCGTCCGCGACACTTAGATCGGCGGCTTGCGTGAATACCTTGTGCCCGGCCTGCTCAAGTTCAGCCCGGGCCGACTCGAGATTGTCGGCGCTGCGCGAGGCAATCGCGACTTTCGCGCCCTCTTTTGCAAAGGCATGCGCGCATGCCAGGCCTATGCCTTTGCTGCCGCCGGTTATCAGTACGACTTTTCCGCTCAGTTCCAGATCCATGTCTATGCCTTTCCTTTTCATGCCTCGCGGGGCGTTGATTTACAGACTTTCGATACCGCCCATATAAGCGCGCAGCGCTTCGGGAACTCGAACGCTGCCATCGGCCTGCTGATGATTTTCCAGCACGGCGACCAGGGCACGCCCTACCGCCAGGCCCGAACCGTTCAGTGTATGCAGGTATTCAGGCTTGCCCTTTTCAGGGCGATAACGCGCCTGCATGCGGCGCGCCTGGAAGGCTTCGCAATTGGATACCGACGAAATTTCCCGCCAGGTATTCTGCGCGGGCAGCCAGACTTCCAGATCGTAGGTCTTGGCGGCGCCGAATCCCATATCGCGACCGCACAGCAATACGACACGGTAGGCCACGCCCAGCCGCTGCAGGACTGTTTCGGCATGGCCGACCATTTCCTCAAGGGCGTCGTAGGAGCGCTCGGGATGCACGATTTGCACCATTTCGACCTTGTCGAACTGGTGCTGGCGTATCATGCCCCGCGTGTCGCGCCCGCCGCTGCCGGCCTCGGAGCGAAAGCAAGGCGTGTGCGCCGTGAGCTTCAGCGGCAACTGCTCAGTTGCCACGATGGTATCGCGCACGGAACCGGCCAGCGTGATTTCCGATGTCGAGATCAGGAACAGATCTTCGTGCGCGGCGGCGTCTTCCTGCCCGCCGCTAGACTCGTCGTCCTGGCCGCCCTTGGTGACCCAGAACATATCGTCTTTGAACTTGGGCAATTGCCCCGTGCCGAACAGCGTCGAGCTGTTAACGATATAAGGCGTGTAGCATTCCTGGTAGCCGTGCTCCGTCGTCTGCAAGTCGAGCATGAACTGCGCCAGCGCGCGATGCAGGCGGGCAATGGGCCCGCGCAGCATCATGAAGCGCGCGCCCGACAGTTTGCGGGCCGTTTCGAAATCCAGCCCCAAAGGCTCGCCCAGCGCCACATGATCTTTGGGCTCAAAGGCCAAAGGCTGCGGGTTGCCCTGGGCATCCGTGGCCACGCCAGGGGGAATCCAGCGGCGGACTTCGACGTTGTCATCGCTGTCGTGGCCGGCCGGCACGCTGTCGTGCGGCAAATTGGGAAGGGTCATCAGCCAGGCATTGAGCTCGCCCTGTACCGCGGCCAGATCCTGTTCCAGTTCTTTCAGGCGAGCGGGAATCTGCTGAGACTCGGCCATCTCGTTGCTGGCGTCTTCCCCCTTGGATTTCAGTTGACCGATCAGTTTGGAGACCGCGTTGCGCCGGGCCTGCAGCGCTTCGGTTTCAACCTGCACCGATTTGCGCCGCGCTTCGAGCTGGTTGAACCGGTCGGTGTCGAATGCAACACCACGCAATTCCAGCGCCTTGACGACAGCCGGTAATTCTTTACGTAACTGATTGGGGTCTAACATAAAATAGCCAAAAAATATTGAAAAATAAACGGCGGGCATCCGGCCCGCCGCGATGCTCGGTGCGTTTGTCGACTGATTCAGGCGCCTGTTCCTACAGGCAGGACATTATCCCTTGCCTTGCTGCTTGTCCAATTCGCGCAGAAAAGCCAGTTTCTCGGAGATTTTACCCTCAAGCCCCCGGTCGGTAGGCCGGTAGAACCGCGCTCGCAAGCCATCGGGAAAATAGTTTTCACCCGCGGCGTAGCCGTGCGGCTCGTCGTGCGCATAACGGTAGGCATGCCCGTGCCCCAGCGCTTTCATCAATTTGGTCGGCGCATTGCGCAAGTGCATGGGCACCGGCGCGCTGCCGTTCTCTTCAGCATAGCGCCTGGCCTGCTTGTAGGCGTTATAGACCGCATTGGACTTGGCCGCGCATGCCAGATAAACCACCGCCTGGCCCAGGGCCAGCTCGCCCTCGGGCGAACCCAGTCGCTCGTAGATGTCGGCGCCGTTCAGCGCCAGCTCGGTGGCGCGCGGATCGGCCAGACCTATGTCCTCGATGGCCATGCGCACAATGCGGCGCGACAGATAGCGAGGGTCGGCTCCGCCATCCAGCATGCGCGCAAACCAATATAAGGCCGCGTCGGGGTCGGAGCCACGCACCGCCTTGTGCAAGGCGCTGATCTGGTCATAAAAAGCATCGCCGCCTTTATCGAACCGGCGCAGGTTCTGCGACAGAGACGTTTCAAGCCACTCGCTGTCGATGAGCGCACGCCCTGCCCCGCGCGCCGATTCAGCGACGACCTCGATGGCGTTGATGACTCTGCGCGCATCGCCATCGGCCCAGCGGGCAAGCTGCTCGCGCGCGGCGGGGTCGAACTCCAAGGGGTCGGCGTCCTGATTCAGAATGGCGATGGCGCGATCGATGAGTTGCTGCAGCTCATCGACGGCCAGGGACTGCAGCACATAGACCCGCGCCCTGGAAAGCAAGGCCGAATTGACTTCAAACGACGGGTTCTCGGTGGTTGCTCCGATAAAAGTGAACAAGCCGCTTTCGACATAGGGCAGGAAGGCATCCTGCTGCGCTTTGTTGAATCGATGCACCTCATCGACGAATAGTATGGTGCGCCGTCCCTGCCCTTGGGCCACCTGGGCCGACACCACGGCCTCGCGGATGTCCTTGACTCCACCCAGCACGGCGGAAATAGCCAGAAACTGGGCGTCGAAGCCGTCGGCCATCAGGCGGGCGAGCGTAGTCTTGCCGACACCCGGCGGTCCCCAGAAAATCATCGAGTGGGGCCGCCCCGAATCGAAGGCGACCCGCAGTGGCTTGCCCGGCCCCAGCAAATGGGCCTGCCCGACCACATCGGCCAGCACCCTGGGGCGCATGCGCTCGGCAAGCGGCGCGTGCGCGCCGGCCGTGCTGGAAAACAGATCGTGTGAGCTTGCCATGAAGGCCTACTGCATTTTGACGACGTCTACGCCCGCCGGCGGCGTGAAGGAGAATTCGTCGGCGCCCAATGCGGGGTTGGCCGCAATATTGCTGAGGTCGATACGCGTCGTCTGGCCGAAGGAATCGAGCAGCTCCAGCCGGGACGGCATGGAATCCTGAAAACCGATGTCCACATGGGTAAAGCCGGCATCGGCGCTGCGCGGCTCGGCGCGCAGCCAATCGAGGCCGTCTTTGGCCGGCAGGCTGGAAATGGTAAAAGCGTCGTCCAGCGAGCCCGAGCCGAACAGGATGGCGGCCGGGGACGCGCCTATGGACTGGTCCACGCCGCGCTCGGTGACCTGCGCCAGGTCGGGATCGTACTGATAGACCCGCTTGCCATCGGACACAATAAGCTGCTCATAAGGTTTTTTGACGGCCCATTTGAACTGGCCGGGACGCTTGAACGAGAACTGACCCGACTGGGCGGGCCTGCCCTGCCCATTTGTGTCGAGCCGCTGCTGGGTGAAGTCGCCTGTGGCCGACTGCACCTGGGCAATGAACTGCTCCAGTTGTTCGGGGGCCTGGGCCGACCATGCCACCAAGGGGCTGGCAGCCAGGACGACGGCCGCCGCCCACTGCTTGAAACCGAGCTTACTCTTCATTTGAACTATTCCCCGCCGGAGCCAGAATTTCGCGATTGCCATTGGATTGCATGGGCGACACCAGCCCGGCCTGCTCCATTTGCTCGAGCAGGCGCGCAGCGCGGTTGTAGCCGATACGCAAATGGCGCTGTACTGAAGAAATGGAGGCGCGCCGATTCTTCAAAATGACCTCGACCGCCTGGTCGTACAAGGGGTCGGATTCGGCGTCGGCAAAGCCGGTTACGCTGCCGACCCCGTCGCCGGTCTCGCCCTCGAGGGCGCCTTCAAGCAGGCCGTCCACATAGTTGGGCTCGCCCTGCTCTTTCAGGGCGTCGACCACCCGGTGTACTTCGTCGTCGTGCACAAAGGCGCCGTGCACGCGAACCGGCAGGCCGGTCCCCGGCGGCATATACAGCATGTCGCCCTGCCCAAGCAGGGTCTCGGCTCCCATCTGGTCCAGAATCGTGCGCGAATCGATTTTTGACGACACCTGGAAAGCGATGCGGGTGGGAATATTGGCCTTGATCAGGCCGGTGATCACGTCCACGCTGGGGCGTTGCGTAGCCAGAATCAGGTGTATGCCGGCCGCCCGCGCCTTCTGTGCCAGCCTGGCAATGAGTTCCTCTATTTTCTTGCCCACCACCATCATCAGATCAGCCAGTTCGTCGATGACGACGACGATCATGGGCAGCGGAGCCAGCGGCTCGGGCGCATCGGGCGTCAGTGAGAATGGGTTGGGTATGGGCTCTTCGCGCTTGATGGCATCGCGGATCTTGCTGTTGTAGCCAGCCAGATTGCGCACACCCATCTTGCTCATCAGGCGATAGCGCTTTTCCATTTCGCCGACACACCAGTTCAATGCATTGGCGGCGTGGCGCATATCGGTGACCACGGGCGCAAGCAAATGCGGAATGCCTTCGTAGACACTCATTTCAAGCATCTTGGGGTCAATGAGAATAAGACGGACCTGGCTGGCGTCGGCCTTGTACAGCAGCGACAGGATCATGGCATTGATCCCCACCGACTTGCCCGAGCCGGTGGTGCCCGCCACCAGCAGATGCGGCATTTTGGCCAGGTCGGCCACCACCGGATTGCCGGCGATGTCCTTGCCCAGCGCCATGGTCAGCATGGAACTGCCGGCATGGTAGGTTTGCGAACCGATGATTTCCGACAGCTTGACCATTTGCCTTTTGGGGTTGGGCAGCTCCAGCCCCATCAGATTCTTGCCGGGAATGGTCTCGACCACCCGGATGCTGACCAGGCTGAGGGCTCGGGCCAGATCTTTGGCCAGATTGACGATCTGGCTGCCCTTGACACCGGTGGCCGGCTCGATTTCGTAGCGGGTGATCACCGGCCCCGCCTGGGCCGCCACCACCACCACGCTCACGCCGAAGTCGGATAGTTTTTTCTCGATCAGCCGCGAGGTGTATTCAATGGTTTCGGGCGAAACGGTTTCCGGGTTGTCTACCGGCATGTCAAGCAGGCTGATCGCGGGCAGGTCGCCAGAGCCGCCCGCTTCGACCGGCGCGGTGAACAGCGTTTTCTGTTTTTCCTTTTCGACCCGCACCGACTTGGGCACCGACGTAATGGCCGGCTCGATGCGCACCGGCTGCTCGTGCACCAGCTGTTCCTGTTTGGCGACGACAATTTCGTTGCGTTCGGCCTTTTTCGCCTGGCCGACCTTGCGGTCGTCATGGGCCGCCTTCAGTTCGAACAGCCGGCGTACTGATTTTTCAATGGCCAGGCCCACGCGCTCGGACAGATGCAGCCAGGAAAATCCGAAGAAAAGGCTGGCGCCGACCGCGACGAATACCAGCAGCAGCAATGTGCAGCCCGTGCTGCCCATGGCCATGGACATGCCGCCAGCCAACAATTGGCCCAATTGCCCGCCGGCACCGGCGGGCAATGCCGCGCCAAACTGCTTCAGTTGAAGCGCTTCGGTTCCCATGACGCCGACGAACAGCAGGAAAAAGCCAATGCCGACCTCCCAGCGCACCCTGGGCAAGGGCTCTTCTTTATTGGGCATCAGAATGTGCGTCAGCCGGTAAAACCCCAGCACCACGCGCTGAGCCAGCAGCACCACCCATAGCCAGGCGGAATAGCCGAACAGGAACAAGAGGAAATCGGAGATATAGGCACCCAGCGTGCCGCCCCGATTCAGGGTGGTGGTGGCATGCACCGAATGCGACCAGGCCGGGTCGGCCGGGTTCCAGGTGGCAAGCACCAGCCCCAGCCAGGCGGCCAGTGCGGCGAACACGATCCAGCGCGCTTCGCGAAGTAAACCTGACAGCCTGGACTGCAAGGGTGAGGGCCCATTGCGCACGTTGCGGGAGGAGCGTGGGGATGTAGCGGGTAATCTAGCCATGGACTCATTATAATTGGCTGTTCACTTTTTTCGGATTTTCTGTAATGACGACTCCAAAACACGCCAAAGTACTGATTTTAGGCTCCGGCCCCGCCGGATACAGCGCCGCGGTCTACGCCGCCCGCGCCAACCTGAATCCTGTACTGGTGACCGGCCTGGAACAAGGTGGCCAGCTAATGACCACCACCGACGTAGACAACTGGCCCGCCGACGCCCAGGGCGTGCAGGGCCCCGACCTGATGCAGCGGTTCCAGGCCCATGCCGAGCGTTTCAACACAGAAATGGTATTCGACCATATCGCCAGTGTAGACCTGTCCAGGCGCCCCTTCACCCTGACCGGCGATACGGGCGCCCAGTACACCTGCGATGCGCTGATTATCGCCACGGGCGCATCGGCGCAGTACCTGGGCCTGCCCACAGAGCAGGAATTCATGGGCCGGGGCGTGTCCGGCTGCGCCACTTGCGACGGTTTTTTCTATAAAAACCAGGATGTTATCGTAGTTGGCGGCGGCAACACCGCGGTCGAGGAAGCCCTGTATCTTTCCAACATCTGCCGCAGTGTCACGCTGGTTCACCGCCGCGACAAGTTCCGCTCCGAGCCCATCCTGACCGACAGGCTGATGGACAAGGTCGCCAATGGCAACATGAAGCTCAAGCTCTTTTACGAGCTTGAAGAAGTGCTGGGCGATCAGTCGGGCGTCACAGGCGCCCGGTTGCGCAGCAACCAGACCGGCGCCACCGAAGACCTGCCCGTCACCGGAGTATTCATCGCCATCGGACACAAGCCCAACACAGGCATCTTCGAAGGCCAGCTCAATATGGAAAACGGCTATATCATTACCCAAAGCGGCCTGAACGGCCTGGCCACCATGACGTCCGTACCGGGCGTTTTCGCTGCCGGCGACGTTCAGGACCACGTATACCGCCAGGCCATCACAAGTGCGGGCACGGGCTGCATGGCCGCGCTGGACGCGCAACGCTGGCTGGAGAATGCCGGCGAATAAAGGCGGGCGCCAAGACCGGCAGGCTCATGGGCTGGCCGATCTGAAGCGCCTGAGCAAGGCGGCGGCCACGACGGCAGCCGCCACACGCCCCGCCGCTTCCAC
>JBATWU010000082.1:0-3145 GCA_049672825.1 Pusillimonas sp.
CCCGGGTTCGACACGCGGCGACCTGATGGGGATCGGCCCGACGCGAGGCGCCCCCGGAGCGGACTCCGGACCGACACGAGGCAATCCCACAGTGGGTTCGGTGCCTGCGTGCAGACTATCCGTGTCCATATGGAAGACAGGCTCACGCTCCGCCGCCGGCGATCCTCTGCGCCCTTCTGCCGAGATGGTGAACGCGGGGCCCTGCTGGGCGCCGCGCTCGCCTGAAGAGGATATATGGTGCGCGGGCTCGGCCGCCAAGGTCCGTTGGCGCAGCACGCTGGGCATGGGTACCGAGGGCTCCGATACAGGAGGCTCGGGAGGGGAATACGGTTCGGGCGGCTGCGCGGCGGGGGCCGCCGCAGCGCCGCCCGGAGACACCACCGCATCATAGCCATCGAAAATATGAGAGCAATTGATGCAGCGTATATAGCCTTTGCGCAACTGCAGTTGCGTAAGGCTGGCGGAAAACGTTGTGCCACATTCAGGGCAGCGCGTGGTCAGATCCATAAGCGTAAAAAGTGAGCCGGGGTTTCAGGCCGCGCGCTGTCCGTGCAGGCAAACCCAGCCTTCCCGGACCTGCCAGACGCTCATGGCTATCCATGGCGCATAGGCCTGCGCGACTTCCTGGGCCTGCCGCTCGAGCACTCCCGACAGCACCAGATGGCCGCCGGACAGCACGCGATTGGACAGCATGGGCGCGAGCAGTTTCAGTGGGTTGGACAAAATATTGGCCACAACGACCTGATACTGCCCTTCGGGCAGCGCATCGGGCAGCAACGCCTCGATGGCAACTCGATTCACTTCTGCATTGTAGCGGGTGGACTGCACCGCCTGCTCGTCGATGTCGACCGCCTGGGTACGGCCAGCCCCCAGCATTTTTGCGGCAATGGCCAGTATGCCTGAACCGCAGCCATAATCGAGCAGGTTTTCACCGCCCTGGATGTGCGCGGCCAGCCACTCCAGGCATAAATGCGTGGTGGGATGACTGCCCGTGCCGAATGCCAGCCCCGGATCCAGTTCGATATGAATGGCCCCCGCCGAGTTGGCGCTGTCTTCCCGCGCCGGAACGCTAGGGTTATCGCGATGCCAGCTGGGCACGATCCAGATGCGTCGACCCACTTGTATGGGCTGGAACTGGGCCTGCGTAAGACGCACCCAGTCGGCATCGGGAACCTCGCGCAGGAGCCAGTCGCCATCCTGGCAACCGGCCAGGCCGGCGGCACGCGCCTGCTCGATGATTTGCGCCGGATCGAGCCCATCGGGCAAGAGCGCCACCACCCGGTTGCGGTGCCAGGCTTGAACATCGGGTTCCAGCCCCGGCTCGCCAAACAGCGGGCGCTCGGCCTCGGTGTCGCCGTCGGCATCTTCCACGGAAACCGACAGCACGCCGGCATCGAGCAGGGCATCGGACAGCGCTTCGGCCTGTGCCTCGGGGCAGATCAGCACGAGTTCGCGCATGATGGTCTTCCTAGGGCCTGTTAACACTATTGAAGGAGATCGCGACAGCAGGCCCTAGGGCCGCTGCGACAATTTGTGTTCCAGGTAATGAATGCTGGTGCCGCCCTCGATAAAGCGCGCGTCCTGCATCAGCTCGCGATGCAGCGGAATATTGGTGAGCACGCCTTCCACGACCATTTCGGACAGCGCTATTTCCATGCGCGCAATGGCCTGCTCGCGGGTATCGCCATAAGTAATCAGCTTGGCAATCATGGAATCGTAGTTGGGGGGCACCATATAGCCCGCAAACACGTGGGAGTCCATGCGCACGCCCGGCCCGCCCGGCGTGTGCCAGTTGGTGATGCGGCCGGGACTGGGCGTGAACTTGAAAGGGTCTTCGGCGTTGATGCGGCACTCGATCGAGTGGCCCTTCAGGACGACATCGCGCTGGCGCAAGACGAATTTCTCGCCCGCCGCGATCATGATCTGCTGCTGCACGAGGTCGATACCGGTAATCATCTCGGTAACAGTATGCTCGACCTGAATGCGAGTGTTCATCTCGATGAAGAAGAATTCGCCGTTTTCGTACAGGAATTCAAATGTGCCCGCGCCGCGATAGTTCATTTTTCGGCAGGCATCGGCACAGCGCTCGCCGATACGTTCGATAAGGCGCCGGGCAATACCGGGCGCGGGCGCCTCTTCGATGACTTTCTGGTGGCGCCGCTGCATGGAGCAATCGCGCTCGCCCAGCCAAATGGCATTGCGCCCGCCGTCGGCGAGCACCTGGATTTCGATATGGCGCGGGTTCTCGAGGAACTTTTCCATATAGACTTCAGGATTATTGAACGCGGCGCCCGCTTCGTTGCGGGTCATGGCCACGGCATTCAGCAGGGCGGCCTCGGTGTAGACCACGCGCATGCCACGGCCACCGCCGCCGCCGGCGGCCTTGATGATGACGGGGTAGCCGATATCTCGCGCGGCCTGCAGGACTTCCTCGGTGTCTTCGGACAAGGCGCCTTCGGACCCCGGCACGACGGGCACGCCCGCCTCGATCATGGCTTTCTTGGCGCAGACCTTGTCGCCCATGGTGCGGATGGACTCGGGACGGGGCCCGATGAAGACAAAGCCGCTTTTCTCGACGCGCTCGGCGAAGTCGGCGTTTTCGGCCAGGAAACCATAGCCCGGATGAATGGCCTCGGCATCGGTGACCTCGGCCGCCGAAATGATGGCGGGCATATTCAAGTAGCTGTCGCGCGCCGGAGCCGGCCCTATGCACACCGACTCGTCGGCCAGCCGCACATATTTCGCATCGCGGTCGGCCTCGGAGTGGACAACCACTGTTTTGATGCCAAGCTCGCGGCAGGCGCGCTGAATGCGCAGGGCGATCTCGCCGCGATTGGCTATAAGAATTTTTTCAAACATGAATTAGCCAATAACAAACAGAGGTTGACCATATTCGACGGGCTCGCCGTTTTCAACCAGAATTTCCTTGATCACTCCGGACTTGTCGGCCTCGATCTCGTTGAGCAGCTTCATGGCTTCAATAATGCACAGCGGCTCGCCTTCCTTGACCGCCTGGCCCACCTCGACGAAGGGCGATGCCCCCGGATTGGGCGCGCGATAGAAGGTGCCCACCATGGGGGCCTTGACGGCATGGCCGGCGGGCGCCGCGGGTGCAGCGGCAGGCGCAGGCGCGGATGCGCTGGCC
>JBATWU010000083.1:0-100946 GCA_049672825.1 Pusillimonas sp.
GTCCGCGGTTGTGTGAGCCCGACGGGTGTCGGGCCACTGGCCCGACCGGGCGAGTTCCGCGGACGCCCCGGCAGGTTGGCCTGAACCGGGTAGCCCAGGCAGAGCCTGGGCCGTAGCGCGCGAAGCCGGAACAGCCCGCGCCACACCCGACTTTCTCAAGAACGAAGCCTGGTCCAAGCGCCAGTGTGCTGCCTGCCTCCCCTATGACGTTGTGTTCAGGTGCAGGTGATTGCCCGCGTTGGGCGCAAGCTTGATGAATGACAACGTCGAGGCGGCGGTAATCAGCCCGATGACCACGAACCCCCAAATAATGTCGACCAGCGCCAGGGTAGTGTCGCCCCGCCAAGCCATGCTCAGATTCAGGGTAACGGCGGCGCAGGCCACGCCCAGGCTGATGCCCAGTTGCTGGGCCGTGGCGGCGAAGCTGCTGGCGCGGCTCATGGCGTCGGCGTCCAGATCGGCATAGGTCAGCGTATTGATCGCCGTGAACTGCAGCGAGCGGAAAAAACCTCCGGCAATCAGAATGGCGGCCATGATCCATATGGGCGTGTCCTGGCGAAAGAGCCCGCACAGGGCGATAAAGGAACCCGCCAGCAAGGCATTCACGATCAGCACGCGCTTGAATCCGAAGCGCTGGATAATGGGCGTGGCAACCAGCTTCATGGCCATCGAGCCGATGGCGCCGGTAAAGGTGATCATGCCGGCCGAAAAGGGCGACAAGCCAAAGCCCACCTGCAGCAGAATGGCCAGCAGAAAGGGCGCGGCGCCGATGGCAAAGCGGCACAGGTTGCCGCCCAGAGTGGAGATGGCGAAGGTAGGCGTGCGCAGCAAAGACAGATCAATAATGGGATACGGTGTGCGGCGGGCGTGCCATACATATAGAACCCCGCAAATCAGGCCGGTGCCGATCAGGCCCAGCAACTGGCTCAATGGCAAAGAGCGGTGGCCCACCGCCTCCAGGCCCGATACCAGCGAGGCCAGGCAGATGCCGCTCAGCAGGAAACCGGGCCAGTCCAGGCGGCGGGCTGCGGTGGGATAGTCATCCTTGATGTAGCGCTGTATCAGGATGACACCCACCACCCCCACGGGTATGTTGATCAGGAAGATCCAGTGCCACGAGGCATAGGTGACCAGGAATCCTCCCAGGGGCGGTCCTATCATTGGGCCCAGCAGCGCGGGCAGCGACAGGAAAGCCATGGCTTTCAGCAGTTCGGTCTTGGGCACTTTGCGCAGCAGGATGACCCTGCCCACCGGCACCATCATGGCGCCGGCAATGCCCTGCAGCACGCGGGCGGCCACCAGTTGACCTATGCTTTGCGACGCGGCACAGGCTATTGAACTGAGGGTAAAGAGTAAAATGGCCGCTATGAACACCCGTTTCGCCCCGTAGCGGTCGGCCGCCCAGCCACTGATGGGCACGAACACGGCCACGGCCAGCAAATAGCTGGTAATGGCCACATTCATGCGCACAACACTGGTATCCAGCGCAAGGGCCATGGCCGGCAGCGCGGTGGCCACCACGGTGGCGTCCAGCATTTGCATGAATAATGCGCACCCTACAATGAAGGGAATCATGCGGATGGCGCGGCGCTCGCGTGCGGAAAGAGAGTGGGTGGGCTGGCTGGAGGGTGATTCGGGAGGGTCGGCGTCAGGCATCAGGCGATTCTAATTTTGTCCGAGTGAAGTAAACTCGAACTTTGCAGGTTAAACCACATCTGGCATACAAGCATTATGGCAAAGAATTACGAGTCCGAAATAACCCAGTTCCTGAAAAAATACAAAACGGAACATCCCGATACCGAGGCACGCCAGCGCGAAGGGCGTGCGCGCCTCTGGGACAAATACATCGATCCGGAACTCCAGGACGGCTTCCGGGCCGGCAAGCTACCCCTGAAACCCTACGTCTACCAGACCCGTTAACGCCCGCATGTCTGCGCGCAAGGCCGGGACGGCGGCACTGGACGCCTTGGTCGAGCCCGACATCGACAGCACGCCCGACGTAGTCGATAGCGTGGCGCTGGCTCGCCTGTACGGCGAGCCTTTGTTCGCCATGCCGCAAGACCTGTACATTCCGCCGGATGCGCTCGAGGTTTTTCTAGAAACCTTCCAGGGTCCGCTCGACCTGCTGCTGTATTTGATACGCAAGCAGAACTTCAATGTGCTCGACATCCCCATGGCCGAGGTCACGCGGCAGTATTTGTCGTATGTCGACCAGATCCGCACGCACAACCTGGAGCTGGCCGGTGAGTACCTGCTGATGGCCGCCCTGCTGATCGAAATCAAGTCGCGCATGCTGCTGCCGGTCAAAAAGACCGATACCGGCGAGGAAGTCGACGATCCGCGGGCTGAGTTGGTCAGGCGCTTGCTTGAATACGAACAAATGAAGCTGGCCGCCCAGAAGCTGGACACCTTGCCGCGGCTGGGCAGAGACTTCCAGCGGGCGCAGGCCGACATGGACCTGAAAATCGAGCACATGCTGCCCGAAGTCAGCTCCGACGACCTGCGCAACGCCTGGCTCGACATCATGCGCCGCGCCAAGCTCAACGCACACCATCGCATCACGCGCGAGCAACTATCGGTGCGCGACCACATGAGCCAGATACTGCGCCGCCTCAGCGATGTGCAGTTCATGGAGTTCGGCGAACTGTTCATGGAGCGCGTCAATCAGGGCGACGCCGTGGCAGTTGTCGTGGTGCACTTTCTTGCCATGCTCGAGCTTGCCCGTGAATCGCTGCTCGACATCACCCAGGCCGAACCCTATGCGCCCATCTATGTGCGCCTATCCTACATTCGTGCCGCCGCCTAGGCAGGCGCGCCCGTCCCCCCCGAACGGAGATTTTCTTGAAAGTCGTTCACACCATTGAAGAGCTGCGCGATCAACTGCGTGGGCAGTTGCGAGTGGCTTTTGTGCCCACCATGGGCAATTTGCATCCGGCGCATCTGGCCTTGATGAAGCTGGCGCGCCAGCACGGCGATCCGGTGGTTGCCAGTATTTTCGTGAATCGGCTGCAGTTCGGACCAAACGAGGACTTTGACCAGTATCCGCGCACGCTGGCCGCCGATATCGAAAAGCTGGAACGCGCGCGGGATGTCTATGTGCTGTTCGCGCCTAATGAGCGTGAAATGTACCCCGAGCCCCAGAACTTCCGGGTTCAGCCGCCCCCCGATCTGGGCGGCATCCTCGAGGGCGAGTTCAGGCCGGGTTTCTTCCATGGCGTCAGCACTGTGGTATTGAAGCTGTTTTCCTGCGTACAGCCCAGCGTGGCGGTGTTCGGCAAGAAAGATTATCAGCAGTTGATGGTCATTCGCAATATGTGCCGGCAGTTTCAACTGCCTGTCAAGATTCTGGCGCATGAAACCGTCAGGGATGCTGATGGGCTCGCCCTGTCGTCGCGCAATGTGTTCTTGCAGCCCGCCGAACGGGCTGAGGCGCCGCAGCTGTATGCCGCCTTGAAATCCGTGGAAGCCGGCATTCAGGCCGGCAACGTCGATGTATCAGAACTCGAAGGGCTGGCCGCGGAGCGTCTGGCTGCGCGTGGCTGGAATGTCGATTATGTTTCATTGCGCCGTCAGCGCGACTTGCTGAGCCCGACGCCCGAAGAGATCGGCGCGGGCGAACCGCTGGTCGTGCTGGCCGCGGCCAAGCTGGGCGCGACGCGCCTGATCGACAATCTTGAAATCTGTAAGATGTGACAGCTGACGTGTCGTGGCCCATGTGCCAGAATGGCCTACCGCTTATCCAACAAGGAGCCAAAAGTGGCAGACATTCACTATTCCGCCGACTCGCCCTTCTCGGTGCTCACGCCTCGCGAGCGCGATGTCATGGACTACGTCGCGCGCGGCAAACCCAATAAGATCATTGCGGCTGAACTGGGGGTGTCACAGCGCACCATCGAGGCCCACCGCGCCCGCATTTTCCAGAAAATGCATGTCCGCAATGCGGTCGAGCTGGCGCACTGCGTGCTGTCGCAGCGCAGCTTTGGCTAATGCGCGGGCGCCCTTCATCAGTCGCACTGCAGCGGCGCTTTGCTGGTAATTTCGTCAATCGCGTCAACATCGGCCTGCCGGGTCAGACGATGCTCGAGCGTGGGCCGAATATCATTGATCATATTAATGCGCAGCACATTGTCATTGATGAAGGTCAGGTTGGCCACGCTGGTCTCATTCTTTTGCATTAGCATAATGCGTAAAGGCTGGGTGCCAATGACGTCCCAGCATCCTTGCTGCGTAATATTGTGCTGGGCATCGGGATTGTCCAGAAATACCGTTCGCGACCGCCATTCACCGCTGGGTGCCATGGTCAGGGTAATGCGCGTGGCCGAGCAGTTGCTTTCGCCACTCAGGCACGGAACCGTGCCCAGGAAGGTCCGGGCTTCGGCCAGGGGGCGCGCCTTGATCGCAGGCCCGCTTGGCGCCGGCTCGGCTGCCACCGCCTTCAAGGGCTGGTCCTGACCAAAGCCCAGCTGTATTTGCGATGGCGCTCGCGCGCCACTGCGGCCTTGCGCCTTGTTCCGGGCATCGGCGGCGGTATTGTCTTGCGGCACATCGTAATAGCCGGCGGGCTGCTGCTGGGCGCAGCCCGCCAGGGCCAGCGCCAGCAACGCGGCGCCCAGGGTTGTGCGGTAAGGGTAGGGTTGGTTCAGTAGGCTTGAGCGGGACATGGCGGTTCCAAATGCGGCTGTTTACGGATGAGCATGCGCGCGGCGTGCGTAGCTCATACACTACGCATTCTACGCATTAATCAGTGCGCTCGTAAAACATCAAGGCTGGCCTATGCCGTTTCAAATCGACTCCCAAATAGGGCAAGGTGCCGTCATGCTGGGCTTGGCTGCGCTGGGGGCCGTGCTGGGGATCTGGTGTTCCCGTGTCTCCCGGGTCTATGCCCGGCTGCTGGGCGCTCACGCCCACCCAGACGCCAGTAGCCTGTTGGCTGCACTGGGATATGCGGCCGGCCTGCGCCGGCATGCTGGTTCGCGTGCCGGTCCGGCCATGTTGCGCCTGCGCCTTCGCGCGGGCTTGTCGCGCCGGCTTGGCGGGGTCGATCTGGCCGCTGCGGCGATCCTGGCCGTCGCCTTCATCGCGGTGCCGACATGCCACGGCAGTGGGTGGCGCGCCTTGCCGCTCGCTATGGCATGCGTCATGTTGATGCTGTTGGCGCTTATCGATGCCCGAACGCGGCTGCTGCCCGATGCGCTGACCTTGCCTCTGTTATGGCTGGGGCTTGCCGTGGCATGGATGGGATGGGGCGGGGTATCGTTGCAAGACGCCGTGGCCGGCGCCATGGCTGGCTACCTGTTTTTGTGGCTCATCCTGCAAGGCTTCCGGCTTCTTCGAGGCATCCAGGGCATGGGCCACGGCGACCTGAAGCTGTTGGCGGCGCTGGGCGCCTGGCTGGGCTGGCAGGTGCTGCCATGGGTGATCCTGCTGGCTTGCCTCGCCGGCATCGCCTTCGCCATGTGGCGGCAAAAAACCTTGCTGCCGGCCGGCGCATACCCTTTCGGCCCCTTTCTGGCCGCGGCCGGACTATGCGCTTTCGCCGCCAGGTCTGGGTTACATTTATGTTTTTACTGACAAGGATGTGCCCGAATGTACAAGATTGGCCTCACTGGCGGTATAGGCTCGGGTAAAAGCAAGGTGGCCGACCTGCTGGCCGGTTGGGGCGCCGCCATTGTCGATACCGATGTCATTGCGCACGAGCTGACCGCGCCGGGTGGCGCCGCCATTGCGCCCATACGCCAGCATTTTGGCCTCGATGTCATCACGCCCACCGGCGCGCTCGACCGGCAGGCCATGCGCGAACTGGTATTCGACAGCCCGCAGGCCCGCCAAAAGCTTGAATCCATCATTCATCCTATGATAAGTTCCCTTACACAGCGGCGCGCGGCGGCCGCCCAGGGGTGTTATCTTGTCTTCGTGGTGCCTTTGCTGGTGGAATCCCTTGCAAAGTCCGGTCGCTGGCGCGATCAGCTCGACCGGATCTGCGTGGTTGACTGCGATCCCTCAACCCAGGTGGCAAGGGTGCAGTCCCGCAGCGGGCTGACGCCGGAAGCTATTGCGCGTATCATGTCAGCACAGGCTTCGCGGGCTGTCCGTCTGGCGGCCGCCGACGATATTGTGCTCAACGACGCGCGAACCACTGTTGATGATCTCGTTCGCCGAACCCGGGCGTTGCACGATAAGTGGTGCGGGTTGGCGCAAAGCCGTCCAAACCCGCCGGCAGGCAGTCGTTCCTAGTCATTAAAAAGGTTTTTGTTCGCGTGATTCTTTATGAATATCCTTGCAACGAACGCGTCAGGTCTCTGCTAAGGGTCGAGCATCTCTTTGACAGATTGTTCTTTTTCGCCCAAGGCACCGATGTTCATCATCATCAAATATCGGTAGCCACGCTGTTCGATCTGCTCGATATCTGCGACCGCAGCGACTTGCGGGGCGCGGTGCTGCAAGACCTGGAACGGCAGCGCGCTGCGCTCAGCGCCTTGCGCCAGCACCCCGGCGTCGATCCGCAAACGCTCGATACCATGCTCGCCGAAATTCAGGGCGCGGCAACCGAACTGGGCGCCCAGGGCCGCATAGGCCAGGAACTGCGCGACAACGAATGGCTGGCCAGTCTGCGGGGCCGCCTGGCCGTGCCCGGCGGATCATCCCAGGTCGATATGCCTTCGTATTTTTCCTGGCAGATCAAGCCTCCGGAAGTCCGCGCGCAAGACCTGCACCGGTGGATTACGCCATTTTTACCGCTGTACAAAGGCCTGGCCCTGATTTTGCGCGTGTTGCGCGAGTCGGGCGATGCGGTCGACGTCGTGGCCCGGCAGGGAGCCTACCAGGAAATGCTGGGCGGCAAAATCTTCCAGTTGCTGCGGGTCTGGGTGGATACGGCGCTGAATATTTTTCCCGAAATGAGCGCCAACAAGTATGTGATCTGGGTTCGTTTCGCCTCGCAAGACCCCGAACTGAAGCCGCAGCCCGTCACCCGCGACGTTACTTTCAAGCTGGCGCGCTGCAACGTTTGAGCGCCGGATCACCGGAAAATTCATTGTCCGCACGCCATGTGCCTCCCGGATAGTTGTTGCGCTCCGTTTCAATAGAACAAATTTGGTGTTCGCCGGATCGGCAATAGGCGAAAATGTCGCCTGTTTCGTTTGTTCCCGGAGAACACTGCATGTCGGATCCACGTTCCGAACCGCCCCGGCCCCGAAAGTCGTACTGGCTTTGGCTGATTGTCCTGTTGCTGCTGGCGGCGGGTGCCTACTGGTTCCTGGGCAGGGGCGCCGGCCAGAAACCTCAGGGCGATAGCCCGTTCTTCGGGCCGGGCATGCTGTCGTCGATGCCGGTGCCCGTCAAGGTGGCTACGGCGGAAATGGGGCTGGTCAACTACACCTTGAAGGCGATAGGCACTGTGGCAGCTTTCAATACCGTGACGGTGCGCAGCCGGGTTGACGGTGAGCTTCAGAAGATCGCCTTCGACGATGGCCAGAAAGTGCAGGCCGGCGATCTGCTGGCGCAGATCGATCCGCGCACCTATCAGGTTCAGCTCGACCAGGCGCTGGGACAGCAGAAACAGAACGAAGCGCAGTTGCAGAATGCCCAGCGCGACCTGCAGCGATATCAATTGCTCTACAAGCAGAACTCCATTGCGAAACAACAGGTCGATGCCCAGGCCGCCCTGGTGCAGCAGTTGCTGGGTTCGCGCAAAAGCGACCAGGCCGCGGTCGACAGCGCCAAATTGCAGCTGGACTTTACCCGAATCACCGCGCCCATCAGCGGGCGCCTGGGGCTGCGCAAGATCGATGAAGGCAATATGGTCAACGCGTCCAATACCGACGGCATCGTCACCATTACGCAAACCCAGCCCATATCGGTACTGTTCACTCTGCCGCAGGCGCAACTGCCCGATGTGCTGGCGCAATTGCGCGCGGGCAAGTCCCTGGCGGCCGATCTGTACGATCGCGACGATCTGAACAGGCTGACCACTGGCCGGCTGGTATCGGTGGATAACCAGATCGATGTGGCGACCGGCACGGTTTCTTTCAAGGCGCGTTTCGAGAACGACGACGAGACCCTGTTCCCGAATCAGTTCGTGAATGTGCGCTTGCATGTCGACACGGCGCAGGCGCTGGTGATACCCACCCAGGCCGTCCAGCATGGCTCAAGGGGCGCCTTCGTCTACCATGTCGATGACGATAACAAAGTGCATGTGCAGCCCATCGTCGTGGGCCGCATCGATGAAAAAATGATTGCGGTCGAGTCGGGCCTGAGCCCGGGCCAGCGCGTGGTGACGGATGGCGTCGACCGCCTGCGTGAAGGCGCCACCGTGGAAATCGTTACCGCCGATACGGCCGCCGCGGCCGCTGTTCCGGCAACAGGCGCGCCAAGAGGCTCCCGCCAGCGTGGCGGGGCAGGCGGTTCGCGTGACCCTCATTAGCCACAGGATGCGCCCGTGAATCTGTCGCGTCTGTTCATTCTAAGGCCGGTTGCCACGACGCTGGCCATGATCGCCCTGTTCATTTCGGGCGTGCTGGCGTACAGACTGCTGCCGGTGTCGGCGCTGCCGCAAGTGGATTATCCGACCATACAAGTCTCCACTTTGTATCCTGGCGCCAGCCCCGATGTCATGACGGCATTGGTGACATCGCCGCTCGAGCGCCAGTTCGGGCAAATGCCGGGGCTCACCCAGATGACCTCGTCCAGCTCGGGCGGCTCGTCGCTGATTACCCTGCAGTTCGATCTCGACCTGCCGCTGGATGTGGCCGAGCAGGAAGTGCAGGCGGCCATCAATGCCGCCTCCAATCTGCTGCCCGGCGACCTGCCGGCGCCGCCCATCTACAACAAGGTGAATCCGGCCGACACCGCGGTGATCAGCCTGGCGGTGACCTCGCCGACTCTGCCGCTATACGAAGTGCGCGACCTGATCGATATCCGTGTCGCCCAGAAGCTGTCGCAAATCACGGGCGTGGGCCTGGTCAGCATTGCGGGCGGCCAGCGCCCGGCTGTACGGATACAGGCCAATCCCCAGGCGCTGGCGGCGCACGGCTTGACGCTGTCCAGCCTTCGATCCGCCGTCGTCGGGGCCAACGTCAACCAGCCCAAGGGCAATCTCGACGGTCCCGAGCGCTCGACCACCATCAACGCCAACGATCAACTGCGCTCGGTCGAGGATTATCAGCAACTGATTGTTGCCTACGAGAATGGCGCCGCGCTGCGCCTGCGCGACGTGGCGCAAACCCGGCAGGACGCCGAGAACATCCGCCAGGCGGCCTGGATAGGCCAGACGCCGGCGATTCTGCTGAACATACAGCGCCAGCCGGGCGCCAACGTGATCGACGTCGTGGACCGGGTCAAGGCGCTGCTGCCCTCGCTCAAGCAGGCGCTGCCGGTGGGGGTGGATGTCAGCGTGGCCACCGACCGCACCCAGACCATACGCGATTCCATCGAGCATGTTCAGTTCGAGATGCTGCTGGCAATCGTGCTGGTGGTGCTGGTGACGTTTGTGTTTCTGCGCAGCTGGACGGCAACTTTCATCCCCAGCGTGGTCGTTCCTCTGTCGCTGGTGGGCACTTTTGGCATCATGTACCTGGCGGGTTTCAGCATCAACAACCTGACCCTGATGGCGCTGACCATCGCCACGGGTTTCGTGGTGGACGATGCCATTGTCATGATCGAAAACATTGCGCGCCATATCGAGCGGGGCGAAAGCGCCATGACAGCGGCATTGAAGGGGGCCGCCCAGATCGGTTTCACGCTGGTGTCGCTGACGCTTTCGCTGATAGCGGTGTTGATTCCGCTATTGTTCATGAGCGATGTCATCGGCCGCCTGTTCCGTGAATTCGCCATCACCCTGGCGGTGGCGATTCTGCTGTCTCTGCTTATTTCGCTGACGCTCACGCCGATGATGTGCGCGCGCCTGCTCAAGGCCGAGTCGGAAGTGCGGCACAGCCGTTTCCAGCTTGCCCTGGGCCGCTGGATGGATAAGCTGGTCGAGGCCTATGATCGCGGCCTGAAATGGGTATTGCGGCACCAACTGCTGACCCTGTGGGTGGCGCTGGGCACGCTGGTGCTGACCGCGCTGCTGTACGCGGTGGTGCCCAAGGGCTTTTTTCCGCAGCAGGACACCGGCCTGATTCAGGCCATCAGCCAGGGGCCGCAAACTGTCTCATTCGCCTCAATGGCGCAGCGTCAGCATGGGGCCGTCGAGCGCATTCTGCAGGATCCGGATGTGGCGGCGGTGACTTCTTTCATCGGCATCGACGGCACCAACGCCACGCTGAACACCGGCCGCATGCAGATTGCCCTGAAGCCCATCGGCGAGCGCGGCGACAATGCCCGGGTCATTATCGAACGCCTGGGCGACGCCTTGTCTTCCTTGCCGGATATACAGGTGTTCATGCAACCGGTGCAGGATCTGACGGTGGACGACCGCGTCAGCCGGACGCAGTATCAAATGACCTTGTCCGACCCCGACCATGCCATTCTGCTTGAGTGGACGCCACGGCTGGTGGAAGCCCTGAACGAGGTCCCGGCGCTGCGGGATGTCGTCGATGACCTGCAAAGCAGCGGCCTGCAGACCACGGTGCTCATTGACCGTGATGCGGCCGCGCGGCTGGGCGTGACCAATGCGGTGATAGACGACGCCTTGTACGATGCGTTTGGACAGCGTCTGATATCCACCATCTTTACCCAGTCCAGCCAGTACCGCGTGGTGCTCGAGGTCGCGCCCCAGTTCCGCCAGGATCCGCAGGCGCTGGCGCAGGTTTACGTGCCGACCTCGTCGGGCACGCCCGTGCCCATCAGCAGTATTGCGCGCATCGAGCAGCGCAGTTCGCTCTTGTCCATCGAGCGCCTGGGGCAATTCCCCGCCACGACGATCTCGTTCAACCTCGCGCCCGGCGTGGCGCTGTCGGATGCGGTCGTGGCCGTCAGGCAGGCGCAAACAGAATTGTCCATGCCCGCGTCGCTGGACCTGCGTTTCCAGGGAGCGGCCAGGGCGTTCCAGGCCTCGCTGGACAGCACGCTATGGTTGATGCTGGCGGCCGTCGCCGTCATGTATATCGTGCTGGGCATTCTGTACGAAAGCTATATTCATCCGGTCACCATATTGTCGACGCTGCCCTCGGCGGCGATCGGCGCCCTGCTGGCCTTGTTGATCACCGGCTCGGAACTGGACATGATCGGCGTCATCGGCATCATTCTGCTGATCGGCATCGTCAAGAAGAACGCCATCATGATGATAGATTTTGCGCTCGATGCCGAGCGCAGCCGCGGTCTTGAACCGCGCGCGGCCATACATGAGGCCGCCCTGCTGCGGTTCAGGCCCATACTGATGACCACGCTCGCGGCCCTGTTCGCCGCCATTCCCCTGATGCTGGCGACCGGGTCGGGCTCCGAGCTGCGCCAGCCGCTGGGCCTGGTCATGGTGGGCGGCCTGCTGTGCAGCCAGGTGCTGACCTTGTTCACCACACCCGTCATCTACCTGATGTTCGACAGACTCGCCCGGCGCGCCCGCAGCCGGCGCGGTGCGCGTCCCGTCGACGAGGGGGCCGCATGAGGCTGTTCTCCGTCTTCATCATGCGGCCGGTGGCGACGACGCTGCTATGCCTGGCCATGGTGCTGTCGGGCGGCCTGGCCTTTTTCTTCCTGCCGGTGGCCCCCTTGCCGCAGGTCGACTTCCCCATGATCTCGGTGTCGGCCAGCATGGCGGGCGCCAGCCCGGAAACCATGGCGTCCAGCGTGGCTACGCCGCTGGAGCAATCGCTGGGCACGATTGCTGGACTGAGCGAAATGAGCTCGCGCAGCTCCGAAGGGTCGACCCGGATTTCACTGATGTTCGACATGGATCGCGACATCAACAGCGCGGCGCGCGATGTGCAGGCCGCCATCAACGCGGCGCGCAGCATGCTGCCATCCAGCTTGCGCAGCAATCCCACCTATCACAAAGTCAACCCGTCCTCGGCGCCCATCATGGTGCTGGCCCTGACATCGGCAACCGCCACCCAGGGAGAGCTTTACGATCTGGCCTCGACCGTGCTGGCGCAGAAGCTGTCGCAAATCGTGGGCGTGGGCGAGGTCGAAGTGGGCGGCAGTTCGCTGCCCGCCATCCGCGTCAGCCTGAATCCCCTGGCGCTCAACAGCGCCGGCGTGGCGCTGGACGACGTGCGCGCAGCCTTGTCCAACGCCAACACCATGCGCCCGAACGGAATGGTGGAGAATGACCGCTACCATTGGCAAATCAGTTCGGGCGGGCAACTCACCCGCGCCGAACAGTACAGCCCGCTGATCGTTGCCTGGCGGGACGGCTCGCCCATACGCCTGCAAGACGTGGCGCGTGTCGAGGACTCGGTTGAAAATGTCTTCAACACGGGTTTCTACAATGACCGGCAGGCGGTCCTGCTGATTGTCCGCCGCCAGGCCGACGCCAACATCATCGAGACGGTCGACGCCATACGCGAACACATGCCCGGATTCGAGGCCATGCTGCCGGCGCATGTTGCCTTGACGGTTGCGCAGGACCGCACCCCCAGTATCCGGGCCTCGCTGCACGAGGCGGAAATCACCTTGCTGATCGCCGTCGTCCTGGTGACGCTGGTGGTGCTGCTGTTTCTGGGCAATCTGCGTGCCGCCCTGATTCCGGCCATTGCGGTGCCCGCATCGCTGATCACCACCTTCTGCCTGATGCTCTGGTTCGGCTACACCCTGAACACCATTTCGCTGATGGCCTTGATCGTGGCGACCGGCTTCGTGGTCGACGATGCCATCGTCGTGCTCGAGAACATCATGCGCCATATCGAGCGCGGCGTGTCGCCCTTGCGCGCGTCCGTCCGGGGCGCCAGGGAGGTAGGTTTCACGGTGCTTGCCATGAGTCTGTCGCTGGTGGCCGTCTTTATTCCCATGCTGCTCATGGGTGGCCTGATTGGGCGACTGTTCAAGGAATTCGCGGTGACGCTGTCGGTGGCGATCCTCGTGTCGCTGCTGATTTCGCTGACCTTGACGCCCATGATGTGCGCCCGTCTGCTGCGGCGCCAGGCCGATGCCGGGCCGGCACGCATGGGGGCGCTCAAGCGCGGCCTGCACGCCCTGGGTGATTTTTTCTGGCGCGGCTACAAGCGCTCGCTGGACTGGGCATTGCGCCACGGGCGCCTGATGATGGTGTTGCTGCTTGCCACAATAGGACTGAACTTCTACCTGTACGCCGCCGTGCCCAAAGGCTTCTTTCCGCAACAGGATACGGGGCAGCTGCTGGGTTTCTTTCGTGTCGATCAGGGCACCTCGTTTCACGCGATGAAGCCCAAGCTGGATCACTTCAGGGATATTCTGCTCAAGGACCCCGCCATTGAAAGCGTGACCGGTTTTGCCGGGGGCCGGGGCGGCAGCAACTCCACGTTCATGATGATACAGCTCAAGCCGCTGGAACAACGCCAGGCCAGCGCCACCGAAATCGTCAATCGCCTGCGCAGCCAGTTTCAGGGCGTTCCCGGCGCCCGCATGAGCCTGGTGCCGCAGCAAGACATATTCGTGGGTGGTCGCCAGAACAGCAGCGGCTCCTATAACTACAGTCTGCTGGCCAGCGAGATCGATATCCTGAAAACCTGGTTGCCGCAGGTGCAAAGGGCACTGGCCGGCCTGCCCGAACTGGTGGATGTGGATACCGACGTTGAAGACAAGGGAAGGCGGGTCGAGCTGGTCATCGATCGCGATGCGGCCACCCGCCTGGGCGTGAATATGTCGCTCATAGCCTCTACCCTGAACAGCTCGTTCAGCCAGCGCCAGGTCTCGGTCATTTATGGCAGGCTCAATCAATACCATGTGGTCATGGGCGTCGATGACCGGTATGCGCAGGATGCCGAGTCGCTCAAGCTGGTGCAGGTCGTCACGGCCGACGGCAACCGCGTGCCTTTGTCCGCCTTTACACGGTTCGAGGTCGGCAGCGCGCCGCTCAGCGTGAGTCATCAGGGCTTGTTTGCGGCGGAATCCATTTCATTCAGCCTGGCGCCCGGGGTATCGCTGGAGCAGGCCACCCGGTCGATCGAGAATGCGGTGGCCCGCACCGGCCTGCCCACCCAGCAAATCCAGGCGGGTTTCCAGGGCAGCGCCCAGGCGCTGCAGCAGTCCATGGCGCAACAGCCATGGCTGATTCTGGCGGCGCTGTTGACCATGTATATTGTGCTGGGCATGCTGTACGAAAGCTATGTGCATCCCATCACCATTCTGTCGACCCTGCCGTCGGCGGGCATAGGCGCGCTGCTGGCCCTGATCATGCTGGGCGAGGAATTCACGCTGATCGCCCTGATCGGTGTCTTTCTGCTGATCGGCATTGTCAAGAAGAACGCCATCATGATGGTGGACTTTGCCCTGCTGGCCGAGCGCCGCGACGGCCTGTCCTCGCGCGAGGCCATCTACCAGGCTTGCCTGGTGCGCTTTCGGCCCATCATGATGACGACGATCTCGGCGCTGTTCGGCGCCTTGCCCCTGGTGCTGGCATCGGGCGCGGGAGTTGAAATGCGCCGGCCGCTGGGCTTGACCATTGTGGGCGGACTGATACTGAGCCAAGTGCTGACGCTGTACACGACACCCGTGGTGTATTTGTATCTGGATCGCCTGCGCCTGTGGGCCGGACGCAGGCGGGGGGCCGTAGCCATGCAGGCCCGGGAGCAAGGTCGATGACAGCAGCACTCACCGCCAAGCCGGCCGGGGCCGATGACGTGAATTTTGCAGAGGTTGAAGAAATGAAGCTTAGCGCCACAAACGTGCTTTCCAGGGCGGCCGTGTCGATCATCAGGCTGGCTTTGACGGGCACGACACTGCTGCTGGGCGCGTGCGCCGTCGGGCCCGACTACCAGCGTCCGGATATCGATGTGGGCCAGTCGTACAAAGAGCTGGACTCCGGGAGACTGGGTGAGCAGGTGGTGGGCATTTCAACGGCGCAGGTCAAAGGCTGGGTGCCGGCGCAGCCTGGCGATGCGGCGCTGCGCGGCGACTGGTGGCGGATGTTTGGCGATCCGGCGCTGTCGGCGTTGATGTCGACCTTGCAGGACGCGAATTTGAATATCATCCAGGCCGAAGCCCAGTACCGCCAGGCGCAGGCTTTGCTGCAGTCGGCGCGTTCAGGTTTTTTCCCCACCGTCGGCGTTTCGGCCTCGGGTACTCGTTCCGGCAGCGGCCGCAGCGCCAGTACCACGACAGGGGTGGGCGGCGACAACCCCTCGAACCAGTTTTCCGTGAGCGGCGATGTCAGTTGGGAGCCCGATTTGTGGGGCAGGGTGCGACGCTCGGTCGAGTCCAGCGGGGCCAGTCTGCAGGCCAGCGCGGCCGATGTCGCCACGACGCGGCTGAGCATGCAGTCCACCTTGGCGCAAACTTATTTCCAGCTGCGCATCATGGATGCCGAAAGGCAATTGCTGCAGCAGACCGTCGATGCCTATCAGCGATCACTGACCATGACGCAAAACCGTTACGATGCCGGGATATCGGCGCAGGCCGATGTGGAAATCTCGCGCACTCAGCTGGAAAATGGCCGCACACAGTTGCTGGCGCTGGACTGGCAGCGGGCCCAGTTGGAGCACGCCATCGCCGTGCTGCTGGGGCAGGCGCCCGCCAGCTTTGCGCTGGCACCCGCCGACATGGTGGCCGAAGTGCCTGTGATACCGGTGGGCCTGCCCTCCCAGTTGCTGCAGCGGCGGCCCGATGTGGCCGCGGCCGAGCGCCGTACGGCGGAAGCCAATGCGCGTATCGGCATCGCCCAGGCGGCCTGGTTTCCCGACCTGACTCTGAGCGCGCAGGGTGGCTATCGCAGCAGCCAGTGGGCGCAGTGGCTGTCGGCGCCGGCCAGCTTCTGGTCGCTGGGTCCCGCGCTGGCGCTGACGATTTTCGATGGCGGCGCCCGTGAAGCGCAATTGCGCGAGGCCCGTGCCGCCTACGACGCCCAGGTTGCCTCGTATCGCCAGACCGTGCTCACTGCTTTGCGTGAAGTCGAAGATTATCTGGTGCAATTGCACGTGCTTGGGCAAGAACAGATCACGCAGGGCAGGGCATTGGCATCCGCGCGCGAGTCGCTGCGCCTGACCCGGAACCAGTACGAGGCGGGACTTATCGACTATTTGAGTGTCGTGCAGGTTGAAACCACGGCGCTTAGCACAGAACGTTCGGCCTTGTCCCTGGTGTCCGACCGCCTGCTGGCCAGCGTGCAGTTGATTGCCGCCCTGGGCGGGGGCTGGGATGCCGTCCGGCTGGACGGCCTTCAAGACACAGGGCAAGCGGACGAGGCCGCGCCGGGCGAAGGTTGAAAGCGGGGCGGCTGTTGGGCGCCACCGACACTACGCCAGCAGTTGCCGTATGCCCGCGATGCCGTGGGCGCCATGCTCTTGAGCGCTTCCCAGGGTTGCCGCCGACTGGCCGCCGATGGCAAATACCGGCAGGCCCGCATCGCTGATCAAGGACGAAAACCGCGTCCAGCCCATGCCGGGCCGGTCGGGATGCGACGGCGTGTCCAGCACATGGCCCACCACCGCAAAATCCGCGCCCAGCGCGCGCGCGGTGTCCAACTCCGCGACGGTATGGGCCGACACGGCGACCAGCCCTGCCACCTTATCTTTGATGGCGGTGTCCGTATTGACCAGGGAGCTGGCATCGGCCGCCCGGAAATGCACGCCGTCGGCCTGCGCCCACCAGCTTTCCGGATGGCAGCTATTGACCAGGCAGCGCGCGCCGTGTTGACGGCACAGCTGCACCACCTGCTGGAATGCGGCGTGGACGTCGTCGCCCGATTCGGCCGCCCATTCAGGCTCGCGAAACTGCACCAGCTTCAGCCCGCCTTGCAAGGCCTGGGCAAGCTTGGCCAGATAATCATCCAGCCTGCCGCGCTTGCCTATGGAGGTGAGTAGATAACGATCGGGCAGCTGTATCCAGCGCAGCGGCGGTTCAGTGGCGGGCAGCAAGGGGCCCACGGCGAGCTCCGCCCCTAGTTTGACCCAGCTCAACTGTTGGCCCTCGACCCCCCTGGGTTCTCCTTCCCATCCGGTCACCCGGCAAAACGCCAAGCGGACGATAGTCTTGGGATACTCATGGGTGTAGGTCACCCACGGGGTGGCGCGGGTGACATCGATATCAAGCTCTTCTTTCAGTTCGCGGGCCAGGGCCTGCAGCGTTGTTTCACCAGACTCTATCTTGCCGCCGGGCAGCTCCCACCAGCCCGGCCAGGGCTTGTCCTGGGGGCGCTGGGCCAGCAGCAGCGAACCGTCGGGCTGAAGAATCAGGCCGGCGGCGACTTCAATAAAAGGTTTGGTCATGGCGATGGAATCCGGGTGGCAGTGGCAGGGTGGGCAAGCGTGGAATCAGATGTGGCGGGCGGCCCAATCGCGCGCAAACTGGCGGGCCACGCGGCCCGACCGCGAGCCGCGCTCCAGCGCCCATTGCAATGCCTCGGTGCGCGATGCCTGGATGTCGGCCGCCGTGCAGCCATGTTCATTCAGCCAGTAGTTCACGATATCCAGGTAGTCGTCCTGCTTGAACGGATAGAACGACAGCCACAGCCCGAAGCGCTCTGACAGCGAGATTTTTTCCTCGACGGTTTCGCCGGGGTGGATTTCGCCGTCGGACTGGTGCTTGGCGCTGAGGTTCTCACTCATGTATTCGGGCATCAGGTGGCGGCGGTTCGAGGTGGCGTAGATCAGCACGTTATCGCCCGATGCGCTGACCGAGCCGTCCAGCACCGACTTCAAGGCCTTGTAGCCGGGCTCGCCTTCCTCGAAAGACAGGTCGTCGCAGAAAATGATGAAGCGTTCGGGGCGGTTGCTGACCAGGTCGACGATATCCCCCAGGTCGCCCATGTCGGCCTTGTCCACTTCGATCAGGCGCAAGCCATCGTTGCCATAGGCCGCCAGCATGGCCTTGACCAGCGAGCTTTTGCCCGTGCCGCGCGCGCCTGTCATCAGCACGTTGTTGGCCGGTTTCTTGTGCAGAAAATGGCGGGTATTGCGGTCAATCACGTCTTTTTGCCGCTCGATATGCTGCAGATCCTGAAGATTGATGGTGGAAACGTTCCGGACCGCGTCCAGCCAACCCCGCGCTCCGCGCTTGCGCCAGCGGAAGGCGTGCGCCGACCAGTCGATGTCGGGCGGCGCGGGCGGGAGCCACGCCTCTAGTTGAGCCAGAACACGTTCGGCGCGGCTAATCAGCGTACTCAGGTCGTGGGCCGTCACTACATTCTCCAAATATGAATTGCAGGCAAAACATGCATTATCGCCAATTTATCGCCAGCTATCAGCAACGCGTGTCACGTATAATCCAGCCTTGATCCGACTGATCATATCGACACTAACCTCAAGCCCGGACCACGTTTTGAATCTCTCCGAGTTAATTGCCCCCATAGCAAACGACATGAAAGCGGTCGATGCAGTTATTCGAGCCCGCCTGAATTCGGATGTCGTCCTCATACGCACGATAGGCGACTACATCGTGGGCGCCGGCGGCAAGCGCATGCGGCCGGCCATGCTGCTGATGATGGCCAACGCCCTGGGCCACCAGGGAAGCAAGCATCACTTGCTGGCCGCCGTGGTCGAGTTCATTCATACCGCCACCTTGCTGCACGACGACGTGGTCGACGAGTCCGATCTGCGCCGGGGCCGCAGCACCGCCAACGCGGTGTTCGGCAACGCCGCCAGCGTGCTGGTGGGCGACTACCTGTATTCGCGCTCCTTCGAGATGATGGTCGAGTCCGACTCCATGCCCGCCATGTCGGTGCTGTCGGCGGCTACCACGGTTATCGCCGAGGGCGAAGTGCTGCAATTGCTGAATGTGCATGACCCCGACGTATCGCTGGACCGCTACCTGCAGGTCGTGCGCTATAAAACGGCCAAACTGTTCGAGGCGGCCACCCAGGTGGGCGCCATTATCGGCGGCGCCACACCCCGGCAGGAAACCGCCGCCGCGGCTTACGGGCGCCATATCGGCACCGCCTTCCAACTTATCGACGACGTGCTGGACTACAGCGGCGATGCCGAGGCGCTGGGCAAGAATGTGGGCGACGATCTGCGCGAAGGCAAGCCCACCATGCCGCTGATACGCGTCATGGAAGTGGGCACCGCCCGGCAGAAGCAACTGATACAAGACGCCATCCGCAGCGGCGAGGCCGATTTCACCGCCGTGGCGCAAGCCATCCATGATACCCAGGCGCTAGACTACACGCGTCAGGCCGCCGTCGCCGAGGCCCAGCTGGCCCGCGAGGCGTTGGCCGCGCTGCCCGTTTCCGTTCATCAGCAATCTTTGTTAGAATTTTGTTCTTTCGCGGTAGAACGCGATTATTGATCAGTAAATCCCGTTGCTGTGTCGGCTTCTCTTTATGCAGCCGCGTGGCAAGCTTCACGAAAAATCGGGGCGTAGCTCAGCCTGGTAGAGTACTGCGTTCGGGACGCAGGAGTCGCATGTTCGAATCATGTCGCCCCGACCATATTTTCGGCCCTTCCTCGCCAATCAGGGCGCAGGATTCGGATAACGCTGATGAATGGCCTGAATGGCATTCATCACCTCTTCCGATAGCGTAACCTCAACGCTCTCGATGTTTTCCTTCAACTGGTCAAGACGGGTTGCGCCCATCAGGTTGCTGGTGACAAAAGGCTGCTGGTTCACAAACGCCAGCGCCATGGTTGCCGGCGACAGGCCGTGGTCGCGTGCCAGTTGCACATATTCTTCCGTGGCGCGTTCGGCCTGAGGCTTTGTGTAGCGGTCAAAACGCGTGAACAGCGTCATGCGGGCGCCCTCGGGGCGGGCCCCATTCAGATACTTCCCCGCCAGGACACCCATGGCCAACGGCGAGTATGCCAGCAGCCCGACACCTTCCAAGTGACTGAATTCCGACAGGCCGTTCTCGTAGATGCGGTTGAGCAGGTTGTAGGGATTTTGAATGGATACAATGCGGGGCAGGTTGCGCGTTTCCGCGAGCTTCAGGTATTGCGCCACACCCCATGGCGTTTCGTTGGATACCCCGATATGGCGCACCTTGCCGGCTTTGACGAAGTCTTGCAGCACCTCCAGGGTTTCCTCGATGGGCACGGTGTATTCATCGTTCTTCCATGGGTAGCGGGGGCGGCCAAATATGGTTGTGGTGCGATCAGGCCAGTGCAACTGGTAAAGATCCAGATAGTCGGTTTGCAGGCGCTTCAGGCTGGCGTCCAGCGCCTCGGTCATGTTCTTGCGGTCGAGGTGCGTCTGGCCGCTGCGAATATGGCCGGGACGTTTGGGATCGGTGGCGGGCCCCGCGACTTTGCTGGTCAGCACGATGTCGTTGCGCCGGCCTGTTTTGGCCAGCCAGGTGCCAATACAGGTTTCGGTGCGGCCTTGTGTCTCGGGCTTGGGGGGCACCGGATACATTTCCGCGGCATCCAGCAGGTTCACCCCTTGGGACAAGGCGTAATCGATCTGTTCGTGGGCCTCGGATTCGGTATTTTGTTCGCCCCAGGTCATGGTGCCCAGGCCGATAAGACTGACTTCTAAATCTGTGTGGCCAAGTTTCCGGTATTTCAAGGTTGGCGCTCCGACTGAATGGTTTCTGGCAGGGCCGGCTGGCGCGCCGGCTATGGCGTCGATGTTAACACCGCCGTCGGCGGGTCCGGACCGTTTCTCTCTTCAACCGGCTTGCGGCAGCGTGTGGCAACGCTGCCAGAGTGCGGGTCAGGGGAAATCATACAGACGGGCGGGGTTGTCGACGCATACCTGCTGAAGCGCTTGAGCATCGGGCACCCAGCTTTGCAATAGTTCAGCCAGTGAAGCGGCCTGAGGGCTGTCCTTTATGTGTTCCGTGTGCGGCCAGTCGGTACCCCATAGAAGCCGGTCGGTGCATGCTGCAAATAAAGCTTCGACAATTGGCGTCAGATCCTGGTGAGGAAAAGGCAGCAGGCTTGACCGGTAGGGAGCGCTAAGCTTGACCCAGCTATTGCTGTTTTTGAAAAAGCTGATTAATTCGGTGAATTTCATCCTGGGGTCAATCCGCCCCATATGATCAAGCACAAGAGGCAGTTGGAGTTGATCAGCCAGCTTGCCTAGCAGGGCAACCGTGTTGTTCGATGATCCCGGGTCAGATGAAAACTGCGCTTGCAGTTGCAGGTGCCAGCCTAGCGTGGCTACCCGGCCGCTCAACTGTATGGCATCGTCCATCGATAATATTTGCGGGTTGGCCAAGTTAAGTCGAATGCCGCGTACGCCTGCCTCGTGCAGCGCCAGCAATTCATTGTCGTGAATGTCCGGTGGCGGGACCACTACGCCGCGAAACGTGTTTCCCCCGGCCTGAAGAGCATGCAGAAGCGCACTATTGTCGGTGCCGTAAACGCTGGGTTGAATCAAGACGGCCCGCTCAATGCCAAGAGCCGCCATGATGGTTTGATAGTCGGCTAAGGAGCTGACATACGGTGTGTAGCTTCTGCCCGGATGCAGCGGGTATAGCGCGGATGGTCCAAAGACATGTAGATGGCTGTCGCAAGTTCCTTCCGGCAAGAGCTGTTGCAGCCCTTGAGTTTGTGTTGGCGGCGGCAGGCAGTTCCGGGCGATTGTTCCGTGGGTCATTCCTTGGGACTCCGGTCACACATAGAGCGCATGGCGCCTGGTTTGATGGGGTTGCGCAAGTAGCGGTAAGGCGAGAATTCTGGCTTGCTGCAGGTAGCCAATCGCTGGGTCTGGGATGTTGTCATCATCATCTTATTCAGAATAGTTTTTAGTTGCTGCCCTTCATTGATTATTAATAATCTAATTTACATAGTCAATAATCTATGCCGAATTTGGCTGAAACTGAGGGTTAGCACTAATGCATTGTTTCATGATTGACTATACATTACTGATAATTATTATTTATCGGCAATATCTGCCGAAATTTTGCCGTATAGAGCAAACACAGGAGACTAGGATGGCTACACACGTTTTTTCCCTCAGAAAGGGACGGGCCGCGGCGATCGCCCCGCTTGTTTTTTCAATCTTTGCGCTGATGGCGGGTCCGGCGGCTGCACAGGAACAAACCATTACGATGTGGAGCCATTGGCCTGACGAGGCGTCCAAGCGTACTTTTATCGAAGAGCGCGTCAAAGAATTCGAGGCTGCGGAACCATCCTGCAAGGTAAAGCTTCAGTTCATCCAGAAAGCTGACCTTTACTCATCTGTAAAAACCTCGGTTCGTACAGGGCAGGCGCCGGATATTTTTTGGCTGGAGCCCGATGAGATTGCTTTTGCAAAAAGCGGTTATCTGGAACCGCTGGATGGCTATCTTGATTTGAACAATCTTGAGGACTGGGCGAAGCGTTCATGGAGCTGGGAAGGCAAAGTCTACGGAATGCCCCAGGAAGCCTATTCAGTGGAACTCTATTACAACCAGAGTTTGATGGAAAAACTGGGCGTCAACTTATCGGCGGATGCGGCACCGACCCAAGAGCAGTTTACTGATATGGTCGCCAAGTCAGTGGCTGCCGGCATCACTCCGTTAGCCCAGGGTGTCGCGGACCGCCCGTATCCTGGCGCGTATTTTCTGCAAGAGATCTTGCTCCGCAAGCTAGGCGTGGATGATTACGAAAAGCTGCTGACGGGTCAACTGAGCTTCAAGGATCCGCGCGTGATGGAAGTCATGGCGTGGGTGAAACAGCTTGTTGACAGCGGGCTGTATCCCAAAAGCCTGGCTACCTTGAAGCTGGGGGAGTCTCATTATTACTTCCATACCAATCCGGGCGCCTTGATGTTTCCGATTGCCAGTTGGTATACCGGACGAGCGTTTGTTTCGCCGGACCAGGGAGGCCAGCCCAAAGACTTCCCCCTGGGTATCATGAAGTACCCGGTAATGGAGGGGAGCGCTTGTCCTGAGTGCAAGACTCTTGCTGTCGGGGGCAGTTATGTGATGTATGCGCGAAGCAAGAATAAAGAGTGCGCCGGGAAAATGATCTCGTCCCTGGCAACGGTCGAGAGCGGCAATAAATGGATGGAAGGCGTTTTGCTGCAAACGGGTGTCAAGACGGACCCGTCGCGCATTACTGGCATTCATGCGCCTTACTTCAAAGAGCTAATGGCAAACAGTGAAGGCGCGCAGTTCTTCATAGGCACACCCCTGCACTATATGGCTGGCAAGTGCGGCGATACGTTTTCCCAAGTGCTCAATCGTGCATTCCCGGGTGGGTATGTCAGCGTAGAGGATGCTGCTGCGCAGATGGATGCTGCATGTCTGGCTAAGAAATCGTGACGCATCAAGGAACGATGAAATGAAAGGGCTTCCTTCTTTGGCTCCGGCGCGTTGGCGCCGAGCCATCGAGCGTTTGTGTGTCGCTCCAGAAGCCGACTCTCGTCGCGCCTCTATGACCGCAATAATGATGTTCTTGGCCCCGGCATTGATTTTCTATGCCGCGCTTACTGCCTATCCGGTCATTAGGACTTTTTACAACAGCTTCTTTGATGTGGCGGACATGGCCTCAGCAGAGTTCGTTGGCTGGAGTCACTATGCCGCCGTTTTCCAGGACGAAACGTTCTGGACGGCGGTTCGCAACACGGCAATCTGGTCGGTGATCGGGCCGATATTGGACGTGGTTGTCGGCCTGTTATTGGCGTTGTGCTTGTATGCGGGTGTGCCTTTCGGACGTTTTTTTCGGGTAGCCTGGTTCACCCCCGTTTTATTGTCCTATGTCGTTGTCGGCATTATGTGGCTCTGGATTTACAACTATGACTGGGGCGTGATCAACGCCACGCTGCGTTTTTTTGGATTGGAAGAGTGGACCCAGGCGTGGCTGGGCGACCCCCGGTTTGCGCTAGGCGCATTGATCGTCACCCATGCATGGAAATGGGCAGGCTTCAATATGGTGGTTTGCTTGGCTGCGCTGCACTCGCTGCCCTCCGAAGTATTGGAGGCTGCCGAACTGGACAACTGCGGGTGGTGGGGCAAGTTGAAGCATATTATTGTCCCCATGCTTTGGCCCACGCTGCTTAATCTTTATATCCTCGCATTCATTGGAAAAATGAAGGTCTTCGACCTGGTGTGGATTATGACCGAAGGCGGTCCGATCTGGTCGACCGAGACGGTGTCTACATACGTTTACAAGCGGGCATTTAACTGGAATACCTTTGATCTGGGATACCCATCTGCCATTGCCGTGGTTTGGTTCTTGGTGGTAACGGGTTTTGTGCTCCTAATCAACATATTGTTCCGTTCCCGAGAACGATTGGAATATTGATATGACGTTAATGACCGGAGCCTTGGAATCTAAGGCTCAAGTTCCACGATCGCTTTCCGAGTCGATATCCCGAACCCTTCGCAACGGAGGGGTGTTGGCTGCAGTTGTGCTTTATACGGTTTACTCGGCTTTGCCTTTCCTTTGGGTGGGAACAATGTCGGTACGCACGACAGCGGAGATCAGCGCGTCGCATTTTGCCTGGCCTGAGACCTTCCACTGGGAGAAATTCCGGATTGCATGGGTGGATTCCAATTTTGCCCAGTATTTCTGGAACAGTACGCTAGTTGTGGTATCAGCCGTGATTATCGTCACCTTTCTGGGGGCGGCTGCTGCTCATTGTCTTGCCAGATATAACTTTCGGGGCAATCGGTTTGTTTATTTTATTTTGTTCAGCTCTATTGTCTTTCCGCCGCAAATAATATTTATATCGTTATTTCAAGTATTGGTCGAATACGAGCTTTACAACACCCGGCTGGGGCTGACGCTTGTTTACGTAAGTCTGCAATTGCCGCTAACCGTATATTTGCTTGAAGCGTTTTTTGCGCGCATCCCTCAAGACTTATTCGATGCCGCAAAAATGGATGGCTATTCAGATTTTCAAATATTCTGGCAAATTGTATTGCCGGTCGGGATGCCGGCTATCGCCACAACAGTGATTTTAAATTTCATCCAGCTATGGAATGAGTTCCTCTTTGCAGTGGTTCTGATCAACGACCAGGACTTGCGAACTTTGCCTATTGGCATCAGGGCGTTTATGGGTGATTACTTTCAGGACATTGGGATGATTGCCACGGGGATAATGATCGCGGTGATTCCAGTAGTAGTGCTCTATGCATTTTTCTCGGAAAAACTAATTCAAGGGATGACGGCGGGCGCTGTCAAATAGGCTTATATCGGTACGGTCAAGCAATCTACTGGAGGTAAATTTTGGCTGAAGTCAGTTTGGAGCATATTTCTAAGCGCTACAAAGGCACGGCAAAGCCTGCCGTTGAAGATGTCTCATTTACCGTAAACGATGGCGAGTTCATGGTGTTGCTCGGCCCTTCCGGCTGCGGAAAATCGACAACATTGCGAATGATTGCCGGGCTTGAATCGATTAGCGATGGTGTCCTGGCGATAGGCGGCACCCAGATGAACACGGTTGCGGCTAAAGATCGTGATCTTTCCATGGTGTTTCAGTCATATGCGCTTTATCCGCACATGACGGTGGCGGACAACTTGGCCTTTGGCTTGAAGCGTCGCCGCATTCCTTCAGCGGAGATTGCCAAACGCGTAGATTCAGCGGCTAAAGTGCTTGGATTGAGCGAGTATTTGAGTAGAAAGCCATTCGCCCTTTCCGGCGGACAGCGTCAGCGTGTAGCGCTGGGGCGCGCTATTGTACGTGAGCCCAAGGCTTTTTTATTTGATGAGCCATTGTCAAACCTGGATGCCGCGCTTCGTGTCAATACTCGCAATGAATTGGTGCGATTGCATCGTCAGCTAGGCGCAACGATGATCTATGTAACGCACGATCAGGTCGAAGCGATGACAATGGGCCAGCGTATTTGCGTTATGAATAGCGGGCGTGTTGCACAGATTGGCAAACCGCTTGATGTCTATCGCCAGCCGGCCGATGCTTTTGTCGCACGTTTTCTTGGTAATCCTCCCATGAATGTGTTGAACGCGACAATCGAGCGGAGTAACGATCGCCTTGTCGCAAGTTTGGCAGCGGGTAAATTGCCGCTGTCGCGTTGGGGTGAGCAACATTTGCCGGAAAGCGGGGCGATACTGGTGGGTATTCGCCCAGAAGAAATGACGATCGGAGCGCCACCCGATGCCGACTCGGGAACACTGCGCGGCATTGTCGCCGGTGTCGAACCCTTGGGTGCGGAAACGCTGCTGCAGGTTGACTTGAACGGTGTCGCGGAAGTAACCGTGCGCATGCATCGTCATGTGGTGGCCGCGATAGGCGACCAGATCGATCTTCACGTGCCTGCGAGCGCTGTTTATTTATTCGATGCAGCCACTGAAAAGGCCATAAATGTTAAAGAGGCTTATCAGGGATGAGCGGTTCGACCACTGGGACACGATTGCGCGTGGGGATTATTGGCGCGGGATGGGTCACTCAACATCACCTTAAAGGATGGGCGGGGCTCAAGGACAGGGCGGAAGTCGTTGCCATAGCGGACCCAGATCAAGACCGTGCGAGAAAAAGGGCGGAAGAGTTTGGCATAGGCATGGTTTTCGCAAGTGCGGAGCAGATGCTGGCGCAAACTGCGCTGGATGCGGTGGATATTGCTGCGCCTCGCGAATACCACGCGGATCTGGTTCGTCTGGCCGCGCAACATGATCTGGCGGTCCTATGCCAGAAACCGCTAGCCCCCACTTACGCTGAAGCGGCGGTTTTGGTGGAGGAGGTATCAAACGAATGCCGTCTCATGGTGCATGAAAACTGGCGCTTCCGCTCCTACTATCGCACTATCGCGCGATGGCTGGCCGAAGGTAGAATCGGTGAGATCGTGCAGGCGGAAATGTGCTTGTTTACTTCAGGACTTTTGAAGGACGGGCAGGGACTGCTGCCGGCGATTCAGCGCCAGCCTTTTATTGCCTTGTTAGATAGAGCTTTGGTGATGGAGATTCTGATTCACCATATAGACACTTTGCGCTTCTTGCTGGGTGACTTGTCGCTCGCCTATGCCAGCATTGGCCGCTCCAGCCAGGCGATGCGGGGGGAAGATCGTGCCTCTATCGTGTTTGAAACAGGCACCGGGGCGTCGGTTTCATTATCGGCCAATCTTGCGGTACATGGCCGGGCGCCAGCGCAGGCTGATCGCCTTACCTTGATAGGTAGCAGGGGCACTATTGAGCTGGAAGGAGATACGCTTCAGTGCTTTGGCGATAGCCCGTGCACGATGAAATTTGATTTGGACGCTACTTATTTGCAATCCTATGCGTCAGCCATCGAACATTTTGTAGAATGTGTGCAAAAATCCTTGCCTTTTGAAACTGCTGCTTTTGATAATCTGAAAACTCTTGGGCTGGTCGAACGTATATATGAATGCAAAAGCGACGGAATGAGAAGATCATGACCAATAGCGCATTGGTAGGCGATGCGCGGCGTTCAGGGATGCCTGATGCCGCCGATATTGCCAAGACGCTTAGCGAAGACATTATTTTTGGGCGCTTGTCGCCCGGCGAGCGCTTGATTGAAGATAATTTGATGGCCCGTTTCGGCGCGACACGCCATTTCATCAGGCAAGCGTTGTCAGAACTCGAACGTCTCGGGATCATTGTCCGGGAAAGAAATAAAGGGGTCTCGGTTCGATCCCTTACTCTGTCCGAGGTTAATCATATCTATGAGGTGCGGGAGCTTTTGCAGCGCCAGGCCGCACTGAGAATTCATCTTCCAGCCCCCCCGTCAGTCATACAAGATCTTGAGCGATGGCATCAGAAATACATTGACTGTTTGCGGGCAAAGGATTTTACCGGTGTGCATGAGGCCAACGATGCTTTTCATCTCACCATGTTCGCAGCCTGCGGCAATCCTTATTTGGTCGAGTCGATCAAGCATTACATGTGGTTGAGCCTGCCAGTTCGGGCAAAGAAAACAGCCGACTACGAGCATGCTCTTGCCTCGGAGCGGGATCATGAAATGATTATTCAATTGCTTAAAGGAACTGATAGCTGGGCTTTGGCGCAGCTTTGCGTGGATCACCTTCAAAGTCCTAAAGTGGAATATCTGAGCAAAATCTCAAGGGCCCTGCCATTTAATGGCGGATCCATCGATTTATAGTAGCCGCGACTTGGCCTGGGGCACGCCAGGTCAGCAGGCCAGCAAATCCAGTTCCAGCTGAACAAACTTGGTTGGAAACTCCAGGCGGGCGTAGTAGATGATGTTGCCGTCGACACAGGCAAAGCGGGTCACTTCGGCCACGCTCTCGCCCGGCTGGATGAGCAAAACATTGGCTGACTGGAACCCTGCGCTGATGATGGTCAGCCGTTGGCGGGATTCCGATATCGTGAGCCCGGGGATGCGCGCAATGACCGAGGCTGCTGCTTGCGCAAGAAAGGCCTGCTTGTATTTCTGGAACAGGGCATTATCAATGTAGACCTCGCTGTAACAGTAGGGGACTGCGTCGCTGCTGTGCAGGCGACAAAGGTACTGGTAGGCCGAGACTGGCTTGCCTTTGCATATCATGTTGAAGGGCGGCAGTTGCTTGACGACGCGCTCGGATTCGACGATACGATGCGTGCCGAGTATATCGCTGAGTGCAACGGCCTCACGCCAGTTTGTAGGAATATCAAGCGAGTAGGTGGTGCTGCTGCGTTTCTCTACAAAGGTTCCCTTGCCCCGGCTTCTGGAGATAAGGCCATCGGCTTCCAGCACGCCGAGGGCGTTTCGTAAGGTCATGCGCGATACTCGGTAAGTCTGCATGAGATCTTCAAGCGGTGGAATCTGGTGGCCGACGGGCCAAACGCCTGAGTCCAGGTGACGCCGGAATTCTGTGGCCAGTTGCAGGTAGAGTGGCTGCCGGCTGCGGCCCATGGCGGCTTGACTGGCCTTGACAGTGTCAGTTTGCATTCAATATCTCGAGAGCCTGCGCTTGTAGTTTTCCCCGCTGTATTTTATTCGAATTGGCACTCTCCACGACGGGGAAGGAATCCACCATGCCGACGCGAACAGGCGCCTTGAACCCTGCCAGTTGGGCCTTGCACTCGGCGATGATGGCCTGTTCTTCCAGGGAATGCCCGGGCGCCGCAATCACGAACGCGACAGGCACTGTCTTGCCTTCGTGTATCACGCCCACCACTTGGCAGTTGGACACACCATCCAGGCTTTCTATGAAATTTTCGATTTCCAATGGGTTGACCAGAAAGCCGCCAAGACGAAGAAAGTCGCCCCGGCGGGCCTGGAAAACAAAACTGTGCTCGTCCAGGGTGTGTCCCAGGTCGCCCGTCCGGAAATAGCCCTGTGCATCGATGGCCTTTGCCGTGGCGTCTTCGTTGTCAAGATAGCCCCTCATCAAGCTTGGCGCATTGATCTCGATTTCGCCGACCGCGCCATGGGGCAGCACCTCGTTGGTCTCGATATCGCGTGCGCGTACGCGCGCGCCGGGCGCCACCAGGCGGCCGCCTGGCTGTTGACGTTCCGCCAGTGGCGCGTCCAGTGCCTGGCCCGCGGCCAGCGCCTGCAGCTCGCTGGAACCGTACAGGCCCACCAGCTTGATGCCGGCTTTCTCGGCACGCTCCGGCAAGTCGTCCAGAGACGGCGCAAAGCTGGCGAAACCCGCCACTCGCAGGGAAGGGAAGGCATTGTCCTGGTCACCTGCTGCGTCAAGAATGCGATCAAGCAATTCGTTGTTGGCAAAGGTGTGCGTGACGCGCATCTGCTGAATCTGCTGCGCGCATTCGGCTGGAGTCAAGATGGGTGAAGAAACCAGCGGCGCCCCGGCGGCCAGTCCGCCCAGCGCGGTGGAGAAACCGAACGCACCGCACAGCGGCGCTCCGAGCAGTACCGCGTCGTCCCGTCCAATACCAAAGTAACGTGCAACATTCTGTCCGTGGTCGATCAGGGTCTGCTGGTCGTGGACGACCAGCTTGGACTGCGACGTCGTGCCCGATGTCGTGTAGACCAAGGCATGGGCATCGTCGGGCGCATGGGGTACACCTTCCAGGGTGTCCAATGGGGCGGAAAGTGCATAGCTGAAAGACACCGCGCCTTGTACCAGTTCCCGACCGGGCGTTTCGCCTATGACCATGACGGCCCTTAAGCACTTAAGTTGTTCGGGCTCGACATCGTCCAGAATCTGCTGAAAGGGCAAGCCCTTGAAGCTTGGCCACATGACCAGCCATTGGCATTTTCCCCGGGCTATCAGGTCGCCCACTTCCTGGCTGCGAAAGCGCGTATTCATGGTTACGACTGTTATGCCCAGCCGCGCGCATGCCATGAATGTCGCCAGCCAGGCGGTGCAGTTGGGCAGCCACAATGCCAGCCGGTCGCCCGCGCGCGCGCCCTGGGCATGCAGCAGGCCGGCAACTCGATTCGACTCGGCAAGCAGTTCGCCGTAGCGAACGGGTTGGTCGATATCGTAGAAGGCAATCGCATCCGGGCGTTGCGCAGCGTGTTGTTCAAGCAATGTCTCAAAGTTCATGGTGTTGCACTATTGGGCGGCAGAGGTTTATACGGTGGCGATCGGGGTGACGGGAGATCCGACGGCACCCGGTAAACGCAAGGGGGGCGCGGTCAGCAGAAAGCGGTTTCGCCCATTGGCGCTCAGCCATTCCGCCAGGTCGCGCAAATACCAGAGCTCAGCCAAAGGCAAGCCAAGCTTGAACAGGCAATGGTGGTGCAGGGGCAGCAATGACCTTTTTTCACCCTTTGTGCGAGCCGGATAGGCCTCGACTGCATAGTTATCCGCGCAAATTGCCGCAATCCCGCTTTGCGTGATCCAGTTCAGGAGTTGCGTATCGGCGCCATCAAGTACAGCGCCCGAGTTGTGCAGCTTGTCGCCATCAGGGTTGCCGCCCATTTCCAGAACGGTTTCCGCAAAACCGGTGCGTAATACCAGCATATCGCCGGCCTCTACCTGAATGTTGTCCGACTCGAGGATGGCGGCAAGTTCCTGATAACCAATAATCGTACGGCCATGGCCAAAATGGCGTACGAAATCCACCAATACACCGCGGCCCTGCATGCCCTTGACGGCAAAGTTTTCAATGCCCAGCTTCTTGGCGCCGAAGCTTGCGCCATGGTCGCAACAACTTGCGCCTTCCGCATGCGCGGGCGCATCCAGAATGTCGACGCCCGCCTGATAGCCGTTGTAGTAGACCTTCCTGGGCTCGCCGTTGCCATCCACATCGAATTGCGCGCCCATGTGCGCCAGGGCATCCCATTGCGTGGAGTACTGCAGCGACAAAGTAACCTGGTCGTCGCTGAGGACGTCGATGGATGCGGAATCCAGGTTTTCCATGGGAAAGTTCATGTAGGGAACGCCGTCGCGCTCGGTGGCGGCCAGGCGCGGCGGCTTGCGGCGAGGATTCAGTACCATGCCGCCCGGCAGGTCAAGTGGAAGAGACAGGCAGAAGACTTTGCCTGCGTGGACCTCGCGTACTCCTTTGAGCACCTGTTCCTCGGCAAGCAGGTTGACGCGTCCCAGTTGATCGTCAGGCCCGAAATCGCCCCAATTTGACCCTTCCGGGCGTTGCGTCCAGCGTGTCATGCATGTCTCCATTATCTATTGCAGTTGTTGAATGGCTTGGTGCGTTGAGCTCAGGCGGCGCCAATCGTGATGCCACCGCACACATAGTGCGTCTGGCCAGTGACAAAGCCGCAGCGCTCATCCATGAAGTAGGCAACGGCGTGCGCCACGTCTTCTGGCTGCCCGATCCTCCCCATTGGAATGCCGGCCAAAAGCTTCCGGGTGGCTTGGCTCTGGCTGTCATTGACCTCTTGGAAAAACTCGGTGGCGATCGGGCCCGGTGCAATGGTATTGACGGTGATGTTATCGGCGGCCAGCTCCAGTGCCCAGGTCCGTGTCATGCCGATAATGCCTGCCTTGGTTGCGCTGTAAAGGGTGCGCTCAGGCTTGCCCAGCGCGGCGCGTGAGCCGATGTTGATGATGCGGCCTCGCCCCAGCGTGCGCATGCCGGGAAGCAGGGCTTGGGCACACAGTATGTTCACCTCAAGGTTGAGGGCAACGGCTTTGTACAACTCTGTGGTGTCCACGTCTTCAAGGCGGCCTGCGGGAACATAGCCCACGTTGTTGACCAGCCCGTAGTAAGTGGATTTTGCGGCGATTTCGGCCATTGCCTGCTTGATTGCATCGCGCTCGGCCAGATCGACCGTGTGAAAAGGCATCGCCTCAGGCCAGTCCGCCGGGCGGGTACGGGCAACACCGGTCACTGCGTAGCCTTCATTGATGAGGCGTTCGCAAATGCTGCGGCCAATACCGCGGCTGGCTCCGGTTACAAGTATTTTGGGCTGATTTTCCATGGTGTGGCAAACCTCGAGTGCGTTCTGCAAAAAGCCCCGGATTATTGGGCTTGGTAATATTGGGCTATAAAGCTAGACTTTAGGTTATTATAAGCAGGATTACTAGCCAATAAACAACAGGAGACAAAAATGAAATATATAAAGTTAAGCAACATTGGCGGATTGATGTTGGCCGTTGCAGGCGCTGGCCTGGCCTTGAGTCCAACTGGGGGCCATGCCCAAGGCTTTCCGTCTCAGCCCATCCAGCTGGTTGTCGGGTACGGTGCCGGCGGTGGCACGGATATGTGTTTCCGCGCTCTGGCCATGACCGCGAGCAAAGAGCTTGGGCAATCGATCGTCATAGAAAACAAGCCGGGTGCGGGCTCTTCTCTTTCTATTGGATATATATCGCGCCAGAAGCCCGATGGGTACAACATTGCGGCCCTGTCCACCGGCGCCGTGCTGAATCAGTTCTTGGTGCCGACCATTGACTACGACGTCATGAAGGATCTGACGCCGATTGCGATGGTTGCCCAGTATCAAGTCGGCTTGCTGGTGCGCTCCGATTCGCCATTAAAGTCGCTCGACGACATCATCAAGGCGGGAAAAGAAAAAGCCAATGGCATTGCTTTCAGCACCGCGGGAGTCGGCACGCCGCAGCACTTGACCATGGAAAAGCTGGGCGAGGAAGTGGGTGTGAAGTGGACGCATGTCCCTTATAAAAGCGGCATCGAAGCCTCGACTGCCTTGGTGCGCGGCGATGTCGATGTCATGGCCCAAACGGCTGAATGGGTGCCTTTCGTGCGCGATGGGCGCTTGCGTCTGCTGAATGTGTTTACGGACGCGCGCATGGCGGGTTTCGACGATGCGCCGACCCTGGTGGAAGCAGGCTATGATTTGGTGGCGCCCAGCATTCTGGGCCTTGTCGGCCCCAAGGGCATGGACCAGGCTGTAGTCGCCAAGATCGACAATGCCTTCAAGGCCGCCATCGACACAGACCAGTTCCGCCAATGCGCAGACCAGTTCGGCCTGAAGACCGACTACAAGGATGCGGCCGCCTTTACACAATACATCCAGCAGACGATTGATAAATGGGCGCCAGTCATCAAGAACCTGGACAGCAAGTAGGGCTTGGCAGGCATGCACCGCGACTTCAGCCATCTTGAGTGGCCCTTCTTTGACGATGCGCATCGCGACTTGGCAAGAGGGCTGGAGCGCTGGTGCAGCGATCAGAAGCTGTCGACGCTGGACGATGCGGATGTGTACGCTGCCTGCCGCGATCTGGTACAGCGCATGGGCAAGGACGGCTGGCTGCGCTACTGCGTTCCGTCGGGCGCCGATGGTGAGCTTGGGGGAAAGCACCCCAAGCTGGATTCCCGCTCGCTGTGCCTTATCCGAGAAATACTGGCTCGCCATCATGCGCTGGCCGATTTCTCGTTCGCCATGCAAGGTTTGGGCTCGGGGGCGATTTCCCTGGGCGGCTGCGACGCGTTGAAGAAACACTACCTTCCTTCCGTTGCCGCAGGAAGGCGCATCGCCGCATTTGCCTTGTCCGAGCCTGAGGCGGGCTCGGATGTCGCGGCGCTTAGCTGCGCGGCCCGGGCGGACGGCGAATACTACGTGCTGAGCGGCCAGAAAACATGGATATCCAATGGTGGCCTGGCCGACTTCTACTGTGTATTCGCGCGAACCGACGCCCTTGCCGGCTCGCGGGGCATCAGCGCATTCGTGGTGGATGCGGACACACCGGGGCTCAAAATACAAGAGAAGATCGACGTCATGTCTCCGCATCCGTTGGCGCTGCTATGCTTTGACCAGTGCCGCGTGCCCGCGTCGAACATGCTGGGCGAACTGAACCAGGGATTCAAGCTGGCAATGAGGACACTGGATGTGTTCCGGTGCTCGGTAGCCGCAGCGGCCCTTGGTTTTGCGCGCCGTGCGTTGAATGAAGGGATGGAGCATGCCCGCAAGCGCAAAATGTTCGGGCAAACTTTGGCGGACTTCCAGTTGACGCAGGCCGCATTTGGCGACGCTGCCGCCGAGATAGACCAGAGTGCGCTGCTGACCTATCGAGCCGCTTGGGTGCGCGATATTCCGGGGCGGTCTTCAACGTCCGAAACTGCCATGGCCAAGATGGTTTCAACCGAGTCGGCGCAATGGGTGATCGACCGTGTGCTGCAGATGTTTGGCGGCCAGGGCGTCGTCAGCAACACGCCTATCGAGCGCCTTTACCGGGATATTCGTGCGCTCCGCATTTACGAGGGCGCTACCGAAGTGCAGAAACTGATCATTGCGAGAGAACTGCTGAAGGAGTGAGGTGCCGATGCCCAGTGCTCTCTACAACCGCGGCGAAACTCCCTGGCCGCTTGCCAGTCGCTGGGCACGTTCCAGCCACAGCGATCCCAATAACAGCACAAAGCCGCCCAGCGCCAGCAGGGCGCCTACCCAGCCTGTCGACGTCCAGCCATAGCCTCCGGCGATTGCCATGCCGCCCAACAGCGGGCCCAATGCATTGGCAAAGTTGAACGCCGAATGGTTCAACGCCGCAGCCAGCCCCTGCGCATTTTTTGCGACGTCCATCAACCGGGTTTGCAGCACGGTGCCCAGCGCACCGCCCATTCCGATCAAAAAGACGGTAATCGAAACACCCCAAATGTTTCCGGCCGTCAAAATAAAGAGGGCAGAGGCGGCGGCGCTCCAGAGCAGCAGGCCCGCGGCGGTGGGCATCAGTGCGCGATCGGCAAACCAGGGCACGACAATATTGCCGATGGTCATGCCCACGCCAAAAATTCCAAGCACAAAGGGCACCACACCCGGAGACACCTGCGTAACCTGCAATAAGGTGTCGGCCAGGTAGGTATAGACGGCAAACAGGCCACCAAAACCGATCGCGCCGACGGCGAGTGTCACCCAGACTTGCCCATGCCTGAGCGCTCCCAGCTCGCGCAGCGGGCTGGCGCCCGGGGATGCCGGTGTGCTGGGAGCCAGCTTGGCAATCAATACCACGGTCAGCAATCCTGTTGCGGCCACCAGTCCGAATCCCCAGCGCCAGCCAAGCGTTTGTCCCAGCCAATTGGCAAACGGGACGCCAATAATAGTCGCGACGGTCAGTCCCAGAAACATTCGTCCCACAGCCTGATTGCGTTTGTTGAGTGGCACAAGCGACACGGCAAGCAGCGATGCAATGCCGAAGTAGGCGCCGTGCGGCAGTCCGCTAAGAAAGCGTAATACGAGCAGCCACTGGTAGGTCGGAGCAAAAGCGCACAGGCCGTTGAACAGGGCGAACATCGCCATGAGCCAGAGCAGTAGCATACGGCGCGCGGTTCGCGCTCCCAGCACGGTCAGGACCGGGGCGCCCACGACTACGCCCAGCGCGTAGGCGCTGATCACGTGGCCCGCGGTCGGCGCGTCAACATGCAAATCCCTGGCAAAGTACGGCAGCAGGCTCATTGTGGCGAATTCAGTGGTGCCGATGGCGAATGCGCCTATGGCCAATGCGAATATGACCAGGCCGGCGGAGTGAGGCGTGGCCTTGGGTTTGGATTGGGGCTTGGACATGGTTCGGGGGAAGCTTGGGGGAGGTCGGTTCGATGCGAACTCTGCGAAAAGCAGAGGCTTGATGAATTAGGGGTAAACCCTTATTTTACAGATATGTTTGAACACCTGGGCAATACAGGATTTACGGGTAAACCCCAGACAAAAGTGGCTTGCAAGCGCTTGCATTTATGATGCATACTTGCCGTTCAGTACTGGTCCATTCCATTCAAAATTGCAAGCGCTTGCAAAAAATAGGTTAAAACCAATCAAGGAGATAAGCACATGAATATTGTCCAACGTGTCACGGCAGGGGCTGTGCTGGCTGCCTGTACCGCGCTTGCGCCTGCCGCCCAGGCGCAAGCGCCGGAAGGCTATCCCAACGGTCCCGTCAGCATCATCGTGCCCTTCGTGCCGGGCGGTGCTACCGATGTGATCGGCCGCCTGCTGGCGCAGGAGCTCGGTGAGCGGTGGAAAACACCCGTAGTCGTGGAAAACAAACCGGGCGCGAGCGGGGCGATCGGCACAGAATATGTCGCGAAGGCGCGGCCGGACGGCCGTACGCTATTGCTGGGCACCCAAACCGCCCTGGCGGTTACGCCATCTCTCAAGCCGGTGCCTTACGATGTCAAGAACGATTTCACGCCCATCAGCCTGTTGGTGACCACCCCTTTGCTGCTGCTGACCAGCAACAAAATCGAGGCGAAGACCGCCGGCGATCTGGTCAGTGACCTTAAGTCCAACCCCGATAAGTATTCGTATGGCACCAGCGGTATCGGCACCTCGCAGCACCTGACTGCATTGCTGTTCCTGGATGCTGTCGGAACCAGCGCCTTGCATGTTCCCTACAAGGGCACCGGCCAGTTCCTCGTTGACTTGGCGGGCGGGCAAATTGACATGGCTTTCGACAACCTGGGTACGGCGCTCGGCGCCTCCAAGCAGGACTCCATACAGGCACTGGCGGTAACGGGTTTGACCCGTTCTCCACTGGCTCCCGAAATCCCGACACTGGCGGAATCGGGCATTCCAGGTTTCGAGGCCATAACCTGGCTGGGCCTGTTGGCGCCCGGCGGGCTGCCCGACCCCGTGGTCGACTATCTGAATAAAGAAGTCGTGCAAGTGCTTAATGACCCGGCATTTCAAGAGAAGCTGTCCGCCCAGGGCATGACGCCGCGTCCGATGTCGTCCGGCGAATTCCGTGAATTCATTGACGGCGAAAATGTCCGTTTCGCCAATGTGATCGAAAAGAACAACGTTGTCTTAGAGTGATTATTGACCAACAGGGACCGCGCATCCGGTGCGCGGCCATTCAGGAGCATTGATGAGTATTCGATATTTAAAAAAGGGCAAGGACGATAAGGCCATTGCGGAAGCCGATGCCAAAGTCCGGGAAACCGTCGAGTCGATTCTGGCGGACATTGAACATCGAGGCGATGATGCCGTCCGGGATCTGTCGAAGAAGTTCGATGGCTGGGTGCCCGAGCAGTTCCAGCTTAGCCGGGCGGATATCGAAAAGGCCATCAAGCAGCTTTCTCCGCGCGAAATTGAAGACATCAAGTTCGCGCAGACGCAAGTTCGCCGGTTCGCCCAGATTCAGCGCGACTCCATGCAGGACGTGGAAGTGGAAACCATGCCGGGCGTCGTTCTCGGGCACAGGCACATTCCAGTCAATGCGGTGGGCTGTTATGTGCCCGGCGGCAAGTACCCGATGATTGCGTCTGCGCACATGAGCGTACTGACGTCCAAAGTGGCGGGAGTGGAGCGCATCGTTTCGACGGCTCCGCCGTTCCAGGGCGCGCCGCACCCGGCCATCGTGACCGCCATGCATTTTGCGGGAGCGGATGAAATTCTCGTTCTGGGCGGGGTTCAGGCCATTGGCGCGATGGCGCTGGGCACGCAGACCATCAAGGCGGTCGATATGCTGGTGGGCCCGGGCAATATGTTCGTGGCCGAAGCCAAACGTCAGTTGTTCGGCAGGGTGGGCATAGACTTGTTCGCGGGGCCGACCGAGACGCTGGTGATCGCCGACAGCACTGCGGATGCGGAAATGTGCGCCATCGACCTGTTGGGCCAGGCCGAGCATGGTCCTACTTCGCCGGCCGTGCTGCTGACGACCGACGAGAACTTGGCCAGGGAGACCCTGACAGAAATCGAGCGCCAGCTTGAAAGCTTGCCTACCGCCGAGATCGCGCGTGTTGCCTGGGCCGACTATGGCCAGGTCATTGTGTGCGATACGCTGGACGAAATGCTGGAAGTTGCCGACGGGCTGGCATTCGAGCATGTGCAGGTGCTTACCGAAAATCCAGACATATTCCTTGAACGCATGACGAATTACGGCGCGCTTTTTCTTGGGCCGCGCACCAATGTGTCCTTCGGCGACAAGGTCATCGGCACCAACCATACTTTGCCAACCAAGCGCAGCGCGCGCTATACCGGCGGGCTTTGGGTAGGAAAGTTTCTCAAGACCTGCACGTATCAGCGCGTCACCACCGATGAGGCCTCCGTGTTGATCGGCGAGTATGGCTCGCGTTTATGCCATATGGAAAATTTTGCGGGACACGGCGAACAGGCCAACCTCCGCGTGCGCCGCTATGGAAATCGTCCGGATCTGCCCTGGTACCAGCCGGTGCCGCCGAAAGCTTCTTGATTGATTCCTCTGTTTCCCTCGGGTGCATGCAATGAAAACTCCCAGTTTCCGTATTGACGGCAAGAAGGCGCTGGTCACCGGCGCCAGTCGCGGCATAGGCCTGGCCGCCGCACACGCCCTGGCGCAGGCGGGCGGCCATGTGGTGCTGGCGGCTCGCGATGGCGCGGCGCTGCAGGCTGCCGCAAAGAGCATCATTGCCGATGGCGGGCGCGCATCCATATGGCAGCTGGATGTCACGGATGCGGACGAAGTACGGGCGGGAATGGCCGATCATGGCCATTTTGACGTCATCGTCAATAACGCCGGCACGAATCGCCCCGCGCTACTGCACGACTTGACTGACGAAGACCTGGATGTGGTGATGGATTTGAATGTGAAGGCCGCCTTCTATGTGAGCCGAGCCGCCGCCGGGGCGCTGCAGGCACGCAAACTGCCTGGCAGCATCATCAACATTTCATCGCAGATGGGACACGTGGGTGGGCCCAGGCGCACGGTGTACTGTGCGACCAAGCATGCCATCGAAGGCTTTACCAAAGCATTGGCCTGGGAGCTGGGCTCGGGCGCGATTCGAGTGAATACGATCTGCCCGACCTTCATAGAAACTGAAATGACGAAGACCATGCTGGCGGACGAGGCGTTCCGGGAGTTTGTGACATCCCGCATCGCGCTTGGCCGAGTTGGGCAATTAGAAGATATTATGGGCGCTATCGTGTTTCTTGCCAGTGATGCATCGGCAATGATCACAGGCTCGTCCATCATGGTTGACGGCGGCTGGACGGCGGCCTAGCCGCCACAGCCTCTCGAAGATGTGCTACATACTCAAATAATCTCAATAAGGTAGTGATGATGACACAAGTCGATCCCGGCGCGCTGACCGCCGATCTCATTGAAAAGTTGCGGTCGGTGGATACGCCCACCATCTCCAACGCATTGGAAATAGTCACCGGCGTGCGCAGCAACCAGGGTTTTACACGCGGACATTTCTATGCCGCCCATCCAGATATGAAACCTGTACTGGGCTTTGCGCGTACGGCGACCTTGCGCACCGCCATGCCGTACACGGATCCGGCAGAGGCGATCAAGGCCAGGCGAATTGCCTGGTACGAGCACGTCGAGGGCAAAGGGGTGCCCACAATTTCGGTCGTGCAGGATATCGATGATGAACCCGGTCTGGGTGCGTTCTGGGGCGAAGTCCACAGCAACGTGCTCAAGGGCCTGGGCGTGAAAGGCGTGCTGACCAATGGCGCCATGCGTGATTTCGGTATGCTGGCGGACGATTTCCAGATTCTCGCGGCCACGGTATCGCCCAGCCATGGGTTTGCGCAAATCATGACAGTCGGCCAACCCGTCACCATTGCCGGGCTCGAGATACACGATGGCGATCTGTTGCACGCCGACCGGCATGGCGCGGTGGTCATTCCTGCGTCGGCGCTGGAAGGCTTGCCGCAAGCCATCGACACCACCATGAATAAAGAGAGGCCGCTGATCGAGGCCGCACAACGCCCGGGATTCTCCGTCGAAGACTTGAAGGCGGCAATGGACCAGGCCGAGGACATTCACTAGCGTCCTTGTTGGATACACCCATGAGCAAAGGAAAAACACCACCATCCCGGACGGGAGGCGTTGCAACATTATCCGATGTTGCCGCGCTGGCCGGCGTCAGCACGTCCGCGGTGAGCCGGACATTCACGCCGGGCGCCAGCGCCGGCAAAGAAACGCGCCGCCGCGTGCTTGCCGCCGCCCAGCAACTGGGCTATCGGCCCAATGCCATTGCCCGCACCTTGTCCACGCGCAAGTCCCGCATCATCGCGGTCGTGGTGTCATACCTGGAGAATCAGTTCTATCCCAGCGTGCTTGAAACACTCTCGCAATTGCTGCAAGCGCGCGGCTATCATGTCCTGCTGTTTATCCGCAATGAACCCAGTTCCAAAGACAGCGACAACGACGCCCTGCTGCTCGAGATGCTGCAGTACCAGGTCGATGGCATTGTGCTGGCCAGCACAATGATGTCCTCGGAGCTTGCCGTGCATTGCCAAGCGGCGGGCATTCCGGTCGTGCTGTTCAACCGAACCTCAAAAGTCACCGAGGCCAGCTCCGTTGCCTCTGACAACGTCGAAGGGGGGCGGCTGGCGGCACGCCTGTTGCTGCAGAAGGGGGCGAACCGGATCGCGTACATCGCGGGCCTTGAAGACTCCTCGACCAGCAAGGAACGGGAACAGGGCCTGCTGGCCGAACTCGCTGAGCGCGGGCGGCGGCTTTTTGGACGCCGTGTGGGCGAGTACAACCTTGAAGCTGCCGCGCAGGCCGCAAGGGAATTATTTGGCGTGGCGCGCAACAAGCAGCCCGACGCCGTATTCGTCGCCAACGATCATATGGCGTTTGCGGTGCTGGATGTCCTGCGCAACGAATTGCAATTGCGCGTTCCCGAGGATGTGCAGGTCGTGGGCTTCGATAACGCGCCCCAGTCTGGCTGGGGCGGCTATCAACTGACTACCATCGAGCAGAACGTCATGGCGATGACTCAGGCAACGGTTGCAATTTTGCTCGAGCAGATTTCTTCAGAAGCACTGACGCCCGCCCGCCATATCGTCACCCCGGTGACGGCGGTGCTTCGGGGAACGACCAGAAGCTGAGCCGGGGCGGTGGCTGACATTGGACCGTTGGCTGAGGGAACCAGAGTCCTTCATGCTTCGTATTCCGGTCGGGCAGGTGTGAACACATCCAGATTCAATACCGGTTCGTCGCCCACGACGGTGGCGCAATGAACGACGTTGGGAGGTACGACGACGATACCGCCTGGGCCCAGGCGAATGACCTCTTCTCCAACACGAAAATCCACTGTGCCTTGCATGATGTACGCGATTTGCTCATTGGGGTGTGCATGAGGCAATACCTCGTGGCCTGGCCAAAGACGGTGCAGGGCAATGGTGGCGCCGTCACCGCCGAACGCTTTGCGTTCGATCCCCCTGCGTGCGGTTTTCCACTCGATGGCTTCCCAATCGATCTGCTTGATATTCATTATGATGACCTTTCTTGCCAGGGGAGCCCCCCAAGCCCTTAATTATTGGCGATGTTCAGTGATTCTATTGTTTCAGACCACAGGGCGTGGTCCTGTTCAAGGATGCTCGTCAATTCGTCAGGATCGACCGGATCTGGCACCATGCCCATGCCAGCCAGCCGCTCGGCAATCTCGGGCAGTGCAACGATGCGGTTGATTTCGGCGTTGATACGCTTGACCAGTTCCGGGTCCATGCCTTTGGGGCCGAATACGCCATACCAGTTCGTGACAACGAAGTCCGGCACCACCTCGGAAGCGCTGGGAACGCCCGGTACTAATTCACTTGGCGTCGATTCGGTTACAGCAATCAAACGCAGCTTGCCCGCCTGTGCATGGCGCAGCAGGAGCGAGGCGCCGCCGGCGAACATATCAACTTCGCCTTGCAGCAGAGCGGTTACAGCGGGACCGCCACCCTTATACGGAACGTGCACCATTTCCAGCTTTGCCTTTTTCTCCAGCAAGGCCAATGTCAAATGATTGTGTGTCCCGATTCCGCCGGACGAATAGTTGACCTTTCCGGGATTGGCCCGCACATACTCAATGAGTTCCTGGAAATTTTGCGCCGGAAAAGACGGCGTGACAGCAATGACATTGATGGCCTGGGCGAGCATGGCTATCGGCACGAAGTCTTGCATCGGGTCGAACGACAGCGAGGTGTAAAGGCTGCCATTCATTGCATGCGTGGACATGGCGCCGATCTCGAGCGTGTGCCCATCGGGAGCAGCCCGTCCGACTTTGACCGCGCCGATGTTGCCGCCAGCACCAGGCACATTTTCGACAATTGTGTTCGCGCCCGCATCCTTGAAAAAGTGCTGGGCGATCAGGCGCCCGAGAATGTCGGTAGAACCGCCCGGCGCGAACGGCACCACCAGCGAAACCGTTTTGCTGGGATACTGCTCCTGGGAAAATGATAGCGGGGTGGTCAGCAGCGCGACCGCAGCCAAACAGGCTGTGAGAAAGGCTCTGCGATGTTCTGTGGTTTTCATGGTGTGTGTATCCATTGGGCCGGCTGAATCTTGACGTCTCCGCCAGATTACTGCCCGGCATGTTGTTTGCGGCATCATCGTCTTGACGTGTTTTCAGTCTATAGAGCGCACGTATGTCCTTCAATGCTGTTTCGCAAAGATTCCATACAGTGGAATTTAGGGCACAATTGAGTAACTTCTTTTCTTTTGAGGGGGTGGGCTGGCGATGACGGCAATACGTTCCGTGCAACGGGCATTTCATGTGCTCCGCACGATGAATGAAAAAAAAAGCTGGTCCCTTCAGGAACTGGCCGAACGTACGGCTTTGCCCAAATCGACCTTGCATCGGATATTGGTCGCTTTGCAGGCCGAGCACTATGTTCGCTGTGATGAAGGAATGTATGGGCACTATCAACTGACCAGCGAGGTCCACGAGCTAAGCCGCGGTGTTGTTCAACAAACCCGGCTGGTCGATATTGCCGCGCCTATTTTGATCACCACCACCAAGCGCATCAAATGGCCACTGTCCATTGGTGTTGTCGATGGTTGTGACTTGCGCGTGAGTTTTTGCACGATGCCGTACAGCCCCTATGCCATCCGCCCAAGCAGTTATGGACGTCGATATGGCCTGTTCGACTCCGCTCTGGGCCGAGCCTATTTTGCTTTCTGCAACGCTGATGAGCGACGCATTCTCTATGATTTGTATAAACAGCGATATCCGCTGAATGTACTGCCGTCGGCCTTGGATTTGCGCCGGCTGCTCGCTCGAACGCGTGCCGACGGCTATAGCGTGCGCCTGGGCCATAAGGATTCAGAAAGCAGCGCGCTTGGCGTGCCGATTTTTGGTGGTGGCATTCTGCTGGGTACCATGGCCTACTCGACCTTTTCGCGCACGCTTGATCGTGATCTTATTGAGCGATTTGTCCCTATTCTGCAGCAGACTGCGCAGCAGATAGGGAAAATCTGGAACAAGAATCCTTGAAAGGAAAGCGGATGCCCCAGACAAACAGCACGACCAAGGCATTAATCAACGGCATCAGGCGATGGGTTGACCTTGAAAGCCCCTCTCATCGACCTGACCTTGTGGCGGCCATGGCACAGCTTATTTCACAGGATGCCAGCGCGCTGGGCCTGCGGGTGAGCCGTCATGAGGTATCGGGACACGAGGCTCCCGCTCTTTGTATCAGCAACCGCTTGCCGGACGATGAGCGCAAGGGAATCGTCATCATCGGGCATATGGATACGGTGCATCCGGTCGGCACCCTGGAAAAGAACCCGTTTCGCATTGAAGACAACCGAGCATATGGGCCGGGTATCTACGATATGAAAGCGGGCGCGTATATGGCCATGGCCGCGATGGGCGCTGTGGGTCGCGATCAGGCAACATCCTTGCCCGTCGACCTTCTGCTGGTGCCGGACGAAGAAATCGGCAGCATCCATTCGCGCAAATTCACTGAAGCGTTTGCATCGGCAAAGGCCAAGTATGTGCTGGTGGCGGAGCCGGCACGGCCCAACGGCGGCCGCTGCGTGACTGAGCGCAAGGGCAGCGGGCGGATCAACTTGTGCGCCTGTGGCAGGCAGGCCCATGCCGGCCTGCAGCACTGGCTGGGCCGCAGCGCCATCAAGGAAATCGCGCATCAGGTGATTGCCCTGGAAGGCCTGACGGACTACGACCAGGGATTGACGATTAGCGTGGGAACGATAAACGGGGGCACCACGCCCAATGTCGTCCCGGGGCAGTGCGAGGCGGAGGCCGATTTCCGCATCCCCGACCTGGATACATGGCGCGCGCTGGAGCAGCACGTGGCGGGCCTGCGCCCGGTCGATGGCGATGTCCGCCTGGATGCGTCGATCAATCTACGCCGGCCACCCATGAACAAGACGCCGCAAACCCAGGCATTGCTGCTGGCCGTGCAAGACGCAGCGGCCCAGGTAGGCCTGGCTATCGAGGAAGCGCCCATGACGGGCGGAGCCAGCGACGCCAATTTTACGGCGGCGCTTGGTATTCCGTCGATCGATGGCCTGGGCGCCGACGGTGACGGCGCCCATACACTGGATGAGTATATTCTGGTGGACACTCTGGAGGCCCGCTATGCATTCTGGTGCCGTATGTTGCGCGCATTGAGCTGATTTTTGCCGAAACCTAGCCTGCAAATTGCTCTTTGGTCCACTCCCGAAACGCGTATATAGGGTAGTCATTGGCACGGCTCTTCAAGCTGAGCATGTAATACTCGCCGGCGCTTCTTGCCTTGTACTCGCGCGCGATATGAAGGCCTTTGGTGTCTATATTGGCAAGTACGATATCTGGAATCAGGGCGATCCCAAGTCCTTGTTGGGCCGCATGCAAGGACATGAAGAAGTGGCCGTATTCGATGCGCGGTGTTGCCGGTAATTCGGAAAGCCCGTAGGTTTTCATCCACCCGGCCCAGGCATCAGGGCGGCTGGTCGTGTGAATCAGAGGGAGATTTTGAAAAATACTTGGCTCATCCAGGCGGGCCGACGGTTCCAGGATATCTGGAGAATAAATGGGTACCAGAACGTCGGGCGCGAGTTCTTCGGCAAGCACATCGCGCCAGTCTATCGTCATCGTAAGGTCGATCCCTGGAAGGCGCGGATCATAAGAAGCCCCCGGCTTTGGCCCAACACGGATGGCAATCTCTGTTCCGTGGGAATGAAGATCGGCCGGTTCAATGGAACTGTTGATGCGTGTCTCGATATTGGGGTGCCGCTGGGTAAAGGTCGCCAGCCTGGGCATGAGCCAGTACGAGCCAATTGATGGCAGCACATTGATGTGCAATACGTGGCGCTCTTGATGCGAACAGATCCATGCGGTCGCCTTTTCCATCTGCCGGAATGCGGCCTGCACTTCTACCAGATACCTGCGGGCATCGTCAGTCAGCTCGACACGCCGAGTCAGCCTGGTAAAGAGTTTTACACCCAATTCATCTTCGAGTGCGCGTATCTGCCTGCTTACAGCCCCTTGCGTCACATTTAATTCCTCGGCCGCCTTGGAAAAACTTTGCAGTCTTCCAGCGACTTCAAAAACGCGCAATGAAATCAGCGAGGGTAGTGGACGGGTCATGGCATTGGGGTCTCTCAGGGCTTTTTAATTCTACACATTACTTCAGTTCATGCAAGAGACGAGAACAAATCGTTTGTCGTGCTTATGACACCTGCCTATAGTTTCAAGCGTACCTGGCCGCATGCGGGCAGCATAAAAAGGATATGTATGAGCAAGATGGATGTAAAAGTGGCGGTGGCTGGTTTGGGCGCCATTGGTAAAGTGGTAGCGACGAAGCTGGATAATGGAGAAATTCCAGGTTGCAGACTTGCTGCGGTAAGCGGCCGTGACCCGCAGAAAAGTGCTGGTTTTGTATCGGGGCTCGCCTCGCCGGTGCCAGTGGTGGCACTGGACGACCTGCCCAAGTACGCGGATGTTGTGGTTGAGTGTGCGCCTTCGGCGCTGTTGGCTCAGATCGTGGAGCCTATGCTCAAGGCGGGCAAGAAAGTCATCGTGCTTTCGGTGGGCGCCTTGCTTGAACTGCCTGAGCTTATTGAATTGGCCAGGGCGGGAGCTGGACAGATCCTCATTCCGACCGGTGCCTTGCTGGGACTTGATGCGGTCACCGCCGCCAATGAAGGAACAATAAAATCGGTCAAGATGGTTTCACGCAAGCCGCCGATTGGTTTCAAAGGGGCGCCGTTCCTGGAGCAGGAAAATATAAGCGTCGAGAACCTTAGCGAACCGCTGAGGTTGTTCTCGGGCTCTCCGCGTGAGGCGGCTCGGGGCTTCCCTGCGAATCTCAATGTTTCGGTTGCTTTGTCGCTGGCAGGCATCGGCCCCGACAAAACAGAGCTTGAAGTATGGGCCGACCCCACTGTCGTGCGCAATACGCACCATATTGAGGTGGTTTCCGACTCAGCCTTGCTTCATATGACGATCGAAAACATACCGTCCGAAAATCCCAAGACGGGACGCATTACTGCGCAAAGCGTGATAGCCATGCTGCGGAAGCTTTCAGCGCCCGTCCGGGTTGGCACCTAACCAATCAGAGGAATGTGAATGGATTTTCAGATTAAAGGGAAAGTAGCGCTGGTGACGGGCGCGGGTGGCGGGCTAGGCAGCGCGATAGCCTCCTCCATCGGGCGCGAGGGCGTAAAAGTGGTGGTCGCCGATATCGATCAGGAGGCTGCGGAACGCGTCGGCGAGCTTATACGAACCAACGGAGGGGAGGCGCTGGTTCTCAAATGGGATCTGTCCGATCACGCGTGTACCCAGGATCGCTTGCGAAGCATTAGGGCCGAGTTCGGCGACATTGACATTCTTGTTAATAACACGGGCGGCCCGCCTCCCACGCCTGCCCTGGGGGTGGCGGCCGAAGATTGGAACAGGTATTTCCAAAGCATGGTCACCAGTGTCATACAACTTACGAATCTGGTTCTGCCCGGCATGTGTGAGCGCGGCTGGGGGCGAGTCATTACAAGCACGTCGTCGGGAGTTGTGGCTCCCATACCGAATCTTGCGATCTCGAACGCATTGCGGCTTTCGCTTGTGGGATGGTCGAAGACGCTGGCGACAGAAGTGGCTTCGAGAGGCGTGACGGTAAATGTCATTTTGCCAGGCCGTATTGCTACGAAGCGGATTGAGCAGCTCGACGAAGCCCGGGCGGAACGCGAGCAGCGCACTGTCGAGGAAGTGGTCAGGGCCAGTACCCAAAGCATTCCTGCGGGCCGGTATGGCCGCCCGCATGAGTATGGGGACACTGTCGCATTTTTGGCCAGCGAAGCCGCCTCGTACATCACCGGCTCCGTCATTCGGGTGGATGGCGGGTTGATCGCAAGTATTTAATGAAGGAAAGATATCAAATGGAGAAAATCATGGAGCTGTCAGAAGCCAAGCGCGAAGAAATACGCAAGCGCTACCTTAAAGTCGATACCGCCAATGTGGCGGACGTGCTTGATACATTAGGCTATATGGATCAGGGTCTCGATAGCTTGTTTGCCCCGTATCCGGCAACGGCCGGCCGGCTTGCGGGCTGGGCGTACACCATACGCGGCCAGATGTCTCCCTACGAACTGGGCGGTGATGCCGAGAAAATGAAAGCATGCCAGGGCCTGGCGCCAGGGCAGATCAGTGTCTGGAGCGGGGACGGCGAGGGCATCTGCTATTTTGGCGAGCTCATCGCCATCGGCATGAAAGAGCGGGGTTGCGTCGGGGCGCTGGTCGACGGCGGTATCCGGGATGTGCGATGGATTGGCGAGCAGAATTTTCCGGTTTTCGCGCGATATCGTACTCCTGTTCAGTCCATTGGCCGTTGGAAGGTCACGGCGAGCCAGGTTCCCGTCTATCTGAAGGGCGCCACCACGGCCTACGTGAATGTGCGCCCCGGCGACTTTATTCTGGCCGACGAGGATGGAGCAATTGTGATACCTGTCGAGGTAGTGGAGAAGACACTGATCGAGGCTGAGAGCCTGACGCAGACCGAGGTAAAAATACGTGCCCAGCTCGGCAAGGGAATGACGCTGGCCCAGGCCCTGGAGCAGTACGGCCACGTCTGAATGGCGCCGGTGATATAAAACTATCACCGAGATTGATGTTAGCAAAAAATGTGGAGAGACAGCATGAAAATACGCTTTGGAATTTGTGGCCTGGGTTTCGCAGGGTCGGTCTTGATGGCGCCGGCAATGAAGTCGCACCCTTCCGCTGAAATCGTCGCCGCGTGTGATCCCAATGAGGATGTTCGCCGACGCTTTGGCGAGGAGTACGGCATTCCCGTGTTCGCCACGCTGACCGAGATGATTGCAGGCACGGAGATGAATGCGGTCTACGTCGCGTCTCCTCATCAGCTGCATTGTGAACATGTCCTGGAAGCCAGCAAGGCGGGGCTGCACATCATTGTTGAAAAGCCATTGACACTGAATCTGGATGATGCGGATCGCATGATTCAGGCTGTTGAAAAGGCGGGAGTTCATCTGGTGGTGGGTACGTCGCGCAGCCATGACCCTGTCATCCGCACGATGCGCCACATTGTGGCAAGCGGCGAGGTGGGCCGCGTCTCCATGGTCAACTGCTTCAACTACACTGATTTTCTCTACCGTCCGCGCAGGCCTGAGGAGCTCGATACTGGTAAAGGCGGCGGCATCGTTTACAACCAGCTCCCCCACCAGATCGATAGCATCAAGGCGATAACGGGCAAGAGGGTGGTTGCCGTGACGGCAATGACGGATCGACTTGATCCGCAGCGACCCACCGAAGGTAATTGCGCGGCGCTTCTTGCATTGGAAGGCGGTGTTGCGGCCACGGTGGTGTACAGCGGATATGACCACTTCGACAGCGACGAGATGCATTTCTGGTTGGCGGAGGGCGGCCGCGACAAAAAGCCGAACCATGGCAATTCCAGAAGGGTGCTGCGCGACCTTCAAGGCAAGTCCGAGGCGGAGCTGCGTCGTGAGCGATATGGATTTGGCGGGCCTGTTTCAAAGGCGATGTCGCAAGGGGATGTTGGACGCAAGCAGCCGCATTTCGGCGTCATGCTGGTTACGTGCGAGCATGCCGACTTGCGCGCCTCGCCGGAGGGCGTGATTGTATACGGCGATGATGGCATACGCGAAGTGCCGGCAATTGTAGGCAGCGGCTCGTTTGGACAGGGCGATACGATCGACGAGCTTCATGATGCTATTGGCGGGAAGGGCGCTACGCTTCGGAACGCTATTTGGGGAAAGGATACCGTCAAGGTCTGCCTCGCTATTCTCGAGTCGAGCCGAACCGGCAAGCAGATACTGATTCAGGGAAGCTGAAAATGGGGCTGCGCGTTACGGAACTTTCCAAGTGCTTCACTCGCAAAGACCAATCACACCAGGCGCTTAAAAACGTTTCTTTCTCGGTTCCGCGAGGCGCTTTCGTGACCTTGCTGGGCCCAAGTGGTTGTGGGAAATCGACGCTGCTCAATATGATCGCAGGCCTCGATCAACCCACGTCGGGTTCAATCGAGATTGGGGGGAGGCCGGTCTATGACAGCTCTCGCCGGCTGTTCGTGCCACCAGCGATGCGTGACATTTCGATGGTCTTTCAGAGCTATGCGATCTGGCCACACATGACCGTGCGGGAGAATGTCGACTTTCCTTTGAGACACGGCCGCAAGAAATGGTCGGAGGCTGATCGCGAAGCCACTGTCACGCGCTCATTGGCCAAGGTGCATCTGGATTCGTTCCAGGATAGACCCGCCCCATTGCTTAGCGGAGGGCAGCAGCAGCGCGTATCGCTGGCGCGTGCTATTGCGCAGAGTCCTTCTCTTATCCTGCTGGATGAACCGTTATCGAATCTCGATGCGAACCTGCGTGACGCCATGCAGAAGGAGATACGGTCGATTGTCACGGATGAGGGCATTACAGCGGTTTATGTTACCCATGATCAGAAAGAAGCGCTGTCAATGTCCGACATCATTATTGTCATGAAAGACGGGCATGTCGAACAAATCGGCAACCCAGATGATGTCTATTACCGTCCTCAAAGCCGCTTTGTTGCCGAGTTCATGGGCGCGCCCAACCTGCTGGGCGCAATCGTCGTCGCGGCGGACAAGAGCCGAGGCGATATCGAGGTTGAATGCGCGCTTGGCCGGGTCTGGCTGAAGAAGTCGGGCTTGGAGGTCAATCCTGGCGACCAGATTGTGATTGTTCTGAAACAGGAGGATGTCGTTATTGACCTTGTGCCAGAGGCATCCAGCAATACGTTTGCGTTGCCGATCGTGCGGCGAGTATTTCTTGGCGACCGCATGGAAATCGTCTGTGCGCTGGGCGGGGCCGACGATACTTATTTATCGGTTTATGTAAACGCCCGCACGCTTGTGGGTTCTGACACGCTGCGTTTCCGCTATCGGCCGGAAGAGATCCACTATTTTCGGGGGCCGTAAAAATGGTGGCGATATTAGGGCTTGCCAGTTTTCTGGTGATTTCACTGACGGTGCTGCCTGTCCTCGTGCTCTTGATCACCAGCTTGCGGCCGGTTGGCAAACTGTGGCTTGATGCCGGCGGCTACACGTTCGACAATTTCATTGCGCTGGCAACCCAGCCTGATCTGGCCGGACTGCTATCCAATACTTTTGTGTACGTAGGCGGTACGATTGCGCTGTCTACAATCTTCGCGACGATATGGGCCTGGATTACCGAACGCACTGACTTCCGATACAAGGTTACCGTCAGGGTACTGATGATAGTGACCTTGTCGTTGCCTTCCCTCATTCAGGGCTTCGGGTGGATTTTGCTGCTTAATCCCAGCAATGGATATATAAACCATTTATTGCGCACATGGTTCGACTTGCAGAGCCCGACCGGACCGATCAATATCTATAGCCTGGGAATGATGGTAACTGTCAGCAGCTTCCTGCTTACTCCTACTGTCTATGTGATGCTTTCCGGGATTATCAGGAACCTCGACTACAAGCTTGAGTTCCCCGCTACGTTGGCCGGGGTGCGTCCGGCCACCATATTCCTGAAAATCGTTGGGCCCATTCTTCTTCCAGGATTATTGTCCGTACTCATTTATACGATCATGATCATGATCCAGGTATTTGAGATTCCGCTTTCCATTGGGCTCACCGGCGGTGTTCAAGTGCTAAGTACGCGTATTTACTTGCTGAGCTCAACCGAGCTGGGCGAGCCGAACTACAACCTGGCCGCGGCTTTTGGGGTGGTGCTCGTGCTGGTTGCGATTTTTCTGGTAATTGTTTATCAGCGCCTGACCAGCGAATCAGAGAAATTCACCGTCATTGGCGGCAAGAACTTCCGAATCGTGGCAAGCCAGCTGAAGGGCCGCAGATACCTCGTTTATATCTATGGCGTTGCTTTTTTTGCACTGGCATTCATGCCCGTGGCAATACTGTTATGGACGAGCCTGCTGCCGTTTTATGCCTTGCCCTCCATTGAGGCGCTCAGCAATGTGTCACTGGGGAACTATGTTGCGCTTTTCGATTCCTCCATGGTGCTTAGAAGCCTGAGCAATACGGCAATTGTAGTTGTCGTCGGCGCCACGTTGACCATGGTGGTCAGCATGCTTGTAGCTTATGTTACGACACGCCCGGTAAACGCCTGGTGCAGGTGGGTGGACGTGCTCGCGTTCATGCCGGTCGCTATCCCCAATATTGTTCTGGGTTTGGCCGTTTTGCTTTTGTATGTGAAGACGCCCATTTATGGCACGATCATGGCCATCATGCTGGCGCAGATACTGGTCAATATGGTGTTTGGAGTACGTATTCTCTCGGCGGCTCTGATGCAAGTGCATCCGGACATCGAGCGCGCGGCGTTACTGGGCGGTGTCGGCAGGCTGAGCATTATGGCCCGCATACTTGTCCCCATCCTCCGCACACAGATGTTCAATGGGTGGTTGCTGGTGTTCGCCCATGCGATGCGTGACGTGGGAATTCCGCTAATTTTCCTGACGAGCCAGACAGTCATGCTGAGTTCGTCGCTATGGGTGATTTGGGGATACCCCGATGTCCCGGGGGCGGCCGCGCTGTCCATATTGCTGGTTGTTTTACTGGCGCTCGTTGTCACGCCTTTGCAATGCTATATGGCGCGTCTGGATGAGCGTGGCGCCTGATCCGCCTATGAGCGCAAGTAATCCGTTATCGCTAAACAAATCGTTTGTCGGGGGCGATATTTGTTTCTAGAGTAGATGCTGTAGACCAACAAGACACAGATTCGGAATGATGAAAATAACAGGAGACAACATGATGAAGGCAGGCAATTTGTTAGCCACGTTGAAGCAGGGCATTACCCCTGTGGCGCTCGCAGTATCGTGTGCTGCGGCACTGGCACCATCGAGCGCCAGCGCTGCGGGCAAGGATAACGGGCAGATCGTTGAAAAGGCTCGCCAAGAGGCGCAGAAAGGTACTTTCATGATCATGGTGAGCTCGCCTAAATCCGAGGCGGCGCACAAAAAGATCATGGAAGCATTTCAGAAGCGCTTCGACATCAAAGTGAAGTGGGAGTGGACGCCGCTCACCTCCACGGTGTCGGCGCCCCGCGTGCACCAGCAGGCCACCTCCGGCCTGCCGGTACCCAGCGCCATTGGCGGTTACGGATATAACACTTACGAGCATTGGTTTGCAAAGAATAATCTCGATGCCGAGGTGGATTGGGTCGGTGATTTTGGCGAAATGTTTCCGAAAATCAAGGCTGCGGCAGTTGACGGTGTGCTGCCCGATTACCGCAACCGGATGCTGCGTCAATGGGATGTGCAGTATGTCATGGTCTATAACAAGAATCTTGTGAAGCCCGAGGACGTCCCTCGTAGTATTGAAGAGCTCACGCAGGAGAAGTGGCGTGGGCGTTTTGCCATGGCCAACAACACGCCGCCTCCGTTGGATATTCTTGCCATCGATACAGGTATCGAGGAAATTGTGGACCTGACCAAGCGCCTCGTGGCTAACGAGCCCCGCTTCAAGCCAGGTCCTCCGGCGGTGGTCGGCGCAATCTCGAACGGCGAGGTGGCGATTGGCGTCTCGGGATACACAGCTTTGGCTGAGGCCCAGAAGCGCAAGGGCGCACCTATTGACTGGGTGCCGCTGGATATCATGCCGGTCGGCCCGCTTTTCGATTTTATGCTTAAAGGAGCGCCTCAACCCAATCTTGGAAAGTTGTTCCTTGCCTGGCTGGTCACTGAAGGCGCCGAGATTCAAGAAGATGTGGAGTTTCTTTCCTTGTACTCGAACGAGGATTCCGTCACAACACGGCAGATCAATTCGCTGCGCCCTGACGTGAAGATCGTCGAGGTCAAGACAGCGGAAGAGTTGGAGTTAACAGATCAAGCCAAAACGCGCATTATGGAAGTCGTCGCAGGCGTTGCAGGAAAGTAAAGGAGAAAGCGGTGCTGACCAAAGAGAATAACGAGCTGTTGTGCCGAGTCGAAGCGGGCACGCCGGGTAACCAGATGTTCAGGTCAATATGGCTTCCCGCCTTGCGGTCATGCCAGCTGTCCGGCGATCACCGGGCGCCTGTCAGACTGAAGCTCCTGGGCGAGGAGCTCATCGCCTTTCGCGACGGTTCCGGGCGGGTGGGCATTGTCCAGGCGCATTGCCTGCATCGGGGCGCTCCGCTTTTTTTTGGAAAAGTTGAAGACCGGGGAATTCGTTGCTCTTACCATGGCTGGTTGTATGGTGTTAATGGGCAATGCCAGGAGATGCCCAGCGAAGCTTCGCCCAATGTCTGTAAAAAGATGCAGCTCAAAGCCTACCAGGTTGTCGAGAAGGCGGACATTGTCTGGATTTACATGGGTGATGGCGAGGCCCCGGCCCTGCCTCGCTTCCCCTGGATTGATCTTCCTGCTTCGCAAAGGCTGGCTACGGTGTGGTTGCAGGAGACCAACTGGGTGCAGGGCGCCGAGGGTGAAATCGACAGCTCTCATGTCTCGACTTTGCATAAATCGGAGCAAGGGGTCAGCACGGATCGCGTTCATCGCCGTTATACGTACGCCGATCCACGGCCGGTGCTCAATATAGAACATACATCGATCGGTTTCATGTCCATTGCACGCCGGCTGGCCGAAGAACGCTTCTATTGGCGTGTTACGCAGTGGATGGCGCCTATGTTCTCTGTCATTCCGAGCGCCGCCTGGCCAATTGGCGGCAGGGCATGGGTGCCAATCGACGACGAAAATACCTATTGCTGGGATTTCAGCTATGTGATGGAAGGCGAGCTTCCATCGGCTTTTCATGAATTTGTCGATCAAGGCATCTCATTTCCGCCAGAGTATACCTATCAGCCAGTGCATCTGAACACCGGGTCGATTATTGATACGTGGCAGCCGCTGCGCACCAGGCGAAATGATTATCTCGTGGATCGCGCCGTCCAGCGAGGGGTTCCCACCACCGGTATTCATGGCGTGAATGACCAGGATCGTGCTATGCAAGAAGGGATGGGGCGTATTACGGACCGCTCCAAAGAGAAACTTGTCAGCGCGGATTTGGCAATTGTTACCGCGCGCCGAAAAATACTCGATATTCTGTCCTGCCCCGAATCGCTGCAGAGATTTCGTGAGCTCGTCAAAGATGGGTCGGTGTATTCGATGCAGCCGGTGGATGCTGTTGCCGAGACTGGCGACCTGAAGACATTTCTTTCTTCTCTTGACGTTGCCGAAGCCTCTTGAACAGATATGGCCTGGATTGCATGACGAGCACACTGGAAGTCATTGTCGCGCGAAAGATCGAAGAGGCAAGCGGCATTTGCTCATTTGAATTGATCAGCGCAACTGGCGGTGCGCTGCCTCGATTCACGGCAGGGGCGCACGTTGACGTAAACCTTGGAGATGGACTGTGTCGTCAATATTCTTTATGCAACAACCCCCTCGAAACCCATCGATATCTTATAGGGGTTCTTTTGGAGCCCATGTCGCGTGGTGGCTCTCGGGCCATGCACGACAGGGTTCGGGAAGGAGACCGGCTCACGATCAGCACGCCTCGAAACCTCTTTGAGATAGACAGGGCGGGACGCCAGTTCCTGTTGTTTGCCGGCGGCATAGGCGTTACCCCCATTCTTGCCATGGCTGAGGCCCTGGCACAGAAAGGAGGCGACTTTACAATGCACTATTGTGGCCGCAGCCTGGAGCACATGGCCTTCGTCGAACGCCTCGGGCGCTCTGCATTTGCCAAACAAGTTCATGTCCATGTCGACAACGGTCCGGCTTCACAACGATTCGATGCGGGTGCCATATTGGCAGCGGCCTCAGTGGATGCCCACCTTTATGTCTGCGGTCCAGCTGGTTTCATCGAAGCTGTCACGACACGAGCCCGGCAGGCGGGCTTCCCGGAAGCACAGATACATGTCGAACATTTCGCTGCCCAGTCGACGATAGTCGAGGGAGACACAGGCTTTGATATCGTTCTTGCGAGATCAAGCAAGGTTATTCATGTGGGGCCCGATGAGTCGGCCGTGGAGGCGCTGAGCCGGAACGGTATTGAGATTGAAACGTCTTGCGAGCAAGGCATCTGTGGGACGTGCATGACGGCCGTACTCGAAGGCGTGCCGGAGCATCGTGACATGTATCTTTCACAGGCTGAACGAGACGCCAATAATGTATTCCTGCCTTGCTGCTCGCGCGCGCTGGGGGGCCGATTGGTCATTGATCGCTGACAGTGCCGGCGGGTATGCGCGCTGACGGGGGCAAGCGGTGTGCTTGTCCCCGTCAGCTTTATTGGTCGCTCAGGAAGCCGATCGCAGTCCGGTTGAATATCGCCGACTGTTCGGTTTGCGGCCAATGTCCGCATCGAGGCAGAAACATGAATTGGGCGTTGCTGAAGTGCTGCAATGCTTCAAGCCCTATATCGCAGGGCAGGCTGCGGTCGTTCAACCCCCAAACCATGAGTGTTGGCGCATCAACTATCGCGCTGTGCAGGCCGTCGCGATTGAATTCGCGCGATACCTTGCTGCGGGCCTTATAGGCGGACCAGCGATCATTCTGCAGCATGGAGAGCCGCAGGTTGATGATATCGTCGGTCAGCTGCTCCGGCTGGTTGAAGGTGTTCAGGCAAAGCTCTCGTATGCTTTCGAAGGTGGGTTCAATGGAGCCAAGACGGGAGCGATGGGATGCCAGCTTCTCCGCCACAGGGTCGGAAATATCGAAGAATGGAAAGGGAGCGGCGAGGACGAGTGATCGTACGAACTGCGAGCCGCTTCGGCGCAGCGCTATCAGGGTGCAGAGCAGCCCCCCGATCGAGTTGCCGATCAGATGCGCCGACGCAAGGCCTAGCGTTTCAAGAAAGGCAAGAGCGTGCCGGTACCGGAACTCAATCGTGTGATCGTCGGGTACCGCGCTGTGGCCGTAGCCGGGCTGATCAAATGCAATCACATGATGCCCAGCCATGGCCAGGGCGTCAAAATTACGAAACCAATTCAGATCTGAGCAGGCGCCGGGAGCGCCGCCATGGAACAATACGACCGAAGAGGGTGATGGAGCAGTGTCGGATGCCGGCTTCTTTTCATAGTATGCCGTCCGTATTCCGAGAATGTCCGAAAACTGCCGCGGTGCGTCGATGCCTGTCATGTTTTGCCCTTAAAGAAGCCAGAGTGCCAATTGGGGGTCAAGGCAGCTCCAATCTTCATTGCCGGCTGCGCGGTCAACGAAAAGTTGCAGCAGCAATCCGTCCGGATCTTTCAGGTATATAGCACGCCTGACAGGGTGGTCTATGACAAAGTACTCGATCGACTTCTCGGTGCGTAACCGCGATAACGAGGCGTCCAGCTCGGCCTCGTCGGTGATTTCCATTCCGACATGATGTAAGCCTGCAGCCCCATCCGGCTGGGCCTGCACGAGCGCTATATTGCGCTCGCCACACGTGCCTCCCAGCAGTGCATACGAGCCGCCATCGTGGCGGGCGATCAAATCAAGGCCGATTTTTTCCGTGTAGAAGTCGATCGACGTGTTGAGATTCTCGACGATCAATGTCGCGTGTTTGGTCCTGGCCGGATGGAAGAGGGCTTCGTCAACTCGCTGGATCTCGGGTTCGGGATCGTAGTTGCGCTCGCTATGGGGCTCTGTGAGCCCGGGCCACCACACTGGTTTGGGTTTGGTGACACTGCCGGTGCGGGCGTTGCGCCAGTCGCGGATGACATCGGCATATAGTTCACAAGAGTTGCCGTCCGGGTCGTCGACGTAGGCGGAATGCGCAATGTCGTGGTCCAGGGTGCGCTGGAAGGTCATGCCCTCTTCGATGGCGCGGTTGTAGCCATTGACGAGATCGACTTCCGTTTCCAGCTCGAAGGCCAGGTGGTTCAGGCCCGGTTTTCTTCCCCGGCCAGCCGGCCCTGAACTTTCGATCATGCCGATATCATGATGAGTATTGCCGTTGCTTAGGAACCCGCCCTTGATCGCGACAACCCGGTAGGCCTCCTCGAGGCCAATAACCAAGTTATAGAAGCGCATCGACGCTTCCATGCTGCTCACGATGAGATTTACATGGCCAATGCGACGAGGGCGAAAATACCGCGCGCCGTGCGCTTGGGGGTTGGGGTCTTCAGAGGTCTGGGTTTGCATGTCTATCGTGGCTCCCTGAGCATGTTATTGCCAAAATAACAATCTAGGCCGAAGAAGCCAATACGACAAACGATTTTAGCGCTCGTGATGGTTGAGCTACATGCATGCGTGGCCGGTGGAATGTTCTGGGCCGGCCCCCGAGGTTAGCGGTGGTGCTTAGTAAATCTCGAATCGCATGCCGTGATACTTGGCCATCCCCTCCTCGAAAGCCCGAATTTCAGGTGTATTGTTGATGCCTCGTACTCCGCCTCGCACTGCGCCGGCATGCTGGTCTTTATAGCCGTCCGCAAATATGGGCGGTAGCGGCTGGCTGCCGGCATGAGACATCCACAAACGAAATAGAAGGCGTTTTTTCTCGCTTTCTTCATGGTCTTCGTATTCGGTACGCGCGTGCAGCACAATGTGGTTGTTGATGAACTGCATGTCGCCGGGCTGGAACTCCATGCTGAAGCACAGTTCTGGGCTGGCCAGGATGGCGTCCAACTCGTCCAGGGCTTCTATCTGTTTCTCGGTAAGCCTGGGGATTTCCGGGAAGGCCATCTGCGCCGAATTTATGTGGTTGCGAATGTGGCGGCACATAAACCGCCCCTGTTCCATTCCAAAAACCGGCGCTTGATAGTGGGGCGCTTCTTCAGGGGCTTCCTCGCCTTGCCTGCTGAAAGTAAATGGCTGGTACAACACTTCCAGCAGATCCGGCCGGTTTTTCAGCATTCTGTTATGCGCGCTAATGGAGCTGGCCAGCAGGCTTGAACCGCCCGCTTTGGCGGTTCGTACAACCAGAAGCCCTACGATATCGGTGCTATCGGCGTGAAAATCAAGTCTTGCACTGGTGTTATAGCCGCGGCCGGTGGCACCGCGGTAAACCCCACCGGCATCACGGACTTCAGACATAAAGTGGCTGTGTTTGCCTTGGGAGCGGGGAACACCGATATGCAGCCCGATTCCCCAGTAAAAGGTGCGCAGCTCGTCTTCCGTGTACTTGTGTACCGGGAAGCCGCGCAGTAAACGAAAGCCGACACCGGTTTGCACCGTGTCTAGGGCGGTCTTGAGTGTTCGCCATACCGCGGGAGCGATGGGAAAGTCCTCGGGCGACATTTGCAGCATAGATTTTTTTAATTTCAACGCGTGCTGGAGTGCGTGCTCCAACGCTTCAATTTGCTCCGCGCTCAGCTGATATATCCACGTACGATCCTTGTCAAGATCTGAAGCCAGCCATCCTTTCGGCTGCTCAATGAAGCTGATCATCGCTGCCTCCTCGTATTGCCGCTTGTTCAGTAGCCAGGCGGGTCAGGTCCTCGCTCGACATGCCCAGCAAGCGGCCAGGGTTGTCGCGCACCATCTTGCGCACATTTTCTTCGGAGAGACCCAGAGCCAGAAAGCTGCCGATCAGCATGCGCATGGTTTCGGATGCTGGTGGTGCCCATTCAAAGAAGTAGTCCGTGGTAAGAATTACTTTGTTCGGATCGAGGTCGTCAAAAATTTCGACGAAATCCTTGACTTTGATTCGCTGAATAGGAGGGAGACAGCCCAGCGCGCAGAATTCGCATACGGCGCCCAACTGGCACATGTCGCGGATCTCCTGCCGGTTTGCCCCTACTGAGCCGCTGTCGGGGTGTGAGAATATGACCTCGTCAATACCATAGTTCTTGGCGCCGTCCGCAAGGGCGATCGATTCTTGGGGTGAGACGTGCCCGGTACACACTGTCATGCCAAACTGGCGCGCTACGTCCAGACATTCGCAGGTTTGTTGTGTCAGCTTGCCGTTGGAGCCCGTCAGGCGTATGCCTTTACTGGGTTTAAGTTCGCCTGCTCTGTCCAGAAAATGCGTCAGGTGTCTGCTCATGCCGCCGCGCTCGATGTCGTGAGCAGCGCTCCAAGTGGGCATAAATAGCACTTTAGCGCCTTGCCGGGCAGCCGACTCGATGGCCAAGGGGTTCAAGCCGCCGACAGAGTAGTTCAGCGTAATGCTTGGCACGATTTCGATTCCGGGCACCAGGTTTTTCAGATGGTAGGCCCGTCCGACGGTTGGAAACATATGTGACTTGAGTACCACGCCGGTCATTCCGGCATTTCGGGCAATGGACAGCTCGTCTACATCATCCATGCGGGTCTTGGCGTCGAAACTGATTTCGGGGTAGCCATGATGGTGCAGATCGATGGAGCCCTCTAGAATTCGATCTATGGCAGTGGGTCCGCCGGGTGGATATGGAAAATTATGGGAAACGGGCATTGCTTATCTCCTTTCAAGAACGGCTTGTTCAAAGTCTCGGATATTGCTGAGTCCTAGTGCTTCATTTGTTTCTGCCAGTGAACCCATGCGAGTTATCCAGTTGCGCGAGTCGCCGGTCTGCTTCAGTTCGCCCAGGAAGTCGGTGACAACCTGCATTGTCAAGCGGACGGTGCTGCTGGGAAACAGCACAAGCCCAAAGCCCATTTCCTGCAGCTCTTTGGCAGAAATGATAGGAGTGAGACCAGACTCAGACATATTGGCTATCAGGGGTCCAGGCAATTCAGCGCCTATGCGTTGCAGTTCTTCCAACGATTGTGGGCCGTCGACAAACAGTATGTCGGCGCCCGCCTGCTTGAATAATCGGCAGCGATCCAGCGCTTCTTCCAGGCCGTGCGGGCCCCGTGAGTCTGTGCGGGCGATGATAAGCGTGTCCGGGTTCTGACGTGCCTCGACGGCTGCCCGTACTTTGCGGACCGCCACCTCGCGCGGCTCCACGATTTTGTTGCTCATATGGCCGCAGCGCTTGGGCCATGCCTGGTCCTCTATCTGAATGGCGGCTACATCCAACCGCTCCAGTCCGCGTACCGTGCGAACTACATTGGCCACGTCGCCGTAGCCGGTGTCGCAATCGACAATCAAGGGAATTGTTGTGGCGCTGCGTGTGGCAAGCGCCATATTCTCAATTTCTCCGTAACCAATAAGGCCGATGTCAGGTACGCCATAGCGGGAGGCGGCTGTGGCGTACCCGCTTACATAAGCCGCTTCGAAGCCGGCATTTTCAATCAGACGGATTTCTAGGGGAGAGCCTCCGCCCGGGATCGTCAGGACGTCGGGTTTAGCTAATCGCTTTCTTAAAGTTTGTGCTGAATTCATATTGCTACCTGTTTTTTGGGCTGCCAATTGGTGCTGTGTTTCTCGGCTAGCTGGACGAGCCAATCGAGTGTCCCGGCCAAGACCAAGACAAGAAATACTCCGAAGTACACTTCCGCTGTGTTGAACATGGTGCGGTTTTGGGTAATGAGAAAGCCAATGCCAGCGGTCGAAGCCATCATTTCGGCCACGACGACGCCAATAGCCGCCATTGCAGTGCATAGCCGGATGCCGGATAGCACTGATGGGAAAGAGGCGGGCAGCATTACCTGCAGCATTAGCTGCATGCGCGTGGCGCCCATGCTGCGGCATGCGGTCAGCAGATTGGCGTCAACTGTCTGGACGCCTGCCGCGGTCGCAAGAATCATGGGAAAGATGCCATATAGCGCCCCGAAAATAACCTTTGATTCGGGGCCGATTCCTATCCATGCCGTAAGTACCGGGTAAAGAATGACCAATGGCACGGCGTAAATCGAAGCTACGACGGGCAGAATGGTGAGCCGGAGCGTCTTGATGCCGCCCAGCAGTAATCCACAGGCACCACCCAAGGATATGGCGATGCCCAATGCTATGAAAAGCTGGGCCACCGTAAACATCAGATTGATGCCAAAGACCTCGAAATTTTGTATTCCGACGAGCAGGGTGGTGGACAATGGGGCGAGCATGACCTGAGGCGTCCATCCCAGCCTGGGTGCCAATTCCCAGAAGAGCAGAATGCCGGCGAGAACAAGATAACGAAGCGCGCCAGGGGAGATCAAGTAGCGGCGCCTTTGGGTGGAGGAGCGGTTGTTGTCTGGGCTCTTCATGTTTTTCCACCGGTACGTATCAGCTCCCAAATTTCATTACGCAGTTGTCCGAAGCGTTCCATAGCCATCGTTTTGTAGGAACGGGGCCGTGGCAGGTCGACATTCAAGCGTTTTAGGATGCGGCCCGGGCGTGCGCCCATGATGATTACTTCGTCGCAGAGGTAAACGGCCTCGGTCAAACTGTGCGTGACGAACACTACAGTTTTTTGGTTGGCTTGCCAGATGCTCAGCAGTTCATCGCCCAGCGTCATGCGGGTTTGTTCATCCAGTGCCGCAAAGGGTTCGTCCATCAGCAGCACTCGTGAGTCCTGACAGAAACCCCGGGCTATGGATACGCGTTGTTTCATGCCTCCAGATAGCTCATGCGGGTGCCGGTTCAGGAACTCGCCCAGCCCCACCAGCTTGAGCATATTGACGGCCTTTTCCTTTCGCTCTTCTTTAGGCATGCCCCGTAGCTTTAACGGAAACTCTACATTTTCCACCGCTGTTTTCCAGGGGAGCAGGCTTGACTCCTGGAATACCACCCCGATTTCCTCGGGTTCCGGTTGCCGGATTTCGTGACTGCCTAGCGATATCCTGCCTTCTGTCGGGCTCAGCAGGCCCGCCATCATCAGCAACAGCGAGGATTTTCCGCAGCCGCTTGGTCCGACGATGCCAACAAACTTGCCTTGTTCAACTGTAAACGACACGTCATCCAGGGCATGCACGAACCCGTTCGAGGTGGCGTAGCGCTGAGTGACATTCTTGATGTGGAGATCAGCTTTGCTGCAATTGGTTTTCGTATCTGCAAATTCAATTTCTTCAACCATGCTATGTTCTCCATTTCCCCAATTTGTTCTCATACCACCGTAAAGACTCGTTGATTACGATGGCCAGAATGGCGGCGATCGCAATTCCCGCGAACAGCTTTGTCATTTCGTACCGCATGCCCCACATGGACACCAAGTGGCCCAGTCCTGATCGCGATGCATACATCTCTGCGAAAAGGACGCCGGTGATATTGAAGATCATGCCCAAGCGCAAACCTTCCAGTACAACAGGAAGCATGGTGGGCAAGTAAACCTGAAAATACATTTGACGGCGTGTGGCCCCAAAGGACCTGGCCATTTTTATATAAGCATCAGGGATGCTTTGGGCGGCGGCAATGGCGCTGATGACGAGCACAAACAGAGCTTGGAACACACCGAACGCGACTTTTTGCGTGAAGCCTATGCCGAGCGCAAGTATAAAAAGGGGCAGGAACACCGATTTGGGAACACTGGACATGAAATAGAAAAATGGTTTGAAAGCCTTCCCCCAGTAATCGCTTTCCCCCAGCAACAGCCCCAGTCCTATGCCAACCGGAACCACGAGGACAAAGGCCACCAGGACTTGTGCCGTCGTGATCCACACATTGGACATGATGCTTGGGTCAGCGACCATGTGCGCGAGTGCGATGAACACTTCAGTGGGTGGTGGAAGGCTGCGGGAATCCACCCCCCCGGCAGTGACAGCAAGCTGCCAGATCGCCAGGAGGGTAAACAGGATGCCGAGTTGGACAGTCAGCCGGACATGACGCTTCATTGTTTGGCTTTTTCTGGCTGTACGGATTCGACGGGTACAAACTCAGTGGTAAACATGTCATCAACCGGAGGAACATCTTTGATGCCGGCAAGTGTTGCGAGCTTCAGGGATTCGGCGACCCATTCCTGCTTGAGTGCCCCGTCGGCCGACAATCCTTTGATGGTGTTCTTGTACTCTTCAGTGGCAATCTCTTTCGTCATGCCAGTTTCGCTGCTGATGAATTCGATGGTCCATTCAGGATGCGCTTGCATGTACACAATAGCGCTGTAGATGCCGATTAATGCTTTGCGCAGTCCTTCCGGGTTCTTTTCGATGATTTCATCCGACGCTACCCAGACGTCAGGCAGATTAATGGGCATTTCACTACCGAAGTCCACCAGGCTTCTGCCATCGCCCGAGAGCATAACTGTGTAGCTTAGGGGTGGATAGGCGACGATCGCATCCACATTGCCTGACCTCATATTGGGTATGAGCCCTTGGCCGCCCACCGGGATGCGCGTGACGCCGCCCCCTGACTGGCTGGCAGCCCATAGGCCGAAAAAGTCTGTCGTGGAACCGGCACCGGAAATGCCTAGCTTTTTGCCGGCCAGATCTTTTACCTCTTTCAACGGAGAGTCGTTCTTAACCATCACGTGCCATCCACGCGGGGTAAGAGTGCCTGCTCCGACGACTCGCGCTTTCACGCCGCTACGTTTGGCCAAGGCCAAGCCAGGGGGGAAGTAGTTAATGAGGTCTACCTCTTTGGCTGCCAAGCCTTCCATGCCGGCGGCGCCGGAAGAGAAGGTGGTGAACGTCACCTCCACGCCTAGTTGCTTGAATAGTTCCAGTTTTTCTGCGGCGGCGACCGGTAAGACCGGGCCATAGTTCCCCGTGCCGCCGATACGCACGGCGTTTTGTGCCAAAGCAAATGAACTGGCACAGAGGGTGGCTACGGCAGCCGCGGCGATGGCGGTGTTTTTCAGTTTGGTTAACAACATACTTGCCTCCTTTGAAAGGCTCTGGCGAAGGTTGCGGCAGAGCTGGTAAAACCGCATTTATGAATCTACGAACAATTAATGCATGTATTTTTACATACTAAAGTGTAATACACTTTTATCTTAAAAGATTGTGGCATAATAGTGATGAAGTCAATTTCGGTCAAGTGTTTTGGGTGCTGCTTCTTATGACATACGAAAATCCAACTCCTCTTTCCAGCCACCGCATAGCTGACACCACGTCTTCCGGCGGGGGGCGCAGCGGAGAAACGGTGGGCCAAGTTGTGGAGATATTGAAAGCAGAAATTCTGGGTGGCCGTTTAGCGCCAGGGCAGCGTCTTATTTCTCGCGATCTGGTTGAGAGGTTGAACATCAGTCGAGGGCCATTGCGAGAGGCTTTTCGGCAGTTGGCTGCCGAGCGGCTGGTGGATGTGGTGCCCAATCGTGGCGCGATTGTGCGACGGCTCAGTGCCGAGGATGTCAAGCACGTTTATCAAATCCGGGAAGCACTGGAGGGCTATGCGGCCGGGCAGGCCGCCGCGCGCATTCATCTGGGCTCCAATCGCAAGGAATTCTCGGCGATTGTGAAGCGCGGCCGCCGCCATGCCGAGCGGCCGGTGTTTGCGGAATTTGTAATAGATAACCGGGATTTTCACCAAGGCTTGGTGAAGCTGTGTGGAAATCCGCAGTTGGGTGAGTTAATCGACCAGTATCAACTGCCGGTATTCATGATTCAGTTGCGGCAGCTTATCGGCACCGATCAAGTGATAAAAAATGCATTGGTGGAGCACGAACAAATTGCCGAAGCCGTTCTGGCGGGCGACTCGGCCAAGGCATACCGTGCCATGGTGGCGCACCTGAGGCACTCGTGCCAGCTTATGCTTGGGCTGCCATCGTTGAACGAGGCCCCCGCGAACCGGGCTTGAACCGCCCTACCCAATATATAACTATTCTATTGAAGGAGAGGATGCTGCAAGGAGTGCGTAACTCGAACTGATAAGGTGATGGTGCTTGTTTATCCGCAACAGTAGAGGCAGCCCCAGGGACTGCAGCTGATCCCCCATTCCGGAACCTTAAAAATTCGATTGCCGCGTGCGAGGCGTCCATATAAGACCATTATGGGATTGACTATGACGGAGAAGATCTATGCAAGCCACTGCGCTTCAGGAAAGGCACGGGCTGGCGAAATAGTGACGATTCAACCCGACGTGATCCTGGTCAACGATACCAGTGGCCCTATCACCATCGACCAGCTTGCCGAGATGGGTGTTGCGCAAGTGCACGATCCGGCCAGGGTGGTGTTGGTGGCAGATCATTTCTCTCCCGCAAAAGATATTAGAACAGCGCAAGCGAATCTTCGCTTGCGAGAGTTCGGCCGCGCTCAAGGCGTGAAGCATAATTACGATTCATTGAGCGGAGGCATTGAGCACGCATTATTGCCAGAAATTGGCATGGTGGGGCCGGGGGGAATTGTATTCGGCAGCGACTCGCATACATGCACTGCTGGAGCCTTCAATGCATCGGGTATGGGCTTTGGGTCAACAGATCTTTCCGCAGTTCTCGCGTTAGGAGAATTGTGGGTCAAAGTGCCCTCCGCCATACGGATTGACCTTGAGGGGGCGCCTGCGCGTTTCGTAACGGGTAAAGACGTGATTCTGGGCATTATCGCCGAGCTCGGCTCAGACGGCGCGTTGAACGCTGCTCTTGAGTTCGGGGGGAGCGGTCTGAAGCATTTGGGGCTGGATGAGCGCGCGGCCATTGCCAACATGGCCGTAGAGGCCGGCGCGGAAACTTGCATTTTTGAGTGCGATCACAAAGTCCTCGAGTATGTGGCCTGTAGTGGCTGGACGCAGCGCGAGCCGGTTCATCCTGACGCAGATGCCATTTACTTGTTTCGTAAAACTGTTCGGCTGGACCTGTTGCAGCCAACCGTTGCCAAGCCACCGTCACCCGCCAATGGTGTGCCTTTGAGCAGTATTGGTGACGTTAGCGTCCAGCAGGTCTACATTGGGAATTGTTCCAACGGCACCATTACCGACCTAAGGCAGGCGGCGTCCCTGCTGGAAAAACATCGAGTGCATCCCAATGTGAGGTTGCTTGTCGTGCCTTCGACAAATGCCATATACCGTCAGGCTGCCGCGGAAGGTTTGCTGGAAGTATTTGCGAAAGCGGGCGCGGCAGTTTCCATGCCCACATGCGGGGCGTGCTTCGGGGGCCACATGGGCATACTGGCGGCGGGCGAAACAGCGGTCGCCACCACCAATCGGAATTTCCGTGGTCGCATGGGACATCCTGATTCTCAAATTTATCTGGCGAATGCATGGGTAGCCGCGGCCGCCGCGATTGCCGGAAAAATTACAGACCCGTCTACCCTCATCTGAGCGCGAGAACCACGGGACGCAGCAAAAGGAGTTATTGATGTCAAGCAAGGCCATGGTACATAAATACGGCAATCATGTTGATACTGATACGATCCTCCCTGGCCACTATCTGGATCTGAGCACAGCGGAGGAGCTGGCGCCGCATTGCATGAAAGGGCTGGATACAGACTTTGTCGCGAGAGTGCGGTCGGGCGACGTGATAGTTGGAGGCAAAAACTTTGGGACAGGATCGTCGCGCGAGCACGCGCCCATATCGATTAAAGGAAATGGGGTGTCTTGTGTGGTTGCGATAAGCTATGCCCGTATTTTTTATCGCAATGCAATCAATATCGGCCTGCCCGTCTTCGAGTGCCCCGAGCTGGTGGCAGAGGTTAAGCACGGAGATGCCATTGATGTGGACGTGCTGCGCGGAGAATTTTTCTTGAATGGCGTCCTGTATAAGGCAAAGCCGTTTGCGGCCACTGTACAGAACATCATTCAGGCGGGCGGCTTGGCGCCGTTTGTGCGTCAGCGGATTCAGCAGGCCGATCCGAGCCCCGCAGGATGATGTGGTTGCATCCGCCTGTACGGTACGGCAATGCCTGCTGCTGCGTTAGTTGCTCTCAAACAGCTGGCTAGGGCAGTTCAATGCGGGCGATGCTGCCTTCGCCGCTGGCGGAGTAGTCCTTGTTGAACGGTGTTTTGATGGTCACGTACAAGGTCTTGTCGTCGGGGCCGATCAGCAGGCTGTTGGGATTGGATGGCAGCGTGTAGGTTTTAGTGGTGCGCAGGCTTTCCGCATCGACCACGCTGACGGTACCCTGTTCCCGGTGCGATACATACAGTTCGTCGCGCGCGGGGTTGTACTTGATGCCCATGGAGTCGCCGATGTCTAGGCGTTCGGTGACTTTTCCGTTGCGGGTGTCGAAAGCCAGCACGGTCTTCTGCTGGGAGTGATCGGTGACGAACAGGCGGTGGCGCTTGGCGTCCAGCGCCAGGTTCAACAGCAGGTAGGGTTTGCCGTCGCCCGGGGTCCAGCGCTCGAGGATGCGGTTTTCTCGGGTGTCTATGACAAGGACCTCGCCGTCGCCGTTGGCGCTGTACAGGCGCTGCGAGGCCTGGTCGAGCAGCAGGCCGGTGACCCATTTTCCCGCGTTCGGGATGGTGGCGCGCACGGCCAGGGTTTCGGCGTCCACCAGCCAGATGATGCCGGGGTCGCCGACTCCGCCCACATACAGGGCTTTTTGCTCGGGATCGTAGATGACCTGGCGCGGACCATAGGCCGAATCGTCTTTGCTGCGCTCGGTGAACTTGACGCGCGCTTTGATTTTCCCGGTTTCGGTGTCCATGGCGCTCAGGCCGCTGGCCAGACTATTGGTGATATACAGGGTGTCGCCCTGGGGGCTGAGAGCCAGCCCGAAGTTCTTTTCATCGGTATGCGTCTGGCCAAGGGTTTGCAGGGTGTCGGGGTCCAGTTTGTAGATGACGCCGCCCTCGGTTCCCGTGATGGCTTCGGCCGAGGCAACATACAGCGCCTTGCTGGCGGGGCTGTAGGCGGCCTCGTAGATGCCTTTCGCCACCGGGCGGCGGACGGCGCCTTCGGCGGTAATGGTCAGGGCTTGTGCCGAGGTTTCGGCGGGCGCCGCGTTTTGCGGGGCTTGGGCGAGGGCAGTGGCGGAGCCAGCCAGTGCCAGGGCGATGGCAAGCGTGGTGCGAGAGAGGATGGACAGGGTCGCGGAGTATTTCATGATGGACGAAGAATGTGGGAAAGGGAGTAGGGGAATTTGGCGAATGAGGCCGTGTCGCCCGTTTACAGCACTATACAATATTCATCGATAATAGGTGTGAGAATCATTTGCATTTGGTGTTTTTCTGGGCGAAATGCTCGTCCTGGTCATTTTTTGTCACACGGTGCGCCGCAAAATACCTTCGGCATCCAGGTGGGTGACGCCGCGCAGCGTCATGCGGGTTCGAACTGACTCATCAGGAAATCGATGAACACCCGCACCCTGGCCGGCAGGTTGTGCCGGCTGGGGTAGTACAGGAACAGGTCGGCGGGCTCAAGCGTGAACTCAGGCAGAATGATTTTCAGGCGCCGGGCCGCCACGTACTTGTTCAGGTCCCATTCTGAGCGGATCATGATGCCGTGGCCTTCCAGCGTCCAGCCAAGCGCGATATCGCCGTCGTTGCTCGACATGGCGGCCCTGACCTTGATCACTTCCGCATGCTGCTGACGGGTAAAGCGCCAGATGCCGTGGGCTTCGTCGTTCTGGTTGTGGATGATGCAGCGATGCTGGGTCAGATCGGCAAGGCTATGCGGTTCCCCATGCTTCTTCAGGTACTTGGGCGAGGCGCACAGGAAGCGGCGGTTGCTCAGCAGGCGGCGGGCCACCAGGCGCCGGTCAGGCAGCGTGCCGAAGCGTATGGCCAGGTCGATATTGTTGGCCACAAGGTCGACCGGCTTGTCGGTGACCTGCAGGTCGAGCTCGATGTCGGGATACTTCAGGGCGAATTTCGATGCCAGTGCTGAAATACGCCTGCGGCCGAAACCCAGGCTGGCATTGATGCGCAGCAGGCCGCGGGGTTGCTGGCGATGATTGGAAACCGAATCTTCCATGGTCTTGATGTCGGCCAGTATGCGCTTGGCTTGTGCCAGAAACAGCTCGCCTTCGCTGGTCAGGCTAAGGCTGCGCGTAGTCCGGTTGGCCAGCCGGACGCCCAGCCGGTTTTCCAGCTGCGTCAGCTTGCGGGTGGCCGCGGGGGGCGTGATGTCAAGTGTGCGGGCCACGGCGGACAGGTTCCTGTGTTGGGCCAGCAGCACAAAGAACGACAGGGCGGATTCCATATAATTATTCAAATAAAGACAATAATGAATTAATTATAAGTAAATAAAATCCAGCTGCTGTGTGGTTATCCTGTTTGCTTGGGGGCGTGGTCGGTTCGCTCCTGGGCGGCGAATAACGTTGCCCCATCTATTCTTTTGGAACACAGCCACAGCATGAAGATCCTGGAAATCCGCGAAGTAACCTTGCCCATCAGCTCGTCCATCCGGAACGCGTATATCGATTTCAGCAAAATGACGCTCAGCCTGGTGGCTGTCATGACGGACGTGATCCGTGACGGCAAGCCCGTGGTGGGCTACGGCTTCAATTCAAATGGGCGTTACGGCCAAGGCAATCTGATGCGCGAGCGCTTTATTCCCCGCATCCTGGCGGCCGACCCGGCAAGCCTGGTGAATGACGCGGGCGACAATCTGGACCCGCACAAGATCTGGGATTGCATGTACACCAACGAAAAACCGGGCGGCCATGGCGAGCGTTCGGTGGCCATTGGGACGATAGACATGGCGGTCTGGGATGCGGTGGCGAAGATTGCCAACAAGCCCTTGTTCCAGCATCTGGCCGATGAATACGGCGATGGCCAGCCGAACCGCAAGGTCTTTGTCTATGCCGCGGGCGGCTACTATTACCCGGGGCAGGACCACGGCAAGCTGAAGGATGAAATGCGCAGCTACCTGGATCGCGGCTATACGGTGGTGAAGAAGAAGATCGGGGGCGCATCGCTCGATGAAGACCTGCGCCGCATCGATTCCATCCTGAGCGTCCTGCAGGACGGCCAAAGGCTTTGCGTCGACGCCAATGGGCGCTTCGATCTGGATACCGCCATTGCCTATGCCAAAGCACTGTCCCAGTACGATCTGTTCTGGTACGAAGAGCCGGGCGACCCCCTGGATTTTGAGCTGCAGGCCACGCTGCGCAGCTATTACAAGAATCCCATGGCGACCGGCGAGAACCTGTTTTCCATGCAGGATGCCCGGAATCTGATCCGCTATGGCGGCATGCGTGCCGATCGCGACTGGCTCCAGTTCGACTGCGCGCTCAGCTACGGCCTGGTGGAATATCTGCGTACCCTGGACATGCTGCGCGAACATGGCTGGTCGCCCAGCCGCTGCGTCCCGCACGGCGGGCACCAGATGTCGCTGAATATCGCGGCGGGGCTGGGCCTGGGGGGCAACGAGTCCTACCCCGATTTGTTCCAGCCCTTTGGCGGCTTCCCCGATGGCGTCAAGGTCGAGAACAGCTATATCACCATGCCCGACCTGGTCGGGATAGGCTTCGAAGGCAAGGCGGACCTGTACAGCGAAATGCGGAAGCTTTCTTCGTGAGGCCTGTTTATTCCATTTTCAGCGCATGCGTGCTTGCCGGCTTGGCGCGCCATTGAGTTGCAAGCATAATCAGGAGGATCATCCATGAAGCTGGACAAGAGCGCCCAGGCGTTGATCGATTTCACCCGGCGGCAGAACAACCCGCCGCTGGGCCAGATACCCGTTGAGCAGTCGCGGGCACTATCCGACGCACTGCGCGCGCAATTGCAGCCCGATCCTCCCGCACTGGCCAGCGTCGAAGATGGCGTGATCCACGGGCCGGAGGCGCGTATTGCATTCCGGGTCTACCGGGCGGAAATCACTTCGACGCCTGCGCCGGCGATTGTGTTTTTTCATGGCGGCGGCTTTGTCCTGGGCGATCTGGACAGTCACGATATTGTGTGCCGCCAGTTATGCCAGGAATCCGCTTGCGTGGTGATCGCCATTGATTACCGTCGCGCGCCGGAGCACCAGTTTCCCGCCGCGGTGGATGACGCCATAGACGCCGTCGGATGGGTGCGCGAACATGCCGCGGAACTGGGCATCGATGGCGGCCGTATCGCGCTGGCGGGCGACAGCGCGGGCGCGAACCTGGCAACGGTGGTGGCCATCGATATGAAGCGCAAGGGCTTGCCGGCCGTGGCGCTGCAGATACTGTTTTATCCGGTTGCCGACCAGTACGCCGACTACGACAGCAAGCAGCGCTATGAAAGCGGCTATCTGCTGACGCGCGCGGCGATCGATTTTTACGCGCAGCAGTATTTCAAGAACGACAACGACAAGCAGGATTGGCGGGCGTCGCCGATACGCCAGGAAGATTTGTCGGGCCTGCCGGAGGCGCTGGTGATCACAGCGGGTTTCGATCCTTTGGTCGACGAAGGCGAAGCTTATGCCTTGCGCCTGGCGCAAGCCGGCGTCCGTACCACCCTGCGGCGGTTCCCGGGGCAGATTCACGGTTTCGTGACACGGGGCCGCATCATTCCTGAAGCATTCGAAGCCATTCAGGACGCGGCATTGTTGCTGCGGGCACGATTTACCTGAGCCGGGCTGGAGCGCGGCTGGTAGAAACGTTCGAGGCTTTGCAGACCGGGCTGCTTCTATCGACCGCGCGCCTGGAAGCCGGCCGGAGCATTAAAGAAAATCCATCATTACTCAAGGAGACAGCTGTGCTAGGAAAAGGAAAATTCAATATTGGCGTGGGAAAGGCCGTGGCCGTCATGGCCATGGTGGCGGCGAATGCGGCCTGGGCGCAAGGCAAGTATCCGGAAAGGACGGTAGAGGTCGTGGTGCCCTGGACAGCAGGCCAGGCCACTGATATTGCCGCCCGCACATTCGCCGAGGAGCTGTCGGCCAGGCTGGGGCAGACGTTCTTTATTTCCAATAAGGCGGGGGCCGGCGGAGCGGTTGGCAGCGCTTACGTCGCACGCGCCAAAAGCGACGGTTATACGTTACTTGCCGCCTCCACGGGTTCGGTCGTGGTCAGCCCGCTGCTGAATGAAACCTCGTATGCGGCGTCCGACTTCGTGCCGGCGGCCATGATCGCCAAGAGCCCATCCATCCTGATAACGGCCGCCGACTTCCCTGCGAAGGACATCAATGAACTGGTCAAGCTCCTGAAGGAAAATCCAGGCAAATACACCTTTGCCTCGTCCGGCAACGGCTCGGCTACGCATCTGATGGCCGAAGCTTTCAACATGGGCCACGGCATTCAGGCCACCCATGTGCCGTATAAAGGCAGCTCGACGGCACTGACCGACGTGTTGGCGGGGCGCGTGACTTATATGTTCGATACGGTCGCATCGGTGTCCGGGCAATTGAAGGCCGGCAAAGTGACTGCCTATGCTATTTCCTCCAGGGACCGCAGTGCTTCAGTGCCTGATATTCCCGCGATTGCCGAGGTGACGGAGCTCAAGGACTTCGATATTGCATCGTGGATAGGCTTGATGGCGCCCCATGGGGCCTCGCCGGAAGATCTGGCTGCGATCGAGAAAGTGGCACACGAGTATTTGCAGACACCAGAAGCCAAAGCCAAGTTCCAGGGCATGGGGCTGGGCATCAACCCCATGTCGAACCAGGAATTTCAGGAAGTCGTCGATCGCGAGGTTGCGCTTTATTCCGACCTGCTGGAAAAACTGGGGCTGAAGAAGTAGCAGTTGGCAGGAGGCCGCCCTTGACATGTGTGGCAGGGCAGCCCCGTCCTTTCCCCTTGCCGTGCAGCCCCAGGCCGGGCAGGCCTGAAAAGACTGCCCGGCGGCCGTCGCTATTTATTCACATCGACGACGATGCGGCCGCGAACTTTGCCGGCCAATAGGGCTTGTGCCTGATCGATGGCATCGCTCAAGCCGATGGCGCTGGCATGGATTTGGTCCAGTTTTTCGATATCCAGTTCGGTGGCCAGGCGGCGCCATGCTTCCTTGCGTTCGGCAATGGGGCAATGCGAGCTGTCGATGCCGGCCAGGGTGACGCCGCGCAAAATGAAAGGCGCGACCGAGGATGGAAAATCCATGCCCTGGGCCAGACCGCAAGCGGCGACCACGCCCCGGTAGCGCATGCCGGCACATACATTGGCCAGCGTATGGCTGCCAACCGAGTCCACCGCGCCGGCCCATCGCTCTTTGGCCAGGGGCTTGCCCGGTTCGCTCAATGTATTGCGGTCAATGATTTCGTCGGCGCCCAGCGCGCGCAGATAATCGGCCTCTTCGGGACGGCCTGTGGAGGCCACGACACGGTAACCGAGTTTAGACAAGATCGTCACGGCGACGCTGCCGACGCCGCCTGCCGCGCCGGTGACCAGGATGTCGCCCTTGTCCGGCGTTACGCCGTGGCGTTCCAGCGCCATGACGCAAAGCATGGCGGTGTAGCCGGCCGTGCCGATAGCCATGGCCTGCTCGGGCCGCATGCCCTGCGGCAAGGGAATCAGCCAGTCGCCGCGAACGCGGGCCTTCTGCGCCAGGCCGCCCCAATGAGTTTCGCCCACTCCCCAGCCATTCAGTATGACGCTATCGCCCGCCTTGAAGTCGGCGTGCGTGCTTTGCTCCACCGTGCCGGCAAAGTCGATGCCGGGCACCATGGGAAACTTGCGCACGACCGGCGATTTCCCGGTGATGGCCAGCCCATCTTTGTAATTGAGTGTCGAGTACTGCACCTGAACCAGGACGTCGCCCTCGGGCAGCGCGTTTTCATCGACCTGTTTGAGCGATGCACGGTATCCCGCATCGTCTTTTTCCACCAGAATGGCGTTGAACATGAGCTCTCCTTATTTATAGACCAATCGTCTAGTCATGGGCAAAAAAATGCCCTGTAGCGGTAAATTTTCTGAAATCATCACTTGGGCAAACTGCTGAAGAACATCCGGGAAAAGAGCAGCATCGGCGTGTCGCTGCGCATCAGCCGCGCGCGCATGACCGCGCCTTCCCAGCCTATCCAGAAAAAAGCGGCCAGTTGTTCGGTATGGCCCGTGGCGCCCAGCTCTTTGCTGGCCTTGGCTTCGTCCAGGCAGCGCGCAAGCCGGTGCTGCCAATCCTTGAAGGTCTGCTCCAGGCGGGCGGCAAAGGTTTCATGCGTTGCGCCGAATTCCTGGCTTAGATTGCCGATCAGGCAGCCGCGCCGGAACTCATGGCGGATCATGCCGTAGCGGGCATCGTCGATGAAGCCCGCCAGCCGGGCCAGCGGCGTCAGGCTGCGATCCAGCAGCCAGCGATCCAGCTTGCGGGCAAAGTATTCCGCATAGCTGTCAATGACGGCCAGGCCGAATGACTCTTTGCTGGGGAAGTAGTGATAGAACGAGCCTTTCGGTATGTCCAGATGCTTGAGAATCTGGTCGATGCTGGTGCTGTCGAAGCCTTGCTCCGTCAAGACCTGCGTACCGTAGCGAATCAGCGACTGCCGGGTTTCAAGGTGCAGTTTACTGATATTGGGCGGTCGGCCGCGGCGCCTGGGTAGTGCGGTGGGGGCTGTCATTGATCAATAATAGACCGACCGTATTTTTAATTCAAGCATTGCTGGGTAGTACACGCCTCAAAATCCGCAAAGCGCCGAGAAATTCGCCCATTGCAGCCGCACTTCCGGTGACAGATGGCCTGCAAACGACAACCCCATGACCGCCAATCCGATGCGGGCTAGCACTGCCGTGGAGCTGCCTGCGGCCTGAAGAGTACGTGGCTGCATATGAATGGAAAAAATAGTCAGGGCAGTAGTTTTCCCGACTTTAGCGGTTGCTCTTAGGTGTATTTTCAGCGCTAACAACCAATAAAAACAAAAAATATTTACCATAAAATGTTTTACTAAATAGAATTTATGATATAAATATCATTATAAAAAGACTAATAAGATAAAAAAATAGAAAAAACTATTCAATAATTGGCAATGGGATTTCGTATGGATAATCGGAAAACGCTGGGCATGGCACACGCCGTTATAGGGTCTTCGCATCGGACTCTAAGCCAAGCTATTGTTGCTAAAGGAATTTCTTCGGATAATGTTTCAACTGTGCGAGGTAAAAGCGACAAAAAGGTCGACACGGGAGCGCTTCAGCGTGGCCTTGCCGTTCTGGACGCAATGATCGCTGCTGAAAGGCCGTTGTCTATTGCGGAGCTTTCCGATACTTTAGGGTTGACTTCCAGCACGATCCAGAGGTTGCTGGGTAGTCTTGTTCAGGCCAGGCGGGTGTACCAGGACGCTCTGGGCCGGTTTGTCCTGACTCCCGGGTCAGTACTTCCACTGGGGCTTTATCATCCGTTGAATATGCTCCGACGAGACGCAAGGGATCCTTTGCGATCTCTGCAGGAAAAGTACGGCGCAACGGCCACTTTGATTATCTTCTTTGATACTTATCGGCTGATTCTAGAGACGGCGCCGGGCGACGATAGTTTTGTCCCCTATTTCGATACCCACCTGGAAACACCGTTCCACGCAACGGTTACAGGAAAGCTGCTGCTCGCCCCGCTGTCCGCGGAACGGCGCAATCAGATTCTGGGTGCTGGCCCTTACCAGGGATGGACTGCGAACACGATCACTTCGGAAGATGCGCTGGAGACGGAGCTCGCGCGGGTACAGGCTGAGGATTTTGCGGTGAACCTGGACGAGCACTGTCCTGGGGTCTCGGCGACCGGCTCACCCATCAGGGTAAGGCCCGGCATGGCATTGGGGGCTGTCGTGCTGACTGGGCCCAGCAAATACTTCACGCCGGACAGGCTCGGGGAAATGGCAGTGGATCTGACGCAGACGGCACATCTCTTCTCTCATGCCTCGCCCGCAGTCCGCGCGGTATGCAGGTTCATGGGGTTGAGCGTGATGTAGCGCAAGCCGCTTCCATTCAATATTGTTTTTTTCGATGAAGTGACGGAATAGCGATGACGAAAGAAATTCTAGTGCGTGATGCCTGGTATATAGCTGGTCTATCGGGCGATTTTCAACCAGATGAGCTGCATGGACAAGTCATTGTCGGGCGGCCGGTTCTGATATGGCGAACTGCCAGCGGCCGGGTCGCGGCCTTTGACGATCGATGCTGTCACAAGAGGGTTCCTCTTTCGGCCGGTCGCGTCATAGAGGGCAGATTGCTTGAGTGCGCCTACCATGGCCTGTGCTTCGACAGTACGGGCGGCTGTGTGCGGATTCCCTCGCAACCAGAGGGGAAAATTCCCGAACAGGCAAGGCTCAAGCCGCTTCCCGTTGTGGAGCAGGATGGATTGGTGTGGGTCTGGCCCGGAAATCCTGGGCGTGCTGCGGGCTTCAAGCCTCCGAGTTTGCCCGAGGTTGACGATGAGTCTTGGGGCAGGGTGCTCTCCGAACCGCTGCGCGTTCCGGCAAACAGCATGTTGATGATAGAGAACCTGCTTGATATCACGCACTTTTATCCGCTGCATGAAGGAAACATCGGCGATATCGAGAACAGCAAAATACCAGTCGAGCTCGAAGAAGGCGAGGCGGGCGGCGCCCCCTACGTCAAGACGATACGAACCGTACGGGATTACAAGCTTCCCCCAGATTATCAGCGGATGTTCGGCTATGACGTTGTTGACAGGGTCCATACGCATGCCATGCTTGGCCCGGGTGTGTCGCGAGTGGAACTATGGGTGTGGCCGGCGGGAAAGCTGGGAGACACTGCCAGCCGTCGAGGCTACGTCGCTGTGCATGCGCACACGCCAATCGATGAGAAGAACCATATATACCGTTGGATGATCAATATGCCAATTGGCCAGCCGTCCGGGGCCTCCGGCCAGGACGATCCGCTTGAGATCGTCAAAAACACTTTTCCAACCGTTATCAATCAAGATCTTTGGATTCTTGAAAAGCAGCAGCGCATGTTCGGCTTTCCGGACGATGGGTTCTCCGAAGTATTTCTTCGGTCCGACCTGGCACTGCGACGAGCACGGCAGATTCTGACGAAGATGCAGAAGGCCGAGACTGAGAGTAGTTGAGTAAATATAAACAACAGGAGGAGTTATGAACAGAAAACATAAACACGTAGCGCTTTGTGTGGCGCTTGCCGTGTCGTTTACAGGCATGGTGCATGCCGCAGAGCAGAAGCCACTGAAAATTGGCGTGCTTTCCGACATGAGCGGCCCTTACGCCGATTTGGCGGGAAAAGGGTCATTGGTGGCTGTGGAGATGGCTATCGAGGATTTCGGCGGCAAGATGTTTGAAAAGCCGATAGAGCTGGTGTCGGCGGATCACCAGAACAAGCCGGAGACGGGTGCGAATATCGCCCGGCGCTGGTACGATCATGAGGGCGTAGATATGATCACGGACCTCACAAACTCTGCTGTCGCGATCACCGTCCAGGGCATTGCCAAGGAGCGCAAGAAGATCAGCATGGTCACCAATACCGCTTCCACTGCATTGACGGAAGAGGCGTGTTCTCCGTACGGGGTGCACTGGACATACAACGCTTATTCGCTTTCCCATGGGACCGCCCAGGCTGTCCTTGAGGACGGTGGAAAGACTTGGTATTTCATTACGGCTGACTTTGCCTTTGGCCACAACCTTCAGGCCAATGCGACTAAGGTCATAGAAGAGCAGGGCGGCAAGGTGCTTGGGGCGTCGCTGGCGCCGCCCAACACCATGGATTTCTCTTCGCATCTAATGCAGGCTCAAGGCACTGGGGCTCAGGTGATCGCGGTTGCGAATTCGGGTACCGATGCTTCCAATACGATCAAGCAGGCAGTCGAGTTTGGCATTACGCGCAAAGCGAGGCTGGCGCTTTTATTGGGTTTTATCACAGACATTAAAAGCCTGGGGCTGAAGAACGCGCAAGGGCTTGTTCTCACGACAGCGTTCTACTGGGACCGGAATGATGAAACGCGAGAATGGTCCAAGCGTTTCTACGAACGGCATAAGAGTATGCCTACGATGGTCCAGGCGGGCGCGTATTCGGCCGTCATGCATTATCTGAAAGCTGTGAAGGAACAGGGCAGTCTTGATTCAGACGCAGTGATGAAGCGCATGCATGACACTCCCGTCAATGATTTCGCGTTCAAAAATGGCCACATCCGGCCGGACGGGATGATGGTTCACGATATGTACTTGGTGGAAGTCAAATCTCCCGAGGAGTCGAAGGGAGACTGGGATTTTTACAAAGTCCTGAGCACCATACCCGCCGACAAGGCTTTCCAGCCACTATCAGAAAGTACTTGCCCGCTCGTGAAGAAATAGGCGTGTTCGGTGTACGAAGTGTCGCTGCGTTACCGCACTTCGTGCACCGTTGGGGCGGCAAGGAAAGTTCAATTTGTGGGAGGGGGCCATGAGTATTTTTTTCGGCCAGATCATGCTCGGACTGATCAACGGCGCATTCTATGCGCTTCTGAGTCTGGGCATGTCGGTTATTTTCGGCATGTTGAATGTCATCAACTTTGCGCATGGCGCCTTCTATATGCTTGGCGCTTTCGGGGCGTGGATACTGCTGACGAATGCAGGCGTGTCATATTGGGCGGCGCTCGTCGTGGCGCCACTGATGCTGGCTGTCGTAGGCATAGTGGTGGAGCGCTTGGTGCTCAAGCGGCTTTATGCCCTGGACCATATCTATGGCTGGCTCGCAACCTATGGGCTTGCGCTTATGATCGAGTCGGTGGTGCGCTATTTTTATGGCGTAAGCGGCAAGCCTTATGCCACACCTGAGTTGCTGCAGGGCGGCGTCGAGATCGGCGGAATCTTCTTCCCCATTTACCGTGTGTGGGTCGTGTGTTTCTCTGCTGTGCTGTGCTTTCTGATCTGGTTCGCTATTGAAAGAACATCTCTTGGTTCTAAGCTGCGGGCAGCGGTCGAAAATCCAAAGCTTGTAAGGGCCTTCGGCATCAATGTTCCAAGGCTGCTTACTTTGACTTATGCGCTGAGTATCGGCCTGGCCGCGCTTGCGGGCGTGCTGGCCGCGCCCATTTATCAAGTATCGCCATTGATGGGATCGCACATAGTCATTGTCGTGTTCGCCGTTGTGATCATCGGAGGCCTTGGCTCCATCGGGGGAACGATACTGACCGGCTTCGTCCTGGGAGTGATGGAGGGCGCAACTAAAGTCTTTTTCCCGCAAGGCGCCCACCTTGTCATCTTCATCACCATGGCTGTTGTGTTGCTGATGAAGCCAGCTGGTTTGTTTGGGCGGAGATAAAGCAATGAAAAAATATAGTCGGCTGCTGTTGCCGCTGCTCGTGATACTCGCTTGGTTTGCCCCGGCCTGGGTCAGCCAGGAACTTCTGATCCAGATATTCTGCATGGCGCTGTTCGCCAGCGCCTTCAACCTGCTGTTCGGATACGGAGGCATGCTGTCATTTGGCCACGCTGCATTCTACGGCGTAGGCGCTTACATCACGGCTTATTTGATGAAGATACTGGAGTTTGGCTTGCCCTTGCTGGCTATCCTCGCGGGGGGAGTTGGGGCTGCCATCCTGGCATTCGTCATCGGGTCTCTTGCGGTGCGGCGCCATGGGGTTTATTTGGCGATGATCACCCTGGCTCTGGCGGAAGTCGTTTCCTTCACGGTCCACCAGTTGCCATTGGGAGGAGAGGATGGTCTGCAGGGTGTTCCCAGAGGAATGCTTCTTGGAGTCATTGATTTGAGCAATGCCAATGCAATGTATGCATTCGTTGTCTGTATCTTCGCCGTATGCATGTGGGCGCTGTACAGAATCATTCGGTCGCCCTTCGGCCATATGCTGCAGGCGATCAAGGACAATGAGCAGCGCATGATCTCCTTGGGCTGCGACGTAATTCGATGCAAGGTTACCGCTTTTGTCTTGTCGGGATTCTTTGCGGGCATTGCGGGCAGCACGAAAACGCTTGCCTTCCATTTTGCCGCGTTGGGAGATGTGCATTGGCATAAGTCCGGAGAGGTCGTCCTGATGACGCTTCTGGGCGGCATAGGGTCCTTTGCCGGTCCGGCGGTCGGCGCGGTCATCGTGGTGCTTCTATCCGACACATTGGCTTTCTTGAACGAATGGGTCAACTTCATTCTTGGCGCCATCTTCCTGGCTTGCGTATTGCTGTTCAGAGAAGGCGTGGTGGGAACGATTTCCCGGGCGTCCAGTCCTCCGGCGCATGCAACTGAGGCGGCGCGATCCGGCCTCCAGGCAGCATGGGGAAGCGCGCAGATGCCAGCCACGCCAGGAAGTTCGGCTGATACAGGTGGCAAGGAGAAGTAGCCCATGGCCCGCAAGCTGTCCCTTCGCCTTGATGCCATTGTGTACCAGGCCAAAAGCATCAATCGATATGATTTCGTCGACCCTGGCGGGGCACCGTTACCGGCGTTCGAAGCCGGCGCCCACGTCGACGTTCACTTGGATAATGGCCTGATACGCCAATACTCACTCTGCAGCGATCCGTACGACCTTCGCCGGTATTCAGTCGCCGTGCTGGCCGAGGCCGACGGACGCGGCGGATCCATGTTCTTGCATGAAACATGGCGGGTAGGTCAAATTGTGAGGATCAGTGAGCCCAGAAACAACTTTCGCCTCGCGGAGCCTCCGGGCCGCTCCTTGTTCATTGCGGGCGGTATCGGGATCACACCCATCATGTCCATGCTTGCGGAACTTCGGCATAGACGCGGCGAGTTCGAGCTGCATTACTGTACTCGCTCGCCGGCGGCGACCGCCTTCAAGGACGAGCTGTTGCAGGCTCACGAAGGCCGGGTGTCCCTCCATCATGATGACGGCGTCATGCAGGGCATTGATCTACAGGCGGTGCTGCGCGATGTCGGCAATTATGATCATCTGTACTACTGCGGGCCCCCGGGCTTCATGAAGGCGATCGAGGCCGCAAGCGCTCATTGGCCAGAGGATGCTTGCCATTTCGAACGCTTCAGCGGCAGCCCCGGCCCTTCGCCAGCGGCGGGCGATTCCTTCAAGATTCGTATTCTGGGCAGCGGGGAGGAATTCAACATTCCGGCGGATAAATCGATTGTCCAGGTTCTGACCGAGAACGGCATAGCGGTGGAAACGTCTTGCTGCGAAGGCTACTGCGGCACCTGTCTGACACGCTATGTGGAAGGCGAGCCGGAGCATCGGGATGAGGTGCTCGATGCCAAGACCAGGGAAAAGTTCGTGTTGATATGCTGCGCGAGGTCAAGGAGCCCAGTGCTTGTACTGGATATAGAGTAGGCATTCCGGGGAGCGGCGGTTTTCATTTGAAGAAAATATAAAGCGGGGAGGGACAGGTATGTATGAATATATTCTAGAGGCGGACAGCCTTCAAAAGAACTTTCGCGGTTTCTGCGCTGTACAAGATGTGAGCCTGCGCGTACGCGAGAACACGATCCATTCTCTGATCGGTCCGAATGGCGCGGGCAAGACCACGGTATTCAATTTGATCACAAAGTTTCTTCAGCCTTCAGCCGGGAGGATACGATACAAAGGCGTAGACATTACAACGCAGGAGCCCGCTGCGATTGCGCGCCAGGGCATGATCCGCTCCTTTCAGATATCGGCGGTTTTTCTTAGCCTGTCCGTCATAGAGAATGTTCGGATCGCGCTGATCAATAAGGCAGGCCAGGATACATACAAATTCTGGAAGCCGGATTCTCGCCTTCATGACTTCGATGGAAAAGCCGATGAACTTATTGACATGGTCGGGCTCTCGGACTTCAGAGATTACCTTGCAAAAGATCTATCGTATGGACGCAAGCGTGCGCTCGAATTGGCTACGACTCTGGCGCTCGACCCAGAGGTGCTACTGCTGGATGAACCCATGGCAGGCATGGGGCTGGAGGATATTGACCGCATCGGATCACTGATCCGTCTTGCAGCTAAAACGCGCACTGTCCTTATGGTGGAACATAACTTGTCTGTTGTGGCAAAGCTGTCCGATACGATTACAGTGCTGCAGCGAGGCAAGGTCTTGGCGGAAGGTTCCTATGATGAAGTATCCAGCAACCCGGACGTGCGGCAAGCCTATATGGGAACCGGCGGATCAGTCCGTGCCGGTGCATCCCCTGATGGCGCGGCGGCTTCGTTGATTGTGCATCGTCCCGTTACGAAAGATTTGTTGAGCGTCAAGGGATTGAACGCATGGTATGGTGAAAGCCATATTCTGCAGGGTGTCGACTTTCGGATAGGCGAAGGAGAGGTGGTGACGTTGTTGGGGCGTAACGGGGCAGGCAAGACGACGACGCTAAAAGCTCTCACCGGGACAATAGATCTCCGTAAAGGCTCGATAGACCTCGATGGCCAAGAGATAATCGGCATGAATGCGGATCAGATTGCCCGGTTGGGTATGGCATGGTGCCCCGAGGAACGGGGCATTTTTGCCAGCCTGACCGTCAAGGAGAACCTGGTGTTGCCGCCGATAGTTGCTGCCGGCGGCATGACTGAAGAAGAGTTGTTCGATATGTTCCCGAATCTGCGTGAACGGCTGCATAGCCAAGGAACCAAGCTTTCCGGCGGCGAGCAGCAAATGCTGGCCTTGGCGCGCATATTGAGGACAGGGGCGAAACTTCTGCTGCTCGACGAGGTCACCGAAGGTCTTGCGCCGGTAATCGTCGAGCAGATTGGCCGAACGATAAAACGCCTCAGGGAGCGGGGCTACACCATACTGCTCGTCGAGCAGAACTTTCACTTTGCCGCGGGGTTGGCCGACCGGCACTACATCATGGAGCACGGTAAGGTCATAGACGAGTTCGGCGCCAGCGAGATTCGCGGGCGGATGGGGGCCTTGTCTAAATATCTAGGGGTCTAGCGCCGCCGGTCTTTGCACCACCAGGGAGGCCGCTTACTGTTAATGCAAAGCATGCCCTTCGCGTTGGTATACGCGCCTCACCGCAGGACGCGCCAGCATCTGATTCTTATGCCGCTCCAGGTTCGCCAACTGGATCATGGGCATATCTGATTTCAGCCCCCACCGATACACGACAAGAATATAAGGGTCGCATACAGTGTATTGCTCACCCATTGCCCATGTTTTGTCATTGAGCAATTGATCAAGTTCTTGAAGCTGGTCCCAGAATACTTCGCGTCCTTTTTTGATCATGTTTTGAAATGTGGGCGCATCGGTGCCATACCGCTCAGGGCGGAAGATATGGCCGACGGTGACATGAATGGAGCTGGCGATATAAGCCATGAGCGACAGGCACTTGCCCAGCTCGAGCGGTTCATCAGGCATCAGCTTTGGCACGGGAAATCGGCGCGCAATATAGGACAGGAGTGCCACTTCTTCCGTAATAACTTCGTTGCCAACGACTAGCGATGCTACTCGCATGCGCGGGTTGATTTTGCGGTAGTCAGCGCCGCGATGCTCGAGTTTGTCTATATGAACCATGCGCGGCTCATACTCGGCGTGGACTTCTTCCAAGGCAATATGCGATGCCATTGAACAGGCCCCTGGAGAATAATAAAAAATCAGGGACTGTTTGGAATGCTGTTGCTCCTTCATAGCTGTTCCTATTGTGTTCTAGCTTGTTATTGTTCGGAATGATCAGCTGATTGTATCTCTAATTGGCATTTAATTTTCATTAATTAACACAAAAATTATTAAAAATAAATGATTGTTTCCGTATTTTATTGAGAAACTGGATTTGGCAGCGGTGGCGCGCCTTACCGTGGCTCCGCCGGCCCTGGGTTTATGTCCGTTTCACACCCAGAAAACGGCATACCGCCCGGACAGCGGGCGAAGCATATGAGAACAGGTGTGCCGTTTGCATGACGTCGGGAACCATGTTTTGCACTGTATCCGCGGAAAAGTACTTGCTTGGACCTGTCACTACGATAGCTCCCAACACCATGCCTGAGTCAAGCAGAATTGGTGCTCCTACGGCTGAAATCCCAGGGCAATGCTCGTCCAGGTTGGTTGCGTACTGCTGGGCGGACACCTTATCCAGTTCTGCATGCAACGCCTGTTCGGAAGTGATGGTGTTTTTTGTGCATGCCGCGTACGGAGCTGGCCCAAGAAGCTGGGCGCGGGCCTCATTTGAAAGGCTGCTCAGCAGCAATTTTCCCGACACGGTTGCATGGAAGGGCGTATCCAGGTGAGTGTCGAAGTAGGGTACGAAACTTTCGTCGCCCGGTGCGGTTTCGAGTATCAGGCGTCGGGTGTCAAAGAATATGCTCAAGGTGGCGGTGGGCCCGTACTTGTCTCGCAAGGACTGCAGGGGCTCCTTGGCGTCTCTTCGCAGCATGTTCAAGGGATGGTGCAGGCCGAGCGGGTATACCGAGCGTGGCGTCGGAGAAAAACGGCTTAGCGCATCCCGGTATACATATCCAGACTGGATGAGTGTTTGCAGCAGCCGGTGCATGGTGCTCGGGGTCAGCCCCACCGTGTCGCTCAGTTCTGAGAGTGAGAGCGGCTGCTCCGCGGCGATCAGCGTATCGATTATGGCTAGGCCTCGCTGGAGGGCGCCCCCATCACCGGGCTTCTGCGCAGTGCTGGCGGCTTTGCGTCGGGATGCGGGCCGTACGGTTTCATGAGCGGCAGCCGATTTCAGTGTCTTGCCGGCCGATTTATGTGGTCCAGGTGCCGGCGTGTGCGTTCTGTTTAGTGCCATGTAGGTTACTCGTGCTAGATATTCGGGCTTTCGGGCGGCAGATATGCCTGGCTTGCGCTGTTATTGGATCTGCCCATAGTAAGCGATTTCATATTTTTGGAACTATGTTTTCAAGTCATGGTACCAAAAGTACGGAGTGTTGGCGCAATGTGCCCGATCAGTGATCCGCCATCCCGCCATATGGCTTGGGGGCACGCATGGCATCGTCGGGCGACTCGGCCAAATCAGCTGCTGGGAATGATTTTCTCATCTGCATACTCTGGTTATTTAAAATGACGGAAAAATTATATCGAAAAACGTTGATATTATTTCAAATAGTGGATATTATTATTCCAGAATACAAGGCCATTTCACATTTCAACAGCGGCTGAGTCAACCGGCTGGCCACTCAAACCAGACAAGGAAACAACAATGCGCAAGCTTAAGTTCGGCATGCTCGCATGCCTTACCACCGTCGCTGTAGCGGGGTATTCACCCACCTTTGCCACGGAGTATCCCGAGATGACGATTCGGCTGGCGCATGCCTTTCCGGAGTCGTGGGTACAGTCAGGCCAGGTGGACAAATGGTTTGCTGAAGAGATCGGGCGCCGCAGCGACGGAAAGATCAAAGTCAGGATTTTTTGGTCGGGCTCGCTGGCAAGGCCAAAAGAGATTTTTGACGCGGTAGGCAAGGGCGGGCTCGCCATGGGCGCTGACGCGCATGGCTACTACGGCACCGATCTGCCTGTGTCCAGCATGACCAATGCGCTTACCGGCACGCTCAGTTGGGATTCGGCCAGGCAGTCATCGCAAATAAATCGGGAAATGTTCGACATGTTTCCGGCCATGCAGGAAGAATGGAAAGAGCTTGGCATATGGCCGCTCTACTTCAATGCAAACAGCTCTTTCCGCATTGTCTGCACCTCGTCAATTAAGTCGGTCGAGGACATTAAGGACAAGAAGATACGCATGTTCAGCGCTTACCATCCAACGCTATGGAAATCGCTGGGAGCGGTGGGGGTCAATGTGCTGCCGTCCGAGATCTATGAGGGGCTGCAGCGCGGCCGGCTGGACTGCGGCTTCTATACCTATTCTTTGATGAAGGCGGCAAAAATCTACGAACAGGCCAAGTACATCAGCAGCGCCAATTTTGGCTCCGCGGTCACCTGGCCGGTGGTTGTCAATTACGACACCTATTTCAATAAGTGGCCGGAAAGTGTGCGCAAGCTGGTGGCCGAAGTTGCCCGCGAAGCAGAGCTGCGCAGCGTTGAGGTTGAAACGAAGGCAGATCTGGAGTCGCTTGAGTTCATGAAAACCCATGGCGCGACCCTGGTTGAGTTCCCGGTGCAGGAACAGGAAAAACTGGAAGAAAAGGTACCTGATTTCATTGATGTTTGGCAAACCGAAGCGCAGTCCGCCGCACACGGCGACGCTGCGAAAGCGATCGCCGAATATTCGAAGAAGCGCCGCGCCGAATTAGCGCCGTAATTTTGCTTGGCTTGGAGCCGCATGAATGAAACAGGTACTTTTCGGATTGGACCGGGCCCTTGCATACCTGAGAAGCGCTGCGCTGGTGCTGGCGGGAATAGGGTTGTTCTTTATTGCGGTGATCTGCACGGCGGATGTCATTGCGTACGTCATCATGAGGAAGCCCTTCCCCGGAGTAAGTGAAACGGTTGAAGTGGCCTTGGCCGTCACCGTGGTCATGACGCTCGCTTATACACAACACCGCAAGGAACATGTGTGCGTGGATATTCTGTTGGTGCGCATGTCTCCATTTTGGCTGAAAGTGTCTGGTTTCATTAGTTATATCGTCAGTCTGTTTTGCATGGTGATCCTGGCTTGGCGGGCCTGGGTCCTGGCCATTGAGAGCGTAAGCGCGCTCGAGGTTTCCGCCACTGTGCATGCATTCCCGATTTACCCCTGGAAGATACTGTTCGCCTTGGGTATTACGCTCGCCGCCCTGGAAGTGCTGCGCCAGCTGCTGCACTTTCCGTCAGGCGATGACGAAACCATTCCCGTCAATAGCGGGCACAACGAGCAGGGGCTGTAATGGACGACGCAATCATGCAGGGGACTACGGCCATCGTTGTCCTGCTTATCCTGGGCGCGATCGGCGTACCTGTCGCCTTTTCGATGATCTCTGTCGGAATCGTGGGCATGTGGTGGGTAGGCGGCATCGACTTCATGGCCAGCGCTCTGAAGACACTGCCATTTCAAGCTGTGAGCGACTACGCGTTTGCGGTCATACCCATGTTCATCTTCATGGGCGCGCTGGCTGCCGCGGCAGGTATCACCGTAGAGCTCTACGACGTGTTTCACCGCTTGCTAAGCAGAGTGCGCGGCGGGCTGTATATGGCTACCACCGTCGCGTCCGGCGTCTTCGCCGCGGTGTCGGGCTCAACCATTGTCAATGCCGCGGTTTTTACGCGCATTGCCCTGCCCGAGATGATCAAGCATGGCTACGACAAGGGGGCGAGCGCGGGCTGCATTGCCGCCGCCGGTACGTTTGCCGCGCTTATCCCGCCTTCCATCAGCCTGGTGGTCGTGGCGATTCTCACCGATGCGTCCATAGGGCAGTTGCTGATGGCCGGGATCCTGCCGGGCCTATTGACTATCTTGATCTATGTGGTGGGCATTGCCATCCTGGTGCGTATCAAGCCGCAATGGGCTCCCCGGCAACCGCAGCATTACCCGTTCAGGGAGCAGCTTGCCGGCCTGGCGCGGCTGTTGCCCACCCTGGCCCTGATCGTCATTGTGCTTGGCGGTATTTATACCGGCATCATGTTTCCATCGTCCGCCGGTGCGGTCGGCGCCGCCGGCGCTTTGCTTATTGCCCTGGTCCGCAGGCGCATGTCGTGGATGAAGCTGTGGGACGCCATCAAAAGTTCCGCCATTTCCACCGCGGTGCTGTTCTTCATCATTATCGGCGGCTTGTTGTTCTCCCGATTCCTGACCTATAGCGGGTTTATCACCGAGTTCTCCGACATGGTTGCGGGCTGGGATATGACGCTCACGCAACTGATGCTCGTGCTCTGCGTCTTCTACGTAGTATTGGGCATGTTCGTTGATCCGCTGTCCATGATGCTGGTCACGATTCCGTTTGTGTTTCCCGTGGCCAGCGGTCTGGGTGTCGACGTGATCTGGTTTGCAGTCATTGTTGTCAAGCTCGTTGAGATAGCCGCCATCACGCCGCCGGTCGGTCTTAATCTTTTTGCGGTTATCAGCGCAAGCGACAAGTCTGTCGGGTCGGCCGAGATCTTTCGCGGCATCGTTCCATTTGTCCTGATGGAGTTCGTCGTATTGGGCCTGCTCGTTGCCTATCCCGAAATCTCCACCTGGCTGCCTGGCCAGATGAACTAGTAACGCGACGTATGCTCGTCAAGTGATTGAATGCATTAATTATGAATAAGGATGTAGAAACATGGTAAGCGAAGTATCTGTGGCCAGTATTGATCCTGGAACACTGCGCAGCTGGCTGGCTGACGGCCAGGAGCTGGCCTTGCTGGACGTGCGGGAGGAACTGACTTTTTCGAAAGGTCATTTGCTCATGGCGGCGTGCATACCCTTGAGCCGCCTGGAAGTGCTGGTGCCCGACAGAGTCCCGCGCCGCGGCACACGCATCTGCTGCTGCGATGACGGGTCGGGGCTGGCCCTGGCTGCGGCGCGGGCGCTAAGACGGCTTGGGTACGATGATCTGGCTGTCCTGGATGGCGGGCTGCCCGCCTGGCAGGCTGCCGGCCATACCGTGTACACGGGCGTGCATGTGCCGAGTAAAGCTTTTGCGGAAGTTCTGGAGCACGAGAACGATACGCCCACCATGGATGTGGAAGAGTTCGCCCGGCGCCGCGAAGCGGGCGAGAACATGCTCAATATCGACGTGCGAACCTTCGACGAATACCAGGTGGACAGCATTCCCGGGTCCATCAGCGCGCCGGGCGGCGAAATACTGCTGCGTATACAGGAATTGGCCGCCGATCCTGATGTGACAGTGGTGGTCAACTGCGGCGGCCGGACACGCAGCATTATCGGGGCGCAGTCGCTGATCAATGCCGCGATCCCAAGCAAAGTGGTTTCGCTGCGCAATGGGACGATGGCCTGGCACTTGGCCGGGCATGCCCTGGAGAGCAGACAGGGGCTGATCTGCCCCGAGCCGTCCCGGCAGTCTCTTGAACTCGCCAGCACCTGGGCAAGCAATCTGATTGCCAAGTTCAACATTGCCCGCATCAATCAGGACACCTACAGGCGCTGGCAGGCGGAATCAAATTCACGCAGCTTGTATGTCCTCGATGTGCGCTCTCCACGGGAATATCTGCTTGGGCACTTGCCGGAAGCGATATCCGCTCCGGGCGGCCAGTTGGTCCAGGAGACCGACGGTTATGTGGCAACACTCGGCAGCCGTATTGTTCTGGTAGACAGCGCATCGCAAGTGCGGGCCGCATTGGCCGCCTCCTGGCTGTTGCAGATGGGTTGGGATGATGTCGTCATTCTTGAGGACGGGCTGGAAGGCGCCATACTGGAAGTGGGGCCGCGTCAACCCCGCGCGCTTGGCTTGCCCAGCGGCGGCGACTTGATTGCGCCGACGCAGTTGCAAAGCATGCTGGACGGCGAGGAGCCGGTAGTGATCGACGTGTCGCTGAGCAGTAGCTACAAGGCGGGGCACATCCCTGGTTCATGCTTTGTGGTGCGAGCCCGCCTGGAGAAGGCGCTGGCGGGCGTGGCCCCCGGCCGGCCGCTGGTGTTCGTGTCCGAAGACGGCGTGTTGGCCCGCTATGCGGCTTTCGATGCGGCCGGGTTGGGAAGGGACAAGGTTTCCGTACTCGACGGCGGCATGAAAGCCTGGGCAGCCGAAGGCTTGCCGGTCGAGAGCGGCTTTACCGCAATGATGGATATCGCGGATGATGTCTGGTATGTGCCTCGAGATCAGGAACACGATAGGGAGAAAGCCATGCAGGAATACATCGACTGGGAGCTTGGCCTTGTTGCCCAGGTGAGCGCCGATCCCGACTGCAGGTTTGCTTGCTACCGTTCGGCACGGTAAGTCTTGGTCAAAACGCACAGTATGGGGTAGTCATGGGGCATCAATTCAAAGCAGGCAATGCAGGCAGCTCAGCGGTCGACGAAGACTTGGCGGCGGTACTTGCCCGGCATATCGTCGCATTGCGGTTTGAGGATTTGCCGGCCGAGGTGGTGGCGGCCACGAAGCTGTGTATTCTGGATACGTTGTCCGCCACCTTGGCGGGGTCCACGCAGCCAGGCATCGCGCCGATCATCAAGACCTTGCGCGAATGGCATGCCGACGGGGAAAGCAGTGTTGCCTTGTACGGCCACCGCCTGCCTGCCTGCGAAGCAATTGTTGCCAATGTGGCCATGGCCCATGCGCTGGAGATCGACGATGCGCATTATCCAGCCATTGTCCATCCCACCGCGCCAACCCTGTGGGCTGCGCTGGCGATTGCGCAGGCGCGCGGCGGCATCGACGGAAAGGCCCTGATCACCGCTGTGGCGGGGGGCATAGACCTGATGGTAAGGCTTGGGCTGGCGGCGCAAAAGACGCTATACCTGGGCTACCACACCGCTTTGATATCGGGGTTCGGCGCCGCGGCGGTTGCGGGAAAGCTACAAGGCTTGAGCGCCGGGCAACTGCACGATGCGTTCGGCATTACATTCTCGCAGGCCGGTGCGACAGTACAGGCGGCCAAGGATGGCGCGCTTGCAAAACGGCTGCAGCCAGCGTTCAACGCAAGCGACGGCATACGCGCCGTCAGCCTCGCCCAGATAGGTGTGACGGGCATTCATAATGTATTTGAAGGCCGGTTCGGCTTCTACAGGCTGTTCAATCATAGCGATTGCGATCGCCAGTTGATACTGGACGGTCTGGGCGAGCGGTTCCATGGAACCGACCTGACCATCAAGCGGTACCCGACCTCGCGATGCGCGCATGCGCCCATCGAAGGAACCATTGCCTTGGTCAAAGCGCACAATATACTCCCGGGCGATGTGGAGAATGTGCAGGTGAGCGTGTCGGAAGGCTGCCTCAATGTTGCGGGTGCGCCGTTCACGCAAAGCATGCAACAGTCTCAGACCTCTGCTCAGTTCTGCATTGGGTATGCGGTTGCCGCAGCCATCACATGGCGCGATGTATTCGTCGATCAGGTACAGCAGGAAGCCTTGAACAGCCCGGGAATCATGGAGCTGGCCTCGAAAGTGCGCGTAACGGTCGATCCCGCCCTGTCCGGCGAAATGTCCTTTACGCCTGTAACCTTGCGCATAGACACTAGATCAGGTGAAAGCTATACGCATACGGTTACCAGCTTGAAGGGAAGTCCAGGCAACCAATTGACCTGGGACGAGGTGGTGCGGGAGCGTTTGCAGCGGGCAGCCAGATACTCGGCCCGGCCGCTGGAAGCGGCTGATGTCAAAAAGCTGGAGCATGCCGTCGCCACACTTGAAACCTTGGGCGATGCGAACGTCATTGCTGGCATATTGAATGGCGTCGAGTCCGACAGCACTGAAAGAAGAGACGCCCGGAAGGCGTCGCCGAGCGTCACTGTCCGGGCTATCTCCAGCGGCAGTGATGGCAATGCAAGGCAGGATGCGATTCATTTCCTGGTACGCCATGTCCTTGACACTGACTTCGATCGCATCCCGTTTGATGCCGTCCAGGCCACCAAGAAGAGTGTGCTGGATTCCCTGGCCACGACAATAGCCGGTTCAAGCGCGGAGGGCTGCCAGGAGGTTGCGGCCTACCTGGGTAAACTGGGCGGACGGCAGGATAGCCGCATTGCGTTCTACCCAGGGGCCGTGCCAGCGCACCATGCGGTCATGGCCAATATCATGATGTGCCATGCACTGGAGCTGGACGATCTGTATGACGATGCCGTCGCCCATGCTTCCACGCCGGCTATCTGGAGCGCGTTCGCGACTGCGGACAGGCTCCGGGGTTGCAATGGAAAGGACTTTCTGGCCGCAGTTATGCTGGGTGCGGACGTCAAGTGCCGCATTGCCGCCGCTGCGCCGCATACGTTTTCCAATGGCCACCACAACGCCTTGCTGGCGGGTTTCGCCGCAGTGGCGACGGCCGGAAAACTCACAGGCGCCAGCGAAGAAGTATTGCAGAACGCATTCGGATTGGTCCTGTCGCAGGCGGCTGCTTCCGTGCAGGCCCTGCCCGACGGCGCGCTGGTAAAGCGCTTGCAGCCGGCATTGAATGCCGCTGACGGCCTGCGTTCCCTGGACTTTGCCAGCAATGGCGTTACAGGCGTCAGGAACGTGCTGGAGGGGCAGTTCGGATTCTGCAGTCTCTTCAACCATGCGCCGTGCGACGTGGAAGCCTTGACGAGAGAGCTGGGGAGCAGGTTTCTGGGGGCGGAATCCAGTATCAAGCGATATCCGTCTTCACGTTGCACTCACGCGCCCATTCAAGGTGTGCTTCACATGGCGCATGAGCACGCGTTGAAGCCAGACGATATCGCCGTCATTGAGGTTCAAGTGTCGGCAACCTGCGCTCAGGTTGCCGGCCTGCCCTGGTCAAGTGTAAAAGGCTCGCCACAGGTGAATGCGCAATTCAATATTCCGTATTGTGTGGCGGCGGGATTGGTATGGGGGGAGTTTTTCGTCCCGCAAATCAACGAGCTCATCGGGGATGAGCGTGTACGCGCGCTGGCCGACCGGATCAAGGTGAGCGTGATTCCCGAGGGGCGTGAAAAAATGACCTTCGTGCCGGTAGAGATCAAGATACGGACGAAGCAAGGCCGAGTCCTCTCCCACCGGGTCGAGCGCCTAAAGGGGTCGCCTGCCGACCCCATGAGTTGGGACGAAATCGTGCAAGAGAGGGTAGAGCGCTGCGCGGCCCACGCGGGGGGCATGATGTCCGAGCCCCACCTTCAGCTCATGATTGAACGCGTGCGGCATCTTGACGAGCTGCCCGATGTGCGGACTATCCTGGATTTGTTTCAAAACCCGCAAAGCGCCGCGAAATTCGCCCATTGAAGCCGCATTTCGGGCGACAGATAGCCCGCAAACGCCAGCCCCATGACCGCCAGTACGGCAATAATGCCGACATGGCGCCACGGCCCTTTTTTGGGCAGGGGCGCGTCAGCGGTTTCAGCGGGACGGGTGTCGGGGGTCGACATGACGCAATCCTTAGGCGGCTACGGGCAGAACCCTTGCCTGCTCTTTGATGGGCAGGCATAGCGCCGCCGCAACGACGGCCAGCACGATGCCGGCCCACCACACTATTGTATAGCTGCCTGTGGTTTGGTAAACGTAGCCGCCCATCCAGACGCCGATGAAGCTGCCTATCTGGTGTCCCAGGAAGACGATGCCGGACAGCGTCGCGGCGTAGCGCAAACCGTATATTTGCCCGATCAGCCCTTGCGTGAGCGGGACCGTGCCAAGCCAGAACACTCCCATCCAGGCGGCAAACAAGTAGGCAACCATGGGCGTCAGGGGTAGGGCGATCAGAAAGAGAATGCCGAAGGCGCGCAGGAAATATACGCCGGCCAACAGGGTTTTTTTGCTGTACCGCTCACCCAGCTTGCCGGCATAAAAGCAACCCAGCACATTGAACAGGCCGATGAAGGCGATGGCCGTGGCGCCATGGGTGGCGGTCAGCCCGCCATCCACAAGAAAGGCCGGAAGGTGCAGCGTGATGAAAGCCGTATGGAAGCCGCAGACGGCGTAGCTCCAGAACAGGAAGTGAAATGAGCGATCGGCCAGCGCGTGCCGGATGGCCGCTTTCAGGGTGTGTTCGCCTCTTTGGCTTTCGGGGCGGCCTTTAAGAAAGACCGCCAGGGGCGCGCCGACCGCCACAAACAGGGACAGCACCCACAGGGCGCCGGTCCAGTCCATTTGGGTGATCAGCATCTGGCCGGTGGGCACGACGGCGAACTGTCCCAGCGAGCCTCCCGCGCTGGCAATGCCCATGGCGGTGCTGCGATAGGCGGCCGGAACGGCCCGCGCCACGACCGGCAGGATGACGGGAAAGGTGGTGCCGGCCTGTCCCAGGCCGACCAGCACGCCGGCGGTCAGGTACAGCGACAGTTCGTCGCTGGCAAAGCGCATGCCTACCAGGCCCATTGTGCCCAGGACGGCGCCCAGCACAATGGTTCGCGCGGCGCCGTAGCGGTCGGCCATCATGCCGGCAAAGATGCAGCCCACGCCCCAGACCAGGTTCTGAATGGCAAAGGCCATCGAGAAGATGTCGCGGCCCCAGCCATGGACGGCCCCCATGGGCTGCATGAACAGGCCGAAGGTGGCGCGCACGCCCATGACGAGGAGCACGATGAGTGCGCCTATATACAGCGTGCGCAGATAAGGTGTGGGGGCGGAAGAAGACATGTGCGTGCACCTGAACCGGCCGCTGGGGGCCGCTGCCTGAGGGAGAACGCTGAATAGTAGCACCAGTGCGCGTCAGGGCAAGTTCTCGTTCAGTACCACGCTGATCTGCATGGGTTCCACGCCCGCCATGGCCTCACGGCCTTCGCGCAGATTGGCGAAGATTCTTACGCTGTTCATGATGGTGGAATGCAGATTCTGGTTGATCAGCGCGTCCAGCGAGCCGTCCACCAATAATGCGCGCGTGTCGGGAGTCAGGCCGTGTCCGATGAACACGGTGTTCTGGTCCCGGCCCGCTTCTTTCAGGGCCTGCGCCACGCCGTCGGACGCGCCGCCTATGTTGTAGATGCCGACCAGATCGGGGTATTGCTTCAGCAATTGCCTGGATTGCCGGTAATTGATCTGTGCGTCGTCGTGGCCTTCCCTTAGCCCGACCACATCCAGCTGCGGAAATTTTTCTTCAAGAATGTGCTGGAAGCCCATTTCACGCTCTTCGTGGCCGCGATAGTGGCGGCTGCCCGCGATCATGGCGACCTTGCCCGCGCGCGGGCCGATGAAGCGGCCCAGCAGCAGGCCCGCGCTGCGGCCGGCCGCGCGATTGTCCAGCCCTACGTAGGCGGCGCGGCGCGAGCTGGACAGGTCGGAGATCAGCGTCAGGGTGTGGACATTTCTTTCAGCCAGTGTGTTGACGGCTTCGCGCACCAGCGGGTGCTCGAGCGCCATGAAGGCCACGCCGTCGGCGCGCCGGCTTTCGCGCAGCAGACTGTCGACCAGCACTTGCGGGTTGAAGCCTTCGATGAAGCGGCAGCGGCATTGCACATTGAATGGTTCGAATTGTTCGTGGGCAATGCTGACGAAGTCGCCCAGCATGTTCAGGAATCGGTTGGTGCCGGCGGGCAGCAGGAACACCAGCCGCATGGGTTGGGGGCGCAGGGCCCGGTACAGATCGTCTTGCGGCAGATAGCCCAGATCGGCGGCGGCTTTCAGTACGGTTTGCACGGTAACGGGCCTGACCCCGGGGCGATGATTGAGCACGCGGTCGACGGTGGCGGTGGACACCCCCGCGCGGCTCGCGACTTCGGCGATCCCGGCGCGCGTCTTGCGGTGTGCAAGGTTGGGCTGATTTGTGGACACGTTGCTTGGCTGGTCTGTTGAAAAATGGCTGCGGGGCCCAAAGGCCGAGGCCGTTGGAGTAATTGTTTTATTACATCATATTCAATCATATGAATAATCTGCTTTCTAGTATGCCGAAAATATAAGACATTGCAAATACCTTCCCATGGTAATGATCGATTTATAAAACCATCAAAATCCATCATTCAAAATATGGACAAAAATCATGGCATGCGGATACCATGACGTACCGATAAACAACTAGAAATGTTGCGGGTGGCGGCAGCCAGGCATGGGCTGGCGCGCGGCGGAACAGAGACAAGACCTGTCATACGCATGAACTACGAATTCGACTTTACAACCGTGCTGGCACAGTGGCCGCAGTTTCTGGAAGGGGCCTGGCTGACTATTCAGCTGTCGTTTCCGGCCACTGTGCTGGGCCTGGTGCTGGGCACGCTTTGTGCCATAGGGCGCCGCAGTGCCATCCGTCCGCTATCGCGCGCTTGCGGCTTCTATGTCGAAACCATCCGGAACACGCCCTTTCTGGTGCAGATATTCCTGGTTTTCTTCGGGCTGGCCAACCTGGGATGGAAAGTGTCGGCGTTTGCGGCGGCCCTGCTGGCGCTGATCATCAACGTTGCCGCCTATACCTGTGAAATCATGCGCGCCGGCATGGATTCCATTCACGCGGGGCAGATCGAGGCGGCCGAATGCCTGGGCCTGACGAAACGGCAGGTTTACTGGCATGTGATTCTGCTGCCCGCCATGGAAAAGGTGTATCCCGCCCTCACCAGCCAATTTGTGCTGTTGATGCTGGCGTCGTCGATCACATCGCAGATATCGGTCGAGGAACTGACGGCGGCCGCCAGCCATGTGCAGTCCGATACTTTCCGCCCCTTCGAGGCATATATTCTGGTGGCCGTCGCCTATTTGCTGCTCTCACTGCTGATGCGCATCGGCATGTGGGCTTTTGGCCAAATGGTATTCGCCCGCCGCCGCCGTCTCAAGACTACAGGATGAAGCCATGATCTCAGGCGGATTTACCCTCAATCATTTGCAGTTTCTCCTGAGCGGCGCGCTCTGGACGATTTGCTTGTCGCTGATCGCCTTCATCGGCGGCGGCGTGGCGGGCGGCATCGTGGCGCTGCTTCGCATCAGCTCCGTCGCGCCGGTCAGGTGGCTGGCCTATGCCTATGTACAGTTGATCCAGGGTACGCCGCTGCTGGTGCTGTTGTTCGTGGCTTACTTTGGACTGAGCATCGCCGGCCTGACCCTGACGGGTCTGGCAGCGGCCGGGATCGCGATGGTGATTTACGTCAGCGCTTATCTGGGCGAGATATGGCGAGGCTGCATCGAGTCAGTGGCCAGGACGCAATGGGAGGCGGCGGAGTGCCTGGCGCTGTCGCGGGCGCAACGCATGCGCCTGGTCATTTTGCCGCAGGCGGCGCGTATCGCCACGCCGCCCACGGTCGGTTTCATGGTGCAGATTGTCAAGAACACATCGCTGGCGTCGATTGTCGGCTTCGTGGAACTGGTGCGCGCCGGACAACTGATCAACAACTCCATTTTCCAGCCTTTCCTGGTCTATCTCCTGATAGCCATATTTTATTTTGCCATGTGCTATCCGCTGTCGGTCTGGAGCCGCAAGCTCGAGCGCAGGCTCCAGTACGGAATGCGTCCCGCACTGAGCGCATGAAAGGAAAACCATGTCGATAGTTGTTGAACTGAAAGAGGTCCATAAAAGCTTTGGCGCGAATGCCGTGCTCAAAGGCGTGTCGTTCGCGGTTGCCAAAGGGCAGGTGGTGGCGATCATTGGCAAGAGCGGCTCGGGCAAAAGCACGGCCTTGCGCTGCATCGATCGCCTTGAAATCATTGACCAGGGACAGATCGACGTGTGTGGCCACCGCGTGCACGACGCCGGCATAGACCTGCGCGATCTGCGTACCGATGTGGGCATTGTCTTTCAAAGCTACAACCTGTTCCCGCACCTGACGGTGGCCCAGAACGTGATGCTGGCGCCGCGCGCGGTCAAGAAGAAAACCCGTGACGAGGCGCTGGCGATCAGCAGCCGGACCTTGAAGCAGGTCGGCCTGCTTGAAAAGGCCGATGCCTACCCCGAGCAATTGTCCGGCGGGCAGCAGCAGCGTGTCGCGATCGCGCGGTCGCTGGCCATGGAGCCCAAGGTCATGCTTTTCGACGAGGTCACGTCGGCGCTCGACCCGCAACTGACGGGCGAGGTCCTGCGCGTCATCGAGCAATTGGCGGCCGAGGGAATGACCATGGTGCTGGTCACCCACGAAATGGAGTTTGCCGCAAAAGTGGCCGACACCATCATATTCATGCATCAGGGCAGGGTCTGGGAAACGGGAAGCGGCGATATGCTGCGCAACCCGCAGACGCCTGAGCTACAGGAGTTTCTTGCGTACGGGCTGTAAAGGCAGCCCCGCCATCTTGTTTGACATCACTTTACGCCCCATTACGGAGACAATCATGAAATTGAAAAGAATACTCGGCCTCGCCGCCACCCTGGCAGTTTGCCTGGGGGCTTTTTCCGGCGCCGCCTCGGCCGATGCGCTGGCCGACATCAAAGAGGCCAAGAAGATTCGCGTAGGCATAGACCTGGGCGCACCTTTCTATGGCTATATCGACGAAAAAATGCAGGCGGTCGGCTCCGATGTCGAAGCCGCCCAGCTCTTGGCGCAAGACCTGGGCGTCGAGCTTGAAATCGTCCAGACGACCAACTCCGCGCGCATCCCCAATCTGCTGTCGAACAAGGCCGACCTGATCATCTCGTCGCTGTCCATCACGCCCGAACGCGCCAAGGCCGTCGACTTTTCCATTCCCTACGGCGCCATTCAGGCCGCGGTTGGCGCGCCCAAGAGCCTGGACATCAAGGGCATGGACGATCTGGCCGGAAAGTCCGTCGCGGTGACCCGGGGCGGCCCGCAAGACAAGCTGGTATCCGAAGGCGCGCCCAAGGCCAAGGTCGTGCGCTTCGACGACGAGGCCGCTTCCATCACGGCCGCCGCCACCGGGCAAACCGATATCGTGGCGATCACCCCGCCCATCATCAATGCCATCAGCAAGCGCAATCCATCGCTGGAGTTCGAGGTCAAGTTCGTCATCCAGTCCTATCGCCTGGGCATCGCGATGCGCAAGAACGAGCCGCAGCTGCAAGAGTGGGTCAATGACTGGATCCGGGCCAATCTGAAGAACGGCAAGCTCAACGACATCCACCTCAAGTATGCCGGCGTACCGATTCCGGACGAAATCGTGGAAGGCGCGAACTGAGCCGGCTCCGGCGCTGACGACAAGCCCGCCGTATCACGGCCGACCAGCTTTCCGGCGGGTGCAGGACATTAATCTTTAGGAACAGGAATGAGCAAGTTTTTTGGTGAAGTTCGCCAACTAGGTTATGTAGTCAAGGATATCGAAGCGGCCATGGCGTACTGGAGCGATACGCTGGGCGTCGGCCCCTGGTATTACAACCCCAAGGTACCCATCGAAAACTATCAGTACCGGGGGGCAAGCTATGAGCCGCACAATTCAGTGGCCCTGGCCAATTCGGGATTCGTCCAGGTCGAGTTGATCCAGTGCCGCAACGACGTGCCGTCGATGTATCGCGACTTCCTGCAGGCCGGACACACCGGTTTGCAGCATGTGGCCTACTGGACGGAAAACTACGACGCCGATCTTGCCCGGCTGACCGGCCAGGGTTTTCGTCCCGTCATGAGCGGTGAAGTCGGTGAGCGCGGGCGTTTCGTGTACTTCGATACCGAGTATCACCCCGGCACGGTGATCGAGCTGTCGGAAGTTGCCGGACCCAAGGGGAAATTGTTCGATCTGATCCGGACCGAATCGCAGCACTGGGACGGGCGCGATGCCGTGCGCGCCTTTCCCGATCTGAGCACGCTTTAAGCCGCCGCGGCTTCGTCCCGCCACCGATCCTTTTATTTTGCCACCATCATGAGCCCAGAACGTTTTCACGCGACCTATCTGATCGAAACCCCGCTGGACCCGGACAGGGTTGCGCAAGTCATGGCCGGCGAGCAGTCCTGCGGTACCTTTACCCGGGTGCGTGGAGAAACGGACGAGTTGCGCGAGCGGGCCCGGGCAACAGTGGAGCAGGTCGATCTCCTGGACAGCGCCACACGGCCCGCGCTGCCCAACGCCTGGCTCGAGCGGCAAGACCAGCGGGGACCTTGGCGGCGCGCCCGGGTGCGCATCGCCTTCCCGGTGGACAATGTCGGCGCCAATCTGCCCACGCTGGCCTCCACGGTATCGGGCAATTTGTACGATTTGGGTGAAACCACCGGCCTGCGCCTGGAGTCGCTGCATGTGCCGGCGGCATACCGCAAGCGCTTCGATATGCCCGGGCATGGCGTGGCCGGCACACGCCGCCTTGCCGGTGTCGAAAAGGGGCCATTGCTGGGTACCATCATCAAGCCCAATGTAGGCTTGTCGCCGGCGCAAACAGCTGAGCTGGTGGGGCAACTGTGCCGCGCGGGCGTGGATTTCATCAAAGATGACGAAGTCTGCGCCGATCCGGCGCATGCGCCGCTTGCCGAGCGGGTGGCTGCCGTGATGGCCGTCGTGCGCGAGCACAGGCAGCGCAGCGGCAAGTCCGTCATGGTGGCGTTCAACATTACAGACGAAACCGATGCCATGCGCCGGCACGCCGATCTGGTTCAGCGCGAAGGCGGCAACTGCGTCATGGTCAGCCTTAATTATTGCGGATATTCCGCCGTCCAGACATTGCGCCGCGGCACGCCGCTGGTCGTGCATGGCCACCGGAACGGCTATGGCGCCATGTCGCGTCATCCCCTGCTGGGCATATCCTTCCAGGCCTATCAGGCCCTGTGGCGCCTGGCCGGAGTGGACCACATGCATGTGCATGGTTTGCAGGGCAAATTTTCCCAGACTGATCAAGAGGTCGTTGAGTCGGCGCGCGACTGCCTGACGCCGCTGGCCGATGGGCTGGACGACCAGGTCATGCCGGCATTTTCGTCGGGTCAATGGGCGGGCACCGTGCCTGCCACATTCGATGCCGTGGGCAGCGATGATCTGCTGTTCATGTCGGGAGGCGGCATTCTGGCGCATCCCGATGGGCCGGGCGCGGGGGTGGACAGCTTGCGCCAGGCATGGCAAGCCGCGCGCCTGGGCGTGTCGTTGGCGGAGCGGGCGAAGCAGTCCCCCGAGTTGCGCCGCGCGCTGGAATTCTTTGGCGGCAGGTAAGGCCATGGCGCCGCGCAAGATACGCTTGGCTTTTTATGGCGACGACTTTACCGGCGCTACCGACACCCTGTCGACGGTTGCGGGCGCGGGCTATCGAACAATGCTGTTCCTGCGCATTCCCTCGGACGGGCAAGTGGCGGCGGCCGGACCGCTGGATTGTCTGGGCGTGGCAGGGGCCGCGCGCTCCATGCGGGGCCCCGAGCAAAAGGCCGAGCTTCAGGCCGCGGGACAGTTCCTGCGGCGGGTTGCCGCAAGCGTCACCCATTACAAGACCTGTTCGACTTTCGATAGTTCGCCCGACATAGGCAGCATAGGCCGGGCCGTCGAGGTGCTGCGCGGTCAATTGGCGCCGGCGCGGTTCATGCCCATCGTGGGCGGCCAGCCCAACCTGGGCCGTTATTGCGTATTCGGCAATCTGTTCGCCGCTTATCAGGCTGGCGGCGGCGCCTTTCGCCTCGATCGCCATCCCACCATGAGCCGGCATCCGGTCACGCCCATGCATGAGGCTGATCTGCGCCTGCACTTTGCCGGGCAGGGGCTTGAACGGATCGGGTTGATCGAGTATCCAAGCTATGACCTGGAGCAGGCCGAGTTCGATGCCTTGCTTGATCATGCGGTCTCGGGCAACCCGGATGGCGTGCTGTTCGATGTGGGACAGGCCGGGCATCTGGCCGTTGTGGGCAGGGCGATCTGGCAACGCGCCCGAGGCCAGGCGCTGCTGGCCGTCGGCCCCAGCAGCGTCGCCCAGGCGCTGATTGCGCACTGGCATGAGGCAGGCATGGGCGCGTATGCGCCGCCGAAAGATGCCATAGGCCGCGCTCAGGGGCCGGTGTTCGTCATGTCGGGCAGCCGCTCGCCGGTCACGGCGGAACAGATCGAGGCGGCTGTTTCCTATCAGCGCATTCCCATGGATGCCGCGGCACTGGCCGGAGAGGACAGCGGCGCTCGCGCGGCATTGCTGAATCAGGTAGTGGCGGGATTGTCGCAGGGCCGGCATGTGCTGGCCTACGTGGCGGA
>JBATWU010000084.1:0-27898 GCA_049672825.1 Pusillimonas sp.
GAGCGAAGGTTGAGCACGCCGCCGTTGCTGGCTGTATCGGAGAGGCAAGGCCACAACTGCTTGAGCGCGACGCTTGTGGACAATCCGGGGGATTGTCCACCGCGCGAGTTTTGTGGCCGCTCCGATACAGCCAGTAACGGCGGGCAATCCCGGCACAGCCGGGATCGTGCGATCTGAGCGGCATCCAGCGCCAGGCACGGCGTCTCTTAAGAACGAAAACCGAAACCCAGCCGTTCACCCGCACCCGCAAGTTCACTCGGCGCCCGCCTTCCGCTCAAGCACACACTCCGTCTCGCCCGGCTTGCCCAGCTTCAAACGGAACGCCCTGAGCTCATCGCGCCGGAATACATGCGCGTCCACACTGTCGCCCGGCTGATACGCTGCCAGCAGCCGTTCCACCGAGGCGGCGTCCGTGACGCGCAGGCCATTGAGGGCAAGCAGCGTGTCGCCCGCGGACAGGCCCGCCGCGTGGGCGGCGCCGCCTTCGTAAACGGTTGCGATCTGGGTTTCGCCGTGACTGGCTCGCAGGCGCACATCCAGGGTCGGCGTCGGCGAGGCGGCCTTCCAGACCACCCCAATGCCTTGCAGCGGCAGCAGCCGCTCCAGAGGCACATCCTCGCGGCCGTATGCGTGCCGCTGGATGAACGCCGTGGTGTCCACACCGGTAGCTTCCAGGATGAGGCCTGGCATGGCATCTTCGGCAACGCCTTGGCCACCGCCCTGATAGAAGTCGCGGCCGAAACGTTGCCACAGCAGGCGCATGACATCATCCAGCGACCGCGCGCCACCGGTGGCGTGGCGCAGAGTAATGTCCAGGCCCAGCGCCACCAGCGAGCCCTTGGTGTAATAGCTGACCAGGGCGTTGGGTGAGTTTTCATCCTGCTTGTAATAGCGCGTCCAGGCATCGAAGGAACTCTCGGCCACGCTTTGCTTGAGCCGGCCGGCGGTGCGCCGCACATTGCCGACGACCTTGCCCAGCGTGCGCAGATAATCGCCCTCGCTGATCACGCCTGATCGCAACAGCATGAGATCGTCGTAATAGGAAGTGAAGCCCTCGAAGACCCACAGCAGACCGGTGTGCGTTTCGCGGCTCAGGTCGTAGGGGGCGAAGACCGCGGGCTTGATGCGCTTGACATTCCAGGTATGGAAATACTCATGGCTGACCAGACCCAGAAAATTCTGATAGCCCTCTGTGGCGGTCGCCCGTCCGCGTGTTGGCAGATCGCCGCGCGAGGCCATCAGGGCGGTCGAGGCGCGATGCTCCAGCCCGCCATAGCCGTCGCCCGTCACCATGGTCATGAACACATAGCGGTCGGCGCTGTCCAGGAAGGGCGCGCGCCGGCTCTGCGGCTCGAACAGCTCGATCTGGGCGGCGCAGATTTTCTGGGTATCGGCGGCGATGCGCTCAAGATCAAGATTGGGAATGACGCCGGTGAATACCATTTCATGCTCGGCGCCGTGGACTGTGAATTGCACCACCTGGGGCGTGCCCATCTCGACCGGGTGGTCAATCAGCGCATCATAATCTGGCGCAACATACATGCCGAAACCATGGCGCCGCGCCGCACGCGGGTGCCCGGCGGCTTCCGGCAGGCTGGTATATACCTTCCAGTTTTTTGTGTGCGGTGGCGGGCAGATCTCGACATGGCAGGGTGCCTGGGTTTGACCGCTTACGCTAAGGAATACGCTGGTTCCGTTGAAAAACGCATGCGATTCGTCGACGTGGGCGCCGCGCACGGACAAGTCCCAGGCATAGACCGTATATTCCAGCACCAGCGCGGCGGGGCTGGGCGCGCAGCGCCAGGTATGGCTGCCTGTCTTGGCGATGGCAATCGGCTTGCCCCGGCTGGATGCCTGTATGGTTTCTATCTGCCGCGAGAAATCCCGAATAAGATAACTGCCGGGTATCCAGGCGGGCATCGAAAGCTCCTGCCCGTCCGGATCGGGGTTGGCGATGGTCAGACGCACCTTCAGGCGATGACCGGATGGATCAAAAGGCGTTACGCTATAAAGTAGAGTTTCTTTTTTCATACCACTATATTACTTTGCAACAAGGAGACGGCATGAGTGCGCCATTGGTAAAAGTCGAGGTTCGTGGTCGCGTGGGCTTGCTTACGCTGGACAGGCCCAAGGCATTGAATGCCTTGAGCAATGAAGTGATCAATGAATTGGCCGAAGCGCTGCGGGCCTTCGACGCCGACGAAAACATCGGCGCCATCGTCCTGACAGGCAGCGAAAAAGCCTTTGCCGCCGGCGCCGACATCAGCGCCATGCAGGGCTGGTCCTATATGGATGTGTACAAGCAGGACTATCTGGGCGGCAACTGGGAGTCGCTCAAGCGCATACGCAAGCCCATCATCGCCGCGGTGGCCGGCTACGCGCTGGGTGGCGGCTGCGAGCTGGCCATGCTGTGCGACTTCATCATCGCCGCTGAAAACGCCAAGTTCGGACAGCCTGAAATCAAGCTGGGGGTGATTCCCGGCTATGGCGGCACCCAGCGCCTGCCTCGCGCCATCAGCAAGGCCAAGGCCATGGATATGGTCCTTACCGCCCGCATGATGGATGCCGCCGAGGCCGAGCGGTCGGGGCTGGTATCGCGCGTCGTGCCGCTCGAGCGCCTGCTCGATGAAGCGATCGAAGCCGCCACGATCATTGCCTCGATGTCGCTGCCCTCGGTCATCATGGCCAAAGAATGCGTCAACATGGCCTACGAAGGCTCTTTGAACGACACGCTGATGTTCGAGCGGCGCAACTTCCATGCGCTTTTCGCCACGGATGACCAGAAAGAAGGCATGAAGGCGTTTGTCGAGAAGCGTAAACCGGACTTCAAGCACCAGTAGGCAGGCTTCCGGCCAGGGTGGCAGACATCTTGTCCACCCCAGGGCGGGCGGGAGGCGGATGTTGCGGGCGCCCGGAAATTTGTGCGCCTGCAACAAAAAATTTAGCTGACAAGTTGCTTACATATAAAAAATAAAGCTATACTCTATGAGTTTGACGCCTTGCGGTAGTTTAAGTGCGAAGCATTTTTCGGCAGGGCAGTTGGACCAGGTTTTGTTTGACCACAACGGCGGTCGCCAGCAATGAATCAAGATTATGGCCCGGGCGCCAGCGATGTCCCCCGGCTCGTGCTGACAGACCAGGATCGCGCGGCCATCATGCGGCGGGCAAGCAGCGGCATCATGCGCACGCTTGCCGCCCAGGCGGCGATGCTGGGCTTGGCTGTGCTGGTTTCCTGGCTGGTGGCGGGTGGTGCTGCAGCGGTTTCGGCCTTTATTGGCGCCGCTGCTTATTTTGTGCCCAACGCCTTGTTTGCCTTGCGCCTGCTGGTTGGTTTGTTCGGGCCGCTCAAGTCCAGTCCGTTCACATTTTTTGTGGGCGAGGCGTTCAAGCTGGGCGGGGCGGTGCTGGTGCTGGGCCTTGCCGCATGGCTGGGACGCGGCTGGCTGGTCTGGCCCGCGGTGCTGTTCGGGTTGTTATGTGTTTTAAAAGGCTATGTGCTGCTGTTGTTGTTTCGCAGGCTGCCGTAGTCGCAGGTTAATTCGTAGGGCCGCGGGGCCCTGATTCAAGCATACAGGATAAGGTTACAGATGGCTGCTGCTAGCAATACTTCGCCCCAGTCTGAGTACATTCAACACCACTTGGTTCACCTGAACAGCATCGGTGAAAAGCAGTCTGCCATCGCGGACTTCGGTGTTGTCAATTTCGACTCCTTGTTCTGGTCCATCCTGATGGGCTTGATTGTCGTCTTCGTACTGTGGCGCGCAGCCAAGGCCGTCACGGCCGGCGTGCCGGGCCGTTTCCAGACTTCCATCGAAATGCTCGTCGACATGGTCGAAGAGCAGGCCAAAAGCATTGTTCCCAGCGCTGCCTCGCGCCGCTTCGTGTCGCCGCTGGCGCTGACGGTCTTCCTGTGGATCATCCTGATGAACGTGCTCGACCTGGTGCCGGTCGATTTCCTGGCATGGGTGTTCAAGGTCACCGGCCTGGGCGCCGAGCACGGCGATTTCCTCTATCACCATCGTATCCTGCCCACTGCCGACCTGAACGTGCCCATGGGCATGGCGCTGGGCGTGCTGTTGCTGATGTTCTACTACGGCATCAAAATCAAGCACCCAGGCGGCTTCGTCAAAGAATTGTTCACGGCGCCCTTTCACGCGCCCGGAATCGGTGGCCTGGTCCTGGCCCCGTTCAACTTCCTTCTGAACTGCATCGAGTACGCCGCCAAGTCGGTGTCGCTGGGCATGCGGTTGTTCGGCAACATGTTTGCCGGCGAACTCATCTTCATGCTGATTGCCCTGCTGGGCGGCGCATGGACCGGATTTAATGGCGCAAGCATAGGCTTGGGTATCGGGCATGTCCTGGCAGGATCCATGTGGGCTATCTTCCACATCCTGATCGTGTTGTTGCAGGCCTTTATCTTCATGATGCTGACACTGGTGTATGTGGGTCAGGCTCACGAAGGCCATTAATAGTTTTCGGTCTGGGCGGGTTCGTCTGGCCGGGGTGCAAGGTTTTCTTGCGATTCAGTTTTGACTTTTTGATTACACGGTTTTTAGCCAAGGAGTTGTTATGACCGACGTTGCTTTCGTTGCTCTAGCTTGCGGTATTATTATTGGTCTCGGCGCTATCGGCGCTTGCATTGGCATCGCCATCATGGGCGGTAAATATCTGGAAGCCTCCGCTCGCCAGCCTGAGCTGATGAACGCTTTGCAGACCAAAATGTTCCTGCTTGCCGGCCTTATCGACGCTGCGTTCCTGATCGGTGTTGGTATCGCCATGTTGTTTGCATTCGCCAACCCGTTCGTCGGCTAAGCATTTGCAGCCCGCCACCGGCGGGTTAAGCAGCTGCGGGCCAGCCCTATTGCCGCCGGCCTGCGGCTTGGACATCCAGTGTTATGCAGCAGAGCTGCCTGACACCCGTGGTATTAAAGGGAAACGACCGTGAATTTAAACGCGACTCTCTTTTTTCAGATGATCGTGTTTTTCGTGCTGGGTTGGTTTACGATGAAATTCGTATGGCCGCCCCTCACGAAAGCAATGGATGATCGACGCCAGAAAATTGCCGACGGCCTTGCTGCCGCCGACAAGGGCAAGGCCGATCTGGCCCAGGCCCAGGCTCGCATCAGCCTGATCGAGGCATCTGCAAAAACAGAAAACCATGCTCGCATGGTCGAAGCCGAGAAACAGGCTGCCGCTCTTATCGATCAGGCTCGCCGCGAAGCGGAAGCCGAGAAGGCGCGCATTGTTGCCCAGGCTCAGCAAGAGGCGGGCCAAGAAGCCCAGCGCGTGCGTGAAAGCCTGCGCGCCGATGTCGCCGTTCTTGCGGTTAAAGGCGCCGAACAGATTCTCAAACGAGAAATCGACGCACAGGCACATGCCGAGCTGTTGGAACAGCTCAAGGCACAACTCTAAACTCAGGGCAGGCCATGGCTGAACTATCGACTATTGCCAGACCATACGCCGAGGCGCTGTTCGCATCGGCCCGCGACGACCAGGCCACCAGCCTGGAGTCGTGGTCAGGTCTGGTATCCGAACTTGCGCATGTTGCAAGCCAGGATGACGTGCGCGAAGCGCTGACCGATCCACGGCTGAACGCGGCTCAGCGCATCGAGCTGTTTGCGGGCCTGATCAAATCGCCGTTGCCGGCACAGGCGCGCAATTTCATCGAATTGCTGGTCAGCAACAACCGCATTCTGGTGTTGCCGCAAATCGCCGAGCAATTCGAGTTATTGAGAAACCAGCACGAAGGCACCGCGCTGGCTGATATTCGCAGCGCATATGCGCTCAGCGACGATCAGGTGCAGCAGCTTGTGTCGGGGCTGGAAAAGAAATTCGGCCTCAAGCTCAAACCGGCTGTTACTGTGGATACCGACCTTATCGGCGGCGTACGCGTAACGGTTGGCGATCAAGTACTTGATACGTCTGTGCAGGCCCAACTGGCCCGCATGCGCGACACTCTGGCCGCCTGAAGCGTGCCGGATAACAGGATTCCAGGAGTCTGAACATGCAACTTAACCCGTCAGAGATCAGCGAACTGCTCAAGAGCCGCATCGAAGGCTTGGGCGCGTCGACCGACGTACGCACGCAAGGCACGGTTGTTTCCGTGACCGACGGTATTACCCGCATCCACGGTTTGTCCGACGTGATGCAAGGCGAAATGCTTGAATTCCCGAATAACGTGTTCGGACTGGCGCTCAACCTCGAGCGCGATTCCGTCGGTGCGGTTATTCTGGGCGACTATACCGGCGTATCGGAAGGCGATCCGGTCAAAACCACCGGCCGTATTCTTGAAGTCCCGGTCGGCCCCGAACTGCGCGGCCGCGTTGTCGACGCGCTGGGCGTGCCCATCGACGGCAAAGGCCCCATCAATGCCAAAGCCACCGACATCATTGAAAAAGTCGCGCCAGGCGTGATTGCCCGCCAGTCGGTGTCGCAGCCGCTGCAAACCGGCATCAAGGCCATCGACTCCATGGTACCTATCGGCCGTGGTCAGCGCGAACTCATCATCGGTGACCGCCAAACCGGTAAAACCGCCGTAGCGGTCGACACCATCATCAGCCAGAAGGGCAAGAACGTTACCTGCGTGTACGTCGCCATCGGGCAAAAGGCGTCCACCATCAGCAACGTGGTCCGCAAGCTCGAAGAGCACGGCGCGCTGGAATACACCATTGTCGTGGCCGCCGCGGCCTCCGATTCCGCCGCCATGCAATACCTGTCGGCCTACTCGGGCTGCACCATGGGCGAATACTTCCGCGACCGCGGCGAAGACGCCCTGATCATTTACGACGACCTGACCAAGCAAGCCTGGGCCTATCGCCAGGTCTCGCTGTTGCTGCGCCGTCCTCCTGGCCGCGAAGCCTACCCCGGCGACGTGTTCTATCTGCACTCCCGCCTGCTGGAGCGCGCCGCACGCGTCAACCCAGAGTACGTCGAAAAATTCACCAACGGCGAAGTCAAGGGCAAGACGGGTTCGCTGACGGCACTGCCCATCATCGAAACACAGGCTGGCGACGTTTCCGCGTTCGTTCCCACCAACGTCATTTCCATTACCGACGGCCAGATCTTCCTGGAAACCGACTTGTTCAACGCCGGGGTGCGCCCCGCCATCAACGCTGGTATCTCGGTATCGCGTGTGGGCGGCGCTGCTCAAACCAAGGTCATCAAGAAGCTCTCGGGCGGTATTCGTACCGACTTGGCCCAGTATCGCGAGCTGGCCGCTTTCGCCCAGTTTGCCTCCGACCTCGACGACGCAACCCGTCGCCAGCTCGAGCGTGGCAAGCGCGTGGTCGAACTGCTCAAGCAGCCGCAATACCAGCCTTTGCAGGTGTGGGAACTGGCCGTCACGCTGTATTCGGTCAACAACGGCTACCTGGACGATCTTGAGGTCGAACAGATCCTGGGCTTCGAGAAAGCACTGAAGGAACAGCTGAAGTCGAAGAACGAAGGTTTGATCCAGCGTATCGAAGATACCAAGGAACTGTCCAAGGAAGACGAAGCCGAGTTGGCCGCAGCTATACAAGAGTTCAAAAAGCACGGTGCTTTTTAAGTTTGACTGTTTAGGGTGATGAAGCGCAGCGGCTTCAGTATCCATACGTAATGCGGAGCCCATCCGGGCTCTGTCATAACGCCCTTTCAGGAAAGAAGAGCGATGGCCGGAATCAAGGAAATTCGAACCAAGATCAAGAGCGTGCAAAACACGCGCAAGATCACCAAAGCCATGGAGATGGTGGCGGCATCCAAGATGCGCAAGGCGCAGGAACGGATGCGCGCTGGCCGTCCCTATGCAACCAAGGTGCGCGAGATCGCCGCTCATTTGATGCAGGCGCATCCCGATTACACGCATCCCTACATGATCGAACGCACCGACGTGCGCGCGGTGGGCGTAGTGGTCGTCACCACCGACAAAGGTCTTTGCGGCGGCCTGAACACCAACATCATGCGTCTGGTGCTGGCTCGCTTCAAAGAGTTCGGCCAGAAAGGCATCAAGGTGCAGGCGACTGCGCTGGGCAACAAGGGCGCGGGCACGCTGACGCGTATCGGCGCCAATCTGGTGTCCCAGGAAGTGCAGCTTGGCGACAAGCCCAACCTCGACCGCCTTATCGGCGCCATCAAGGTGCAGATCGACGACTTCATCGATGGCAAGATCGATGCCATCTATCTGGCGACCAATCGTTTCGTGAACACCATGAAGCAGGATCCCAGCTTCATCCGCCTGCTGCCATTGCCCAGCGGCCTGGCCGATCCGTTCCAGTCCCAGGCCAGCAGCGCCGAAGACGGACAGGAAGCGGTCAAGACCACCTACGGCTGGGATTACATCTACGAGCCCGACTCCAAAACCGTCATCGACGATTTGCTGATGCGCTACGTAGAAGGCCTGGTGTATCAGGCGGTGGCTGAAAACATGGCCTCCGAACAATCGGCGCGCATGGTGGCCATGAAGGCCGCATCCGACAACGCCAAGAAAGTCATCGGCGATCTTGAACTGGTCTACAACAAAACCCGTCAAGCCGCCATTACCAAAGAAATTTCAGAAATCGTGGGGGGCGCTGCCGCTGTTTAAGGTTTAACAGAAAGGCATCCCGTCAAAGATATTTAGCAAGGACTAAACATGAGCAACGGTACCATCGTTCAGTGCATCGGCGCCGTGGTGGATATTCAGTTCCCCCGCGACACCATCCCCAAAATCTACGACGCGCTCAAGCTCGTCGACACCAGCTCGGCATTCGCCGAGGCGGGCCTCACCTTCGAAGTTCAGCAGCAGCTGGGCGACGGCGTGGTGCGTACCATCGCCATGGGTTCGTCCGATGGTCTGCGCCGCGGCATGGAAGTGGCCAACTCGGGCGCGCCCATTTCGGTACCCGTCGGCGAGGGCACACTGGGCCGCATCATGGACGTGCTGGGTCGCCCCATTGATGAGCGTGGTCCCATCCAAAGCGATGAAGTGCGCGCCATTCACCAGGACGCCCCCAAGTTCGACGAGCTCTCTCCCTCGGTCGAGCTGCTGGAAACCGGCATCAAGGTTATCGATTTGGTCTGCCCGTTCGCCAAAGGCGGCAAGGTGGGTCTGTTTGGCGGCGCCGGCGTGGGCAAGACCGTCAACATGCTGGAACTCATCAATAACATCGCCAAAGCGCACAGCGGCCTGTCGGTGTTTGCCGGCGTGGGCGAGCGTACACGCGAAGGCAACGACTTCTACCATGAAATGGCTGAAGCTGGCGTCATCCAGATGGACAACCTGAAAGAGTCCAAGGTGGCGATGGTGTTCGGTCAAATGAACGAGCCTCCCGGCAACCGCCTGCGCGTCGCGCTGTCGGGCCTGACCATGGCCGAGAAATTCCGCGATGAAGGCCGCGACATCCTGTTCTTCGTCGACAACATCTACCGCTATACGCTGGCCGGTACCGAAGTGTCCGCACTGCTGGGCCGTATGCCTTCGGCTGTGGGCTACCAGCCCACACTGGCCGAGGAAATGGGCAAGCTGCAAGAGCGCATTACCTCGACCAAGACCGGTTCGATTACTTCCATCCAGGCCGTGTACGTGCCCGCCGATGACTTGACCGACCCGTCGCCCGCCACGACCTTCCAGCACTTGGACTCGACCGTGGTGCTTTCGCGTGACATCGCCGCCCTGGGTATCTACCCCGCGGTCGATCCGCTCGACTCCACCAGCCGCCAGCTCGACCCCCAAGTCGTGGGCGAAGAGCACTATGCGGTAGCCCGTGGCGTTCAGCAGACGCTCCAGCGCTATAAAGAGCTGCGCGACATCATCGCCATTCTGGGCATGGACGAACTCTCGCCCGACGACAAGCAAGCCGTTGCGCGCGCCCGCAAGATCCAGCGCTTCCTGTCTCAGCCTTTCCACGTGGCCGAAGTGTTTACCGGCTCACCCGGCAAGTACGTACCGCTGGCTGAAACCCTGCGCGGCTTCAAGATGATTGTCGATGGCGAATGCGATGCGCTGCCCGAGCAGGCCTTCTACATGGTGGGTTCCATCGACGAAGCCTTCGAAAAAGCCAAGAAACTCCAATAAGGATCACACATGGCCAACTTGCATGTTGACGTTGTCAGCGCGGAAGAATCGATTTTTGCCGGCGAGGCAAAATTCGTGACGCTGCCTGGCGAGTCCGGTGAGCTGGGCATATTGCCCGGCCACACGCCGCTGATCTCGCGTATCCGGCCGGGAACGGTCAAAGTCGTCCTGACTGATGGGTCCGAGGTCAGCATCTTTGTTGCTGGCGGCATACTCGAGATCCAGCCTGGTACGGTCACGGTTCTGTCCGATACGGCCATCCGCGCGGAAGACCTCGACGAAGCCAAGGCGCTCGAAGCGCGCAAGCGCGCCGAAGAAGCCTTGCGCAATACGCACGACAAAGCCGACATTGCGGTCGTCGAGGCCGAGCTTGCCATGCTGGCTGCTCAGGCGGCGGCGGCGCGCAAGCTCAGCCAGTTGCGACGCAAGCATTAATCAGCATCGGGCGCCGCCGCCATATTGGGGTGGCGCCGCCAGGCGGATGCTTTTGCCCGCCTCAACAACCCCGCCGCCCCGCGCCGCGGGGTTTGTTTTTTCCGGGGTGGAGCTCAGTCGCGCCCTCCCAAGCAGGCTCGGAGGTTTCTGCCGCCCGCGCTCCCAGGAGACCTCTTCAGGTACGCGGCCCCTAAGTACTTTCCGACTTAAGAGTTTTCCGACTTGTTGCGGTATCGGGCGCTGGCTATGCTGTGGTGGTCATGATCACCACAACATCCACGGAGGACCTCATGAGGGAACGTCTCGATTGCGCCTTGCTCAGCACAACATGCGACGCCAGCCAGGCTCGCGCATGGGTGGGCGCCCATGCGGGCGGAAGGCTGCACCTGCATGCGCTCCATGACCCCATCGATGCCACCTGCGCAAGCTCAGTGCGGGCACTGGCCGACGCGGCCATGCGCCTGCGGCGCTTCGATGCCTGCCTGGTACCCGTATCGCCGCAAAACCTTGGCTGGCTGCGTACCGCCTTGTCCTCTGCCAGCCGCTGCATGCACACCCCCGTACTGGCCCTGGTGCGCGAACTCAAGGCTGGTGCCATCGACGATCTATACGCCTTGGGTCTGGCCGATTTCATCCGTGATCCCATCTGCATCGAAGAGCTCCGCGCCCGCATCGAGCGCTTGCTTGATGCGCGCCGGTATAATGCGGCCAGGGTGGCGTCGGCGCGTCAGGTGCTGGGCGAAGGGGCAACGGCCTATAGCAAGGCCGGTACCACGGCTACAATTGACGAAGACACCATCCACCGTACCATTCTGAACCGCAGCGGCACAGAGCTCGAAGCCTTTGCCATTGCGTCGGCATCGCGCTGCGCCACCACCAAAGAATCCTTTCGGGCTGCAAAAAGCCAGGTTATAGAAAGGTTCGAACGGGCCTATATCAAGGCCGCGCTCGGACGCCACTCGGGCAATATCGCCATGGCCGCCCGCGCGGCCCAAAAGCATAGGCGAGCCTTCTGGGCGCTCATGCGCAAGCACGATATCGACGCGGCGCCATTTCGCCGCGAACCCAACCCCAACCCCACCAGAGACGGGTAAAATCAATAGTCTTGAAATAAGGATGAACGTGACTGCTCCCACCCTGAAAAACGATGTCTTCCTGCGTGCGCTCATGCGCGAGCCGGTCCCTTATACTCCTATCTGGCTCATGCGCCAGGCTGGCCGCTATCTGCCCGAGTACAACGAAACCCGTGCCCGGGCGGGCTCATTTCTGGCGCTGGCTCAAAACCGCGAGTACGCTTGCGAGGTCACACTGCAACCCTTGCAGCGATTCGACCTCGACGCCGCCATTTTGTTTTCCGATATCCTGACCATTCCCCACGCCATGGGTCTGGGGCTCGATTTCCTGGCGGGCGAAGGCCCCCGGTTTGCGCATCCGGTTCGCAACGAAGACGACGTCCGCAAGCTCACCGTCCCCGACATGGCCAGCCTGCAGTATGTGTTCGACGCCGTCTCGCTCATACGCAAGGAACTCGATGGCAAGGTTCCACTGATCGGTTTCGCGGGCAGCCCCTGGACGGTAGGGTGCTACATGGTAGAAGGGCAGGGCTCCAGCGACTATCGCCTGATCAAGACCATGCTGTACAGCCGCCCCGATCTGCTGCACCGCATTCTGGAAGTCAACGCGCAGGCCACCCAGCAATACCTGAACGCGCAAATCCAGGCGGGCGCCCAGGCGGTCATGATTTTCGACAGCTGGGGTGGTGTGCTGGCCAATAGCCTGTTTCAGGAATTCTCCCTGGCCTATACTCGCAAGGTGGTGCAGGGCCTGGTGCGCGAACACGATGGGCGCACAGTGCCTGTCATTGTCTTTACCAAGGGCGGTGCGCAATGGATCGAAGACATCGCGGCACTGGGGTGTGACGCGGTCGGCCTCGACTGGACGGCCAGCCTGGGCCAGGTGCGCCAGCGAGTCAGCGATGCGGTGGCATTGCAGGGCAACCTGGACCCCATGGCCTTGTTTGGCGGCGAGGCCGCCATACGCGCCCAGGCACGCAAGGTCATCGATGATTTCGGCCCTGTCGGCCAGGGTGGGCATGTGTTCAATCTGGGGCACGGCATTTCGCGTTACACGCCGCCTGCGGCAGTTACCGCACTCGTGGACGAAGTTCATACCTACAGCCGCGGCAAGCACTGAATTTTCACTCGGGCAAGGGGGTAAAACCCCTTGATTCGCTTGCTCAAAATCAAGGTTGTGCACAGTTTGCGATGCTGTGCAGCATTTCGTTTGACAGCTTTGTTGCAGTTTTAATTCTTCGTTTAACCTATTGTTATAAAACAGGAATTTATATTTTCTATTAGTAAATGGCCAAATAATAGTGTCCGGGCTGTTGACTTTTACCAAGTTGTTATGCGGATTTTCCCCAAAGTTATCCACAGGGCGGCTCCTCAAATATCTAAAGCTCGTAATGACGGGCGTTTAAGACGCTAAGCAAGAATTTACTTGAAGTATTGATGCCCTCATCCACCCCTACCTCCATATGTGAACTCCCCAAGGCCGACGAGCTTGCCGGTCCGGTTCACTGGGTGCGGGTGGCGCTCGATGTGCCGGTGCAAGGCCTGTTCGATTACCGCGCTGCAGCGTCGGTGCCGCCGGGCACCAGGGTCATAGTCCCTTTTGGCCGCCGCAAACTGGTGGGGGTAGTGGTCATGTCGCCTTCCCGGCCGGCGGTCGACCCCAGCCTGGTCAAGGCGGTAGACGAGGTCCTTGACGACACCCCTCCCTTGCCGGCCGACTGGTTGCGCCTGGCGTCGTTTGCCGCGCAATATTATCAACGGCCGCTGGGCGAGGTCATGCTGCCAGCCTTGCCGGCCGGTTTGCGCAAAGTGTCGGCTTATCAGGGGAAGCGCTCGGCTGGGGGGCCGGTCAGGCGTCTGGACAAACGTGCCAGGCCGGCGGCCATCCTGGCTCAGGCCGATACGCCCCCAAGCCTGAATGCGGATCAGGCTGCGGCGGCCCAGGCCATCATCAATCAGCAAGGGCACGGGCCCATATTGCTGTATGGGGTCACTGGCAGTGGCAAGACCGAAGTCTATATGCACGCGGCGCAGGCTGTGCTGGCGCGGGGGTGTCAGGTGCTGTTCATGGTGCCCGAAATCAATCTTACCCCGCAGCTCGAACATTCGCTGCGGGCGCGCCTGGCGGGTATCGGCGGTGGCGAGACGCTGGCCGTGATGCATAGCGGCCTGCCCGATGGCGAACGGCTGCGGGCCTGGATGCGGGTACAGCGCGGCGAGGCCAGGGTGCTGTTGGGCACGCGGCTTTCCATTTTTGCGCCGCTGCCTGATTTGGGCCTGATTATTGTCGATGAAGAGCACGACGCGTCTTACAAACAGCAAGACGGCTTGCGTTATTCCGCCCGCGACCTGGCCGTCTGGCGTGGACGCGACCGGAATATTCCTGTGGTGCTGGGCTCGGCAACGCCGTCACTGGAAAGCTGGAGCCACGCCGAAACCGGTAATTATCGGCGCTATGTGTTGACCCAGCGGGCCAAGGAAGTGGAGTTGCCGGCGGTCAGGCTGGTAGACACTCGGCGGCTGGCCATGCAGCAAGGTTTTTCGCCGCAATTGGTCAAGGCCCTGGGCGAGCGTCTCGACGCGGGGCAACAGTCCCTGATTTTTCTGAATCGGCGCGGTTACTCACCCGTGCTCAATTGCGCTTCTTGCGGCTGGGTCAGTCAATGCCCGCGTTGCACGGCGTATACCGTGCTGCATCGGGCCGGCGTCCGGCGCAATTATCTGCAATGCCATCACTGCGGGTTCCAGGCACGTGTGCCGCATGCCTGCCCCGATTGCGGCGACCAGGATCTGAAGCCCATGGGGCGAGGCACGCAGCGCATCGAGGAATATCTTGCCGAGCTGTTTCCGGCGGCGCGTATTGCCCGCATCGATGCCGACAGCACCCGCCTGAAAGGCAGCGCCGCCAAGTTGTTTGCGCAGGTACATGCGGGCGAGGTCGATTTGCTGGTGGGAACGCAAATGGTAGCCAAGGGGCACGATTTCGCCAACCTGGGCCTGGTCGGCGTGCTGAATGCCGATGCCATGCTGTTTGCCCAGGACTTCCGGGCGCCAGAGCGCCTGTTTGCCCAATTGATGCAGGTGGCGGGGCGGGCGGGCCGCCACGTCAAGGGAGGGGAGGTCATCATTCAAACCGACTACCCCGAGCAAGCCGTCTATCAGTCCTTGCTGCGGCACGATTATTCAGGGTTCGCGCAGTACGGCCTGGCCGAACGGCAGGCGGTGGGCTTGCCCCCGTATGCGTATCAGGCCTTGCTGTCGGCCGAGGCGCGCGAGCTGGCGACCGCGCTGGATTTCCTGGCCCATGCCCGCCAGTTGCCCGAGCAGCAAGCAGGCGATTACCCTACGGCCGGCATCCTCACGCTCTACGATCCGGTACCCTTGAGGGTGGTTCGCGTCGCCAACATCGAGCGTGCGCAGTTGCTGGTGGAAAGCACCAACCGTCCCGCGCTGCAGGCTTTCTTGACGACCTGGTCTGGTGGGTTGGCAGAGTTGGCCAAGGCGTTTCGTGTACGCTGGGGCCTGGAAGTCGACCCTCTGGAAATATAAGGAAGCAAGTGCGTTGAATCAGCCCCGGGGTCACACTGTTGCTTCCGACATGAATGCCATGCAGCGCCAGGCGGTGCTGTATCTTGACGGCCCCTGCCTGGTGCTGGCCGGCGCGGGTAGCGGCAAAACCCGGGTCATCACGCAGAAAATCGCCTATTTGCTGCGTGAGTGCGGCTATCAGGCCCGGCAGGTGGTGGCTCTGACCTTCACCAACAAGGCTGCGCGCGAGATGAGCGAGCGGGTCAGGCATTTGGTGGATGGCAAGCTAGCCAAGGGCCTGACGGTCAGCACCTTTCATTCACTGGGTTTGCGCTTTCTGCGCGAAGAGGCCGTGCATGCGGGCTTGAAGCCACAGTTTTCCATTCTGGATTCAAATGACGCATTGGCGATTATTCAGGAACTGCTGGCCACCACAGACAAGGCGCGCTTAAGGGCCGTTCAGCAAAACATCTCGCTCTGGAAAAATGCGCTCATGGACCCCGATGCGGCCGATCGCAGCGCGGCCTCGGCCAGCGAGGCCGAGGCCGCAAAAGTCTACCGCAGCTATAGCGCCACGTTGGCGGCCTACCAGTCGGTTGATTTCGATGACCTGATCCGGTTGCCTGCCATGCTGCTTGAAAATAATGCCGAGGTCCGGCAGCGCTGGCAGGCTCGCGTGCACTATCTGTTGGTGGACGAGTACCAGGATACCAATGTGTGCCAGTACCGCCTGGTGCAATGGCTGACGGGGCAGCGCGCCATGTTTACCGCCGTTGGCGATGACGATCAGGCCATTTACGCCTGGCGTGGCGCAACGGTGGAAAACCTGGCCAATCTGACTACGGATTATCCGGCGCTGAAAATCATCAAGCTCGAACAGAATTACCGCTCGGTGCAAATCATATTGACAGCGGCCAACCAGGTCATCAGCAAGAATCCGAATTTGTTCGGAAAAAAACTATGGTCCGAACTGGGCATGGGCGAGCCCATACAGGTCACGCCCATGGACAACGAAGAAGCCGAGGCCGAGTCGATTGCCATTCGGCTGTCGGCCGCGCGTTTCGAGCGCCAGGCCGAGTGGCGTGACTTTGCGGTGTTGTATCGCAGCAATCATCAGGCGCGAACCCTGGAGCAGGCGCTGCGAAATCTCCGGATACCTTACACAATTTCGGGCGGACAGAGCTTCTTCGAGAAGCCGGAAATACGCGATATTCTGGCCTATTTGCGCCTGATCTCCAACGATAGCGATGATCCGGCTTTTATCCGGGCGGTCACGACCCCCCGGCGCGGTATCGGGCAGGCAACCCTGCAGGTGCTGGGGCAGTTTGCGGGGGAGCGCCAGCTGTCGCTTTTCGAGGCCATTTTCGAGGTCGAGGCAAGCGGCCGGCTGGCTGCCAAGCAACTGGAGCCTCTGCAGGTTTTCGGCACATTCATACAACGGATTCAAGATCGGGCGGGCCGTAGCCGGACGGAAGCGGTCTGGCAGCCGGCCCAGGCCAGCCTGTTGTCCGACGCCGCCAGGCAAGAAGACGCGGCACCGATGGGCAGGGTATCGGGTGTGGACGGAGCGCTGGTCGATTCGGCCGGCATGATTCTGGATGATTTGCTGTCCGCCATTCAGTACGAGCGTTTCCTGTACGACACGCTCGAAGAACGGCCGGCACAGAACCGCTGGCACAATGTGCTGGAACTGACAGGCTGGCTCAAGCGCAAGGCTGTGGAAGACGGCCTGACTTTATTGGAGCTGGTGCAGCATGTGGCCCTGGTTACCATGCTGGAGCGCAGTGACGATGAAGAGCCGGATGCGGTCAAGCTTTCCACCTTGCATGCGTCCAAGGGGTTGGAGTATCCGCATGTGTTTCTGGCGGGGGTGGAAGAAGGCTTGCTGCCTCATCTCGGGCGCGACGAGAACGATGCCGATCCGGCCACGGCGGCCGAGGCCCTGGCGCAACGCATTCAAGAAGAGCGCCGGCTGATGTACGTGGGTATTACGCGGGCTCGCCGCAGCCTGCACCTGACCTGGTGCAAGAAGCGGCGGCGCGCGCGCGAGGACGTGGTACGCGAGAAGTCTCGCTTTATCGAGGAGATGGGGCTAGAGCAGCCTGGCGCGGCGGAAAGTCCGGCGGCCCGGGCGCTGAGTCCCAAGGAGCGACTGGGCATGCTCAAGGCGATGCTGAATAAAGAAGGCTAGGGCAGGCTGAACGCAGTCATGTGCCACGCAAAACAAAAAGCCTGCCCTAATCGGCAGGCTTTTGGCCTTGGCGCTTACTTATTAAGTAGCGCTGCTGATGCAAGTACGGGACTTGCCTGTTACCACTGTGAGCCGGTAAAGCGGGCATCCTTGGCGCGAGCTTCATTCAGGGCTTCCGAGACGGCGATGACATAGTCATAGACGGCTACGACGCCCTTCTTGACGGATGCAAGCACTTTCTGGGTCAGGGTAACGATCGAAACTGACTCACCGTTGCTCAATGCTTTGCGCATCAGGTCGCGCTCAAGAGAGTCACTCAAGCGGCTGTATTGGTTGTAAGAGAGATCCGACATAATTACCTCACCTATTCAAGATGTGTACTGACAGAACAAAATGTTGTGTGCTGACATGAGTAATTATAGGGTTAACCCTAGGATAAAGATAGGGGTAAACCCTAATCGTCCTGGATTGACGAAAAACCGTAGTTTATTTACATCATTTTTTCTTGCAAAAAAGCCCTCACGCCGCGCAGGCCCGTGCCTGCTTGGGCCAGGCGCCCGCGGCAAGACACGCGGTCTTGCCGGTGCAGGGCTTGCCGTGTCGTGTTGGATTGCCGCCCGGAAAGCCGGGTTTCTATGATGCGCCGGCTGCCTTGAAGGAATCGTTCAGTCCGTGGCAGGCCTGCTGGTATTCCTGCTGGAGCCTGTCGACAATCTGGGCCACGGGCAGCACGCTGTCTATGCTGCCCACCCCCTGGCCGGCGCCCCAGATATCGCGCCAGGGTTTGCTGCGCGTGGTGCCAAAATTGGCCGCATCGGACTCGGGAGCGGGCAGGTTGTCGGGGTCCAGGCCCGACGCCACAATGCTGGGTTTCAGGTAATTGCCCGGAATGCCGGTGAAGAAAGGCGTGTAAAGAATATCGTTGGCCTGGGCTTGAACCAGCATCTGCTTGTAGGCATCGTGAGCGCGGGCTTCGTGGCTGGCAATGAAGCGAGTGCCGATATAGGCAAAATCCGCGCCCATGGCACGGGCCGCGAGCACGTCCTGCCCGCGCGAAATGGCGCCCGACAGCGCGATGGGGCCGCTGAAGATCTTGCGGACTTCCGCCAGCAGGGCAAAGGGACTCAGGGTGCCGGCATGGCCCCCCGCCCCTGAGCACACCAGAATCAATCCGTCGACGCCGGCTTCCAGCGCCTTCTGTGCGTGGCGCAGGGTAGTCACATCGTGGAAGACCTTGCCGCCCCAGGCATGGACTGTGTCGACAACGTCGTTGGGCGCGCGCAAGCTGGTGATGATGAGTGGCACCTTGTGATCCGCGCAGACGGCCAAGTCTTCCTGCAGGCGGTCATTGGATTGGTGGATGATGTGGTTGATGGCGTAGGGGGCGATGGTCCGGCTGGGATCCCGTTGCCGGAGCGCTGCAAGCGCGGTGTCGATCTGTGTCAGCCATTCCGTCAATTGGCTTTGCGGGCGGGCATTGAGCGCGGGCATGGAGCCGATGATGCCACTGGCGCACTGGGCGATGACGAGTTCGGGGCACGATACTATGAACATGGGCGCCGAAATGATGGGCAGGGTGAGTTGTTGGTATAGATCATTGACCAATGTGCGTGGCATGAGTCTTCCTGTGGCGTGTTGCAATAAATAATACTGACGGCCTGGCGCCGCGTGCGCGGTGCGCTGCCTTATTCTAGGACGAAACAGTCCGGGGAAGAGAAGAAGCCTTGGGGCCGTGGGCACGTGCCGTTCATATCAGGCAAAATACTGGTTTGCCTTGTTGAAATGCCCTCATGTCTTTACGCCCCGCACCGCTTACTGGAATCCGAGTCCTGGATCTGACCCGTGTATTGGCCGGCCCCTGGTGTACCCAGAACCTGGCCGACCTTGGGGCGGAGGTCATCAAAATAGAGCGCCCCGGCGCGGGGGACGATACCCGGGGCTGGGGGCCGCCCTATATCAAAGATGCGCAGGGCCACGACACCACTGAGGCGGCATACTATGCCTCCGCCAACCGCAACAAACAGTCGGTTGCCATCGATATCGCGAGCGAGCGCGGTGCCGAGCTGGTGCGCGAGCTTGCCCTGCAGTGCGACATCCTGGTCGAGAATTTCAAAGTGGGCGGCCTGCGCAAGTATGGGCTCGACTATGAAAGCATCAAGGCGGTCAACCCCGCCCTGATCTACTGTTCCATCACCGGCTTCGGCCAGACAGGCCCATACGCCAGCCGTCCGGGCTACGACTTCATGATTCAGGGCATGGGCGGGCTGATGAGCATTACCGGCGAGCGCGATGACTTGCCGGGCGGCGGCCCGCAAAAAGCAGGCGTTGCGGTGGCCGACCTGATGACGGGCATGTACGCCACCGTAGGCATCCTGGCCGCGCTGCACGAGCGTGGCCGCAGCGGCCTGGGCCAGCATATCGACATGGCCTTGCTGGATTGCCAGGTGGCCATGCTGGCCAATCAGAACCTGAATTACCTGACCACGGGCGCGGCCCCCAGGCGGGCGGGCAATGCACACCAGAATCTGGTGCCTTACCAGGTGTTTGCGGCAGCCGACGGACATCTGATCGTCGCTGTGGGCAACGACTCGCAGTTCAAGGCGTATTGTCGGGTCATAGAGCGCCCGGGCCTGCCGGACGACGTACGTTTCAGCACCAACTCGAACCGTGTGATCCATCGCGATATTCTGGTGCCGATGCTGGCCGATGCCATGAAAAGCCAGTCGCGGGACTACTGGCTCGAGGCGCTGGAGCGCGTGGGAGTTCCGGCCGGGCCCATCAATACGATAGACCAAGTCTACGATAACCCGCAGGTCAAGGCACGCGGCATGCAGCAGAGTCTGCCGCACAGTGCGGCGGGCATGGCGCCTGTGGGGGCGAGTCCCCTGCGGTTTTCCGACAGCCCGGTCAATTATCGCCATGCGGCGCCTTTGCTGGGCGAACATACCGAGCAGGTCTTGCGGGAACGGCTGGGCTTGTCCGAGGAAGAGATCAGGCAACTGGCGCGGCAATAGCGAGGGTGGCACGGCCGCATTGGGATGCATTCGCTGCGCGAGGGCCGGCTGGGCGGAGATTGAGGCCGGTTGGCCGCTTGCGACAACAACTGTAAGGACCGTAGCATGAAGAATATCAGCATCATAGGTGTGATCGGCGCTGGCGCCATGGGGCGGGGTATTGCGCAAATTGCGGCGCAGGCCGGATTCAAGGTGCTGTTGTTCGACCTGAACGCCCAGGCGGTGGACGCTGCGCGCGCAAGCCTGCGGCAAATCTGGAGCAAGCTGGCCGACAAGGGAAAAATCTCTTCCGCGCAGGCGGACGAGTCGCTCGAGCGCGTAATAGCCTGCGCCGACTTGCAGGACATGGGCCGGGCGGATCTCGTCATCGAGGCCGTGGTCGAACGGCTGGATGTCAAACGCGATCTTTTCAAACAGCTTGAAGGTATCGTGGCGCCCGACTGCATCCTGGCGTCCAATACCTCGTCTTTATCCATTACCGCGATTGCGCAGGCTTGCGAACACCCCGGGCGTGTGGCAGGCTTTCATTTCTTCAATCCCGTACCGCTCATGAAGGTGGTCGAGATCATCGATGGCTTGCGCAGCGACGCGCAGACGGGCGATGCCTTGATGGCGCTGGCGCGAAAAATGGGCCATACCCCGGTTCGCGCCAGGGACATGCCCGGCTTTATCGTGAATCATGCCGGGCGCGGCATGAACATCGAAGGTCTGAAAACGGTCCAGGAATCCGTGGCGCCGTATTATCAGATCGATGCCATCATGCGCGAGCAGGCCGGTTTTCGCATGGGGCCGTTCGAGCTGCTGGACCTGACTGGCCTGGACGTGTCCCATCCGGTCATGGAGTCGATCTATCAGCAGTTCTACGATGAGCCGCGTTTCCGGCCATCCCCTATCGCCGCCGTGCGCGCCGCGGGCAAGCTGCTGGGCCGCAAAACCGGCGAAGGCTTCTATCGTTACGTGGACGGGCAAAAGCGCTTGCCCGCCGAACCTCAGGCGCCCGCGTTGCCGGATGGGCTGAAAGTGTGGCTGGCGCCTTATCATTCCGTGGGGCATCGGCGCGCCGCGGCCTTGCTGAAAAACCTGGGCGCGACGGTGATTGCGGCCGATGCGCCCCCGAGTGACGCGCTGATCGTGGTGACGCCCTACGGCGAAGACACGGCAAGCGTGGTGGGGTCGCATCAGCTCGATGGCGAGCGCACGGTGGCGCTGGATACCTTTTTCGGCCTGGAGCAGGGCAGACGGCGCGTGCTCATGTGCTCGGCCGCCACGCTCCCGAAGTGGCGCGATGCCGCCCATGCGCTGCTTGCCTCCGATGGCACTTCGGTGTCGGTCATAGACGATTCCGCCGGCTTTGTGGCCCAACGTATTGTGGCGACTATTGTCAACGTCGCCAGCGACATTGCCCAGCAGTCGATTGCCACCCCGGCCGATATCGATCAGGCGGTTTCGCTGGGGCTGGGCTATCCGGGGGGCGGGCCGCTGGCCATGGGCGACAGCCTGGGCGCCCCCCATGTCCTGGAAATATTGCGCGCGATGCAGCATCTTGCCGGCGACATGCGCTACCGGCCCAGCCCGTGGCTGCGGCGCAGGGTCCAGCTGGGCCTGTCGCTGCGCGCCGAAGCGTCCTGCGTGGCGCGCTAGCTGCAATGTCTTGCGGCCTTGCCCTGGGGCCCTGGGTGGCAGCAACAGTCGGCTGTTGCTACCGCCCGCATCCCTAGTAGCTGCCGGTTTTGTTGGCTGCCGCGGATGCGTGGGTGCCGGGGTCGCGAAATGCCGCAACGCTTGCGGCGGCGGCGGAAGCCAATAGACGCACGTCATTGGAAACCGTCACCATGTCGAAACCCCATTCCACGGCCTGCCTGGCGTAGCTGGGTGAACCGCAGTGCAGCGCCGCGCGCAGGCCTGCGTCATGGGCTGCGTGCAGAATTTCCTTGATCGCCTCGATGATTTCCGGCTCTTGCCGATCGAAGCCCGCTGGATAGCGGCGTCCGGTCAACCCCAGCGTCAGGTCGGCCGGGCCGATGTAAACACCATCCAGCCCTGGCGTGGTGACAATCTCGCCCAGGTTTTGCATGGCCTCACGGGTTTCGATCATGGCAAAGGCGAGAATTTGTTCGTCGGCATGTTGCGCGTAGTCGCTGCCCAAGGCGAAGTTCGCCCGGGTCGGACCGAAACTGCGAGTGCCGGCTGGCGGGTACCGTACATAGGACACCAGTTGCTCGGCTTGCTCGCGGCTATTGATCATGGGGCAAATGATGCCCAGCGCGCCATTGTCCAGCGCTTTCATGATGGCGGCGGGGTCCAGCCATGGCACCCGGACGAAGGGCGTTGCGGCGGTCGCCCGTATGGACTGAAGTATTCCCAAAGCGGCCGCTTCGTCTGCCAGGCCGTGCTGCATATCGATTGTCAGGATGTCGTAGCCCTGCGCCGCCATGACCTCGGCGACAAATGCATTTCCCGAGGATATCCAGCCGCAAAGCGCGGGCTGGCCCTGGGCCCAAAGTTGCTTGACGTGATTTTCTTTCATGGAGCAAGTTCCTGCGCAAAACGCTTACTTTACCTTGTTGGGGCCCTATTCGACCTGAACGCCGGCGCGATTGGCGATGTCGGACCACTTTTTCTGCTCGCTGCGAGTGAATTGCTCGAAGTCGGCGGGGTCGTTGGCGGCCGCTTCCAGGCCGAGCGCCGCGAGCTGCTGGCGCACATCGTCGCTGGCGAAAGCCTTTTGCGTTTCGGTTGAAACAAGCTTGACGATATCGTCCGGTGTACCAGCGGGCGCCCAAAGCCCGTACCAGGTAACCATATCGTATCCGGGCACGCCTGCCTCTGCCACCGAGGGAACGTCGGGCATGGCTGGCGAGCGGGTTGCGGAGGTGACGGCCAGCGCGCGCAGTTTTCCGGAGTTGATGAAGGCGCCGCTGGAAGCCAGCGAATCAAACATCAGATCGACATGGCCGCCGGCCACATCGGTCAGGGCGGGGGCGCTTCCTTTGTAGGGCACATGCTGGATGTCTATGCCCGCCGCCAGCTTGAATGCTTCTCCTGACAGGTGTGTGGCCCCGCCTTTGCCCGACGACCCAAAAGATAGGCGGCCAGGCTCTTTCCGGGCCAGCGTAATCAGGTCTTCAACAGAGTTTACCGGGAGCTTGGGGTTTACGACCAGGGCCAAAGGCCCTTTGGCCAGCAGGCTGATGGCCGAGAAGTCCTGCAAGGGATCAAGGCGGCTGTTGGGAAACAGGTCGGGGTAGATCACTTGTACAGAAGCGTTGACCAACAGGGTATATCCGTCGGGCGCGGCTTTGGCGACGCCCTCTGTGCCTATCAGGCCAGTGGCGCCCGGCTTATTCTCGACGACGAATGATTGACCCAGGCTTTCAGTGAGTTTTTGAGCCACGATGCGGGCGACGATATCGGTGGGGCCTCCTGCGGGATAGGGCAGCACGATTCGTACGCTTTTCTGCGGATAAGATGGCTGGGCGATGGCCGCGGATGACAGCGTGGATAGCGCAATGAGGGTGGCCGCCAGGGCCGAACGTCCAAACTGTGCGGCTAAATTGAACTTCATGTTGAGTAGTCTCCTGCATATAAAAAGTGATTGGCGGCGATGAGCAAGTCGAAGAAGCTCGGCGGTGCCGACGTAGCGTTATCAAGCATTTCGCCTTCATTGCACGGGGCGGATTATAGCCATGTATTGCACACGTGTGCAATTAATCTATGGGGATTGTCCTTTATTTTTAGATATATATTTTTTGTTAAATTTATTTAAACGTATTTAAATTGCACACGTGTGCATCAAATGCTAATATTTCTTAGCATGGTCTGCCGCAGATCCGCGCAGTTTTCCTGAACCCTATTTGAACGCCCGCTCATGACCGCCACAGCACTTGAAAGTATCAATGCCCGCCAGATCCTCGATTCTCGGGGCCGTCCCACCATAGAGGTCGATATCGTTCTGCAGAATGGCAGCGAAGGACGTGCGGCGGTGCCTTCGGGCGCGTCCACGGGTGCGTCGGAGGCGCATGAGCTCAGGGATGGCGATCCGGCATACTACGATGGTTTAAGTGTTCGGAATGCCGTGAACCATGTCACAACCCAGATTTCCGCAGCGGTGCAGGGCATGGACGCACTGGATCAGCGCCGCATTGACGAGGCCTTGTGCCAGCTCGATGGCACGCCAGAATTGAAACGCCTGGGTGCCAACGCCATCCTGGGTGTTTCGCTGGCGGTTGTCCGAGCCGCGGCGGCGTCGCGCAGGGTCGCCCTGCATACCCATATTGCTGACTTGGCGGGGGTGTCACAAGTGTGCATGCCGCTGCCCATGGTCAATATTTTCAGCGGTGGCCTGCATGCGGGCCGTGGCATGGATGTACAGGACTTCCTGGCGATTCCCGTCATGGCATCCTCGATGGATGAGGCCATTCATGTCATGTCGCGGGTCCGGAATGCCGCCGCCCAGGTTTGCGCGCAGCGAGGATTGCCGACTCTGCTGGCCGATGAAGGCGGGCTCAGCCCTGGCTGCGCGACAGCCAAAGATGCGCTGGACCTTATGCTTGCCAGCATAGAGCAGGCGGGGCTGTCGCCGGGCCGGGACGTCGGCATTGCCATCGATGTTGCCGCGTCGTCGTTTCAAAGAAAAGATGGAATCTATGGCCTGGCGCGCGAGAACAAGCTTCTGGATGCCGGGCAAATGATAGACATGATGGAAAGCTGGGTCGATAACTATCCCGTGGTTTCCATCGAGGACGGCCTGGGTGAAGAAGACTGGAAGGGCTGGCGGTCTCTTTCGGAGCGGCTGGCTCATAGGGTTCAATTGGTGGGCGACGATCTTTTCACAACCAACGCGGGGCGGCTGAAAAAAGGCATAGACGCGGGCATCGCCAACGGTGTCCTGGTCAAGGTCAATCAGAACGGCACGCTTTCGGGCACGCTTGACGTCATTGCCCAGGCGCGCGCCGCGGGCTATGCGCCCGTCATCTCGGCGCGTTCAGGCGAAACCGAAGACCCGTTCATTGCCGATCTGGCCGTTGGCACGGCGGCGGGCCAGATCAAGATTGGTTCGCTGCGCACTTCAAGCACCGTATGCAAGTACAACCAACTGCTGCGTATTGCCGAAAAGGCGGGAGCTCAGTACGCCGGCGCGGCAGCGTTGGCCGGAGCCAAGTCGTGACGAACAGCCCACAGCAACCCGACCCGCGCCTTGTCCAATTCATGCGCGACCAGAAGCTGGCGTCCGCCGATGAGTCTGGCGCATGGACGGCACTGACCGGGGGCGTCTCGTCCGATATCTGGCGTGTCGATTTGCGCAAAGGGTCTTTTTGCGTAAAGTGCGCACTGCCCAAGCTGAAAGTGGCGCGCGACTGGCAGGCGCCCACCATCCGCAATACCTATGAATGGGAATGGCTGAACTTTGCCTACCGGCAGATGCCGGCGGTGGTGCCCCGGCCCATCGCCCATGACGGGGCGATGGAGGCCTTTGTCATGGCCTTCCTCGACGGCGCTCATTATCCCGTCTGGAAGCAATTGTTGCTGGATGGCGTCATACAGGAAAAAACGGCCGCCGATGTTGGCCAGGCACTTGTCGCCCTGCATGCCGCATCGGCTCGCGACCCCGGGCTTCCCGGCCGATTCAAGACGGACGATATCTTCTATTCAATACGCCTGGAACCCTATCTTGTTGCCACGGCCCAGGCTCATCCCGAACTGGCGGCGCCACTGAATCGTCTCGTGCAGCAGACACTGAACAGGCATGTGGCCCTGGTTCATGGCGATGTCAGCCCCAAAAACATTCTGGTGGGGCCGAACTCTCCTGTATTTCTTGATGCGGAATGCGCCTGGTTCGGCGACCCCGCTTTCGATGTCGCCTTCTGTCTCAATCATTTTCTTTTGAAGAGCGTGGCCAGGCCCGCCTGGCGCGGTGCGCTGATGAGTCTGTTCGATGTATTCAGCAGACGCTATCTGACTGGCGTCGATTGGGAAGCGCCCGCCGATCTTGAACGGCGTGCCGCGGCCCTGCTGCCGGCACTGTTTCTGGCCAGGGTCGACGGCAAGTCGCCGGTCGAATATCTTCAGACCGAGGCTGAGCGCGATACGGTAAGACAGTTCGCGCGGCCGCTCATCCTGACCCCGCCGGCAACGCTCGCCGCGGTTTCTTCAGCCTGGTCCGCCGCGGTGGCTTGACGCGCTCCGCCCGCGGGAAATGTCACGTATCATGATTGCATTCATAATGAACGGGCCCATGGCTTCATAATCGCTTTCCGCATGCGAGACAAGAACAGAATCGATATAACCATCAAAGATATCGCCGAGCACCTGGGGCTTTCGCACTCCACCGTGTCCCGCGCGCTGCGCGATGTCTCGTCAATACGCCTGGAAACCCGGGCCCGGGTCAAAGAGGCCGCCGCGGCAATGGGCTATATCCCGAACGCCGGCGCGCGCATGCTCAGGCAAACGCAAAGCGACCTGATAGGCGTCATCTTCCCCGATATCCAGAATGATTTTTATAGCGCAACGATGACCACGCTGGCATCCGCGTTTCTGGAGCACAGCTACAAGCTTGTGTTGGCCACGTCAGAAGACAGCCCCGCGACAGAGTTGAAACACATTCAGAGCCTGCGCGAGGCCAGGGTTGCCGGTGTCATCATCGCCCCTACCGCGGGGATGGCCAGGGCCTCGCAAGATCTTTTGTCCTCCATACCCACCATCCAACTATTACGCCAGCACCCCAGGCTGCATACCGCTGTGGTCAAGGTCGACGAGCGCGAGGGCATAGCGATGGGGGTGCGCCATCTTGTCGATCGGGGCCATAGGCGCATAGGTCTGATTGCGGGCTTCGGCGCCTTGAGCACAGGCAGAGAGCGTGAAGATGGCTATATCGACGCCTTGGCATCCGCCGGCATCGAGCACGACCCCGCGTTGATATGGCAAGGCTCGCCACGCCCCGGGTTTGGCCACGAAGCCATGGCTGCCTTGCTTGATCTGGCTGCGCCACCGTCCGCCGTGGTCATGGCAAGTCCGCAATTGACGCTGGGGGCCCTGGCCGCCATACAAGAACGCAAGATCCAGGTGCCGTCGCAACTGGCCATTGTTGGGTATCATGATCCCGACTGGTTTCGGCTATGGGGCGCGACCGGCATCACGAGCATCCGGCTGCCCATACAAGACATGGCGGCAACGGCCGCTTCAATTCTTTTGCGCAAGCTGAAGCAGAACGGCAGTGCGCCTGACGAGGAAGACAATGCCGGGGCGGACATCGTCAAGTTTCGTCCCCGCCTGCTGGTACGCGGAACCACCTGAGTCGTTCCGCGGCGGGCGGTTTGCCCGCTGCCCGGGCACCGGGCTGCTTTATGTTCGGCTATTTATTGAACTGACTGAAGCATGTATTCGACCGCGGCCTTGATCTCGGCGTCGCTGGCCTGAGAGCCGCCGCGGGGAGGCATGGCGCCTTTACCGTTGATGGCGATGGTAACCATGCTGTCCAGGCCTTCGGCTATGAGGGGGGCCCAGGCTGCCTTGTCGCCCAGTTTGGGCGCATTGGCCACGCCAGTGGCATGACAGGCGAAACAGATGGATTTATAAAGCTGCTCGCCCGCGGGGTCGATGGCCGCCGCCTGTTGGGCGGGTGCTTGCT
>JBATWU010000085.1:0-10757 GCA_049672825.1 Pusillimonas sp.
CTTCCCCGCCGGTGGCCGGCGCCGCATCGCCCAGCTCCGCCCAGGCGCCGGTCACGGTACAGTTCATCGACCCCGCCCAATTTGCGGAGATACGCGATCACTCTTGGGAAAGCGACAAGCAAAACCAGGCGTGGATGGATGATTTGCGCAAGCACCTCGAGCGGCATGCGGCCCACTACCTGCCGCCCGACACGCATTTGCTTGTCCGGTTCACCGACATCAAGCTTGCCGGCGACTACGAACCGTGGCGCCGCGCCGCCATGAATGATGTCCGCGTTGTGCGCGACATCTATCCGCCCCGCATCGACCTGAGCTATCAACTCACCAGCAGCACGGGCGCAACCATCAAGCAAGGCAGCAGCCAACTGCGCAATCCCGCCTTTATGATGCAGGCGCGCAGATATTCCGGCGATCCGCTGGGCTATGAAAAAAGCATGCTCGACGACTGGCTGCGCACGGAATTCAAAACCGACTGACGACACGGCACCCGCCATTTCGAAAGCGGCGCGCCTCACTTCCTGATCAGCGCGGCACCGTGCCTGAATGGATCGCGGATCTGGTCAATGCTCGATCACCGCTTCCGGCTCGCGTCCGGAAGCCGGGGGAGCGGAAGGAGCGGGACCCGATACTTCGTTGATCTGCGGGTCATCCCACTCGCCACCAATCTGATATTGCACCGTCATGGCCTTGGCCAACGGCGTCCGCAGGAACCATTGCGTCAGAAAAGCGCCGACCCCGACAATGGGATTGATGGCGATGCCGGCCGCAACGGCCGCCCCGCTGACGTCCAGGTTGGGGATCACCACAGCCTGCAGGTCAAGCCGTTGATTGACCAGATTGACGTCGCCTCCGATGACAATGGTGCCAACCGGCCCGATCACGCGATAGTCGCTGGTGCGCATGAGGCCGTCGGCCACCTTTACCGTGCCGCGCAAGTCGTCATAGGGAAAGCCTTCTTTGGTCAGGCCGGCCGGATTGAAGTCCAGGCGTGCCAGGCGCCGGACCGATTGCAGCGACAATAACTCGAGCAGGCGCGCCGAGTACGAATTCAGGGCGCTGAACCTGCCCTTGCGCAGACTGAACGTGATCTCGCCATTCAGGTCCGTTTTGCTGAAGCTCCATGGCATATTGCGCCATTCCAGCCTGCTTTGCAGCGTCCCTTCGCCCGCTTTCATCACGTCCTTCTGGCCGATCTGGTCCAGATATTCGCCCATGTCCGCGATCCGGGCCTCGGCATCGAGCGTGAGGCCGCGGTCGGGTCCGCTAAGGCGCCACATGCCCGATCCCGACAGCTCGGCCGACGCGCTCTTCAGTGTCAAGTGTTCAAGTCGCCATAAATGCCCGCGCGACTGATTCACCCCAACCAATGACAACGCTCCCGCATCGCGTCCATACAGGCGGAATTTCCTGACCTCGAGATTGACGCCGGGAATGTCCAGGTCGTCGTCGAATTCGTAGTCGCTCTCGTCTTTGGGGGCATCGGCTGCCTGCTCGCCGCCCAGCGACAGACGGTCGAACTTGGCATCGATGTGGCCGGCAATGCGGCCATCCGCCTCGCGCCAGAACAACGTGCCGGCGGTTTGCGTCGAACTGACATCGACGCGCCATTGCTGCGGCGTTGGCTGATGGGCGGTGAAGGTCACGGTATCCAGCAGCAAGCCCTGGACACGAACCTCGTCGGCCTGCAGGCGTAGTCGGCTGATGGCCGGCAGCACCGGCCGGTTGGACGCTTGGCCCGCGCCAGGCAAAGTATTCGCAAACTCCTTGACCACAGCGTTCCAGGCATCCACATCCACGGTTGGATAGCGCACATCCAGGGCCATGCCTGAGTCAGGCGCTACCGCATTCTGGCTCACGCCCAGCGCGCCGGCATGGAAGTAGGCGCCGCCCTTCTGGTTTTCACGATGCAGCAGGCTGGCGCGCAACTGATCGCCCAGCGCAATATCCAGCGCCATGCTCTTGCCATCGGTATGAGGCCGCCAGGCCAGCCGCAAGGGCAGCGCCTGCTTGGCCGTTTTTCCCAGCGGAGCCGGAAAGTCCATGGCCATGCCCTTCAGGTCGGACTCGATATCGAGCAGGAAGGCCCTGTCTTTTCCTTGGCCGCGATGCAGGCGCGCCAGGTAGGCCATTTGGCCATCAAACCGCCTCATGCCGTCCAGGCCGACGTAATCGGCGAGCGCGTCGGCGCTCGCCGTGCCCTGGAACCGCAAACCTTTCAATGCCGCGCCTACGCCGCCATCGATGGCGACCGGCCCACCCAGAAACTCGCCCTTCAGATCCGCCGCGCTGAAAGCGGTGTCAGTAAAATCCAGCGCGCCGGTGACCCGGCTGAAGGCTGGCATTTCAGGCGTCAGGCGAACATTCCCGCCCGAAAAACGGATGGCGCCTTTTACCGTGGTGTCGCGGCTGTGCATCAGGGGTATGGTCAGCGACAGGGGCACTTCCCAATTGCCATCGGCGCGGGACTGGTTGAACTGCCCGTCCAGCATCTGCCCCAGCGGCGCATGTGTCATCAGCGTCAGATAGGTTTCCGCCGGAGCCGCCGTGTCACCGGTAATGGTCAGCACGGGGTCGCGGTCCAGCGTCGGTATCCGGGCCTGGAGATTGCTCAGTTGTATCGGCTGTTTCGGTGTCGGCCACATAAGGGCATGCTCGGCGGACAAGCTTAAATCGCTGCGCTGCAAGGATACGCTTCCCCGCATGTCGGTCAGGCGCGGCCAGCCCAGCGACCCTTTTTCCGCGGGCAGATAATCGATAATGGCATCGGCATAACGGCCTTCCACACTGAAGTCACCCTGTTCCGCCGCATCGTCGAAAGGAAAATGTTCAAGGTCGCCGCGCAGGACAAGACTGGCGCCGGTGATCTGCCCGGCCACCAAACCGTGCTCCATCCATGTACGTGCATCCTGGTGGACGCTGTTGGGCAGATACCTTTTGATGGCGGGTATGGCGGCCCGCGCAATATTGCCCCGTATGTCGACCGAGCCCAAAGATTCCGCCGCGCCCTGCCGCCATTGGCCTTGCAGGCTGGCCGCCACATCGCGGTTGGCCAAGTCCAGTTGCGGGCTCTCGACATCCCAGCCTTTATCGTCATGCCGCAGCATGCCCCGGGAAATCAGGTGCTCAAGCGCCAGCGGATGCTCGAACACACCCGGCGCCTGTATTTCCAGATGGTTGGCCAGCAGACGGTACTCGACCCCACTGTCTTGCGGAGCGGCCGCCAGCGCGGGATCGGCGCCATACTGGGCAAGCAGGCGTGTGAAATCCTGCCACGGACCCGACATGAATAAACGCAGGGACGCTGCCCTGGCCTGGTGATGGGCCGACTCCCAGTACCCATTGCCCACCGTGACATCCGATGTCAGGGAACGGATAGCGCCCGCATCGAATTTAAGCCAACTGCGCGCCGATACCTTGCCCGACTTCAGGTCTTGCGGCATGTCGATCCAGGGCGCCCAGCCCAGGGGCCGCATGTCTTCCACATGCGCATATAGCTGGCCCCTGCCCTCGTTCAGGCTGAGCCGCCCGGACTCCCCCGTCGGCAGGTGCTGGAACTCGCCCCGCAGGTCCAGCGACCGCCCCAGCGAGGCGGGCGTCTCGGCCCGCAGCATGAAACGGTGATCCGCATGGCGATTAGCCAAATTCACGGTAACGCGCTCCAGAATCAGCGGCGGCGCATTCCGCTCTTCGTCAATCCAGCGCAGGGTTGCCGAACTGAGCACAATATAGCGTTGCTCCAGCAGCCAATCGGCCACTCGGCCGGCCTGGCCGGGCGAGGACGATGCGCTATCCATGCTGAACGATCGACCCAGTATCCAGAACTGATCTTCCCGATCGCGGCGCAACGTCAGATCGACGTCGCTCGCTTCAAGCGTGACAAACTGCAGACTGCCGCTGAACAGGCTGCGCCAGCTGAATGTGGCCCGCGCCTGCGGGACGGCGAGCAGGCTGCGGCCTTGCTCGTCGGTGAAGCGGACGTCGAGGGCTTGCAGCTTGGGGTTGAGCCCTTTCCATTCTGCGCTGAGCGGCCCCAGGCTGACATGCGTGTCCAGGGTGCTGGACAGCTGTCGCTCGATCTGCGGACGCCACTCGTCGATATGAGGCAACACCCAATAGCGCACGCCCAGGAACAGCAAGCCCAGCAAGAAGTAGGCGAAGAGCGCGATTTTTCCGGCAAGCCTCAGGAGGGAATATGAAAACTGGAACACAGATTGAGTCAGAACCCGTGGGCGCTGGTCGGTGAAACCACATGGCCGGCCCCGCGCATACTGCCATGCACGCCGCATCCAGCGCCTTGGTCGGACGGAATATTCATGCCTTTGCGACTCCTTGGGTCGTGCTGATGGGCCCCAGCTAGTAATATTTGCGGTATCTTGATTTTTTTGCCTGTTTTGATCGTCAGTCTTTTCCTGTTTCCCGTCTTGTTCCTTTTTTTGTGCATCTTATGCCTGAAGCCATTATATTAGCGCCCGCCCTGCAATGGTCGGGCGCATTGCGCCGCAAACTGATCGCCAACGCGCCTTTTGAACAATGGCTGGCCAAGGCGGCCGACCACACGCTGAATCGCAAGACCATTGTGCAATGGTTCAGCGAGCTAAGGGCCGACGGAGCCGACACGCCCTTGCCCATCGCCGATGTGCGGCGCATCTTGCGCCAGTTGCGCGAGCGCGTGTTTTTTACAGCCATGGTGCGCGACCTGAACCAGACGGCCTCCATGCAGGAGGTCGTCGGCGCCATGTCGGTGCTGGCAGACATCGCCGTGGCCGAAGCCTACCGAAGCGTTGCCACCAGCCTGGCGGAACTGCACGGCATTCCTTTGGACCCCGGCACCGGGAAGCCGCAAGAGCTGCTGATTGTAGGCATGGGAAAACTGGGCGGCAAGGAACTGAATGTATCGTCGGATATCGACCTGATCATGCTCTATGGCGAAGAAGGCGAAACCACCGGCCGGCGCAAGATCAGCCACCACGAATTCTATGGGCGCGTCACCCAGCGCATGATGCCGGTACTGTCCGAGATCGATGCCGACGGCCAGGTGTTCCGGACCGACCTGCGGCTGCGACCCGACGGCGATTCGGGCCCGCTGGCCTGGAGTCTCGAGGCACTGGAAAATTATCTGGTCACCCAGGGGCGTGAATGGGAACGCTATGCCTGGCTCAAGGGCCGGATCATCCGCTGCCAGGCGTTCGAGGGCAGCGACTCGCGCGCGCAGATAGAACAGCTTGAATCATTGCGTGTGCCTTTCGTCTACCGCAAGTATTTTGATTTTGACGCGCTGGCGGCCTTGCGCGGCCTGCGCGAACGCATACGCCTGGACTGGCAGAAACGCGCCTTGGCGCGCAACGGCGTCGACACCGTGCACAACATCAAGCTGGGTGACGGCGGTATACGCGAAATTGAATTCGTCGTGCAGCTCAGCCAGTTGATACGCGGCGGGCGCATGCCTTCGCTGCAGCAGCGCGGCCTGCTGTCGGCGCTGCACAAACAGGACAAGGCCGGCCTGATCGCTTCGGACGTGGCCGGGCAACTGGCGTCGGCCTATTGCTTTCTGCGGCGGGTCGAGCACCTGCTGCAATACCGCGAGGACGAACAGACCCACTTGCTGCCCCGCGATCCGCAAGTCTGCGCCGATCTGGCGCGCGCCATGGGCATGGAGCAGGCGGACTTCGAGCACCAGTTGGCATCGCTGCGCTCGTTCGTATCCCAAACCTTCCGCAACGCGTTCAGAATCGCCGGCATGGGGGGCGACGACACCGCCGACGATACGCCGCAGCCCCAGGCGGAGGCGGAGGCGCCCTGCGCCGACCTGAGCGACCATATTCAGCAGCGCATAGGCGCGCAGGCCCAGACCCTATGCCAGCGGGTCGATGCCCTGATGGACAGCCATCGCATCCGCAGCCTGTCGGGCACCAGCCGCAAACGCGTGGAAGCCTTGCTGCCCGTCATCATCGATATGGCGGCGAAAACCGAGGCCCCTGAAATCACCGCCACCCGGCTGCTGACCCTGGTCGAGCACATTGCCAAGCGCAGCGCCTACCTGGCCCTGCTGGCCGAATATCCGGAAACCCTTGCGCGCGTCACCCGCATCGTCAGCGCCAGCCCCTGGGCTTCGGAATTCCTGAGCCGCTATCCCCTGCTGCTGGACAGCCTGATCGAATGGCGCTCGCTGCTGGCGCCTTCCGACTTCGATCAAATCGCGCAGCAACTGCGCGACGAGCTCGATGCCTGCGTGCTGCCCGACGGGCAGCCCGATGTCGAACAGCAAATGAATCTGATGCGCGACACCCAGCATCAAATCACCTTCCAGTTGCTGGCGCAGGACCTGGAAGGCGTGCTCACCGTCGAGCAGCTGGGCGACCGGTTGTCGGCGCTGGCCGACATGATGCTGGCCGAAACCATCAATCGGGTGTGGCCGCTGGTACAGCCGCGGGGAAAACGCGATGGCCTTGCCCCGCCCCGCTTCGCCATCATTGCCTACGGGCGCCTGGGCGGCAAAGAACTGGGCTATGCCTCCGACCTGGACCTGGTCTTCCTGTACGACGATCCCACGGACGAGGCAAGCGAACTCTATGCCAAGCTCGGACGCCGCATGGCCTCCTGGCTGTCCACCATGACCTCGTCGGGCCGCCTGTACGAAATCGATCTGCGGCTGCGTCCGGACGGCGATGCGGGCCTGCTGGCGGTCTCGCTGGAAGCCTTTGCCCAATACCAGACCCAGCACGCCTGGGCCTGGGAGCATCAGGCCATCACGCGGGCCCGCTTTGTCACCGGCGATGCCGAGATAGGCAGGCGCTTCGAGGAAGTTCGCCGGCAAGTGCTGTTGCTGCCGCGCGATCGCCAGGCCTTCAAGAACGAAGTGCGCGCCATGCGCGAGAAGATCAGCGCCGGCCATCCCAACCGCACGCCCGACTTCGACCTGAAGCATGACCGGGGCGGCATGGTCGACGTGGAGTTCGTCACCCAGTACCTGGTATTGTGCTTTTCCCAGCAGCACCCCGCGCTGCTCGAAAACCTGGGCAACATTACGCTGCTGCGCCTGGCCGCCGAGTCGAAACTGATTCCGCCGGAGCTTGCCGCCAGTGCGGGAGATGCCTACCGGGCCTTCAGGAAGCGGCAGCACGCCCTGCGTCTGCAGGGCGCCGAAAAGGCCCGCGTACCCAGCGATCAACTGGCGCAAGAGCGCGCCATCGTGAAGGCACTTTGGAATAGTGTCATAGAAGACTAAAATGGCCGTATTACCGATACATACCCCTATGCGCCGCGGTTGCGGCGCCCGCATGCCATGACTCATCCACAACGCCCGACACTCGCCCTGCCCGATAACCGCAAGAAGGTATTGATGCACTCCTGCTGCGCGCCCTGTTCGGGCGAGGTCATGGAGGCCATGACCGCATCGGGCATCGATTACGCGATTTATTTCTACAACCCCAACATCCACCCCGATCGCGAGTACGAAATCCGCAAGAACGAAAATATTCGTTTTGCCGAGCAGCACGGCATTCCCTTCATTGACGCCGACTACGACCGCGACAACTGGTTCGAGCGCGTAAAGGGGCTGGAAGACGAGCCCGAGCGCGGCCATCGCTGCACGGTGTGCTTCGACATGCGGTTCGAGCGCACGGCGCTGTATGCCCACGAACACGGCTACGATACGATTACCAGTTCACTGGGTATTTCGCGCTGGAAGGACATGAATCAGATCAACGGCTGCGGCGAGCGCGCGGCGGCGCGTTACCCGGATCTGGTCTACTGGACCTACAACTGGCGCAAGGGCGGCGGCTCGGCCCGCATGATAGAAATCAGCAAGCGCGAAGAGTTCTACCAGCAGGAATACTGCGGCTGCGTGTATTCGCTGCGCGACACGAACCGGCATCGCCGGGCCCAGGGACGCGAGCGCATCAAGATCGGAATCAAGTTCTATGGCAAGGATGAGCTGGAACTGAATCCGCCGCCTGACAGCAAATAGCTGTCAGGGCATTTCTCAAGCAAAAACGTCATCGATGCGCTGGGCATCCAGTATCTGCAGCGCCCAGCGGTTCAACGCAGCCTCGTCAGCCTGGTTCATGCGCACCCGCGCCCAGTCCGGCAGCGCACCGAACTTGCGCGCCACCTGAGTCGCCAGCACCGCAGCGGCACCTTTAAGCTGGCCTTTTTCGATGCCTGTCTCCAAGGCCTCGTCGCGCGCCCGCTGCAGCCGCACCCGCTCGACACTGGTCACGTAAGTCATTTGCGTTTCCTCTTCCAGTTGGTGGATGGCCTGCTCGAAGGCCGGCTCCAATTCAGGCGGCAGGCTGACCATGGCATCGATGATGCGCACCATCTGCTGGATATTATCGCGCCCAAAGCCCCAATGCTTCAAGTGACGCACCAGCTCCGTCTTGCGCGCCAGGCGCTGTCATAGTGCGAGCGGTAGGCCATGCAAGTATCCGTGACGCGGTTCAGTCGGGATACATACTATGGCTGCCTCGGTGCTGTGCCGCCAGGGTCGGTGAACGGCATTGTCCTAGGGTAGAAATGGCAATACGTGTGTTTTGACGCAAGATAGTTCTTGCGACGTTGCCCGCCGGTGGCGCCGGTGCCGGGCTCCCATCGCGGCGCCCCCTGCGGGGGTGCCCTTGCAGAGGCTGCCAGGCGCGGTCGGGCGTGAACTCGCCCCCAACAGCCCCCCAGGCTGTTGGGGACTCAGACAGCACGCCCTCTTACGCCCGCCCCTGACAACCCCTGTGGCGGCTTGCTCAAAGGTCGCCCCGCACCGGCCCCGCCAGCGAGCAACGACAGCCATGGCGCACGGGGTTGGGTGGCGGCACAGATCACTGGCGATGAGCGCCGGCCTGGCGGACTGGCATCAACATATAAACAGCGGCCCCGCCGTTCAAGGACGATGGGGCCGCTGTCTGATTGCTGGGCGTGGGGTGTGTGGCCGTGATTACGCCACGGATCGGCGCAGGTTGTTAGCGCATCATCCTTGTCCCCCGGCGCAACGCCGCCTGGCGCCCCAGGGCCAACATCGCCAGCGCCAGGAGCAGCAGCAGGCCGGTGCTGCCCCCGCCCCCGCCGCTGGCATTGCCCGAACTCTCGTCATGCCCGCCCAGCGTGTTGGCCGTCGGCGCAATGCCCACCCGCAGCGCCCCGTACCCGTCATCCAGGTCGCGCTCGCCGTTATCCTGCACCGTCACCTCCAGCGTATGGTCGTCAAGGCGGCGCCACTCGGCTGGGTCCAGCAGCGTGTAGCGCTCCTTGCCGTCAACGATGGCCGTGGCGTACACCAGCAGTTTGTCGGCGGCCGGCAGCGGGGCTTCGTACGTGAAGGTCAGGATGACGGGCTCGGCCACCGGCGCGGTGAGCGCCGCATACACCGCCTTGGCCGCCATCGCCCCGAAGGCCGGCAGCGTATCGGTGCTGCTCAGGCTCACCTGCACATAGCCATGCGCGTACTCCAGCCCCGCATCGCCCAGCGTCGTGTCCGGTATCGCCCCGGCATTGTCCTCGTCAGCCGTGACCTGCATCAGCCCGGTCTCGGCCCCCGTGAAGTCCCAGTTGCCCGCCACGCCGGCCGCCACCGTCGTGCCCGCATGCGGGAAGCCTTCCTGCGTGCGTCCCGGAATGCCGTCCAGCAGGGCCACGCCTGCGACCTGCTTGGCATCGTGGGCCGCCTTGCCCGGTTCGAGCGCATCGATCACGCCGTCCCCATCGCTATCCAGGGGGTGATCCAGGTCTGGGCCGATCTCGGTGGCGTCCGGGATGCCATCGCCATCGGTGTCGCCATTGGCCGCATCCGGATTCAGGCCCAGCGCTTCTTTCACTGAATCAGGGATGCCGTCGCCGGCGCTGCTGCTGCCTTCCTTGCGGGCGGTGCCCCGAAAGTCCGGCTGCACCGTCATCGGGAACACCCCCACGATCTGCGTGCCGGCGATGCCATCCTTCTCGCCATCGAGCGTCACGATGTGCAGCAGGTTCGGGTTCTTGGCGTCCTGGCCGATGCGAAAGATCGTCTTGGTATCGGCCCGCGGGCTGCCCACGTTCGGGTTGTAGATCTGAAAGCCGTGATCCACTGTATAAGTGCCATCGCCATTGTCGGTAAAGGTGGCGGTCAGGCGATCATCGCCGGTACCGACATTACCCACCGATTGGACCTCGTAGTTAAAGCCCACGGTGAGCGTGGTGCCCGTGATCAGCACCGTCTTGGCATCGAAGTTCCAGACCCAGGGGGCGTGCTTCATGCCGGTGCCCAGCACCACTTCGGCGCCGACCGCGCACACGCCGGGGCAGCCGCGCATGGTGATCATATGCTCGCCCAGATAAATGCCCGTCAGGTTGGATGCGCCCGGCAGGTTCGGATCGACCGGCTCGGCCGGGTCCGTGGGGTCGGTCGGATCGATGGGCGCGGTGATATCGCCCACCTGCACGGTGACCGTGCGGCTAAGCGTCTCGTTGCCGTCGGTGCACGTCAGGGTATAGGCGTGCAGGCGGGCGGTGTTGGACGACAGGCTTTGGGTGCCGGCGGTGGCCTTGGACCCGCTCCAGTCGCCCGAGGCGGTGCAACTGCTGGCGCGCACCGCCTGCCAGGTCAGGGTGAAGGCCTGGCCGGGGGCCACGTTGCTGCTGGACACCGTGAACAGGCCGATCAGACCCGTGTTGCCCGGGTCGGTGGGATCGGTCGGGTTCGGGTTGGCCGAGCCGTCCTGGGTCAGCACCCCGTCGATGCCCGGGGACACCGTGAGCGGGAAGACGTTGGGCACGGGCAGGCCGGGCACGCC
>JBATWU010000086.1:0-30646 GCA_049672825.1 Pusillimonas sp.
CCGCCGCGTTCACTTCGGCCACGTACGTGCCGCTGAGCTCGCCCATCGAACCGTAGGTGTGCACCCCGATCGAGTTGCCCGGACCCAGAATAGCGCCAGCACCCGAGACCATGCCGGCAATGTTCAGATTGCCGCCCAGCGTCGAGCCGCCGTTCACTAGCGCGTCGCCGCCGATCTGGATCGGTGCGCCGGCCGAGCCGCCCGAGATCGACGAACCGCCGCCCAGGGCAACGTCGCCGCCGATGCTCGACGGTGCACCAGGACTGAAGCTGAACGACGCGCCCGCGCCCGACAGGCTGCCGCCTATAGCGGCTGGCCCGGTAAACGCGAGGAAAGATCCGCTACCCGCGCTGGCGTCACCACCAATGCTGGTGTCGCCGTTGAAGGCAAAGTTCGAACCCGCGCCGCCAGACACTGAACCGCCAATGTCGGCGGGACCGCTGAAGCTGAAGCTGCTGCCTTGCGCACCGGCCACCGAACCGCTGATGCTGGTGGATGGGCCGCTGAATGTGAACGTGGAACTTGATGCTCCGGTTACCGAGCCGCCGATTTGCGTTGGACCGCCAAACGTCGAGCTGGAGCCTTGCTGGCCAACGGTATCACCGCCAATATTCGTATCACCGCTGAAGGTGGTCGTGGCGTTTATGCCCGACGACACGCTGCCGCTGATGTTGGCTCCGTCATTGAACGACACCGTGGAGCCTTCGCCGCTGGCCACATCGCCGTCAATCGGTTCATCGGAAAACTCCTGCGCATCCCCGTCAGAGATGACCTTGGTGTTCTTGTCGACGACAATACCCGCCCAATGGGCGTCGGCTTCCTTGGTCACGGCCACCTGCTTGCTGCCACCCAGGTCCACGACGTTACCCGCCGAGAAGGAACCGCCCAGCAGGCTCAGCTTGATCGTGCCCTGCTCGCCGCCTGTCTCGCGATTGACCTGCAGCAAGGTGCCGTTGTTCTGCGTCAGTTCAGACCCGGCGCCAATGGTGATCTGCTGCTGGCGATCGGCGCGGAACCGCGACGTGATCGACGGGCCGGCCGCAACCACCTTCACACCATTCAGCGTGGCCGAGCTCTGGTTGTGAATGAACAGGCCCGACGATCCGGCGCCGCTAGCCTCGATGCTGCCGCCCGTCATGGTCAGCGAGCTGCCGCCCATCAACGACACACCATGGGCGTTGGCGCCAGTGGTCTTGAGCTGACTGTTGCCCACCACCACGTCTCCACCACGAGCTGTGGCGGTCAGAGACTCGGTCATCAGCGCCGAAGCATTCGCCCCGGCCGTGGTGACTTTTGTATTGGCGAGCGCTGCCGTGCTTTGGTCCCGCACGTAGACGCCATGCGCGCCCTGGCCCGAGGTATTGACCGTCCCGCCGGTCACCTCGGCATGGCCGCCGAGGTTGGCGTAAATGCCGTGGGAGCCCGCGCCCACCGTGGTCACCGCCACGCCCGAGGTCTTCAAAGAGGCCGTGTCGGCGCGCATGCCATGCGCGCCCATGGCCCCGGTGGTGCGCACCGAGCCACCCTCCAGGATGACGGCGCCGCCATCAAGGGCGTACAGGCCCCGGGCACTGTTGTCCTGATTGCCGACGCCGGCCACTGTGAACGCGGTGTTGCTAGCCTTGAGTACCGAGCCCGCGCCCTGCGCCGTGGCGCCTCGGCTATCGGCCGCCGTGCTGGCATTTACCACCGAACCCCCGCGCAATTCGACCGTGCCGCCGTTGATGGCCGCCACGACAAACCGGGCCTTCTCACTCTTGACCGTCGTATCGGTGGCGACAATGCTGGAACCTACGCCCGTGGACACCAGGCCGTAGCCTTGGCCCTTGGTCGTGACCGAGCCACCCGCCAGTTCGATGGAACCGCCGCGCGCCGCCACGCCATGCCCATTGGCATGGCTGCCGCTGGTGTTGGTGCCGCCGCTGACGGTGATTTGCGCATTGGTGGCCTTGATCGTGGCCTTGTCTTCAGCGCGCAGGCCGTCTGCATGGGCACCGGCCGTGCTGATGCGGGTGCCGTTGATTTCGACATGGTTGCCCATGTTCTTGGCCAGCACACCAAAGCTGCCGATGTCTGTGCCACCCAGTTGCTGCCCGGTCGTGGTGATCGAACCGCCATTCAGTGTGATCTTGCCGCCGCGCGCGTTCGCTTCATCATTACCTTCCACGAAGGCGCCAAAGCCCGCCTTGCCCTTCGTAGTGATATTGGCCGAGCTGGTGATCTGGCCGCCGCGCAGCGCATACAGACCCCACGACTCATTGCCCTGGGTGGAAATCGTGCCGCCATTGATGGTGACTACCGGTACCGCGGCGGTATTGTCCTTTTCCACGAATGCATGCACCGCGTGCGACTTGGCCGCCGTCGTCGAAATGGCCACGTCGGTGGCGGTCACCTTGGCACCGGTCGAAGCCAGAATACCGCGCGTGCGATTGGTGGTGCCCTTGGCCGCTACCGAGCCACCGGTAAGATGGACGGTGGCGCCATTGCTGGCGTTCACACCAGCCTGCATGTCGCTGGTGCCAGGCACCGATATCGTGGCGCCATTGCCGGTGAATACCGACGTGGGCCCGTCAACCTTCACTCCCGAGTTCAGCTTGGAAGCGCCGCTGAAGTTGGCCTGAGTACCGCCTTTGGCCACGAATTGACCGGTCAGAGTGACGCCGTTGGTGAAGGCCACCTTCACACCGTCGTCCATGGCCAGGGTATCGGTGTTGACCTGCCCCCCCGTCTCGATAAACAATGAGCCCGAGCGGATTTCGAAATCCTCGACGCCAAACAAGCCCCCCGTCCATCGGGCGTTATCCTGAAGTATGAAATGGGTCTTGCCGCCCAAATCCTTGCTGTCCAGGTCTCTGATATCTCCGTTGGCCAACGCCCCGTCGCTCAGCGTAAGATTGACAACGCCGTTCGAACCGTCTTCCGCGCGGTTGACTTGCAGCAAAGTGCCATTGTTCTGCGTCAGCACAGAACCGCCGCCGATGGAAATATTTTGGGTTTGGCCCGCGCTTGCTACGCCGGCCAACAAAGACGCGCCGCCCGCCTGGACAATGGTATCGCTAAGCGTTACCGTCGCGTTGTTGCGCATTTCAATGCCATTGCCCAGCGCCGATACAAGGCGCGAGCCATCGCTTGCCGTGAGCGTGCTGCCGTCCACAACCGATGCTGCAACCGAGCCTTCGCCTGTTACCTCGACTTGGGTATTGTTCAGATTCACAGTACCAGAAGTGAGCGCATTGCCGATTTTGCCACCAGCCAAAACGCCCGCACTGTCATTACCCGTCGTGGTAATGGAGGCGTTGCGCACATTAGCCACGCCATCCCCAACACCCTCGTTGCCACCTAAAGCGCGAACGCCATTACTGGTTTCGCCTGGGGCGTTGGGATTGGGATTGCCGTGGACCCAAATGTCGCCACCGTTGATCGTTGCTTCGCCACCCTGGTATGCCCAGACCGCGTCCCCAACCTGGCCTGTGGTGACGATGTTGACGTTATTGGTGGTAACCGTGGAACCGGCTCCGGACGCGTAAACGCCATAGGCCATGAAGCCATGGGTGGTTATCGATTCGCCCGTCAGTTCGACATTGCCGCCGTTGGTTGCGTAAGCACCATAGGCGCGCTGCCCCTGGGTCAGGATAATGGTATTCGTTGCCGTGACCGTAGACCCGGCGCCTTCCGCGAATATCGCATAAGCGCGGGAGCCGTCGCCGTCTTGCGTATCCTTACCCTTGGCATAACGGGTTTCGATGCTTCCCCCGTCGATTGCCACGCGCCCACCATTCTTAGCGTGCACGCCATAGGCGTGAAGGCCACTGCTGGCGCCACCGGTCTTGATGTCGACCTGGTTCAACGTCACGTCGAAGGTGTCTCCATCGGCAGGCATCCCACCCGCGTCCACATAAACTCCGACCGCGTTGTCCCCCGTCGTGTCGATGCTGCTGTTCGTAACGCTGGCGGTCGAACGCACGCGATCCGTACCTGCATCCGTACCTGCGGCCGAAGTCACGGACAACCCCCGTGAGCCCGCCCCGGTGGTACTGAGTTCGACCCCATCACTCAATTCAATACGCGCCCCAAGCTCTACCTTGGCACCGTGGCTATTGTTGCCCGTGGTGCTAACTTTCGTGCCCCCTGTCGCGCTGACAAGCGCACCGTGGAATGCTGCGGACAGTCCCGCAGAATTCGTGCCAATCGTGCTGACACTTCCTTCGTGCACATGGACCTGCGCAGTAACCCCGGGTGCGGGCGGAGGCGACGACGTTAGATTGACGAAGGCTTGGACACCATCGGCGTTTGTAGCCCCCTTCGTGCTGACATCGACATCATTGAGGGTAATCAGTGCGTTGTTGCCGGCGGTAACACCTTTGGCCATATTGCCTTCGGCGGTAACCGAACCGCCAGACAACACGGCCTGGCCCCCGTCGTAAGCCTGCACACCATCTGCTAGCGTGCCTGTCGTCTTGAGAACGGTGTTCGTTGTAGTTACCGTGGATCCCACGCCTTCTGCGTACAAGGCACGGGCCTGGAAACCGGAGGTATTCAATGATCCGCCTGTCAGGTCGATAGACCCGCCATCCTTGGCATACGCGGCATGTCGCTGATCACCAGCTGTAGTAACGTGGGAGGCCGCCAGATCTAGCGATGCCCCTGCGCCATTTACATATAACCCATGCCCTGCTGTCTTTATCGTGTTGCCAGACCCCGTCACTTCCCCTGAAGCTGAATGATCCCCACGGTTGATGACCTGGATCCCGTAAGCATCGCCTGTCGTAATGATAGTGGAATCGTTGATTTCGAGGCTGCTGTGCCCCTGATCAAAATCCAGGGCAACGGCGTGGCTATCTTTTCCTGCTGTCGTAATCGTGACTTCGTCCGCGACGATCGTTCCGTTGTTTGTCGCTACCAGACCCCGGTTATTAGTACCGTGGGTAGTAATGCTTCCACCGGCAACTGTTCCCTTGGCGCCTATGTAGACCATTAATCCAGCAGCGCTATTGCTGCCGGAGCCACCGATTGTTGATGAAAGGTGTGTATTAGTCAGCGTAATCTCGGTGCCCTCTCCTGTCACCGAAACCAATCTGAAATTGGGCCCTGCGGCTATTCCAGTGACAATATTATTATCACCCGTTAGACTCAGGGACGCGCCATCTTTGACGACCACCATCCCCAGACGACGGAAAATATCGCCTGTATAGGCGTCACCAGCGCCTGAAATATCGACGTTCACGCCCGATAATGATGTGCCTGATCCGGACACATCGATGGTCGTATCTGTGTACGGAGAATCACTCAACGTGTGGTCGCCCGTGGTGTACAAAAGTGAATTAGTAGGGCCGGCGTATGCCTGGCCAAACGCCACCAACAAAGCGGCCGCAAGCACCGTGGTACGCAAGACGCTATTGCTTTTTCCCTTTTTCATTTCATCTCCAGAACATTGCATCTTGATATCAAGATCGAATGTCGCCTGCCAATCGAGGCGTTCAAATACGGGAGTGCCGCTCCGGTCGTGAAACCAATCCGGATCTGCTGCCCAAACCATAAGAATTACGCGCTAAGCCGCGCGTAATTGTTCCGTCTCATTTAATCATATAAAAATGACATTTTGTAAGATTAAACGACAAACAATTATTAGGGTTAACACCTACAATTTGAATACTGAGTCTTTAAGCCCTATAGAGCGATGGCGCCCGTCAGCAACCTAGCGAAAGCCACCGCGATCCAGGCCGATAACGGAAAAAGGATGGAAAAAGCGAACGCGGCTATTGATCGATTTCTCGATCAATAGCCGCGTTCGCTTGTTGCCGCGCAGCGTTACTCGTTACAAGTACCGTGCGGGATAGAGGTCAAAACTAAACCGTAAACGATTCCCCGCAGCCGCAGGTGGCCTTTTCATTGGGGTTGCTGAACCTGAAGCCTTCGTTCAGGCCTTCGCGGGCATAGTCCAGTTGCGTGCCGTCCACGAAAGGCAGGCTTTTGGGGTCAATGTAGACCCGCACGCCCAGCTGTTCGCACAACACGTCGTCGGGGCTGGGCTCGTCGACGTATTCGAGCTTGTAGGCCATGCCCGAGCAGCCCGTGGTTTTGACGCCCAGGCGCAGGCCTACGCCCTTGCCGCGTTTTTCGATATAGCGGTTGATATGGTCAGCCGCTTGTTGAGTAAGCGTAATTCCCATGATTATTCCTGATGCTTTTCCCTGTAGTTCTGGACGGCCGCCCTGATGGCGTCTTCGGCCAGAATGGAACAATGGACCTTTACCGGCGGCAGCGCCAGTTCGTGGGCGATTTGCGTGTTGCGGATTTCCAGGGCCTGGTCCAGCGTTTTACCCTTGACCCAAACCCCGGCCAGCGATGTGGCGGCAATGGCCGATCCGCAACCATAAGTCTTGAACCGCACATCATCAATGATACCCGATTCAGGGTCGACCTTGATTTGCAGCCGCATGACTTCGCCACTGGACGGCGCGCCCACCATGCCCGTGCCCACGCTGGGGTCGGATGGGTCGAACGCGCCCGCATTACGCGGGTTTTCGTAGTGATCCAGAACCTTATCGCTGTACGCCATCATGCAAAAACCTGTCTGTTCAATATGGGGCCCATTCCACCGAATTCAAGTCCACTCCGTCCTGGGCCATTTCCCACAGGGGCGACAGCTTGCGCAGCCGGTCGACCTGGGAAGCCAGTTGCGCAATGGCGGTATCGATGTCTTCGGCCGTGGTATAGCGCCCCAACGACAGACGCAGCGAGCTGTGGGCCAGCTCGTCGCTGCGGCCCAGGGCGCGCAGCACATGCGAAGGCTCCAGGCTGGCAGAGGTGCAGGCCGAACCGCTGGATACGGCCAAGTCTTTCAGGCCCATGATCAGCGCTTCGCCTTCGATGTGGCTGAAGCTGAGGTTCAGGTTGTGGGGCACGCGGCAATGCATGTCGCCATTCAGGAAGATATGCGGAATATGCGACAGGCCGGCCCACAGGCGGTCGCGCAGGCCCCGGATGCGTTCATTTTCGGTGGCCATTTCAAGGCCGGCGAGCCGGAAGGCTTCGCCCATGCCGACAATTTGATGCGTGGGCAGCGTGCCCGAGCGCAGGCCGCGCTCGTGTCCGCCGCCATGTATTTGCGCCTGGATGCGCGCGCGCGGCTTGCGCCGGGTAAACAAGGCGCCCACGCCCTTGGGCCCGTAGGTTTTGTGCGCTGAAAACGACATCAGGTCGACATTGAGCGCCTGCAGGTCGATGCCGACCTTGCCGGTGGCCTGGGCCGCGTCCACATGAAACACTATACCTTTGTCGCGGCAGATATCGCCTATGGCGGCAATGTCTTGAATGACGCCGATTTCGTTGTTGACCAGCATGACAGACACCAGCGTGGTGTCATCCCGCAGCACCGACCGGAACACGTCCAGGTCCAGCAGGCCGTTTTCCTGCACGTCCAGGTAGCTGACCTGGAAGCCATCGCGCTCGAGCTCGCGGCAGGTGTCCAGCACCGCCTTGTGCTCGGTTTTGAGCGTGACAATATGCTTGCCCCGCCCGGCATGGAAGTGCGCCGCGCCCTTCAATGCCAGGTTGTTGGATTCGGTGGCGCCCGACGTCCAGATGATTTCACGCGGATCGGCATTGACGAGTTGCGCGACGTCGGCGCGGGCGGCTTCGACGGCCTCTTCGGCGTCCCAGCCGTAGGCGTGGCTGTTGGAGGCCGGATTGCCGAAGTTTTCGTACAGCCAAGGCACCATTTTCTGGACAACGCGCGGATCGACCGGCGTCGTTGCCGAGTAGTCAAGGTAAACGGGGCGTACAGCCATGAAAGCGTTCCTGGGGTTGCGTTACTGGGGCGAGGCAATGAGCACGTCGGGCGACCGATTGAGCCGTGACGGCGCCTGGACCGGCGCGTGCGTAGCTTCGTGCAACAAGCGCATGCGCTGTTGGTCGACCAGATCTTGCAGCGAAACGGAGTCCAGGTAGTCGACCATTTTACGACTAAGATTCGACCAGAGTTCGTGCGTCATGCATTTTCCGGTGCTGCCGTTGCGGCCCACGTTGCAATTTTCTTTGCCGCCGCAGCTGGTCGCATCCATGGGTTCGTCGACCGCGAAGATGATGTCGGCCACGGTTATATTGCGTGCCAGCCGCGCCAGCGAGTATCCGCCGCCGGGGCCGCGGATACTGTCGACCAGCTTGTGGCGGCGCAATTTGCCGAATAATTGTTCAAGATAGGACAGCGAAATATTCTGACGCTGGCTGATGCCTGCCAAGGTGACAGGCCCGCTTTGCTGCCGCAGCGCCAGATCGATCATGGCGGTCACCGCAAAACGCCCTTTGGTCGTTAAACGCATGGTGAATTCCTTGATTAAGCCCGGATACCCGCAAGACGGATTGCGCTTATTGTGTAAGCGCCACGCCTTGATTGATTAGCGGGGGCTTTATACCCGACTAATATACTCAAGTATAGCAAATTCCCGAGGAAAACACTTGGTTATTAGGACTGCAAAATAAAAAAACCGTGCGGTTCAACACCGCACGGTTTTTGATATTAAAAGGGGTTGGGGTCAGGCTGCCTGATACTGCAGCACGCGCTTGCGGACCATTTCCATGACGCCCTGACAGGCATCTTCAAGGTAGTCGAGCACTTTGCCGAAGCCTTCGGGGCCGCCATAGTAGGGATCGGGCACCGTGGCCTCTTCGAACTCGTTGGCAAAACGCATGAGCAGCATCAGTTTGTGCTGGTATACTTTGGGGCACTGTTGCTGCAACGCAGAAAGATTTTCCCAGTCCATGGCCAGAATCAGGTCGAACTCGCGGAAATCGTTGGCACAGACCTGGCGCGCAACACAGTGCGACAGCTCGTACCCCCGCTTGCGCGCGGCAGCCTGGGCGCGCGCGTCAGGCGCTTCGCCGATATGAAAGCTGTGGGTGCCAGCGGAATCGACGCCGATCACGTCAGAGAGCCCCGCTTCGTCGACTAAACGGCGGAAAACACCCTCTGCGCTCGGCGAGCGACAGATATTACCCATGCAAACGAAAAGTACCTTAGTCATCATAGACGCAAGTGTGAGGGAAAACCCGTTATATGGCAAGGATTTTTGCAGCACCGCAACAAGGCCCGGGCCCATATTGACAAGCCCGAAAACTTAAAGACCATAAGGCCTTAGCGGTTTTTTCTGTACGCATTTTCAGGTACTTGCAGCAACCATGAATGGCCTTGAGAGCCAATATTCATGCAGTGCAACAAGACGGCTTTGCCTACAAAAATCCCATAAAGAATTAATGGTAAACCCTAGGTTATCCAAAAGCAAGGTTTACTGTCCGGGCTAGAAACAAGACAGATGACAGGCCGATGAAAAACAGCAAAACGTTGGCGAATACCAACATTTTGATTCTAAGCTTACAACTTTCCTTACGACTCAGGACAGCAAGGCTTTTTGCTTCAGATGGTTAAGCGCGTCGCGAGCCGCGGCGGCCTGCTCGAACTCCAGATTCTTGGCGTGATCCATCATCAGTTTTTCGAGTCGCCTGATTTCCCTGGCCAGGGACTTGTCGTCGCGCAGCACATCGGGCGATATCTCGTCGACCGCCGAGGCCGGGCCGGGAACGGCCATTACGCCATCTATCATTTCGCGCACCGCCTTGCTGACGCCGCGCGCGGTGATGCCATGGGTCCGGTTGAACTCCAGCTGCTTGAGGCGGCGTCTTTCGGTTTCATCCATGGCGCGGCGCATGGAGTCGGTGATGCGGTCGGCATACAGAATGGCCTTGCCGTTCAGGTTGCGCGCCGCCCGCCCCATGGTCTGGATGAGGCTGCGCTCGGACCGCAGAAAGCCTTCTTTGTCGGCATCCAGAATGGTTACCAGCGAAACTTCGGGAATATCCAGCCCTTCGCGCAGCAGGTTGATGCCCACCAGCACGTCAAATACCCCCAGCCGCAAATCGCGAATGATTTCCACCCGCTCGACCGTGTCGATATCGGAATGCAGATAGCGCACTTTCAGCCCGTTCTCGACCAGGTAGTCGGTAAGGTCTTCAGCCATGCGCTTGGTCAGTGTGGTGACCAGCACGCGTTCCCGGACCGCGGTACGCAGCTTGATTTCACCCAGCAGGTCATCGACCTGGGTCAGCGCCGGCCTAACTTCGACCACCGGATCGACCAGCCCCGTGGGCCGCACCACTTGCTCGACCACGTTGTCGGAATGCTCGTTTTCGTAGTTGGCCGGGGTTGCCGACACGAACACGCACTGGCGCATACGCTGCTCGAACTCCTCGAGCTGCAGCGGCCGGTTGTCCATGGCCGAGGGCAGCCGGAAGCCGAACTGCACCAGCGTGGATTTACGCGAGCGGTCGCCCCGGTACATGGCGCTGAGCTGACCCATGGTGACATGGCTTTCGTCGATGAACATCAAGGCATCGGCGGGCAGGTAATCGATCAGGGTGGGCGGCGGCTCGCCCGGCGCGGCCCCCGACAGGTGGCGCGAGTAGTTCTCGATGCCTTTGCAGAAACCGAGTTCCTGCAGCATTTCAAGGTCGAAACGAGTGCGCTGTTCGAGCCGCTGCGCCTCGACGAGCTTGCCATCGGCCACCAGCAGGGCCACGCGTTCGCGCAGTTCCACTTTAATGGTTTCTATGGCCCGCAGCACCGTTTCACGCGGGGTCACATAGTGCGAGCTGGGAAACACCGTGAAACGCGGCACCTTCTGCTTGATCTTCCCTGTGAGCGGGTCGAACATTTCCAGCGACTCTATTTCATCGTCGAACAGCGTAATGCGCAAGGCCAGCTCGGCATGCTCGGCCGGGAATACGTCGATGGTCTCGCCCCGAGCGCGAAACACGCCCCGCGTGAACTCGACATCGTTGCGCTCGTACTGCATGGCCACCAGCCGCCCCAGCAGTTCCTGGCGCGCAATGCGGTCGCCGGCGCGCAGCGTGAGCACCATAGCGTGATAATCGCCCGGATTGCCAATGCCATAGATACAGGACACCGTGCCCACGATCACAGTGTCGCGCCTTTCCAACAGACTTTTGGTGGCCGACAAACGCATTTGCTCGATGTGCTCGTTGATGGATGAGTCTTTTTCAATGAACAGGTCGCGCGCCGCCACGTAGGCCTCGGGCTGATAGTAGTCGTAGTACGACACGAAATACTCAACGGCATTGTTGGGGAAAAACTCGCGCATTTCGGCGTACAGCTGGGCCGCCAGCGTCTTGTTCGGCGCCAGCACAATGGCCGGACGCCCCGTACGGGCAATGACATTGGCCATGGTGTAGGTCTTGCCCGAACCCGTCACGCCCAGCAGTGTCTGGTACATCAGGCCGTCGTCGATGCCTTCGACCAACGCCTTGATCGCGGTGGGCTGGTCGCCCGCCGGCGGATACGGCTGGTAGAGCTGAAACGGGCTATTCGGGTATTCCACAAAACCGGGCGCGGGAGCGTTCATGCTGGACACTTTCAGGGTAAACCCCTTATTATCACACTATTGTTACCCCTTTCTCTACCCACCTAATATTCCCCAAATGAAATCTCTCTTCGAATCCGTCGAGCTTGCTCCGCGCGACCCTATTCTTGGCCTTATCGAACAATATAACGCCGATACCCGGGCCGACAAAGTCAATCTGGGCGTGGGCGTTTACTACGATGACCAAGGCCGCATTCCCCTGCTCGACGCCGTCAGCCAAGCCGAAGTGGCCCGCATCCAGGCGCACGCCGCGCGCGGCTACCTGCCGATCGAAGGTATACCTGGCTACAACAAGGGCGCGCAAACCCTGCTGCTGGGCGAAGGCTCGCCGCTGCTGGCCAATGGCCGCGCCCTGACCGCCCAGACGCTGGGCGGCACCGGCGCACTTAAAATCGGCGCCGACTTCCTGAAGCAACTGCTGCCCGGCGCCAAAGTCGTCATCAGCGACCCCAGCTGGGAAAACCACCGCGCCCTGTTCGAACGCGCCGGCTTCAAGGTTGAAACCTACCCCTACTACGACGCCGCCAGCCACGGCCTGAATTTCGACGGCATGCTGGCCGCCCTGAAGGCCCTGCCCGAACAAACCGTTGTCGTCCTGCACGCCTGCTGCCACAACCCCACCGGAGTCGATCCCACCTTCGAGCAGTGGCAGAAAATCGTTGAAGTCGTCAAAAACCAGAACCTGGTCCCCTTCCTCGACATCGCCTACCAGGGTTTCGGCGACGGCCTGGAAGAAGACGCGGCGGTCGTTCGCCTGTTCGCGCAGCACGACCTGACCATGCTCATCAGTTCGTCCTTTTCCAAATCGTTCTCGCTGTATGGCGAGCGTGTCGGCGCCCTGACACTGGTATCGTCCAGCAAGGAAGAAAGCGGCCGCGTGCTCAGCCAGCTCAAGCGCGTGATTCGCACCAACTACTCCAATCCGCCCACGCACGGCGGCACGGTCGTATCCACTGTGCTGAACACGCCCGAACTCTACACCCTCTGGACCATCGAGCTGGCCGCCATGCGCGAGCGCATCCGCACCATGCGCATCCAGCTGGTCGAAAAACTCAAGTCCAACGGGGTTACGCAAGACTTCGACTTCGTGCTGGCCCAGCGCGGCATGTTCTCGTATTCAGGCCTGACGGCACCGCAGGTCGACCGTCTGCGCGACGAACACGGCGTATATGCCGTCAGCAGTGGCCGCATCTGCGTTGCGGCGCTGAACAGCCGCAACATCGACTACGTGGCCGCCGCCATCGCCAAAGTTCTGGCCTGACAGCCGGCCGGAATGCCATGGCGCTTGATCTTTCCCTGGAAATGCTGCAGAATCCAGACTGTATATAAACACAGTCTGGATACCCATGGCCGCCAAACTTACCGAGCGTCAACAGCAAATACTCGAACTCATCCGCAGTGAAATCACTCGCACGGGCTTTCCGCCCACCCGGGCTGAAATTGCGCGCGCCCTGGGTTTCAAGTCAGCCAACGCGGCCGAAGACCACCTCAAGGCCCTGGCCCGCAAAGGCGCCATCGAACTGACGGCAGGCGCCTCGCGCGGCATACGGCTTACCGACGCCGCCCCCGACTCCCGCCCGGGCTCCACGCTGGCCGACTACGCCTCGTCCGCGCTCGCGCAGCTCATGGTGCCGCTGGTGGGCCGGGTGGCTGCCGGCAACCCCATACTGGCCGCCGAACACGTCGAACGCGAAATCGGCATCGAGCCCTCCCTTTTCGACCAGACCCCCGACTACCTGCTGCGCGTGCGCGGCCTCAGCATGCGCGACGCCGGCATCCTCGACGGCGACCTGCTTGCCGTCAAAAAATCGCCCGACGCCCGCAACGGCCAAATCGTCGTTGCCCGCATCGGCGACGACGTCACCGTCAAGCGCTTTTCCCGCGCCGGCAAGCACATCGAACTGCTTCCTGAAAACCCCGATTTCCAGCCTATCATCGTTACCGCCAACGACGAGTTCTCCATAGAAGGTATCGCCGTCGGCCTGATCCGCAACACCCCGCTGCATTAAGACTATGCATCCGGCCGATGCGCCCGCCGGCACGCCGCCACCGCGGCTATTTTGCCGGCTTTTTGCTGCAGGGTTACTGCGGATCAATCTTCGCCGTCGCGACCCACTCCTTCCAGCGCACCGAGTCCTCTTTAATATATTGTTCGAACTCGGCCACACCCATAGCCTGGGGCTGCAGCCCCAAATCACTAAGCTGCTTCACCATCTCGGCATCATCGAGCGCGTCCTTCAAATGCGCGCTCATTTTTTCCACCACCTCGGGCGGTGTTCCCGCGGGTGCCGAGATACCCATCCAGCCTTCCACCACAAAGCCGGGATACAAGCTGGCTGTTGTTTCAATTTGCGGTAAATGGGGATGCCGCGCAGTGCCGGTAACCGCGATAGGCTTCAGGTTGCCGCCCGCTATCTGCCCCTTGGCAGTCAAATAATCGACGAATGCAAACTGTATCAGGCCGCCCCGCAAGTCGGTCAGAATCTGCGTCACATTCTTGTAGGCGGCCCCGTCGATATCGATTTGCGCATACTGCTTCAGCAAATTCGGCGGAACCCGCGACGACGAGCTGTAATAGCCGAAGAACACCTTGCCCGGCTGGCTGCGTGTCAATGCGACCAGATCCTGCAGCGTATTGATATTGCTATCGGGCGCGACAACCGCCACGGTCAGGAACTTGCCTATCATTCCGATGTTCACGAAATCCTTCTCGGCATCGTAGGGCAGTGTTTTGTACAGATGCTGATTGGCGGACTGGGTGGAATTCGTCGAGAGCAGGAAAGTATGCCCATCGGGCGCGGCGTTCTTGACAGCGGCCGTTCCTATTACGCCTCCCGCACCAGGCTTGTCTTCCACCACCGTGCGGATACCCGCTTTCTCGCTCAGATACTTGGCAACCGTACGGGCCGTCAGATCCGCGGCACCGCCGGCCGACGAAGGCACCACGATGCTGACGGGAGCACTCCCGGGCCAGTCATTCGCTTGTGATGCCCACGGCAGTACTGCCAGGCATGCCGCCGCCAAAGCCGAAAGACCTCGTTTATGTATTCCGTTCATGGTTATCTCCTCGTTATGTCATCCTGGTGGACGGTCGGGATACCGTCCCGGCGACGTTTATTGCTTTACATCAAGATGGTGCCGATACCAGGCGCACAGCGCCTGTGCGCTTTCCTGCCACTGGGGCCCGTACATCATGCAATGCGGCTGACTGTCGAGCAGCGCATAATCGATGCTCAAAAAGCGGGCGATAGCCAGGTTCTGCCCCTCGGGATGCCGGTCTTCGTCATCCCGTCCCGCTTCAAAGCAAACGCCTGGGCAAGCGATGCGACCCGGATCGATATGGATTCGCAGCGCGTAGCGATCGTTCAGCACCGCAGGGCTTTCAGGACACATCAGCGCCATGACGCTGTCCACGCAGACATCATCCGCAACATCGAGGAACCGCCGCCGTACCTCGGCTGGCGACGGCGCGGCCCTGAGCTTATCCGCCGGAACCATCGGCAATGCCCGGGCACCGGGAAGGTTCCCGGGCGGCGATGGCGCCATCAGCACCAGGCCATGAAGATCGAGATCCATGGCGGCCCGCATGACCGGGATCGCACCCACGCTGTGCCCCACTAAAACAACAGGGCGTGCGAGTTTGGCGACACATTCAACCAGACGAGCCGCCAGAAATTCCACGCCCATGTCCGGCCTCATTCCGGCGGCGAGCGCGCCATGGCCCGGCAGGTCCAGCGCGTAGCAGCCGATACGCCGCTGCGCAAAATAGTCCAGGTAATGGCTGAAGCACCAGGCGCCGTGATAACCGCCATGCACGAATACCAGCGCCGGGCCGCCCGGCTTGCCATGATGGCCGGTATAGATCCGGCAGCCGCCAAGATCAGTGGCGGTACGTTCGCCCATCCTGCTGAAATCAAGGTGGTGTGCGGTATGCAGCAATAGATCCATGGATCGATTGTATAGATCCCTATAGAATAAATAAAATTAATTAAAATTATTATTTGATGAGATTTTCAAATGACTTCACTCGAACTTTTCTCGATCAATCACTATCGCTACTTTCTGTGGGTGGCCCAGACGGGCAGCTTCCGGCTTGCGGCCGAACGGGCCCGCCGCTCTCAGCCCGCCATCTCGCTGGCCATACGCGAGATGGAAGAACGCTTGGGCCAAAAACTGTTCGTGCGCAGCAATCCGGTCGTCCCGACCGCTTTCGGCACATCGTGCCTCACGCTTGCGCGGCAGTTGGTGGAACACGCCGATCATGTCGCCGCCACCATGGGAAGCATCGCCCGCAACGATAGCGGATTCCTGAGCATGGCATGCGTCATGTCGGCGGCAACACACTGGATGCCCGGCCTGCTGCAGACGTATCGACAGCGCTATCCCAAAGTCATGCTGAATATCCGCGACGACAACTCCGAAGGTGTCGAAAAAATGCTGCTGCGCGGACAGGCCGAGCTGGGCATCTGCAGCGTCGTGAGCGACAACACGGCGCTGGACTTCCAACCCCTGTTCCAGGACGAATTCGGCCTGGTCTGCCATCGAAGCCATCCGCTTGCCAAAGAACGACGGCTCGCCTGGCAAGACATCGCCAGCCAGCCCCATATCGGCACCGTCGCTCACAAACAATTGCTGGGCTGCCCCGAAGCCGCCTTCCTCTTCGACCGCCCCTTGTATATCGCGAATATGTTGACGCTGATCGCCATGCTCAGGCAGCAAATGGGCGTCACCGTACTGGCCCGGTTGGGCGTGCCGCCGGCACAGGACGAACTCGCATTCGTGCCGCTGGACTCGCCGCGCGTGGCGCGCACCCTGGGCTTGCGCATGCGCGCCGATCGTGTCCTGTCCCCTGCGGCCGAATGCATGAAGCAGCTGGTACTGGCCGAAATCAGCCGTCAACATTACGAAACGGTAAGGACACCGTAATGTCAGGCGGGACCCGCTTTGACTACTATCTTGTGAGGAGCCCGCCACCAAGGCCGTTTTTATCCAGAGAGGAATCCGACGCATGGGGAATATACACGTCAGTCCTGGCCTCAACCCGGATCAGCGCATTTTCAGACCTGTCACTTTCTACGATTTGATTGATCTGATGACCTTCAGCCAAATCACCTTTGGCCGATCGGATCAAATGCGGCTTGGCGGCCGGCACACTCCCGCGTTGAAGAAAATAGGCGCCAACGCCCACAGCCTCAACCATACCGATGCCTCGGCTCTCTCGAAAAAGGCCAGGCGCCAGGTTCAAAAGGCTTCAGAGCCGGAGCCAACCAGCATCATGCTCCAATCATGGGCCTTGCTGGACCATGAAGACGCCATCGACTGGAACCTGGACAATATGCCCGAGTCAACCATCTATCTTGTCTCGAGCGTCGGGGCGTTGTCCGTGTCCCTGTTTCCCGACAACGAGACGGATATCTTCATCGAACAAACACGCCGCGTCATCCACCTTCCCGGCTCTTTGGCGTCGGAACAGGCGGCACTGATTCCCGAAACGAATGACACAAGCGCGCACGGCTCATTGCCATTGGCACAGGCCGCGGTACTCCCCATCCTCGAGGACGACACGGTGTCCGTCATCGTCAACACCGCCAACAGCATCGCCCTTGACGGACCCCAGCGCAGCCACATCAGGCTGCTGGTCGACCTTGGGACACTGCTGACCGGCGTCATCGTCTATCCGGGCGCCTCAATCAGGTTCGTGGAGCTCATCTCGCAAATCGTTCAGCGAACAACCCACGCATTCGTATCCCGAGCCAACCATCCCGCCGAAAGCCATTTTGCAAGACTGGCCGCCCACCAACAACGCGCATGAAGTGAGCCCCCGCAGCGCCGCCGAGATGCCTCTCGCCACCCGGGCCGGCTCAAGAACAGCAACGACAAAAGCGCTCGAAATCTGACATCCGACCCAACGACAGCGCATCCAGAGTCGGACTTATCAGAGCCCACAAAAACAAAAAGCTGGATCCCGCCCAAGCAGAACCCAGCCTCCTAGCGCCAGTGGACCCGTCAGCCTACATCACCGACAAGCGGCCCGCCCGCAAAACGCTGCATCAATGTTTCATCAGCCCACCCGAAGACTCCTCGGATGTCGGCTTCGCGTTTGCCACCGCCTCGGCCGCCAAACGCGCAACCTCTTCATCGGAAAGCGGCGTAGGCATATTCTGCAACGCCACCTCGAGCACCCGGTCGATCCAGCGCACCGGGATGATCTCAAGATGATTCTTCACATTATCGGGAATGTCGGCCAGATCTTTCACATTTTCCTCGGGAATCATCACAACCTTGATCCCGCCGCGATGCGCCGCCAGCAGCTTTTCCTTCAACCCGCCGATGCCCAGTACTTCGCCACGCAGCGTGATCTCGCCCGTCATGGCGACATCGGCCCGCACCGGAATACCCGTCAGCGCCGATACCATTGCCGTCGTGATGGCAATACCCGCTGAAGGACCATCCTTGGGTGTTGCGCCTTCCGGGAAGTGCACATGCAGATCGCGCTTCTCGAAAGCGGTATTCGGAATACCCCATTTCTGGGCACGCGCACGCACCACAGTGCGCGCCGCCTCGACCGACTCCTTCATGACATCGCCCAGCGAGCCGGTGCGCAGCACCACTCCCTTGCCCGGCATGTCGGCCACCTCGATCGTGAGCAGATCGCCGCCCACCTCGGTCCAGGCCAGGCCGGTAACCTGGCCGACCTTGTTTTCTTTTTCGGCCATGCCGAAATTGAAACGGCGCACTCCAAGAAAATCGCTCAGGTTATCGGATGTGACCGTGACGCGCTCGATGGGCTGCGATGGCTGCGCAGCCTTGCCGCGACGGCGTTTGCCCGCCGACGGGTTGACCGCCAGCAGCTTCTTGACGACCTTGCGGCAAATCTTGCTGATCTCGCGCTCGAGCGCCCGAACACCCGCCTCGCGCGTGTAATAACGCACGATATCGCGGATGGCTGGCTCTTCGATGCTGATTTCACCCTCTTGCACGCCATTGTTCTTCATGAGCTTGGGCAGCAGGTGGTCGAAGGCAATATGCACCTTCTCGTCTTCGGTGTAACCCGACAGGCGAATCACTTCCATGCGGTCCAGCAAGGCGGGAGGAATGTTCAGCGTATTGCTGGTGGCCACGAACATGACATCGGACAGATCAAAATCGACCTCGATGTAGTGATCCTGGAAAGTATGGTTCTGTTCGGGATCAAGCACCTCGAGCAGCGCCGAAGACGGGTCGCCACGGAAATCGGCGCCCATCTTGTCGATTTCATCGAGCAGGAACAATGGGTTGCGGACCGCCACCTTATTCATGTTCTGCAGAATCTTGCCGGGCATGGAGCCGATATACGTGCGGCGGTGGCCGCGGATCTCGGCCTCGTCGCGCACACCGCCCAGCGCCATGCGCACGAACTTGCGATTCGTGGCACGGGCGATGGACTGCCCCAGGGAGGTTTTGCCGACCCCGGGAGGCCCCACCAGGCACAGAATGGGCGCTTTGAGCTTGTCGACCCGTTGCTGCACGGCAAGGTATTCAATAATGCGCTCTTTGACCTTTTCCAGCCCGTAGTGGTCGGCATCGAGCACACCCTCGGCATTGGAAATGGAATTGTTGATGCGGCTTTTCTTGCGCCACGGCAGGCCGATCAGCGTATCGATGTAGTTGCGCACGACCGTTGCCTCGGCCGACATGGGCGACATCAGCTTGAGCTTCTTGAGCTCGGACTCGACTTTCTTCTGGGCTTCCTTGGGCAGTTGGGCCGCGGCGATCTTTTTTTCGAGCTCTTCGATGTCGGCGCCTTCTTCGCCCTCGCCCAGCTCTTTCTGAATGGCCTTGACCTGCTCATTCAGATAATAGTCGCGCTGACTTTTCTCCATTTGCTTCTTGACGCGCCCGCGAATGCGCTTTTCGACCTGAAGAATGTCGATTTCGGATTCGAGCTGCGACAGCAGATTTTCAAGCCGCTGCGACGTGCCGGTGACTTCGAGCATTTGCTGCTTCTGCTCAAGCTTGAGCGGCAAATGGGCGGAAATGGTATCGGCCAGGCGGCCGGCGTCGTCGATTCCGGTCAGAGAAGTGAGGATCTCTTGGGGAATTTTCTTGTTGAGCTTGACGTACTGCTCGAACTGGGCCACCACCGCGCGCCGCAAGGCCTCGGATTCGGCGCCCTCGTCCGCGGCCGGTTCGACCGGTACAACGACCGCCATGAAGTGGGTATCGGCATCGCGCACCGACTGTATGGTCGCGCGCTGCAAGCCCTCTACCAGGACCTTGACCGTGCCGTCGGGCAGCTTCAGCATCTGCAGAATGCTGGCCGCGCAGCCTATGCTGTACAGGTCTTCCGGGGTGGGATCGTCTTTGCTGGCCGACTTTTGCGCCACCAGCATGATGTTGTTGCCTGATTCCATGGCCAGTTCCAGCGCCTTGATCGAGCGCGGGCGGCCCACAAACAGGGGAATCACCATATGCGGAAACACCACTACGTCGCGCAAAGGCAACAGCGGCAAGTCCGTTGGTTCCGAAGAAAGAATCTGGCTTGCAGACATAGTCATTTCCTTAAAGTTAACCTCTGGATTACAAAAGGGAAGCCTAGGCCTCCCTTTTAGTACTACCTGTAGGTGTATGTAGTGACGATAGCCAGTATTTCAAGTCTACAAAGTGCAGACCCTGCTTGATATAGGGGTATTCTACATACCCTTTTACGCGGCAGCATTCTTGAGTTTCTTGGCGGCGCCCTGCCCGGCGTCGTTTTCGGTTTTTCCCTCGTCCTCGTCCTGATATATCAGCATGGGAGAACCCTTGCCCGTGATGGAGTTTTCGTCGAGCACGACACGCTTGACGTTCTTCTTGGAGGGCAGATCGTACATGGTGCCCAGCAAGGCCTGCTCGACGATGGAACGCAGGCCGCGTGCGCCGGTGCGGCGCGTAATGGCCCGCTTGGCGATGGCAGCCAGCGCGCCGGGGCGCACATCGAGTTCGACCTCTTCCATTTCGAACAGCTTTTGAAACTGCTTGATCAGGGAATTGCGGGGCTCGGTAAGAATGCGCACGAGCGTATCTTCCTGCAGCTCTTCGAGCGTGGCCACGACGGGCAGGCGGCCGACCAGCTCAGGGATCAGACCGAACTTGATCAGGTCTTCGGGTTCGGCTTCGGCGAATAGTTCGCCCACGCCGCGTTCGGTTTTGGCGCGAACCGAGGCCGAAAAACCGATTCCCGAGCGCTCGGTGCGGTCGCGGATGACTTTTTCCAGCCCGTCGAAGGCGCCGCCGACAATAAACAGGATATTGGTGGTGTCGACCTGCACGAAGTCCTGGTTGGGATGCTTGCGTCCACCCTGCGGCGGCACTGAAGCCACCGTGCCTTCGATGAGCTTGAGCAGGGCCTGCTGCACGCCCTCACCCGATACGTCGCGGGTAATGGACGGATTGTCGGCCTTGCGCGAGATCTTGTCGATTTCATCGATGTAGATAATGGCGCGCTGCGCCTTGTCGACATCGTAATTGCAGTTCTGCAGCAGCTTCTGGACGATATTCTCGACGTCTTCGCCGACATAGCCGGCCTCGGTGAGCGTGGTGGCGTCGGCCATGACGAAGGGTACATCGAGCATGCGGGCCAGTGTCTGGGCCAACAGCGTCTTGCCCGACCCCGTGGGGCCGATCAGTAAAATGTTGCTCTTGGACAGCTCGACGTCGTCGCCCTTGACTTCTCCATAGCGTATGCGCTTGTAGTGGTTGTATACCGCCACAGCCAGCGAACGCTTGGGGGCCTCTTGCCCAATGACGTATCCGTCGAGAAAACTTTTGATTTCGTGGGGTGTGGGCAGCTCGTTGCGTATGGCATCGCGCGCCGCTTCCTGGCTTTCTTCGACAATGATGTCATTGCAGAGATCGATACATTCATCGCAGATGAACACCGACGGCCCCGCGATAAGCTTGCGAACCTCGTGCTGGCTTTTGTTGCAGAACGAGCAATGCAATACTTTATCGTCCGCCGATCCTTTTTTTTCGGGCATAAAACTCTTTAAGTTCAGTGGACAGGACAACGCGTCGCCTGTCGGTAATTACCGGCGAACGCCGAAGCGTTCACCGACCCTCTGGCTTTAAGCCTCGTCGGTACGAGAAACCAGGACTTTATCTACCAAACCATACGATACCGCATCTTCGGCCGACATGAAATTGTCGCGCTCGGTGTCTTCGGCAATACGCTCGACTGGCTGGCCGGTATTCCTGGCCAGAATAAGGTTCAGGCGCTCGCGCAGGTTAAGGATTTCGCGGGCCTGGATCTGGATGTCGGAGGCCTGGCCCTGGGCGCCGCCCGAAGGCTGGTGAATCATGATGCGCGAGTTGGGCAGCGTGTAGCGCTTGCCCTTGGTGCCCGCCGACAGCAGAAAGGCGCCCATGCTGGCCGCGATGCCGGTGCACAGCGTGGAGACATCGGGCTTGACGAACTGCATGGTGTCGTAGATGGCCATGCCCGCATACACGGAACCGCCTGGCGAGTTAATGTACAGCGAAATATCTTTATCGGGGTTTTCGGATTCAAGGAAGAGCAACTGCGCCACCACCAGGTTGGCGGAGTGATCGTTGACCGGTCCGACAAAGAAAATAACGCGCTCGCGCAGCAGGCGTGAGTAGATATCGTAGGACCGCTCGCCGCGGCCCGACTGTTCGATCACGATGGGCACATAGCCCAGCCCCGTCGGGGTCACCGAGTCACCACCATACATTGAGGCGTAAAAATCGGTAAATCGTGACATTTAGTTGGTCCCCATGAGTTCTTCGAAAGCGACGTCTTCGTCGGTAACCTGAGCTTTGGACAGAACGTGGTCGACCACATTGTCTTCAAGCACGATGGCTTCGATTTCGGCGCGGCGCTGGCGATCGGACAGATAGTACGCGACAACCTGGGCAGGCTGTTCGTAGTTTTGCGCAAATTCTTCGATGCGCGTACGCACTTGTTCGGGCTTGGCCTGCAAATTGGCCGACTGCACCAGCTCGGACACCAGCAGACCCAGGCGCACGCGCCGCTCGGACTCGGTGGTGAAGGCTTCGACAGGAATTGGCACGGAGTCGGCATTGGGCACGCCGCGCTGCTTGAGCTCTTCGCGGGCGGCGGTAACACGACCCTGGGCATCGTTCTGGACCAACGCCTTGGGCACGTCGAACGAGCAGGTCTCGACCAGGGCATCCATGACGCTGGCCTTGGTGCGGGCCTGGGCGCGTACCTTGACTTCGCGTTCGATGTTGGCGCGCACGTCGGCCAGCAGTTTTTCGACATCGCCCTCGGCCTGTCCGAGCGACTTGGCGAACTCGGCGTCGACCTCTGGCAGCACGGCCTCGGCCACTTCGGTGACGGTGATGGCGAACTCAGCCGTTTTTCCGGCAACTTCCTTGCTGCCGTACTCGTCGGGGAAACTCAGCGGGAATGTCTTGGATTCACCCGCCTTCATGCCGCGAACGGCTGTTTCGAATTCAGGCAGCATGCGGCCCTGGCCCAGCACAAAGGGAAATTTTTCAGCGGAGCCGCCCTCGAAGGCCTCGCCATCGATGGTGCCGGTGAAATCGAGCGTTACGCGGTCGTCGTCCTGGGCCTCGCGGCCTTCACGGACTTCGTAGTTGGCACGCTGCTTGCGCAGAATATCGATAGTGCGCTGAATCTCGGCGTCGCCCACTTGCACTTTGGCGCGCTTGACTTGCAAGGTGCCCAGGTCGGGCACCTGCACTTCGGGATAGACTTCGAAGGTGGCCGAGAAAGCCATCACGCCCTCGTCCACACCTTCGGTCTTGGGCTCGAGGTTGGGCGTACCCGCCACACGCAGCTTGGCGTCCCCAATGACCTTGTCCAGCGAACGGCCTACTTCGGAATTGATGACGTCGTAGCGAATGCCGGGCCCATGGCTACGCTCGATCAGGGAAAGCGGCGCTTTCCCTGGGCGAAAACCCTGAACTTTGGCAGTACGAGCGACGCGCTTGAGTTGCGTCTGGACTTCTTTTTCTACGTCGGCGATCGAAACGACCAGATCAACACGGCGCTCCAGACCAGACAAAATTTCAACCTCGGGCTGCATTAGGGACCTATCTAAATGAATAATTGAAGAAATGAACAGGACATTTTACCGGAAACTTGCCAAGTCCATGAAAAGCCCGTGCTTTACCTATGGTGAAGGCGGCAAGTCGGGGCGAGACAAAGCGGTTTCCAAATAAAACACGGGCGGCAGGACGCGCGTGCTAGCATGGTCAATTGACCTGCCACGGGCGACATCGATCAGCGATGCGTCCAAATTATGAACCACCACACTCAAGCCACACTAACCGCGGGTCTGCTTCGCACGCTTGCCTTCCTGCCCTACGGCCTTGTCGCGCGCCTGGGCGAAACGCTGGGCACACTGTTGTACCAGTTGCCCAGCAAGCGCAAGCGCATATTGCAAACCAATCTTCGTCTGTGCTTCCCGGAAAAGAACGCCGCGCAGCGCCACCGCCTGGCTCATTCGACCTTCCGCCACGTGATACGCAGCTATCTTGAGCGCGGCATGCAGTGGTATGGCAGCGCCCCGCAAATCAGGCGCCTGGTCCAACTGGATAGCGCCATCGAGCTGCGCGACAAGTATGAGCAGCCCACGATATTTCTTGGCTTCCACTTTGCGGCCATCGAAGCCACCTGCATGTATTACTCTATCATGCATCCGGTTGCCTCTATATATACCCCCATGTCGGATACGGTCACCAACACCATTTCACGGGAACAGCGCGGACGCTTCGGGACGGAAATGATATCGCGCCACGGCAGCGCGCGTGAAATCCTGAAGGTTCTGAAATCCGGCAAGCCCATCATGCTGGCCGCCGATATGGATTTCGGCCTGCGCGATTCCGTGTTCGTGCCCTTTTTCGGCATACAGGCCTGCACCTTGACCGCCGTGTCGCGCCTGGCAAGGCTCAGCGGCGCGCGCGTCATCCCCTTCGTATCCGAGGTTCTGCCTGACTACCAGGGCTATAAGTTGAATATTCTTGAGGCGCTGGACAACTTCCCCAGCGGCGATGCGCATGCGGATGCGCTGCACATGAATCAATTTCTGGAAGAACGCATACGCCGCACGCCCGACCAATACTACTGGGTTCACAGGCGCTTCAAGCGGCGCCCGGAGGGCGAGCCCTCGGTTTATTGACACCGCGCCGGCCGGGTGACCGGGCCCTGCGTGGACACTGTCATCGACCCTGCCAGACGGCGTATTGAACGCATGTCCAGCCTGGGGGGCGACCGCATTGCGCCGTATTCAAAAAAAGCTATAATGCTTGGCTTACTTCAGCGAACGTGGCGGAATTGGTAGACGCACCAGATTTAGGTTCTGGCGCCGAGAGGTGTGAGAGTTCGAGTCTCTCCGTTCGCACCACAACAGAGCATGCGCGCCGGCATTGCAGCTTGCTACACAGCCGGCTTGCAGCCATACCTTGCGGCAAACATGAACCCCCGACTCAGCGCCCTGCACCCTTACCCTTTCGAAAAGCTAAGGCAGTTGCTTGCGCTAGCCGGCCCGCCGCCGTCGACACTGGCGCCCATCAATCTTTCCATAGGCGAGCCCAAGCACGCCACACCGCTGCTGATCTCGCAAGCCATGCAGGAAGCCATGGGCGGCCTGGCGGCATACCCCCCCACCAAGGGCGATGCCCTGCTGCGGTCCACCATCGCAGGCTGGATCGCCCGGCGCTACGGCATTGCACCGCCCGACCCCGACACCCAGGTGCTGCCCGCCCTGGGTTCGCGCGAAGCCCTTTTTGCCTTTGCCCAGACGATCATCGACCCCACGGCCGATGCGCTCACGGTGTGCCCCAACCCTTTCTACCAGATATACGAAGGCGCAAGCCTGCTGGCGGGGGCTCGTCCTTACTACATCAACGCGCAGCCGGAACTCAATTTCGGCTACGACTGGGCCGCGGTTCCCGCCGACGTGTGGCGCAGGACGCAGTTGCTGTTCGTGTGCTCGCCGGGCAATCCGGCCGGCAACGTCATGTCACTGGAAGACTGGAAGGCGCTGTTCGCCCTTTCCGATGAATACGGTTTCGTCATTGCCTCCGACGAATGCTATTCCGAAATCTACTTCGATGAAGCCTGCAAGCCGCTGGGCGGCCTGCAGGCCGCCAGCCTGCTGGGGCGCGGCGACTATCGCAATCTGGTGTGCTTTTCCAGCCTGTCCAAGCGATCCAATGTGCCCGGCCTGCGCTCGGGCTTTGTGGCCGGCGATGCCAGGCTGATCGGGCAGTTCCTGCTCTATCGCACCTACCACGGCAGCGCCATGAGCCCGGTGGTGGCGCAGGCCAGCATCGCCGCCTGGAACGACGAGGCCCACGTAATCGACAACCGGCGGCTCTATCGCGAAAAATTCGACGCCGTCCTGCCCATTCTGGCGCCGGTGCTCGGCGTCGACCGGCCGGATGCCTCTTTCTACCTGTGGGCCCAAACTCCCGGCCCCGATACCGATTTTGTGCGCGACCTGTACGGCGCCACCGGCGTCACGGCGCTGCCAGGCAGTTTTCTGGCCCGCGAGGCCCATGGCGTCAACCCAGGCGCGAGCCGCATCCGCATTGCCCTGGTCGCGCCAAAGCAGCAATGCATTGAAGCGGCCCGGCGCATCGCCGACTTTATGTCGGCGGCAAGCAGCGGAACTGCGGCCTGAGCGACGGGCACAAAGGCATTTTCAACCCTCAACGAGCACTTCTATGACTACAGACCTGCAGCGCACCATCGAGGAAGCATGGGAAAACCGTGCCGACCTCTCCCCCGCATCCGGACACACCGAGGTACGCAAAGCCGTACAGACTACGCTAAACGGGCTGGACGCCGGCCATTTGCGCGTCGCCGAAAAAATCGGCGCCGATTGGGTGGTGCACCAGTGGGTCAAGAAAGCCGTGCTGCTGTCATTCAGGCTGGAAGACAACAAGGTGCTGGGCGGCGGCCCGCTGCAGTTCTACGACAAGGTGGACACCAAGTTTCAAAGCTATGACGCCGCCGCCTTTGCCCAGGGCGGGTTTCGCGTGGTGCCGCCCGCGGTGGCCCGCAAAGGCGCCTATATCGGCAGGAATGTGGTGCTGATGCCTTCCTACGTCAACGTGGGCGCCTACGTCGATGAAGGCACCATGGTCGACACCTGGGCCACGGTGGGTTCCTGCGCGCAAATCGGCAAGAACGTACACCTGTCGGGCGGCGTGGGTATCGGCGGCGTGCTGGAACCGCTGCAGGCCAATCCCACCATCATTGAAGACAACTGCTTTATTGGCGCACGATCGGAGATCGTCGAGGGCGTGATCATCGAAGAAAACTCCGTCCTGGCCATGGGCGTGTTCATTTCCCAAAGCACCAAGATCTACGATCGCGCCACGGGCGCCATAAGCTACGGCCGCGTGCCTTCGGGCTCGGTAGTCGTGCCCGGCTCGCTGCCCTCGGCCGACGGATCGCACAGCCTGTCCTGCGCCGTGATCGTCAAGCGTGTCGACGCGCAAACACGCTCCAAGACCAGCATCAATGACCTGTTGAGGGCCTGATGGCAGATTCCTCCGTCCTCCAACTGGCCAGGGACTTGATCTCCAGGCCGTCCGTCACGCCCGACGACAGCGGCTGCCAGGAAGCCCTGGCCAACCGGCTGCGCGCGGCGGGTTTTACCTGCGAGACCCTGGTTTTCGGCAACGTCACCAACCTTTGGGCGCGGCGCGGCAACACCGCGCCCGTGCTGGTATTCGCGGGGCACACCGATGTCGTCCCCACCGGCGCGCTCGATCGCTGGGACAGCGACCCCTTCACGCCCACCGAGCGCGACGGCGTACTGTACGGCCGCGGCGCCGCCGACATGAAAAGCTCGATCGCCGCATTCACCTTGGCGGCCGAAGAATTCGTGGCCGGCCATCCGCGCCATTCCGGCTCCATTGCCCTGCTGATTACTTCCGACGAGGAAGGGCCTTCCGTCGATGGCACCGTCAAGGTGTGTCAGGCATTGACACAGCGCGCCGAACAGCTCGATTACTGCATAGTGGGCGAACCGACCTCGGTTGACCAGTTGGGCGACACCGTCAAAAATGGGCGGCGCGGTTCTTTATCGGCGAAACTGACGGTCAAAGGCAGGCAGGGGCATGTGGCCTACCCGCATCTTGCCCGCAACCCCATCCATCTGCTGGCGCCGGCGCTGGTCGATCTGACCACGCAGCAATGGGATGGCGGCAACGACTATTTTCCGGCCACCACCCTGCAGGTATCGAATCTGCACGCGGGCACCGGCGCCACGAATGTGGTGCCCGGCACTGCCGTCCTGGATTTCAATTTCCGTTTTTCCACTGCCAGCACCCCGGAATCCCTGAAAGAGCGCGTCACCGCCATTTTGCAAAAGCACGACTTGGACTATGATCTGGACTGGACCTTGGGCGGCGAGCCGTTCCTGACACCCAAAGGCGCGCTGAGCGCAGCCCTGTCGCAGGCCATTCTGGACGAAACCGGCGTGACCACCCAGTTGTCCACCACGGGCGGAACGTCCGATGGCCGTTTCATTGCTAAGATATGCCCGCAGGTCATTGAGTTTGGCCCCATCAATGCCAGCATCCATCAAGTGAACGAGCACATACGCATCGATACGCTTGAGCCGCTGAAAAACATTTACCGCCGTACGCTTGAGCAACTTTTACCCGACAACGACTGAAGCCGCCAACAGGAGCCGCCATGCATCAAATCGCCAGTAAAAAGCTGCGCACGGTACGCGACCTGCTGCGCTACACCGTCAGCCGTTTCAACGCTTCCAGGCTTTCTTTCGGCCACGGCAGCGACAACGCCTGGGACGAGGCGGTTTATCTGCTGCTGCACAGCCTGCACCTGCCCCTGGACATGCTCGACCCCTTTCTGGACGCCCGGGTGCTGCCCGCCGAGCGCGAGCGCTACCTGAAACTGCTGGAACGACGCGTCACCGAGCATGTGCCCGCCGCCTATCTGACTGGCGAAGCCTGGCTGCAAGGCCATCGCTTCGTGGTGGACCAGCGCGTCATCATCCCGCGCTCGCCCATTTCCGAGCTGCTGGCCGATAGCCTCAGGCCATGGGTCGCCGATCCCGACGAAGTCGATTTTGTACTGGACCTGTGCACGGGTTCCGGCTGCCTGGCCGTGCTGGCGGCCCTGGCTTTTCCCCAGGCCCAGGTCGATGCGGTCGATCTGTCGGAACACGCCCTCGAAGTGGCCGACCAGAACATAGAACTCTCGGGTCTGGATGGGCGCATTACCACGCACTGCAGCGACTTGTTCGAGCAATTGCCGGGCTGTGAATACCAGCTTATTGTCTGCAACCCGCCTTACGTCAATAACCACTCCATGGAAAATCTGCCGCTTGAGTATCGGCACGAGCCGACCATGTCGCTGGCGGGCGGCGACGACGGCATGGATCTCATCCGCCGCCTGCTGCGGCAGGCACCCGACTTCATGGCGCCCCAAGGCATGCTGGTGCTGGAAATCGGTCACGAATATCAGAACTTCCTGGCGGCCTTCCCCGATCTGGACCCCGTCTGGCTCAGCACCGAAAACACGGAAGACCAGATTCTGCTGCTCACGCGCGAGCAACTCGCCTCGTGATCCGCGCCACCGGCCTGACCCTGCGCCGAGGCACCAAAGTGCTGCTCGACGGCACGGACTTCGTCATCAACCCGGGCGAACGCGTGGGCATCGTGGGCAAGAACGGCGCGGGAAAATCAACCTTGTTTGCCGTATTGCAAGGCAGGCTGGATGCTGACGCGGGCACGCTGCTCATCCCCCCGGGCTGGCGCATTGCCAGCGTCGAACAGGAAATCAGCCACAACAACCTGCCCGCGCGCGAGTTCGTCATCGATGGCGACACGCAGTTGCGCGCGCTGCAGGCGGAACGCGCCGCCACTCCCGACAGCAACGGCCATCGCATTGCCGAGCTGGAATCGGCGCTGGTCGAGGCCGACGCCTGGAGCGCGCCATCGCGCGCCGAGCAGTTGCTGGCCGGCCTGGGCTTTGCGCCCGGCCAGTGGATGAATCCGGTCAACAGTTTTTCGGGTGGATGGCAAATGAGGCTGGCGCTGGCCAGGGCGCTGATGGCGCCCTCCGAGCTGCTGCTGCTGGACGAACCCACCAACCACCTGGATCTGGACGCCATGCTCTGGCTGGAGCGCTGGCTTGCCGCCTACCAGGGCACCGTCCTGCTGATCTCGCACGACACCGAGTTCCTGGATTCGGTCGCCTCGGTCATTCTGCATTTCGACCAGGCCAAATTGCTGCGCTATCGCGGCGGCTACGAGGATTTCCTGACGCAGCGCGCCGAACGCCTGCGCCAGACCCGCCTGGCCTGGGACAGGCAAACCCGCGAGGCAGCCCGGCTGCAAAGCTTCATCGACCGCTTCAAGGCCAAGGCCACCAAAGCCAAGCAGGCCCAGAGCCGCGTCAAGGCGCTGGCCCGCATGGAAACGCTGGCGCCGCTGCAGGCCGAATCGGGCATAGACATCCGTATTCCCGAACCCACCAGCATGCCCGACCCGCTGCTGGTGCTCGACAAGGTATCCACAGGATATCAAGGCGGAAATGGCCAGGCGCTGACCGTGCTTGCCGACATTCAGTTGATGGTCCGGGGCGGCGCCCGCATTGGCGTGCTGGGTGTGAACGGCGCCGGCAAGAGCACCCTGATCAAGACGCTGGCTGAAGAATTGCCTGTGCTAGCGGGCGAACGCCGCGCATCCAAGGGCCTGGAAATCGGCTATTTTGCCCAGCATCAGCTTGACATGCTGGACCCGGATGCCACGCCCCTGCAGCATCTGCTGCGGCTGGCGCCACAGGCTCGCGAGCAAGAACTGCGCAACTATCTGGGCGGTTTCGGATTCAGCGGCGATACCGTCATCAGCAAGATCGCACCCATGTCGGGAGGCGAAAAAGCCCGCCTGGCGCTATCGCTCATCGTCTGGCAAAAACCGAACTTGCTGCTGCTGGACGAGCCCAGCAACCATTTGGACGTGGACACACGGGAAGCACTGGCCACCGCCCTGGCCGAGTTCGCCGGCAGCGTGCTGCTGGTATCCCACGATCGCCATCTGCTGCGCACCACCGTCGACAGCTTCTGGATTGTTGCCGACGGCCGTGTGCAGGAGTTCGACGGCGATCTTGAAGACTACCGCGATTGGCTGGCCGCCCGCGGCGCCAGCGCGCGGGCGCAAGCCCGCAACAGCGCCGCCGACAGCGACGACGAGCCGACCAC
>JBATWU010000087.1:0-36735 GCA_049672825.1 Pusillimonas sp.
GCGCAGCGATGCGGGCTCCATCCGCAACGCTGCGGGCGGCGGGCCTTTGCTGACGGGCGACGCGGTCACCCTGTCGGCCCGGCTTGGCAGCGTGGGCCTCAGCGGCTCGGCCCTGCGCACCGACACCGACACGCTGGACATCACCTCCGGCGGTTCCATCGTCGTCGACAACCAGGCGACGCTGGACAAGCTGGCCATCGTCAGCAGCCATGCCGACAGCAGCGTCAATAACAACAGCTACCAAATCAAATCCACCGGCCTGACGTTCAACCTGACCGATAGCAGCAGTGGCTACTACCTCAACACGATTGCGCAAGATGGCCTGGATTTCCTGTTCACCGGGGATCGCAAGCTGTTTGTCGGCACCGTCAATACAGGCGGCACCGGTTCGGTCGCGCTCGAGAGCACGACAGGAGATCTGGCGCGATCCGGCTCGTCATTGATAACCGGCGACATGGTCACGCTGACGGCAGCGAGCGGCGATATCACGCTGAACACGGCCGCCAAGACCTTGAAGGCCCGGGCGCGCAACATAGACATTTCGCAGAACGGCGCGGTGACCCTGGCCGGACTGTCCGGCATTCAGGGCGAAGGCCAGGCCCGGGTCACGGCGACGGCGGGCAACATCACCATAGGCGCCGACAGCGTCCTGGACGCGGGCACCGGATCCCTGAAGCTGAACGCCCAGGCGGGCAGCATTTTCAGCAACGGGGGCTCGCTGCGCGGCAAAAGCATAGACTTGGCCGCGCGCGACCACCTGGGCGCAGCCGCGAATCACCTGGCCACTGTCACCAGCGGCCTTGCCGTCAGCAGCGGCGGCGACATTTATCTCGACAACACCGAGAAAGTCCTTGCCAACCTGGCCATCAGCAATACCCACTACGTAAGACCGGAGGGCAGCAACGCCATCCAGATCACCTCGCCCTATCTGGGCTTCGACGTCGAGGACGACGGCGAAGTCTATCGGCTGAAGCAGATTTACAGCGCCTCGCTCGTCGACACCTATCTCGGCGACAGCTCCCTCCCCGCGCTGTCGTTCACCGGCGACCGCGGCCTGGAGCTGGGCAGCATCAAGGCCGACGGGCAGGTATCGCTGACGGCCACGTCGGGCAATATCGGCAACGACGGCAACCCCAATACCCGCGTGACCGGCGGCAGCATAGATCTGACTGCGAGCCAGGGCAGCATAGGCGCGGCCGGCAACGCCATCCAGACCGATACCGGCTCGCTCACGCTGAACAGCGGCGGCAATCTGCACGTCGACAACCTGGGCAGCCTATGGTGGCTGGACATCAGCCATGGCCATGCCGTCGCCCCCACGGGCGCCAACACGCTACAGGTGCGTGCAAGCGGCCTGGCCTTCGACGTCGAGGACAACGTCGAAAGCGGCTATCACCTGAACGAAGTGCGCAGCAACAATGCTCTGACCTTGTCCTTCGGCGGCGACCGCAGCATCACCATCGGCGATGTCGACGCGGGCCGAGACGGCTACGTCACCCTGAAGGCCGGGGGCAGCGGCAGCTCCATTCTGGACGACGGCGACAAGGACACCTCCCTGCTGGCCGGTTCGGTCATTTTGTGGGCGGACAAGGATGTCGGCCTGGCGGGCGAAGACAAGCATCTGGATGTCCGCACATCCTGGCTGGGCGCGCGAGCCAGTTCGGGCGGCGTGCATATACAAGTGCTCGGGTCGGCCGCAACGAACAACTACACCAACACCATCGGCCTGGATGGCGGATATGACGATAACTACAACCCGATTCCGCAGGCCATTTATGCCGGCGGCGGCTCGGTGGAAATCGACGTCCTGACGGGCGACCTGCTGCAGCATGGCGACATTGCCGCCACGGGCGACGTTACGCTGAAAGTCCAAGACGGCTCTCTTGGCCTGGACGACTACGCCGGCAGCGACGTCGGCATTAGCGCCGGCCAGAACGGTACCGTTACGCTCGTCGCCGAAAACGGAAACATAGGCACCGCCGACAAGGCGATGGCGCTGGAAGGCGGCGCGGTCAGCGTGAAGGCCCAGGCCGGCGGCGACATCCATTTGCGCTCGGGCGACTACGCCAGTGGAAACATCACGCTCGCCGACATCGAGGCGGGCGGGGATTTCAACTACCAGCAAAGCTACGGCACAACTCTTCTCGGCGCCATTGAAAGCGGTGGCGCCATCAGCATCACCGGCAGCGGCCTGCGCGACGACGGCGACGCCGATACCCGTCTTGCCGGCGCCAGCATCGCGCTGTCGAGCGGCGGCGCCATCGGCATGGATCAGCAGGCCATAGGACTGGATTCCTCCGACGTGAGCCTGACCGGCAGCGGCAGCATTTACGTCGACAATGCCCAGGCCTTCCAGCGCCTGGACATCAAGCAAAACTACGGCTACAACGCCGTTTATCAGATCGAGGGAGCCGACGGACAAAGCTTCGGCATCGCAAGCAGCGGCAATCAAACGGCCTTGAGCGAAATCCGGAGCGACTCCGATCTGGATTTCGGCTTCACCAGCCAATCGGGCGACATCGTGGTGGGCGTGATCGATGCCGGCGACAATGGCGCCGTGCGCCTTGCCAGCTCGGGCAACATCAGCTCCGATAAGAGCGAGGACCACCTGATCACTGCGATGACCGTGGCGCTGACGGCGGGACAGTCCATAGGCAGCGGCATCATCGAGGACGAAGACAATGTAGAAAACGGCGCGATCAGGCTCTCCGGCACGGAAAGCCTGGCGCTGACGACCGGCCGCGACATCTATGTGGACAGCGCAACCGCCCTGAAGAGCCTGAGCATCACCAGCACCAACGCCTCGATCTCGCCAAGCAGCGCCAGCAAGTTCGGCATCAGCGCCGATGGCCAGACCTATGCCATCACCGACAACGGCGGCACCTACAACATAGATGAAGTGAGCGGCGCGGGCCTGGAGAATTTCAGCTTCACCGGCAAGAAGAATATTGTGGTGGACGAAATCACCGTCACCGGCACGGCCAGCCTGGCCACCTCGGGCGGCGGCGTCAACTCCAGCATTACCAGCAAATCGGGCAGCAGCAATCGAATCACCGCCGACACCGTGAATCTGTCGGCCATCGGTACTGATTCCTCCTCTATCACCAGCATGGCCGGTGCCATCGGATACTTGGGCGGCGCGCTGCGCCTGGATACGTCCAATCTGAAGCTCGAGAGCAATGGCAGCGTCTATATCGACAACAACAGCAGCACGCTGGGCAGCGTAGACCTATACCTGTCGCGCCGGGATGGCTGGAATGGATCGATTACCGCGCCGGTCAACAACAAATACAGCTTCGTCAACCTGGGCAGCGGCCAGTCATTGACCATAAACGATGTCAGCGGCGGCAGCCAGACCGTCACTGCTCTCCTGGGCGACGGCGACCTTGCCATCAATACGGATGCCGGCATACGGGTAGGCACCATCCATACCGGGACGGGTTCGGTATCGCTCACAACCCGCTATCATTATGACCCGTACGGCGGCACCACACCCACCATCACCAGCGGCGGCACGATCGTCGCCGGCAAGATAAGCCTGGATGCCAGCGGCTCGGGCGGCAGCATAGGTCAATTCGGCTCGGCAATCAGCACCGTCACCACGGACCTGACATTGGCTTCCTCCGGAGGCATCTATGTCAACAACAACGCCGAGCTGACCGATCTGTCCTTGCGCACCAACAGCTCGGCGAGCATCACGTCCACCGGCCTGACCGTCGCCATTGCGGCGGGTGCTCCGGCCGGCGGTCTGACGATCACCAACGTCACCGCGGCGAACGACCTGAGGCTGTCCATAGCCTCCGGCAGCAACCTGACCGTCGACAACATCCAGACCGGCTCGGGCGGTTCGGTCACGCTGGACACCACCGGCACCATCTACGGCACCAGCATAGAAGCCAATGCCCCCGACATCATCACCGGCGACCTGACGCTCAACGCCCGCTCGGTGCAGGGGCGCTACAACTACTACACAACACCTGTATCGCTGTACACCAGCGTCGACACGCTGTCGTCCAACGTAAGCTCCAGCCTGCGTGTTTCCAACGACAAGACACTGACCCTGCTGGAAAACAGCGCCGGAACCTCGGCCAGCGTCATCACCACGGCCGGTTCCATACTGCAGCGTGGAGACGGCCGCTATACGACGCCCGTGCTGGAGTTGCAGGCGGCAGAATCCATAGGCGCGGATGGCAATGCCGTATTGACCGACACGCGCCAACTGAGCACGAAGACCGGCAAGGATCTGTACCTGGACAATGCCAGCGACCTGTTCTCGCTGAATATCGAATCCCGGCACGACAGCGCCGATGGAAACACGCTGCAAGTCGGCGCGGCCGGGCTGGACCTGGACATTGAAGTCATCGATTCGGCCTACCACATCAATCGGCTGAGCGACGCCAGCGGCATAGATTTCACCCTGAGCACCGACGCGGACATCAAGGTCGGGACGCTGGATGCCGGCGCCGGCCGCAACATCAGCCTGAAGACCACCGGCGCGGCGACGTCGATAGGCAATATCGACGGCAGCGCCCATATCAGCGGCGGCAGCCTGTCGCTATGGGCCAATCAGAACACCGGCACCGCCGGCGACGTCATCCAGACGTCCGTGCGCAAGCTGAACCTGCGCGCGGGCGGCGATATGGCCGTGAACAATGACCTCGACCTGTCCGACCTGACCCTGGAAATCACCAGCGCAACGGCATCCAGCGATCGCCATTATGAAATCGGCGCCTCCAATCTGGAATTCGAGCTTGGGCAGGACGATACCGGCGCCATTCTCGTCGACAAGGTCATCGACACCACCGGCTTGAACTTCAATCTGGTCAGCAGCCAGTTGGACCAGCGTATAGGCCAGATCGACGTCACGCAACAGGGCTCGGTCACGCTGACCGGCTCCCAAGGCAGCCTGATAGGCGAAGCGGGCAACTCCATCACGGCCGGCAGCGTCAATCTGCAAACGACCAGCGATGACGGCAGCGACGCCATAGGCGGCGCCCTGGCCTTGAACCTGAGCACGCCGAAGCTGTCCATCACCAACAGCGGCAGCGTCAACCTGGCGTCCGACACGCATCTGGACTCCCTGTCCCTATCCAACCGCGGCAACGATGCGCGCACTTACGCCATCACCTCGGTCGACCGGGATGGCGGCAATGACTGGGCCTTCAGCGCTTCGGATGACGGCAGCGGCCTGGTTCTGCACGACATCAAAGACACGACGGGGATGGCGCTGAGCGTCAGCACCAACCGCGGCATCACCGTGGGCGACATCGACCTGGGCGGGCTGGACAATGTCAGCCTGAACACCACCAGCGGCAACATCAGCGACGACGGCGACGACGACACTCTCGTCCATGCCGCCAAGCTGTCCATGGGGGCGAGCAGCGGTGCCATCGGCGCGGCCGGCAATGCCATCGATGTCAAGGCCGGGTCCGTGTCGGCCTACAGCTATGGCAGCGGCAACGGCGTCCACCTTGCATTGAACGATCACACCGTCCTGAATGGAATCACCAGCTACGGCGACAGCTCCATCAGCAATACCGTCGGCGATATCGCGCTGGGCAACATCAACCTGAACGGCAACGGTCTGTCGGTGGACAATCGGGGCGGCTCTATCCTCAGCGGCACGCTCAACAATATCCGCGACCTCACTTTGAAGGCGGCGGGTTCCATCGGCAACGACAGCGCCATATCGGCCCTTTATGGAACCGGCGGCGACACTATCGTCCTGAATGCCGAGGCCGGCGCCAACGATAGGGGCGCCCTGGGCAGCATCGCCCTGACAACGGATTACGGCCTCAGGGCGGAAAGTGTCATTGCGGACGGCGACATCACCCTGACAACCGGTGGCACCCAAAGCCATCAACTGGCCATAGGAAAAGTCGAAAGCGCCCACGGCGACGTGTCGTTGACTGCCACGTCCGGCAACATCACCGCCATCGACAGCGAAAACTCCATCAAAGGCAACAGCGTCAGCCTGAGCGCAAAATTCGGCTCTGGACGCAGCATAGGCAGCAGCGGCACACATTTGAACGTCGACGCGCCGTCGCTGACCATCGCGACGCCCGGCAGCTTCTACATCGATAACGCCGCCCAAATGAGCGATCTGCGCATATTGCGCGAAAGCACCGGCACCGCTGCCAGCAGCGGTACCATGAGCCTGACCGGCGCGGGCGATTTCGACTTCCAGGCGAGCGACAGCGGCAATGTCTCGACACTGACGAATCTGACCGACACCAGCGGCCTGAACTTCGAATACAGCGCCATCGGCGGAATCAGGGTAGGTCAGATCGACCTGGGCGCCAACGGTTCGGTCACGCTCTCAACCAATGTAAACACCAACATTGCCCGCTCCATCGTCAATATTGACGACAATTCGCTTATCACCGCGGGATATCTTAAAGTCAGCACCGGCGGCGGAATCAGCAATTACAACCCCAACATCGATCTGAACACCAAGGTGGGCCGCGTCGAGGCCAGCACGGGTTCGAACGGCGACATCACCCTGGTGCAAGACGGCACCCTGACACTGAACAAAATCTCTTCCGGCGGCAATCTGTCCGTTACAGCAACCGCCGGCGACCTGCTGGTGGCCGGCGGCCAGCTCCAGGCAGGCTACGGTAAAAATCTGACGCTGGACGCGCAAACGGGCTGGATATTGTCCGAGGGCGGCACGGCCGCCACCAGCGGCTCCGGCGCGATGACGCTGTCGGCGGCCCAGGGCATAGGCACCGAAGATGACGCGCTGCGGATCAGCACTTCCGGCGGCGCCGTATCCGCCACCGTGACCGGCGACGGTTCGCTCTACCTGGGCCATACCGGTAATCTGTACGGCGGCCTGACCACCTCGGTGAAGAATGGCGCGACTGTCGTCGATTCGACCAGCGGCATCACGCTGGCCGGCATGACGTCCACCACGGACAGCGAAGGCAACGACATCACCGTGCGGTCCAATGGCACCATCACGGTGACCGGCGCCATCGAGGCAGGCGCCGAACACGGCAAGGTCGCGCTTACGGCCAGCGGCGGCAATATCATTGCGGACAACAACAATGCGGCCGTATCGGCCTACGGCATCGACCTTGCGGGCGGCCGCATCGGGGGCGACGGCCTCTACAGCAATGGCGTCAGCCTTGGCGCCACCGGCCGGGACGTGAAGGCCACCGCCCTGTCCGGAGCCATCTACCTGAAAAGTTTGGGGGATTCCACTTATACCGCCTTGTCGGGCTACGGCATCAATGTGGACGCCCAGGGCAAGCTCGATCTGGTCCAGGCGGATTCCCGCAACTACAACGTCACCGTCACCAACAGCGGCGATGACGCCGGCCTGACCATCGGCGCGATCAATGCTGGAACCGGACAAGTCAGCCTGAGCACCAGCGGCGCGATCCTCGACGATGGCGATGCGGCCACCCGCATCACGGCCGGCACGATCGGCCTGACCGCGGGCACAGGCATAGGTGGCGCCGAACACGCTGTGCAGACCAACACAGCCAACCTGAGCGCGGCCACCACCGGCGCCGGCGACATCTACCTGGACGATAATCGCAGCGCGGGCATTACGCTGGCCAATGTCAGCGCAAAGAATGGCGCCATCGAGATCAAGACCGCAGGCAACACCACTGCCACCAGCGTTCAGTCATTGACCGATGACACCGGCAACGACATCGCGATCAATACTGGCGGTTCGCTGACCATTGACGCGATCAGCGCTCAAAGCAAGGGCAATGTAAGCCTTACCGCCGCCGGAGCCATCACAGGAACGCAGCGCACCATACTCACCGACCCTCATCATGTCCAGGCCCACACCTTGACCGCCAGCGCGGGCAACGGCATAGGGACAGTTACCGATCCACAGTACCTGGACAGCACGCCCCTGTATGTGGACGTCGCGGCCATAGATCGCCTGGCGTCGAGCGCAGCAAACAGCTTTATCTCCGTCAACAATCTCAACACCGGCAAGCTGACGCTGGCCAGCGGCGCCATCACACTGGGCGAAAGCGGGTCGGCCTATCTCAGCACGGCGGGCGATCTGGACATCCAGGCCGGCCTGAACGCCGGCGACACCGCCAGCCACTTGTGGATGCAATCCGGCGGCACCATAACGATTGACGCCCTCGGTCTGGCAACCTCGGGCACGCTGACCCTGTCCGGCGCCGAGGACATCGTTTCCAATTTCGGGGACGGGCGCGCACTCGACATCAACGCCGGCACCCTGAACTTCAGGAGCGGGTCCAAAGGCGGCGACACCGTGCTGCACACCAACACGGCCAATCTGGACGCCAGGCTGACGGGAGAAGACGAAGCGGCGCTGACTGTCTACCACGGCGGCGACGTGCTGAATGCACACCTGCTGACGCGCAACGGCGACATCATGGTCGAAACCCGGAGCCTGCTGAACGCCTTGTCGGTCGAAGCCGGCGGCGACACTCGCACCATAAACCTGAAGTCCAACGAGGATGACATCCAGATCGGCGAAATCGATGCCGGGGTCACAGGCAAGGTCGTTCTGCATGCGCGCAATGGCGCGTTGCGCATGGGCGAGGAGTCGGTGCTCACCGCCGATGAACTGGATCTGCTCAGCCAGTCGGGCATAGGTAGCGAGGAAAACCGATTCAACACGACGGCACGCGTCGTTGCGGCCGAAGTCACCGGGACGGGCGGCATCTATCTTGCCGGCAACCACGTCTACGGTCTGGGCCTGGGCCAGATCACCACGGCCGACGGCGATATCGACATCACCGCCGCCAACGACCTTTTCGGCGACGGAGGGTTGTCCGCCGGCAATGGCGGGAATATCCGCCTGCGCTCCGAGACAGGCTTTGTCGCCCTGAACCATGACCTGGATCTGGACGGCGGCAGCAGCGTAGAGATCGATGCTCACACAGACGTCTATGTCAACGGCAGCATCAACCTGACAGGTGCCGACGGCGCCGATCTCGACATTACAGGCACGGCGGTCAACCTGCTGGGAGCCGTCCACACCGACGGTGCGCAAAACTACCATGCCGACAACACCCTGCTTCTCGGATCGCTGACAGCGGGCGAGTCCATTACCTTTGACGGCGACCTCGCCCTCTATGGATCCGTTTGCAGATGCCTGCTCAGCACCACCGCATCGTCCGATGCATACAGCATCACCTCGACCGGCGGCGATATTTCCATAGGTGGCGCCCTGGACGGCGGCGGCCAGGCGGCCACGCTGACGGCCAATGCCGGCGACGTCACGATCAGCGGCGATGCCGACAATCTGGCCAGCCTGACCATCGGTGCGGAGAACATTGCGCTGGCGTCGGTCACCACCGGTTCGTTTGGCGGGCAGTACTACACGGGCCACACCACGCTCTCGGGAGACTACGACGCGGGCGACTATGGCGACTTCTGGGTGGATGGCCGCACTACCCTGGCCGGCGATATCAGCGTCACAGCCAACAACGGCCATGTCGGCTTCGAAGGCAAGGTCGAAGGCGGGCACAACCTCGACATCGTGGCGAGCGGGATCGGCGGCACCATTTCCTTCTACGACGATATCGGCAGCGCCGATTCCCGTCTTGGCGCATTGTCCGCCACCGCTGCGCGCACAGACATCCGCGCTGACGTCCATGCCGCTTCCGTCGACACCAGCGGAATCGTAAGGACCTACGGCGGCCGGATCGATACCACCGGCGCGCAGACCTACAACGGGCAATTGCAAATCGCAGGCAATACCACCCTGGCCGGCACGGACATCGCGCTGAATCAAGGCGCCGCCGTGTGGACTCCTGTTGCACCGACGTTCACGATCATGGACGCCGACGCCGCGCCGTCGCTGGCCATTTCCGGCGATGTGGCCATCGCCGGCGACATCGGCGCCGCCGATCGCGCCCTGGCATCGTTCAGCGTCGACGGCGGCACCACGCTGCGCGGCGTCAACGTCTACACCAGCGGTGCGCAGAACTACGACGGCGCATTGAAGCTGCAAGGCGACATCACGCTGTCGGGATCGGACATCACACTGACGCAAGGCGCCGTGGTGGACGCACCCATATATGCGCGGATGTTGCTCGTTCCGCCCTCCGGCGCATCGCTGGCCATCAGCGGCAACGCCGACATTACCGGCGACATCGGCGCTGCGGACAAGGCCCTGACCTCGTTCAGCGTCAGCGGCGCCAGCATGCTGCGAGGCAATCACATCTACACCACGGGCTATCAAAGCTATGGCGGTGCCGTCACGCTGGCCGGCAACCAGGCCATGACCAGCAACGATGGCAGCATCTCGTTCAACGACACGGTAAGCGGTGGCCGCGACCTGGCGGTCCAGGCCAACGGCGGCTATGTCTGGTTCAACGGCGCGGTCGGCGACGACGATACCGGCCGCCTGGGCAGCCTGACCCTGGCTACCGCCTACGGCGCCACCTTCAACGACACGGTTCACGCGGCCTCCTTGAATGCCGACGGAAACGTGGTGGTGGCGGGCGGTTCGGTCGACACCACCGGCGCGCAAACCTACAACGGGCAGTTGCAGGTGCAGCATGACGCAACGCTGACCGGAACCAGCATCACGCTGGAGCAAGGCGCCGTCGTTCATACTCCAGCGCCAGGTTTCATGGCCATGGATGTCGATGCCGCCCCGTCGCTGGCCATCAACGGCAACGCCGACATCACCGGCGGCATCGGCGAGGCCGAACGGGCTTTTTCCGCCTTCAGCGTCAGCGGCACCACCGCGCTGCGCGACGGCGATGTCCACACCACCGGCGCGCAAACCTACAGCGGCCATGTGGCGCTGGGCAGCGACACGACACTGAACGGTTCGCTGATCACCTTCGCCGCCGGCGCGGACAGCGCCATGGACGAAGGCGAACATGCCTCCCTGACCATCAACGGCGATGCGAATCTGAACGGCGCCATCGGCGCCAATCAGGCCCTGGACAGCCTGACCGTCACGGGCGCCAGCACGCTGGGCAGCGGCTCCGTCGCCACTATCGGCAATCAAAACTATGAAGGCGCCGTCACACTGGCCGGCAATCAAACGCTGTCCAACACAGCCGACGATGGCACCATCTATTTCGGCGATACGCTGAGCGGCGGCCACGACCTGACGATTCAGGCTGGCAGCGGCGAGGCGTGGTTCAACGGCGCCGTCGGCGACGACGACACCGGCCGCCTGGGCAATCTGACGCTGGCGACCGCCAATGGCGCGACCTTCAACGGCACGGTACACGCCGCGTCGCTGCTCGCCGACGACACCGTATCGGTGGCGGGCGGCCTGGTCGACACTACCGCTGCGCAGACCTACAACGAGCAACTGCGGCTGTTGGACGACGCCACGCTGACCGGCACGGACATCACGCTCAAACAAGGCGCCGCGGTAGCCATCATGTATGCGCGCATGGCCGACCCTGTTTCCGCGTTCCTGGCCATAGACGGCAATGCCGACATCACCGGCGACATCGGCACATCCGAAGAGGCTTTGACCACCTTCAGCGTCAGCGGCGCCAGCATGCTGCGCGGCGGCCATATCCACACCATCGGCGGGCAAAGCTACACGGGCGCCGTCACGCTGGCGGGCGACCAGTCCATGACGGCCAGCATTGGCGATATCAACTTCCACGATACGCTGAGCGGCGGCCATGACCTGACGGTACAGGCCGACGCCGGCGCCGCCTTCTTCGGCGGCGCGGTCGGCGACGATGATGCCAACCGACTGGGCGATTTGGTCCTGAGCACCGCCAACGGCGCGACCTTCGACGGCGCGGTGCATGCCGCGTCGCTGGTGGTCGACGGCGCCGCGATCGCGGCGGGCGGACGGATAGACACCACGGGCGCCCAAATCTACAATGGCCAGTTGCAACTGAAGAACGACACCATACTGGACGGCACGGACATCGCGCTGAATCAAGGCGCCGTCGTGTGGGCTCCCTTGGCGCCGACGTTCACCATCATGGACGCCGACGCCGCCCCGGCGCTGACGATTGCCGGCAACGCCGACATCGGTGGCGACATCGGCGCCGCCGACCAGGCGCTGGCATCGTTCAGCGTCAGCGGCAGCACCGCGCTGCATGGCAATCATGTCTACACCGTCGGCGATCAGTACTATGGCGGCGCCGTCACGCTGGATGGCCACCAGTTCATGACGACAGCCACGGGCGACATTACTTTCGACAGCACCGTCGCGGGGGGTGGATCCAACCTGACGTTGGTCAGCACCAGCGGCGACGCCACCTTCAACGGCGCCGTGGGTGCGGAAACGCTTGACGAAGACATCATGGGCAGGGCACCCAGCCCGCGCCTGGGCAACCTGGCCGTAACCACCGGCGGCACCACCACCTTTGGCGACGAAGTCTATGCCGGAAGCGTAACAATCAGCCAGGTGGACGGCGGCGGCAATGTCGTCATCAGCGGCGGCCTGATCGACACTGGCGCCGAGGGCATCCAGACATACGAAGGACACGTCAGCCTGGCGAACGACACCACGCTGACGGCGCTCACGGTGAGCTTGGAAGGAGGCGTGGACGGCATGGAGGGCCTCGGCGCGCCGGCCTTGACCATCAACGGCGGCGCCACATTGGGTACAGTCGGCGCTGCTCATGCGCTGGCCAGCCTGGACGCCAATGGCCAAACGACTACGCTTACCGGCACTGGCGTATACACCGTAGGAGCGCAAAGCTACGGCAGGAGACTGCGACTTTCAGCCGATCAGACGCTGAATAGCGACAGCGGCGATATCATATTCAACGGAATCGTATTCAACGGGGTCGCGCCCAACAGTCCCTTCGATCTGACGGTGGCCAGCAACACCGGCAATGTCGTCTTTAGCGAAGAGGTGGGAGGAACAGACTCGCATATCGGCGCGCTGAGCATCCAAACCGCCGGTACCACCACCTTCGTTAGCGACGTATACGCCAGCAGCGTGGTAGTCGATAACGGCGAAAGCCCCATCGGCAATGTATTGATAAACGGCGGCACCATCGAAACCACCGGCGCGCAAACCTACGGCAGCCACGTGGCGCTGGGCGGGGACACGATCCTGACCGGCTCGCTGGTCGCCTTCGCCGCCGGCGTCGACAGCGCCATGGACGAAGGCGAACACGCCGCGCTGACCATCAATGGCAATGCCAGCCTGACGGGCGACATCGGCGCCAGCCAAGCTCTGGCCATGCTCGTGATCGATGGCAGCAGCACACTGCACGGCGGTGAAATCCGCAGCGTCGGCGATCAGAGCTATCTCGGCGCAGTCACCCTGGCGGGCAGCCAGTCCATGACGACGGACGACGGCAGCATCTATTTCAGCGACACGCTGAGCGGCGGCCACGATCTGACGGTCGAGGCCGGCAACGGCCACGCATGGTTCGGCGGCGCCCTCGGCGACAGCGATGCCGGCCGCCTGGGCAGCCTGACGCTGGATACGGCCTATGGCAGCACCTTCTACGACACCGTGCACGCCGCATCGCTGCAAGCCGACGGCGACGTCTCGGTGGCGGGCGGCCTTGTCGACACCACGGGCGCGCAGACCTACAGGGGGCAATTGAAGCTGCTGGGCGACGCGACCCTGGCCGGCACCGACATCACGCTGAAGCAAGGCGCCGTGATAGGCGCGCCGATATATGCGCGCATGCTGTACGCGCCGCCCCCCACTGCCGCGTCCCTGACTATAGACGGCAACGCCGACATCACCGGCGACATCGGCACCGACGACGAAGCCCTGACCGCTTTCAGCGTCACCGGCACCACCGTGCTGCGCGACAGCGATGTCCACACCATCGGCACGCAGACCTATGGCGGCCATGTGGCGCTGGGCAGCGACACAACGCTGAACGGCTCGCTGGTCACCTTTGCCAGCGGCGCGGACAGCGCCATGGATGCAGGCCGGCACGCCGCGCTGACCATCAACGGCAACGCCGATCTGACCGGCGCCATCGGCGCCGCCCAAGCCCTGGCCAGCCTGATCGTGAACGGCGCCAGCACGCTCGGGGCCGGATCCATAGCCACGGTCGGAAATCAAATCTATGGCGGAACCACTGCACTGGCCGGCAATCAAATGCTGTCAAGCTCCGCAGGCGACATCCGCTTCAACGATACCTTGGCCGGTGGCCACGACCTGGCAGTAAAAGCCGACAGCGGCGCGGCGCTCTTCAACGGCGCGGCCGGCGACAAGGGCAAAGGCCGCCTGGGTAACTTGACATTGGCCACGGCCAAGGGCGCCACCTTCAACGGCACGGTCCACGCCAAATCGCTGCAGGCCGATGGCGCCACCGTGGTGGCGGGAGGCCTGATCGATACCACCGGCACGCAAACCTACAACGGCCGGTTGCAGGTCCGGCACGACGCCACGCTGGCCGGCACGGACATCACGCTCAAGCAAGGCGCCGCAGTGGCCGCACCCATGCTGACGCTGATGGCCACGGCGCCCGAAGCACCCTCGCTGACCATCAAGGGCAAGGCCGACATCGCCGGCAATATCGGCAGCGCCAGCCAGGCCCTGGGCGCGTTCAATGTCAGCGGCGCCAGCACGCTGCATGGCGCCAGGGTTTACACCACGGGCCAGCAGACCTATGGCGGCCACATTGCGCTGGACGGCGACACCACGCTGAACGGCTCACTGATCACCCTGCTCAATGGGGTGGACAGCGCCATGAGCGATGGCCGGCACGCCGCGCTGATCATCAACGGCGACACCAGCCTGACGGGCCGCATCGGCGCCAACCAGGCCCTGGCCAGCCTTGCCGTCAATGGCAAGGCCGCACTGAAGGCGGGCTCCATCGCCACCGTCGGGAATCAATACTACGGCGGCACCGTCACTCTGGCCGGCAATCAGTCCATGACCACCTCCACCGGCAATATCCGCTACGGGGATGCCGTCACGGGACCCTACAAGCTGGCGCTCGCCAGCGACAGCGGCAACGTCAGCTTCGAGGGCGCAGTTGGTGAAGACGCCAGCCGCCGGCTGGGCGACCTGACTGTGACCACCGCGGGCACCACGCGCTTTGGCGATGTGGTCTATGCCAAGAGCGTCACCGTCGGCGACGGCGCTGCGCCTTCCGGCGCCATCCGGATTGACGGCGGTTTGATCGACACCTTGGGCGCGCAAAGCCTGGGCGGGCCGGTGACGCTGGGCGGCGACACCCTATTGACTGGCGCCACCATCACGCTCGCCCATGGCGTCGACAGCGCCGCGGGCGGCAATGCGGCGCTGACGCTGAATGGCGACGCGCATCTGGCGGGCGATATCGGCGCCAAGCGCGCGCTGGCCAGCCTGGCTGCGCAAGGCAAGACGACGCTGGGCGCCGGCTCTGTCACCACGCTGGGCGGGCAGGACTACCAGGGGCCGGTAACCGTGACGGGCGATCAGTCTCTGCGCAGTCTGCAGGACAGCATCGTCTTCGCCGGCGCGCTGGACGGCATCCAGCTTGCCAATCTGTCGCTGCACGCGGCGGACGCCATCAATGTTCAGGGTCCGGCCACCGGCCTGGGCGACCTGACGCTGCGCGCGAGCAACACCATTATCTTCAACGACGCACTGAGCGCCTATCGCATCCAGCAGTTGGAAAGCGCTTCGTCCACCTATCATGGGCCGGTCACCGCCTTGGGCGAATCGGGCCTGGAGATGACGGGCGGCAGCTTTGTCTTTGACGGTGACGTGACCGCCCGCAACGGCGCCATTGTCCTGGACAACGATGCAGCGGGCTCCGTCAAGTTTGCGCAAAACGCCGCCATCCACGCGGCCAGCGGCTTCACGCAACAAGGCGGCGGCACACTGCAGCTGCCCGCCAGCCTGCAGGTGGATCGGGGCCCCATCCTGATCACGGCCCTGGCCTCCCTGCCCTCGGGCGCGGCCAGCATTCAGACCGATGGCGCCATCACCATAGCCGGCCTGTACGGCCCCGACACCCGGCTGACCATGGCCTCGGGCGGCGGCGCCCAAACCATAGGCCTGGACAGCCTCGATGCGCGCTACAAGATCAATGTAGCGGAACTGATCGTGCCCAATGCCGGCTCCGCCGCCATGTACGGTACCGTCGCGGGCTACACCAATGGGCAGGCCGCCCAGCACATTACCAGCGAGCTGGTCGGCCATCCCTATTACATCAACGACACGCCCTGGGGGCAGGTGACCTCCGACATCATCAACCGGATTGTGTCTAGCACAGTGCCTCAGACTGTCATTCCAAGCACGCCGGGCGCCGATTCATTGTTCCGCGGCACAGTAACCCCGGAAGGCGTCGGCCCCGACGCGCTGGCGCCTTACACCGACCCGCAGGTGCTGACGGTGGCGCAACTTGACAGTACACTGCTTCTGGGCACGTCCGATTCCGATGAAAACGATCAATCGGGCGATACTGGGCAATCCGATGACAAAAGCAACGACTAAACTTCTTTTCAAGGCACTATGACTTCTACTTCGCTTCCTCTCTTCTATAAACAGCCCAAACCGCTGCAGGCGGGCGTGCACGACAAGCTCTCGCTGGCCAAACAGACCAGCTACGCCTTTGCCGCCGAGGCCAACTCGGTTCCGCTCGTGTCGGGCGAAATGGCCACGGCCTGCCGGCATTTTCCCATTGTGTTCACCGAGGGCCAGCAACCCGCGCCGGTCGCCGTGCTGGGCCTGAGGGGCCAGGAAAACCTGTTCATCGACGCCGAGGGGCAATGGCGCGCGGGCATCTACATTCCCGCCTACATTCGCCGTTATCCCTTTATTTTCATGGAGAACGCCGACCAGAGCCAGTTCACCCTGTGCCTGGACATGGCCGCCGCGAACGTGGTCGAGAACCGCGACAATCCCTTGTTCGACGACGAGGGCAAGCCCAGCGAACTGGCGCGCAGCGCGCTGGAGTTCTGCCGCGAATACCAGAATCAGCACGCCTATACGGCCGAATTCTGCCGCGCGCTGGCCGAGGCCGAGCTGCTGGTCGAAAACCGTGCCGACATCACCCTGCCGGGTGGGCAGCGCCTGACGCTTTCAGGGTTCAAGGTGATCGACGAGGCCAAGTTCAATGCCCTGCCCGAGCAGGAATTCCTGCGCTGGCGCGCCAAAGGCTGGCTGACGCTGGTCTATTGCCATTTGATTTCAATTGCCGCCTGGCCCACATTGCTTAGCCACGTGAAGCCGGCTGCAGAGCAGGAAGCGCCCGCGGCCGAGTCCGAAAAAGCGGAATAAAACACCCCAGGGGCGTGGCCGGCAGACTGTTTCCACCGACCACGCCCCTGGCGGCGTTTATCGAAGACGCGTCGTTTACGGCGCGTCTTTTTCTATGATGACTTTGTTTTCGTGTATCCATTCGCGCCAGATGGCCACCAGCAGGGCCATCAGGACCGGACCCACGAACAAGCCCACCAGGCCCATGGTCTTGACGCCGCCGACCAGCCCGAAGAAGGTGGGCAGGAAAGGCAGCTTGACAGGCCCGCCCACCAGGCGCGGCCGCAGCGTCTTGTCGACGATGAACAGCTCCACGGTGCCCCATATGAACAGTCCCAGGCCCGCCATGGCTTCGCCCGAGCCGACCAGGTACAGGGAAATGACGGTGAACGACAGCGGCGCACCGCCGGGAATCAGGGCCATGAAGCCGGTGATCACCCCCAGCAATACGGGCGACGGCACACCCGCAACCCAGTAAGCCAGCCCCAGCACCACCCCTTCGCCCACCGCGATCAGGCCCATGCCCGTGACCGTGGAGTTGACGGTGGCCGGCACCACGCGTGAAAAACGGCGCCAGCGTCCGGGCAGGATCCGGTCGCCCACGACGTCGAGCTGGGCCAGGATGTGCTCGCCGTCTTTGTAAACAAAAAACAGCGTGATCAGCATGAAGACGACCCCCAGCAGCAGGCGGAAGACGTCGCCCGTTGCCGACAGCAGCATGCGATAGATATTGCCCAGGTGTTCACCGCTGACGATTTCCACCATTTCGCCCAGGGCATGCGGTTCGCCCAGGTATGTGACCCAATATTCGGCCAGCCGCTCGCCCACCAGCGGCAAAGCCAGTATCCAGGGTGGGGTCGGCATGCCGTGGCGGTTGGCTGCCAAAGCCCATGCAATGAAGTTGCTGGCCTCTTGGACCGCATAGCTCAGGGCCAGCGACAGCGGCACGATCAGCACAATGATCACGATGACCAGGGCCAGCGACGCCGCCAGCGCGCTGCGCCCGCGGCAGCGCTGCAACAGGCGTTGATAAAGGGGCCAACTGGCCAGGCTGATGATCAGGGCCGCCAAAACCGGCACCAGGAAGCCGCTCAGAAAGTACAGGCCGACCAGAATCAGCAGCACGAGCAACCATCGGGCGATAAGGAAAGCAGGCAAGACAGGGTGCATGATGTTAGGGCTGTTTTGTATTCAGGTTGGACGCCAATCGACACAGAAGGGCAAGATCAGGACCGGCCAGACAAACCCCCGCCCTGGGACAATATCACGAAAAAAACGGGCGCCGCCGGAAATTCCGCCCGGTCTTCCAGAGATTTCCGGGTTTATTGTAAAAGCCGCCCATTTGATCCGGAAAGGGAATCAGGGGCCTGCCGACCACGCGCTGAGGAAGGCAAGCAGCACCTTCGCGGAGTTATTGGCCGCGATATTCATGAAGGTATGCATTTCATTGGCGCCCTCGCCCCCGCCGGCCAGGTCGCTGAGCGAACGGAATGCGATGAAGGGGACGTCGTTGGTATAGGCCACCATGGCGCAGGCGGCGCTTTCCATGTCCAGCACATTGGCCTGGAATGTCTTGAAGACATATTGCCGGAATTCGGCGTTATCGACGAAGGCTGGCCCCGATACGCCGTTGCCGCCCACGACCAGTTGCGGCTGGCGGTGCAGGCAGCGCCGGCCCGCATCGCAGGCTTGCAGCGCGATGCCATTCATGCGCTGGGCGATGGCCAGCATTTCAGGGTCGACATCGAACCAGAATTTTTTGTGGACCTGCGGCTGGTTGGCGGAGATCACCTTTACCGGGCGCGTGCGCATCATGCCGTAGTTGGGAAAGTCGAACTCATCCGGCGCCAGCGGATCGAATATGCCGGGCGCGGTTTCGCGCGCCATGAACACTTCAAGATACTGTCCCCAGCGCGCCGCCACCGTCACGTCGCCGATATGCAGGTCGGGATTCACGCCGCCGGCGATGCCGCTGAACACGATATGGCTGATGTTGAATCGATCGAGCGCAAGCTGCGTCGTCATGGCGGCGTTGGTCATGCTGATGCCGCTCAGGAACAGCACGACGGACTTGCCTTGCAGTACTCCCGTGGTGAAATCGACGCCATTGACGGTAAACCGGCTGGCCTGTTCGGTTTTATCCAGCAGCAAGGCGAGCTCGGGCTCGAAGGCCGATATCACGGCTATACGGGGTGTTTCATCCAACCATGGGGCGGCCACCGACGGCCGCAGCGATGCCAGCACCAGCAGCATGGCCGCCAGCACGCAGCGGAAAAAGACGGAACCTATCATGCGGCTGCCCCCAGTCGCTGAATAAGCGCCGCATGCGCCGGATAGCGCCGCAGCAGATCGGCCGCATCGGCCAGTTCGAACTCGCTGAACTCGAATCCGGGCGCCACGGTACAGCCGGCCAGGGCGTAGCCGGAGGGGTCGGCCAACTCGGCGGCAAACCAGCAGCCGGCGGGCACCACCGCCTGGAACGATGCTTCGTCCACCGCCAGGGGATTGCCCAGCATGTGCGTCAGCCGCTGCCCCGTACTGTCTATTACGTGGATCAGCAAGGGCGTGCCCGCATAAAAATGCCACATTTCGTCGGAGGCAATGCGGTGCCAGGCCGAATACGCGCCATCGTTCAGCAAATAATAAATGGCGGTCGAGGCGGCGCGTGCCGCGGCTTGCCCTTCGCGCAGCACGTTTTCCCCGCTGCGGTAGGTCTCGGTGTAATAGCCGCCTTCGGGATGGGCTTGCAGGCCGAACCGCCCGATCAGGCGTTCGACCTCGGGGCTGGATGTCATGGTGTTTGGGGCTCCGGAATTTTCAATATATGCTTGCATCTTTGCAAGCGATTGTATCCGCCCCGCCCAGGATAATAAAGTTCGCGCCCGATTCCGCCCGGGCACGCCACGCAAACGGCTTATGCCCTCATGACCGCAGCGGGTCCGGCTTCGCTTCGTCCCACCCGCCCCCTATCGCCCTGATCAGGTCGACCGCGACGTGCGCCCGCAACCCATCGAGCAGCACCGCCGCGCGTTTTTGCTGCAGCACCATGCGATCGGCATCGATGACATCCAGATAGCTGATCGAGCCTTCGCGGTACTGGAGCTGCGACAGTTCGGCGGCCCGCCCGGACGAGCTTACGGCAGCCTCCTGCACCTCGGTCTGATCGCCCAGGATGCGCAGGCTGGACAAGCCGTCCTCCACCTCTCTGAAGGCCTGAAGCACGGTCTGGCGATAGACCGCGACCTCTTCTTCATACTGTGCGCGGGCGCGATCCAGCCCCGCCTGGCGCCGGCCGCCGTCGAAAATAGGCAAGGTCAGCGCCGTTCCCACCAACGGCCCCAGTAAAAAGGCACGGCTGCCCCATTCGAATAAATTACCCAGCTCCGACGATTCGTAGCCGAAAGCGCCGGTGATATTCAAACGCGGGAAGAAGGCCGCTTTCGCGCTGCCGATACGCGCATTGGCTGCCGCCATGGCGCGCTCGGCGGCGGCGATATCGGGGCGCCGTTCCAGCAGGGATGACGGCAGGCCCGCGGGAATGTCGACCGCCACGCGATCCAGCGGACGCGGCGCCATGGAAAATTGGGCCGGCGTCTTGCCCAGCAGTATGGCCAGGGCATGTTCGGCAGCGGCGCGCTGGCGTGCGATCCCCAGCGACTCGGATTGGGCGGCGGCCAATTCCGATTTGGCGCGCGCCACATCCAGTTCGCCGATATCGCCTTCCGTGTAGCGGCGCTCCACCAATTCCAATGTTTGCCCACGCAACTGCACGGTGCCGCGATACAGTTCATGTTCGGCGTCCAGCCGCCGTATCAGAAAATACGCTTGCGCCACATCGGCCTGCAAGGCCAGCCGGACGGATTGGAACAAGGCGGCGCTTTGCTGCGCATCGGCCGTGGCGGCATCGACGGACGAGGCCACTCGCCCAAACAGATCCACCTCGTAGGACACGCCCGCCTGGGCGCGCCACAAGGTTTCAGGGGAGTTGGGCGCACCGTCAGGCAGGCCTCGCGCGGCATTCGCCACCCGCTGGCGCATGGGGCCAAAACCCGCGTCCAGGTCCGGAAACTGTTCCGAGCGCGCCCTTCCCCGCAGCGCGCGCGCCTGTGCAACGCGGGCCGCCGCGGCTTTCAGATCCTGGTTGGCGGCCATGGCCTGCTCTTGCAGCGCATCCAGGTCCGCGTCCTTGAATAGGGTCCACCAGCGGCCGCGCTCCAGCTCATCGGCGGGCTGCGCCGCTTTCCATTGCTTCGCGGCCTCCGGCGACAAAGTCGCCTCTTTGAACGCATCCGGCGTCTCGACCTGCGGCCGCTGATACTGCGGCCCCACGGCGCAGCCGGCCAGCACGAGCGCCAGCGCGACCACAGAAAAACTCATTCTTGAAATCTTGATCATTGCATTAATCCAATCATGGCTAGCCTCTTCTTGCGACTTGTCATCAAGCATGCCGGGGGCATTAAAGTTCATGCGCGGCCAGCGTCGGCGCTTCGTGCCGGCTTGCGGAACGCAGGTCGCGCTTGCCCAGCGAGCGCAGCAGTACATAGAAAACCGGTGTCAGGAACAAACCGAACAAGGTCACGCCCAGCATGCCGAAGAACACGGCGATCCCCATGGCCTGGCGCATTTCCGATCCGGCGCCCGTCGACAGCACCAGCGGGACCACGCCCATGATGAACGCGATCGACGTCATCAGAATCGGCCGCAGGCGCAGGCGGCTGGCTTCAATCGCCGCCTTGACCGTCGCCATCCCCTGCAACTCCAGCTCGCGCGCGAACTCGACGATCAGGATGGCGTTCTTGCACGCTAGCCCCACCAGCACCATCAGACCGATCTGCGTAAAGATGTTGTTGTCGCCCGCCGTCAGCCACACGCCCGTCAGCGCCGCCAAGATGCCCATGGGCACAATCAGAATCACCGCCAGCGGAAGGGTCAGGCTTTCATACAGGGCCGCCAGGACGAGGAACACCAGCAGCACGCTGATGGGAAATACCCAGATCCCCGCATTGCCCGCCAGAATCTGCTGGTAGGTCAGGTCGGTCCATTCAAACTTGACCCCCTGAGGCAGGACTTGCGCGGCGATACGCTCGGCCGCCGCCTGGGCCTGGTCGGAGGAGTAGCCCGGCGCCGGGCCGCTGTTGATGTCGGCGGCGGTATAGCCGTTATAGCGCACCACCATTTCAGGGCCGAAACCGGGCGTCACCTTGACCAGCGATGACAGGGGCACCATCTCGTTCGAACGGTTGCGCGTCTTCAGCCGCAGGATGTCTTCCGGCTGCGCGCGGAACGGCGCATCGGCCTGGGCCCGGACCTGGAATACGCGTCCGAAACGATTGAAGTCATTCACATACAGAGAACCCAGATAAATCTGCATTGTGTCGAAGACTTCGGTCACCGGCACGCCCAGCTGCTTGGCCTTGACGCGATCCAGGTCGACGTCCAGTTGCGGGACGTTGATCTGATAGCTTGAAAACGCCGGCCCCAGTTCGGGCGCAGCGTGCGCCGCCGCCAGGAAATCCTGCGCGACCGCATCCAGCTCCGCATAGCCCAGCGCGGCCCGATCCTCGAGCTGCAGCTTGAAGCCGCCCACGGTTCCCAAGCCCATCACCGGCGGCGGCGGAAACACCGCGATGAAGGAATCCTGGATTTCGCTGAACTGCTGATTCAGGGCGCCGGCAATGGCATCGGCCGACAACGCTGCGCTGCGGCGCTCGTCGAACGGAGCCAATGTGATGAACACAATGCCGGCGCTGGAACTGTTGGTGAAGCCATTGATGGACAGGCCCGGGAAGGCGATGGCATTTTCCACGCCGGGCTGCTTCAGGGCGATGTCGCTCATGCGGCGAATCACGCTTTCGCTGCGGTCCAGCGAAGCGCCGCTGGGCAATTGCGCAAAGCTGATCAGATATTGCTTGTCCTGCGCCGGTACGAAACCGCCCGGCACAATATACGAAACTCCCGCCGTCAACGCCAGCAACAGCAGATACACGCCCATGGATGACGCCTTGCGGCTTATCACCCCGGATACACCGCGGGCATACCGCTCGGACGAACGATGGAAAAAGCGGTTGAAGTGCTTGAAGAACCCGCCCAGAACACGATTCATGCCGCGCGTCAGCGCGTCCGGTTTCTCGTCATGCCCTTTCAGTAACAGGGCGGCCAGCGCCGGCGACAGCGTCAATGAATTGAATGCCGAGATCACGGTGGAAATGGCGATCGTCATCGCGAACTGCTTGAAGAACTGTCCGCTCAAGCCGGTCATGAAGGCCAGCGGCACAAACACCGCGACCAGCGTCAGCCCAATCGCCACAATGGGGCCGCTGACCTCGCGCATGGCGCGGTAAGTGGCCTCGCGAGGCGTCAACCCCTCGGCGATATTGCGCTCAACGTTCTCCACCACCACGATGGCATCGTCCACCACAATGCCTATGGCCAGCACCAGGCCGAACAGAGACAAGGCGTTGATGGTGTAGCCGAACGCCAGCATCAACGCAAACGTGCCGATAATGGACACCGGCACCGCCAGCAAAGGAATAATGGACGCACGCCAGGTTTGCAGGAAAATGATGACCACCAGGACCACCAGCGCAATCGCCTCCAGCAAGGTCACCACAACCGCCTTGATGCTGGAACGGACGAACTGCGTGGGGTCGTACACAATGCTGGTGGACAGCGAGGCGGGGAAATCCGCGGACAGCTCTTGCATGACGGCGCGCACGCCGTCCGACACCGCTAGGGCGTTCGCGCCCGGGGACTGCATGATGCCTATGCCCACGGCGGGCTTGTTGTCCAGCAGGGACCGCAGGCCGTACTCGGACGCATCCAGTTCAACACGCGCCACGTCGCCCAGGCGGGTCACGCCCCCGTCGGGCGAGGTTTTAAGGATGATGTCGGCGAACTCCTCTTCCGTCTGCAAGCGCCCCTGCGTATTGACCGAGAACTGGAGCGGCACATCGGCCGGACTGGGTGACGCGCCGATCACGCCGGCGGCCACCTGGACATTCTGTTCACGTATGGCGGCGACAACGTCGCCGGCCGTCATGCCGCGCTGGGCCACTTTCTGCGGATCCAGCCAGATGCGCATGGAATAATCTCCCGCGCCCCATATCTGCACTTCGCCCACCCCCGGGATGCGCGCCAGCCGGTCTTTGACATTGAGTACCGCGTAATTGCGCAGGTAGGTGGCGTCGTAGTGATCGTCCGGCGAAATCAGGTGCACCACCATGGTCAGCGTGGGCGAGCTTTTAACCGTGGTCACCCCCAGTCTTTGCACGTCCTCCGGCAAACGCGGCAGCGCCTGGGCCACCCGGTTCTGCACCAGTTGCTGGGCCTTGTCCGGGTCCATGCCCAGATGGAAATTCACGGTGACGGCCAGATTGCCGTCGCTGTTCGCCTGAGACTGCATGTACAGCATGTTCTCGACGCCATTGATGGATTCCTCCAGCGGCGCGGCGACGGTCTCGGCAATCACCTTGGGATTGGCGCCAGGGTATTGGGCGCGCACTACCACCGAGGGCGGCACGACCTCGGGGTATTCCGAAATGGGCAGCTGGAACACCGCCAGCCCGCCGGCCAGCAGGATCAGCACCGAGAGCACGCCGGCGAAAATCGGGCGGTCAATAAAAAATTTTGAGATGTTCATGGATATCCAGAAACGCGTTTAGGATTTAGCGCCGGGATTCGGCACCGGACCAGCCTTGGTGGAAGCCAGCTTCGGCGCCTCTTGCTCCGTCGCGATTCGAGGCGTGACCGGATCGCCCGGACGGATGCGCTGCAGGCCGTTGATGACGATGCGTTCGCCATTGCTCAGGCCGGACTCGACCACTCGATAGCCTTCGCGGCTCGCGCCCAGGCTGACCTCGCGATAAGCCGTGGTGTTGTCATCGCCAAGCACCACCACAAAGCGCTTGTTCTGATCGGTGCCGATTGCTTTTTCGTTGACCAGCACGGCATCGTGCGGCGCACCGCCGCTTAGCCTGATGCGTGCATACAAACCGGGAACAAGCGCGCCATCGGCATTGTCGAAAGCCGCACGCACGCGTATGGTGCCGGACGAGGTATCAAGGCGGTTGTCCACGGAAACCAGTTCCCCCTGGCGCGGATAGCCGGCCTCGCTGGCCAGCCCCAAGGACACGGCCACGGAAGCATTGCCGATGGAGCGGGCCGGATGCACAAATTTCAGAAAGCTTTGTTCATCCACATCGAACGACGCATACATGCGGGATACGGACACCAGCGTCGTCAATGGCGCCGAGCCCGCCCCCGCCGCCACCACATTGCCCACCGTGACTTCGGCACGCGATACTCGGCCGGAAATCGGCGCAACGATCCGGGTATGCTCGAGGTCCAGCTCGGCGGCGGCCAGCAGGGCTTCGGCAGCCTGCAGGTTGGCGGCGGCCTCCTGGGCGGCGTTGCGCTTCTCGTCGTAATCGCGCTTGGCGATGGCATTGCCGGCCAGCAGGCGCTTGCTCCTGGCCAGGTCGGTGGCGGTATAGGCCGCCCGGGCCCGTGTTGCCGCCACCTGGGCGCGGGCCTGGTCGACGGCCGCCTGGTAGGAACGTCTGTCTATGGTGAACAGCACATCGCCTTTCGCCACCAGCGCGCCATCGGTAAAATGCACCTGCATCAAGGTGCCGGACACGAGCGGACGAATCTCGACACGGTCGACGGCCTCCAGCCGGCCGGAATAGTCATGCCAGTCGGTGATCTTTCGGCTGGCCACCGTCGCCACGTCAACCGCCACCGCCTGCGCCGCCAGGGATCCGGGCGGCTCGGGAGCGGCCTGCGAGCGCACGGCCACGATGCCGCCAACCACAAACGCCGCGGCAACGGCCGCCACGGCGTATCGTTTACGCAATAAAAACATGATGTTATTCCTGGAGTGGCGCGTTTTTGCCGGATTGCTGCCTTGATGCAAGAACGCGATATGAATTGCGGAAAAGTGGGAGTATTATTGACTCTTTGGAAAAACGGATAAATACAGATTTTTTGCGAACACTATTCGTTTATTCCGAACAATAGATTGCAGCGCCCAAACGCTGCCTGCCATGATCACCCACTTTTCGGGAGTCGCTATGGACCGCTTTCAGGCCATGCAGGTGTTTACCCGCGTCGTCGACGCCAACAGTTTTACGCACGCCGCCGACAGCCTTGGGCTGCCTCGGGCCAGCGTAACCACCACCATCCAGAATCTGGAAAAATTGCTGCAGGTGCGCCTGTTGAACCGCACCACGCGGCGGCTCAGCCTGACGCCCGACGGCGCGTCCTACTATGAACGCTGCGTGCGGATACTGGCTGACGTCGAAGACGCCGAGGCTTCTTTTCACGACGTCACGCGCGGACCCAAGGGCCGCCTGCGCATCGATGTGCCGCCTTCCATCGGGCGACTGATCCTTATTCCCGCCCTCTGCGAATTCCACACCCGCTATCCCGATATCGAACTGGCCATAGGCATGAGCGACCGGCCCGTCGATATGGTGCAGGAAGCGGTCGACTGCGCCATACGGGTGGGCGACCTGCATGACTCGAGCATGGTCGCCAAGCGCATAGGCACCTTCGAAAGCATCACCTGCGCGGCCCCTGTGTACATCGAGCGCCACGGTGTGCCCGAAGCCATAGACGACCTGGCCCGGCATTACGCCGTCCATTATTTTTCGGCGCGCAGCGGTAAAGTCATAGACTGGAGCTTCATGCTCGACGGCAAGGCCACGAATGTGGACATCAAAAGCATCGTTTCGGTCAACGATGCCGAGGCCTACGTGCAATGCGGCGTGAACGGTTTCGGCCTGATCCAGCCGGCGCGTTATATGGTGGCGCCCCATCTGCAGTCCGGCGCCCTGCGCGAAATCCTCACGGATTTGACGCCGCCCTCCATGCCCATCTCGGCCGTATACCTGCATAATAGGCATCTTTCGCCCAAAGTCCGTGTTTTTGTCGATTGGGTCAGCGAACTGTTCCAGCGGTGTCCCTTGCTCAGCGGCTGCCGCCACATGGAGCTGAACCACGAATGCCAGTTCGCCGCCAAATCGCAGCCGCGCCATACGGTGCAGAACATGCTCGAACGCGAAAGCCTGGAGGAAAACGTTTTTTAACCGTATTCAATGCCGCTCATGACGACTATTGCCCAATCCCGCCAAGACACTGAAACACCCTATGCATGGATGAGGCTGGTTGTTTCCCTGCTGCTGATGACCCTGGGCGGCTCGGGCATGTATTCGGTCACCGTCGTGCTGCCGCAGATCCAGGCCGAATTCGGCATCAGCCGCTCCGACGCTTCCCTGCCCTACACACTAACCATGCTGGGCTTCGGCCTGGGCGGCATCCTGATGGGCCGGCTGTCGGACCGCTTCGGCGTGCTGGTGCCCATTGTGGTGGGTACGCTGGGGCTGAGCGCAGGCTTCATCTGGGCCGGTTCGGCCAGCACGCTGTGGCAGTTCAATCTGGCGCAAGGCCTGCTGATCGGGCTGCTGGGCACCGCCGCCAGCTTCGCGCCCCTGGTGGCCGACACTTCCCAATGGTTCACACGACGGCGCGGTATCGCGCTGGCCATCTGCATGAGCGGCAATTATCTGGCCGGTGCGGTCTGGCCGCCCATCCTGCAGCACTTCATCGACAGCGTGGGCTGGCGCCAGACCTATGTGGGTGTCGGCGTATTCTGCCTGCTTGCCATGCTGCCGCTGGCGCTGGTGTATCGCCGCCGCCCGCCATCCGTCGCCACCGGCGCCGCCAGCCAGCCGGCCAGGGCACAAAAACGGTTCGTCCTCGAGGCCGCCCGTTTCGACCCGGCCAGGCCTCTGGGTTTTACGCCCGCCACGCTGCAGACGCTGCTGTGCATCGCGGGCGTGGCCTGCTGCGTGGCCATGGCCATGCCGCAAGTGCATATCGTGGCGTATTGCGGCGACCTGGGTTTCGGCGCGGCGCGCGGCGCCGAGATGCTGTCGCTCATGCTCGGCCTGGGTATTGTCAGCCGGCTGGCATCAGGCTGGATATCGGACCATATCGGCGGGTTGCGCACGCTGCTGCTGGGCTCGGTGCTCCAGGGCATCGCCCTGCTCATGTTCCTGCCCAGCAAGGGCCTGGTTTCACTTTATCTGATCTCGGCGATGTTCGGCCTGTTCCAGGGCGGCATCGTGCCCGCCTATGCCCTGATCGTGCGCGAATATTTCACTCCCAAAGAAGCCGGCGCCCGGGTTGGCACAGTGCTGATGGCCACTCTGTTCGGCATGGCCCTGGGCGGCTGGATGTCGGGCGCCATCTTCGACCTCAGCGGATCATACCAGGCCGCCTTCGTCAATGGCATTGCCTGGAATCTGCTCAACATCAGCATCATAGGCTTCCTGCTGTACCGTGCCAGACGGGGGCCCAGCCCCGCGGGCATGGCGGCGGCCACATGAAGGCGAACGGCCCGGCGCCGGTGGCGCATGGGGCCAGGCTGCCCGCTACGCGCCCCTGACAGCCGCCATCAGCCGCGCGCCTGGCCGTGAAACGACAGCGCCACAAAATCCACGAAGGCCGTCACGCGGGTAGAAAGCTGGTGTTTTTGCAGATAAGTCGCGTAGATGTCGGCGTCGGGCGTCTGGTAATCGTGCAACACCTGCACCAGGCGCCCGCTGTCCAGATAGCGTGAGATATCCCATTCCGCGCGCATCAGAATGCCATGGCCGTCCAGCGCCCAATTCACCGCCGTTTCCCCGTCGTTGGTGCTGAGCGCGCCATGTACACGCACGACCTCGGTCGTTCTGGCGCCCTGGCTTTCGGTGGTCAGCCGCCAGACGCCGTAGGCCTCGTCGCCCTGCTCTATGCTGATGCAACTGTGCTTTTCAAGATCCTTGGGAGCGCACGGCGCCGGGTGGCGGGCCAGATAAGCAGGCGAAGCGCACAGCAGCCTGCGATTGGGCGCAAGGCGCCGGGCAATGATGCGGCCATCCGGCGGTTCGCCGAAACGTATACCCACATCGAACGCATCGCTGCTGAATGCCGGCGGGTCGACGGATAGCTGCAACTGGACCTGCATGTCCGGATACTTGAGCATGAAGCGCGATATCAGGGGCGCAATATAACTGCGCCCGAAGCCCGGCGAGGCGTTGACCCGCAACATCCCCTTGGGCGCGGCGCCCGAGCCGGCCAGCAACTGCTCCATCTCGTCGATTTCAGCCAGGATGCGGCGCGCGTGATCCAGGTAGATTTCGCCTTCGGGCGTCAGCCGCATGCGCCGGGTGGTGCGTATGACCAGCGGCACCCCCAGCCGCGCTTCCATGTGCGCAAGACGCTTGCTGACCGCCGGCGTGGTGATGCCCAGGCTGCGCGCCGCCGCGCCGAGCCCCGGGGATGAGGCCAGCACGGAAAAGAAAGCCAGTTCGGATGGATGGATGCCAGAAGTCATGCGCAGTATTTGATGAAAAAGGTCTTGTTGAAGAATCCGTTTTTTTGATGGCGGGCGGATTTTTTTGATGGACCGGCGGGCTCTTGATTATTGAATTCAGGTTAACGATGGTTTCACCGCCGGCCTCTTATTTTGGTCCGGATTGCTCCTATAGTTCAAGCAAAGTCAAGCACTGCATGAGGAACACAGGATGAAAACATATCGGATCGCCACCATCCCAGGCGACGGCATAGGCAAGGAAGTCATACCCGCGGGCCGGGAACTGCTGCAGGCATTGGCGCAAGCCGACGGTTCTTTCGCGTTCGAGTTCGAGGATTTCGACTGGGGCGGCGACTACTACCGCAAGCACGGCGTCATGATGCCCGAAGATGGGCTGGACGCCCTGCGCGACAAGGACGCCATTCTTTTCGGCTCCGCCGGCGATCCCGACATTCCCGACCATATCACGCTTTGGGGACTGCGCCTGAAGATCTGCCAGGGTTTCGACCAATACGCCAATGTCCGGCCCACCCGCATCCTTCCGGGAATCGATGCGCCGCTCAAGCGCTGCGCCATCGGCGATCTCGACTGGGTCATCGTCCGCGAAAACTCGGAAGGCGAATACTCGGGCGTGGGCGGACGCGTACACCAGGGACATCCCATCGAAGCGGCCACCGATGTTTCCATCATGACGCGCGCCGGCGTCGAACGCATATTGCGCTTTGCCTTCCGGCTTGCGCAATCGCGTCCCCGCAAGCTGCTTACCGTCATCACCAAGTCCAATGCGCAGCGCCATGCCATGGTCATGTGGGACGAAATCGCCAAGCAGGTGTCGGCGGAATTCCCCGATGTCAGTTGGGACAAGGAACTGGTCGACGCCGCCACCGCCCGCATGGTGAACCGCCCCGCGTCGATGGACACCATCGTCGCCACCAATCTGCATGCCGACATCCTGAGCGATCTGGCGGCGGCGCTGGCCGGCAGCCTGGGCATCGCGCCCACCGGCAATATCGACCCGGAAAGGCGCTACCCGTCCATGTTCGAGCCCATTCACGGCTCGGCCTTCGACATCATGGGCAAGGGCCTGGCCAATCCCGTCGGCACCTTCTGGTCGGTCGTCATGCTGCTGGAGCACTTGGGCGAAACGGCCGCCGCCCAGCGCGTCATGCGTGCCCTGGAACACATTACCTCCCGTAGCGAATTGCATACCGGCGATCTGGGCGGGAACGCAACAACCGCCCAGGTCACCCGGGCAATGTGCGATCAAATCGCACAAGCCTGACCCACAGCGGCATCAAGGCGCCTGCGGCGCTCATATAAAACCAAGGAGACAACATGCAAAAAAGCAAAATAAAAGTCCTGGCGGGCAAAATCGCCAGGCTCTCGGCGGCGGGCGCCGGCGCGCTGGCGCTGTCCACGTCCGTGGCCATGGCGCAGTCCTGGCCCGAAAAACCAATCAGCCTGGTCGTTCCCTTTGCCGCCGGTGGCACAACCGACGTGCTGGCGCGCGCCCTCGGCGATGAGCTGTCCAAATCCCTGGGGCAGACGGTCATCGTTGAAAACAAGCCCGGCGCCGGCGCAACGCTGGGCGCCGATCTTGTCGCGCGTGCCAAGCCCGACGGCTACACGCTGCTGATGGGCGCCGTTCATCACACCATCGCCACCAGCGTCTACAAGAACCTGTCCTACGATTTCCAGAAGAGTTTCGAGCCGGTCACCACCGTGGCCCTGGTTCCCAATGTCCTGGTGATCAACGCGGCCAACACCCAGGCCAGCACACCCGCCGAGCTGGTCGAGATTGCAAAAAAATCGGCGACCAGCCTTCCCTACGGCTCCAACGGCTACGGCACCTTGCAGCATCTGATCGGCACGCAGTTCGCCATGCAGAACGGCATCGAACTGCTGCACGTTCCCTACAAGGGCAGCGGCCCCTTGACCACCGATCTGATCGGCGGCCAAGTGGCCATGTCCTTCGATACCATCACACCCGTCCTGCCTCACATCCAGGCCGGCAAGCTGCGCGCCCTGGCCGTGACCACGGCCGGCCGCTCGTCGGCGCTGCCCGACACACCCACGTTGAACGAGTCGGGCATGCACGACTTCGACCTGGGCACCTGGTTCGGCATACTGGCGCCCGCCGGCACGCCAGCCGACATCCTGGACAAGCTGAACACGGAAATGGCCAAGATCATCAAGTCGCCCGATTTTGGCGACAGAATGGCCAAGATCGGCGCCGAACCCATAGGCAATTCGCGCCAGGACATGGCCGCCCAGATCGACAACGACACCAGGCGATTCGCCGAAGTCATCAAGAAGGCCAATATCACTGTCAACTAGAAACGATGGGGCGCGACGCGATCGGGTGATCGGCTTCGGCTCCGCCGGCAACCCGAACGCCGCAACCATCCAGGCGGTTCCACCGTCATATTCAAAACAGGCCGCTCCGCGATATGCGTGGAGCGGCCTGTTTTACTGTATATGGATACAGTAAATCCTTGAAATGCTCGCGGCTTACGCAGCAGACTTAAAAAAAAACTTAAATTAATCTTGTAACTATCTAATATAACTCTACTTTTTTCTGATACTATCTGTCGAATCAAAAATACATTGATGGGCCGGCCATGCCTTTTACCTGGAATCCACCACGTTCCCGCCGTTTGCTGCTGTCGATAACGCCTGTGCTTGCGCTGGCCGCCAGTCTGAGCCTGCCCGCGCAGGCCAGCCCCGGGGCCGCGCCGCAAGCCGCCACTGCCCAGGCCGATACGCATCAAACCCGCATCGTCAAGCGCCAGAACCTGCAGCCCGTCAGCTACACCAGCGGCGACGCGCCGGGCGGCAGAATACGTGTCGGCGTGCGTAATTCCAGCCCGCAGGACAACGACATCATTGTGCATCGGCCGTCGGCCAAAGCAACTGGCATCGCGCCCCTGACCAGCCAGGCTGCACTGCATTCCGAAGTCGCCTTCGTGCAAGACCTGGAAAGCTTCGATGTGCTGTACGATAAAAACAGCGACGAGGTCCGCCCCATTGCCTCGATTTCCAAGCTCATGACCGCCCTGGTGGTGGCCGAGGCGGGCCTGCCCATGGAAGAAAAGCTGACCATCGCGGACGCCGACGTCGATCGCCTGCGTCATTCCCGCTCGCGCCTGGCTGTGGGCACGGAACTGAGCCGGGCCGATATGCTGCACCTGGCCTTGATGTCGTCCGAGAATCGCGCCGCCCATGCGCTGGGCCGCTACTATCCGGGCGGCATGCCTGCCTTTGTGCGCGCCATGAACGACAAGGCCCGCGCGCTGGGCATGCGCAATACGCATTTCGTCGAGCCCACCGGCCTGTCCAGCGATAATGTTTCCACCCCGCGCGATCTGGTCAAGCTGCTGCGGGCCACCAGCCAGCAAAAACTCATTCAGCGCTACACCACCGACGACAAATACGAAATCACCGTCGGACGAGGCCGCCAACTGGTGTATAACAACACCAACCGGCTGGTCAGCAACGCCAAATGGGACATCCAAGTATCCAAGACCGGATTCATCAACGAAGCCGGTGAATGCCTGGTGATGCTGACCCGCATCGACCAGCGCGATGTCGCCATCGTCCTGCTCAATTCCAGCGGCCGCTATTCTCGCATCGGCGATGCGGTGCGTATCCGCACCCTGGTCGAAAACGAAAGCAATCTCGCCATGCTCTGATTGCTTGGGCCGGGCGAAGCCGGGAGCATGCATGCCCGGGGCGCGCCCCGGAAGTCTACAATCATGCCCTTGACCCTCTTCGACCGTCTTCCGCTGTTATGTGTATTGCCTACCTGGCCATTGCCGCACATCCCGACTGGCCCTTGTTCATTGCCGCCAATCGCGACGAATTTCACAATCGCCCCTGCCTGCCCGCGGCGCCCTGGGCCGGACACCCCGATGTCATCGCCGGCATAGACTGCCAGGCACATGGAGGCTGGCTGGGCATGACACGCCAGGGGCGGTTTGCGCTCATCACCAACTACCGCGACCCGTCCCACCTTATCGCCAACGCGCCTTCGCGCGGCCAACTGGTCAGCCAGTACCTGACCGGCCACGATGCGCCGCAGACCTATGCGCGCCGGGTGCATGCCGAAGGCGCCGGCTATAACGGCTTCAACCTGATCATCGGCGATCTGGGCGCAAGCTGCTACACAAGCAACCGCGACGGCCAGTCCGCTCCAGCCGAACTGGCGCCGGGCCGCTATATTCTTTCCAACCACTTGCTGAATACACGCTGGCCCAAGGCCGAGCGGCTGCGCCTGGCGCTGGACGCCTTTCCGCTGGAGCGCCTGGAACAGTCGCTGACACCCGTTTTCGATATTCTTAAAGACAATACGCCCGCCCAGGACCACACCCTGCCCAGCACCGGCCTGTCGCTGGAGCGCGAGCGCCTGCTCAGCAGCCCGTTTATTGTGAGCCCGGAGTACGGCACGCGCTGTTCGACCGTTATTGCGCTGCATGCCAGCGGCCGGGCGGTCTTCAGCGAAATCAGCTACGACGCCGCCGGCACGCCATTGCGGCGCCACGATTGGCCCTTCCAGGTGGAACAGCCGGCATAGCCGGCCTCGGAGCGCCTGTCAGTGCAACGTTCTGCCCTGACCCGCCTGCCCGGCTCCGCCTTCTTGCGCACCGTCTTGCGCCCGCGCTTCCAGATCGCTCAGCGCCGCTTCCCAGCTGCGCAGGGGAACACAGGTTTGCAAGCGCACGATGGCCTGCTCGATCAGGGCTTGATGCAGTTCATGCCCCACTCGTGACGCGACATCGAGCGTAGCGTCGGCCTGCAGCTCGCCCAGTCGAACCAGCGTCGACTCGACCTCGTCCACCGATACCTGGCTGTCGTTGGCGCCATGGAAAAAATGCAGCATGGTGGCCGGCGGCAGCTTGGTGGGCGGCGTGGCGTACAGACCGGAAAAAGCCAGGACACGGCCAGCCAGATCAGGCTGGGCGTGACAGGCCTCCAGCGCCATGGAGGCACCCTGCGAGAAACCGGCCAGCGCGGTCTGCTGGCCCGACAAGCCGTATTGATGCTGAAATTGCTGTATTTGCCGGATCAGCGCGGGCAGTTTCCGGGCGACGCGCTCCGGGTACTGGCCGCCATCGGAGGCCGACGAATCCACCCAGTGGTAGCCCTGCCGGTTTTCGCTGGCTGCCGATTCGGGGTCTTGACTGGCGTTCACGGGCTCGAAGGCGTAGGGCAGCACCACCATGGACTGAGGAAACGCCCGCTTGATGGCATCGGCCAGGGGCAGCAGTTGCTCGGGATCGGCCGACTCGCCATGCAGCAGGACGAAAAGCAGTTGCGGCCTGCCTTGCATCGGTACAAAAACAAAAGGTTCGGGAAAAACAGGCTTGGTCGCCATGCGGTGGACACCCCCAGATGGAGCAGGCTTATGACAGTGGAAAAATTGTACGCCAGATAAGCGGCCCAGCCTATTTTGAGCTATATTAACTGTATATATATACAGTAATGTTGGTTCTACATGGCTACCACCGCCCGTCCATTCAGCCTGCAGCATCCCGAACGCATCCATCCCGCCCTGTGGCGGGCCACCCAGCTTGCATGCACGCGCCACAACGCCATGTCCACCGGCTTTCCCCAACTCGACAACGAGCTTCCCGATCGGGGCTGGCCACTGGGTTCGCTCATCGAAATCCTGCCCAGCCAGCCGGGTGTCGGCGAAATGTCACTGCTCCATCCGGCATTGGCCAGGCTGGACAGCAAGCGCAGCATCGCCCTGGTCAATCCGCCTTATTCGCCTTATTTCCATTGCTGGCGCAACTGGCGGCTGCAGCAGCATCGCCTGCTGTGGATCAGGCCGCAAACCTGCAGCGACACCTTGTGGGCCACCGAGCAAATTCTCAGGCACAACGCCTGCTCCGCCGTCGTATGCTGGGCCGACTCCATCCGCCTGCCCGCCCTGCGCCGCCTGCATCTGGCCGCCCAGCAAACTGAAACACTGCTTTTCCTGCAGCGCCCGTATTCCGCGGCGCAACAAACCAGTGCCGCGCCCTTGCGCCTGCGCCTGCGGCCCAATGCCGGCGGCCTGGAAGTCTTCATCGCCAAGCGTCGCGGCCCCTGTCCCACGCACCCCATACTGGTCACCTTTCCTTTTACCCGCGTCACGGCGGGCGCAAGCATTCATCATGCCGCTCTGGATCAGCCTATATCTGCCCACGCTCAGCCTGGACGTCTGTTTTCCGCAGTGGCAGGCTAATGCCCCCCTGGCAGCCGTGCTGCGGCAAGACCGGGTGTGCGCCTGCACGCCACAGGCATACACGCTGGGCATCCGCCCCGGCATGAAGTCCGGCTCGGTCCTGGGCCTGACTCCCCGTATCCGGCTGGCGGCCGACCTTCCCGACGCCGGGCGCCAATACATGCACGACCTGGCCTTGTGCCTGCTCCAGTACACGCCCAATGTGGCGCTATACCAGGAACACTCGATCTTGCTGGACGTGGGCGCCAGCCTGAGCCTGTTCAACGGCCCGCGCGCACTGCTCGAGCGGCTGCGCCGCACGCTTGAGCATATGCAGGTCAACGCCCGCACGGGCATGGCGCCCACGGCGCTGGGCGCCTGGATCCTGGCCAGCCAGGCCGACAGTCCATTGCGCCGCTGCCTGAGCCTTGAAACGCTGCGCCGCCGCCTGCAACCCCTCCCCATCCAGGCGCTGCCTGCCGCCCGCACCCACGCGCAGTGGCTCGACAGCGTGGGCTGCCATACGCTGGCGCAACTGCGCAGCCTGCCCCGGGCAGGCCTGCAACAGCGCAGCAGCCCCCTGCTGTTGCAAGAACTGGATGCCGCCTACGGCAATACCGCGCACTACTTCACCTGGTTCCAGGCGCCCGACGCCTTTTCCCGGCGCCTGGACCTGATCGAGCGGCTGGAATACAGCCACGCCATCATGGCGGTTGCGGGCCGGCTCATAGAACAATTATGCGGATGGCTGCAGGCACGTCAAAAGGCCGCCCATTGCTTGCAATTCCGCCTTCATCACGAGAAAGGCCGGCATGCGCGGCCGCCCACGCCATTGGCCTTGCGCCTGTCCAGCGGCGCCTGGCTGCCTGGCGATTTTTACCCTGTACTGAAAGAGCAGTTGCAGGCTCTGGTGCTGTGCGCGCCGGTCATCGCCCTGGAACTGCGCGTCACCGATGCCATGGCCCGCCCCGCCGCCAGCGCCGGTCTCTTTCCCGAACCCACGCAATGGCTGCGCCAGGAACACCGGCTGCTCGATCTGTTGCGCGCGCGCCTGGGGCC
>JBATWU010000088.1:0-33124 GCA_049672825.1 Pusillimonas sp.
CTCAGCAGCAGGTGACTCAGCAGCAGGTGACTCAGCAGCAGGTGACTCAGCAGCAGGTGACTCAGCAGCAGGTGACTCAGCAGCAGGTGGCACAGCAGCAGGTGGCACAGCAGCAGGTGGCACAGCGGCAGGTGGCACAGCAGCAGGTGACGCAGCAGCAGGTGGCGCAGCAGCAGGTGGCGCAGCAGCAGGTGGCCCAGCAGCAAATGGCACAGCAGCAAACGGCACAGCAGCAGGTGACTCAGCGGCGAATGGCACGGCGGGCACGGGTGCTGCTGCGGCCGGCGGCGCTCAAGGCAGTGCATCGCCCGATGCGGACCGGGCCGCTGATACCGCCGAATCCATTTCAACAAAGGCAGAACAATCCGTGTCGTGGTTCCAAGAGCATATGCTGGGTGTGATCACCGGCCTGCTGGCATTTATCGTATTGATCATTGCATGGCTGCTGCGCCGGGCCAATGCCGCCCGCGATGAGGGCCGTCCAGGCAACACCGGCCCGATTACTGAAGCGATGGTCAAGGAAAAGCTCGAGCAAATCAACCTTGATCTGGAGCAGGAGCCGCCCGCCCGTTCGCGTCCCGATACGCATTAAGCGCCATGCCAAGGATGGCGCTGGGCCTGGCCTATGATGGCGCTTGCTGGCAGGGCTGGCAGACGCAGCCGGGCGGCCTGACAATACAGGACACCCTGGAGGCCGCGCTGGCCGGCTTTCTGAATCACCCCGTCGGTACGATTTGTGCCGGCCGTACCGATACCGGCGTACACGCCCTGGGACAGGTGGTTCATCTTGACACTCCTGCCGAGCGGCGTCTTGAGTCGTGGGTGCGGGGCCTGAATGCCTTGCTGCCCGATAGCATCGCCGTGCAGTGGGCCTGCCCCGTGCCGGAAAGCTTTCATGCCCGATTTTCAGCCTTGTCGCGCACCTACGTCTATGTGGTGCGCAATACCAGGGTGCATTCGCCGCTGATGCATGGGCGGGTGGGCTGGGTATATCATCCTCTTGATCTGGACCGCATGCGCGACGCGGCGCAACGGCTGGTCGGGGAACATGATTTCAGCAGTTTTCGCTCGTCCCAGTGCCAGGCGGCCAGCCCCATCCGCACGCTAAGCAGGGCCGACGTTGTGCGGCAGGGTGATTTTTTTCTGTTCAAGTTTCAGGCCAATGCCTTTCTGCATCACATGATCCGGAACTTGATGGGTGCGATTCTTTATATAGGGCAGGGCAGGCAGGAGCCTGTATGGATAGACGAGCTGCTGGCGCAGCGCGATCGCCGCAGGGCGGCACCCACGTTTGCGCCGTCGGGCCTGTATCTGTCGGGTGTCGAGTATCCGGGGGAATATGAATTGCCGTGTCCGGATAAGGATGCTGCCCTGTCATCGCACACTGGACTGGCATGGCCCGCCCGCTGACTGCGGGCATGTACCAACAGCCAGTCGCAGGCGGATGAGCTAGAATACATCCCGTTTCGAACCGGCACGCATCGTTTATACTTCTTCGGTTTTGTGTGCTCAAGGCGTAAGCGCCGCTCATGCCCTTATTCCATTTCAACGCAATTGTGAACACGAAGGCGAAGCGTAGACAGTACATTTGTACGGCAAGCGAAGCCGACACAGTTCACGATTGAGGTAGAAATGGAGTTAGTCGCTCTTTTCGCCACCCTTGCTCAATGGGACCCATGAAATTCCTCCTTTCTATCGCCAACGTCATCGACAACATCAATACAAGGGTTGGCAAAATTGTTATATGGCTGACCCTGGTCGTCGTCCTTGTCAGCGCCACCAACGCGGTGGTGCGCAAGCTGTTCAGCGTCAGCTCCAACGCCTGGCTTGAATTGCAGTGGTATTTGTTTGGCGCCATTTTCCTGCTGGCGGCGGGCTATACCTTTTTGCGCAACGAACATGTGCGGGTCGACGTTCTGGCGCAAAAATTTTCGCGGCGCACCCAGATATGCATAGAAATCTTCGGGATCATTTTCTTCCTGTTCCCTGCCTGCATGCTGATCTTCTGGCTGTCGCTGCCGTATTTCTACGATTCATATGTCCTGCACGAACTGTCGTCCAATACGGGCGGCCTTATTCGTTGGCCGGTCAAGCTGCTGATTCCTGTCGGTTTCTTCCTGCTGATCCTTGCCGGTTTCTCGCAGTTGATCAAATGCATAGGGTTCCTGCGCGGCGCCTGCCCCGATCCATTGGCAAGACCAGTCGGAAAGACCGCTGAAGAAGAGCTCGCCGAAGAGATCCTCAGGCAGGCCGAGCTTGATAAGCAGCTTGCGGACAACATCACAACAACAGGCAAGGGTCGTTAATCATGGAGTTTTTCATCGACAACCTTGCGCCGATCATGTTCATCAACCTGATCGTGTTCCTGCTGCTTGGTTTTCCTGTGGCCTTTTCACTGGCGGCCAATGGTATTTTGTATGGACTGGTGGCCATCGAACTGGGGCTGATGCAACCGGCGCTGTTCCAGGCCCTTCCGCAGCGCGTGTTCGGCATTGTCGCCAACGATACCCTGCTGGCGGTGCCGTTCTTTACGCTCATGGGCCTGATTCTTGAACGATCGGGCATGGCGGAAGACCTGCTTGAAACCGTGGGCCAGCTATTCGGACCGATCCGGGGCGGGCTGGCCATTGCCGTGGTCCTGGTGGGCGCCATGCTGGCCGCCACTACCGGCGTTGTATCGGCCTCGGTGATTTCCATGGGGCTGATTTCGCTGCCCATCATGCTGCGCTACGGGTATGACCGGCGCCTGGCCACCGGGGTGATTGCGGCGTCGGGCACCCTGTCGCAAATCATTCCGCCGTCGCTGGTGCTTATCATCCTGGCCGACCAGTTGGGCCGTTCCATCGGCGACATGTATCGCGGCGCCATGGTGCCCGGCCTGCTGCTGGCGGGAGCCTACATCGTCTATGTCGTCATCGTGTCGCTGCTCAAGCCTTCCAGCGCTCCCGCCTTGCCCAAAGAGGCGCGCATCTACGACAGGCCCGATGGCAGCCGCGGCCTGCGTTCGCTGCTGATGCTGACCATAGTCGCGTCGACGGTTTCCTATTTTGCCACGCAGTACTACTTCAGCGAGCATACCCAGGTGCCTGTCGACGAACGTGTCGTCATTAGCATGATGGCGTGGGGGATCACCGCGCTGGCCATCGCCCTGATCAACAAGGGGCTGCGCCTGGGGCTGCTGTCTCCCATCGCCGAGCGGGTCACCTTCGTGATGATTCCGCCACTGTTCCTGATATTCCTGGTCCTGGGCACCATCTTCATTGGCGTGGCCACACCCACAGAAGGCGGGGCAATGGGTGCTGTTGGCGCGCTGGTCATGGCTGTTTCACGCGGCCGCTTTTCCTTTGCCTTGCTCAAGCAGGCCATGGACACCACCACCAAGCTGTCGTGCTTCGTCGTATTCATTCTGGTGGGCTCCACGGTCTTCAGCCTGAGCTTCCGGGGCATCAACGGCGATGTCTGGGTCGAGCATCTGCTTGTAGGGCTGCCCGGCGGCGAATGGGGCTTCCTGATTGTTGTCAGCCTGCTCACTTTTTTCCTGGCCTTCTTTCTCGATTTCTTCGAGCTGGCCTTCATCATAGTGCCGCTGCTGGGGCCGGTGGCCGAAAAAATGGGCATAGACCTGATCTGGTTCGGCGTGCTCCTGGCGGTCAACATGCAAACCTCGTTCGTGCATCCACCCTTCGGGTTTGCCCTGTTCTATTTGCGTTCAGTCGCTCCCAAGGACGACTATCGCGACAGGGTAACGGGCAAGCTCATCCCCAAAGTGACCACCGGCCAGATCTACTGGGGTTCCATTCCCTTTATCTGCATACAGCTGCTGATGGTGGCGGCGGTCATGGTGTTCCCGGGAATGGTCATGCACTACAAACATGACACGGTCATGCTTGATCCCGATTCCATCTCCTTCGGCACCGAAAATGTCTATGGTTCCGACTCATACGGGGCTGGCAGTTTTGGTGGGCCAGGCGACGCCGGTGCGGGCCAGCAGGACGATCCCGGCGCGGCGTTCAGGTAGATGGCAATGACGGCAACCTCGTCCATAACGCAACGCACCCGCGTCAAGATTTGCGGGCTGACTCGTCCGCAGGACGTCGACGCGGCGGTGGGCGCGGGTGCCGACGCGGTCGGCCTGGTGTTCTACCGGCCAAGCAAGCGTGCCGTCAGTCTTGAACAGGCCATGGCGCTGCGCCAGGCGGTGCCGGCCTTTGTCAGCGTCGTGGCCTTGTTCGTGAATGCACCCGAACAAGAAGTCCACGAAGTGATCGAGCGCGTGCAGCCCGACCTATTGCAGTTCCACGGAGACGAGTCGGCGGCATATTGCGCAAGCTTCAAGCGGCGCTATATGCGCGCCTTTCGCATCGGCGGCCCTGGCCTGGACAGTGCCGAGCAGGTGCTGTCGACCTGCCGGCAGTATCAATCGGCCAGCGCCTGGCTGTTCGACAGTTTTAGCGCGGGCTATGGTGGCAGTGGTCTGGCATTTGATGCCGAGCTTCTGAGCGCGGTCCGGCAGGCAGCCGACAGCCGGCCCCTGGTCCTGGCGGGCGGCCTCAAGGCCGACACTGTGGCGCAGTCCCTCAAAGACCTGCGGCCTTATGCGGTGGATGTCAGCAGCGGTGTCGAAGACTCCCCGGGAATCAAGTCGGCACAGAAAATCGCCGCTTTCATGCGCGCGGTGGCATCGGTATAGGTGCCGCCTTGGATCAATCCGGCTATCTGAATTCCAATTCTGGAGCCGCTCGCATATCCGCTGTCAAATGAATCCCCGCCTTGAAAATTTCACAAGTAGCGTGCGGTCAGTCATGCCCGGCTGGCCGCTGGACATTGTGTCGCAGGTCGATACACCCTGGGCTCAAACGTCTGCACAACAGGTGGGCTGGCTCGCCGGATCGCTGGCTGATGCCTATCCCGAGGCCGGCAGGCACTACTGGGCCTTTCGTACTTGGGGGCTGCTAGTGTGGCAACCCGTCTATCTGACATTGGCCGGCATCCATTTGAGCCACACGAGCATACGGATGGAATGCATCAGTCAGCGCGCCACTGCCTGCATGGTTTGGGGCTGCCGGATCGCCGATCATGCGCCATTCGAAGGTGATGAAGATGAGTTGTTCAATATGGCGGCAACCCCCTTGCGGGACGCTGCGGGCGCGCTGCTCGATACCTGCGCGACAACCATCGGCTTGCATCGCAAGGCTGCTGGCCGGCTGCAGGCCGACTATGTGACGGCTGCCGTGCTACGCATCATGGCCCTGCGGCCAGACTGGTCCATTGACGACGCTGTGGCGTGGGGTGGGCGATGGCTGGAATCCTTGGGTCTGCGTGGAGCGGGGGGCTTTCTTCGATATCGCGATAATGCGGGAGCCGAGCATCTTGCCATGGAACGTAAAATTTGCTGCCTGGTCTACAAGCGGCATGATGGCTTCTTATGCGATACCTGCCCCCGGATTCCGCTTCCTGATCGCCTTGAACGGTTGCGGCAATAGGGCTTGCCAGGGACGTGCTACATTTCTGAAGAAGACGCCTATACTTGATTCCCCGCAATACGGTCTTCACACTTCAATTGCTGTTCATTCAAATCCATGTCCCTTGCCTCGTCATCCGGGCCCGCCACCCCTTGGCCTGAAATTACACCGCCCACGCCGCGACGCGAAAACCAGGAGATCCGGCAATTGGGGCGAGTGCGGGTCGATCCCTATGCGTGGATGAAGTTCATTCCGCCATCCGGCTCGCGCACGCTTGATCTGTTGCCTCCGGGGCTGCGCGGGCATATCGAGGCCGAGATGCAGTACGCGCAGGATATTCTGCGTCCGCTGACGGCTGACGTCGAGCACTTTTACGAGTGCATGATGCAGAGAGCGTCGGGGTTCAGTGTTTCCTTGCCTGCCTCGTCCCGGGGCTGGCACTACGATTTCACACTACCCGCCGGCCACGCGCACAGGGTCTTTTCCCGTGTGGGGCCGGACGGACACACGCAGATGCTGTTCGATGAGTCCGAGCGCGCCAGCGGCTGCGCTTATTATCGTGCCACCGATCACCAGCCCAGTCTTGACGACCGCTACTTTGCGTGGGCGGAGGACGTGCGCGGGGATGATCGCCACCGTATTTGCGTCCTCGATATGAACAGCGGTCTGGTCCGTACGGTGGCGCAGGCTGATGCCTTTGGCTATGGCGGTTTCACGTTCTGCCCTTCGTCGCGCTACCTGTTCTGGATTTGGCGTGACGCGTGCAGCCGGCCAACCCGCCTGTATCGCTCGCCTGTCGAGGGGGGCGAGGCAGTGCTGGTCTATGAAGAGCATGATCCAGCCATTTTCATGCAGGTCGCCCGCACGGCAGCCAACGGTTTTGTCATGCTGACGCTTGCCGGCCCCGACGTGAGCGAGGTCTATTTGATTGCCCCCGGGGCTGACACCGTTTTGCCCCGGCTTGTGCGGCCGCGCCAGCGTGGTATCCGCTATGAAGTCAATGAATGGAATGGCACGCTGCTGATGTTGACCGATGCGGAGGGCGCCCCGGACCGCAAGCTGCTGGAAATTGACCTCCATCATTTTGCCGTGCAGCGCGAGTGGGTGCCGCATCGTTCAGGTATTTCCATCATTGCCGTCCTGCCTTTTGCCGATGCGCTTGTCCGGCTTGAGCGTGTGGACAGCCTGCATCGCCTCGTGCTGATGTATCCCGACGGAAGGGAAACGGCCATCGATTTCAACGAGCCTGCTTACACCATCGAGCTCGCGCCTTCGCAGTCGTACGATGCCGGGCAAGTGCGCATCGTGCACCAGACGCCAGCCAGTCCGCCGCGCTGGATGGATATCAGCTTTTCCAGCGGCGAATGCCGCGTGGTGGGGCGGAAAGACCTGAGCGGTTTTGACCCCGCGGCTTATCGCCTTGAGCGCCTGCACGCCCGGGCAAGCGACGGAGAAACCATTCCCATCACCGTGCTGTCCCCGGCAAGTGCCCGGGGGGATACACCGCTGCCTTTGTTGCTCACGGGGTATGGCGCCTATGGCATATCTTGCGAGCCATGCTTTTCCCTGCCGGCGACGGTATTGGTGGACAGCGGTTTTCGCTACGCCATTGCGCATGTCCGCGGCGGATCGGAAAAGGGCCGGCGCTGGTATCAGGGCGGCTGCCGCGAGCACAAGCGCAACTCGATGACCGATTTTATCGCTTGTGCGCGGCACTTGCAGGATATTGCTTATGCGGCGCCCGGCAAGATTGTGGCCCATGGTGTTTCGGCCGGCGGCTTGCTGGTTTGCGGCGCCTTGAATATCGAACCGGCATTGTGGGCCGGCGTGATCGCCCAGGTGCCTTTTGTCGACATGCTCAACACCATGAGCGAAGCCGACCACCCCCTGGTACCCCTGCTGCGCCCGGATTGGGGCGATCCGCTTTCCGATCCCCAGGCTTACGACTATATTGCCGAAATCTCGCCTTACGAAAATGTAAGACAGGCAGCCTACCCGCCTGTGCTATGCACGGCCGGCCTGAAGGATGACCGCGTTCCTTACTGGGAACCGGCAAAACTCGTGGCAAACATTCGCCATCATTCCACCGGCGGCAAACCGGCCGTGCTGGTTTTGAACCCGGATAGCGGCCATCAGGAAAGTGACGATATAAACAGCGAGCTCGCACAGGCGGCGCTGTTCTGGGCTTTTGCCCGGCATGCAATCGGCGGCGCGGACGCAGCAGCGTCCTGAGATCGAGTCAGGCCGGTTCTTTGGCCGTCAGCGTTTGCTCTTTGTATGTGTGCAAAAAAGATCGTATTGCGCAATATACCGATATCAATAGCGCCGGGATGGCGGTGAAGATGATCGCGTTCAGTAAATGCCCATCGAACATCCAGTCTGAAAACAGGCCTGCCAGCAAGGGGCCGCAGGCACCAAAGACCGAAACGACAAAACTCCATAGCGCGAAGCTGCGCGCCCTCAGGGAGGCAGGCGTGAGATCTTGCAGCATAGTGGGAACCAGCGCATTGGCCGTGCTGGTCGCGAACAGAATGACGCCCACGACGACAAGGGCGCGGTCGAGTGTTCCCATGGCGGCCAGCGGCAGCACTATGGACACCGCAATCAGTGCGCACATGCCCATGATCAACGGGCGTGCCGCCCGGCCAAGCCGCCGTGCCAGTACGCGGTCGAGCAGGCCGGCTACGGGCAGGCATCCCGCGGCAGCCATCAATACGATGAGCCCCATGGCATGGCCGATATTGCCCGGGAGGGCATCGAATCTGCGTTCCAGAGCCAGAGAAATCAGCTGGTTGAACGCCTGTACGGCAATCACCAGGCAACCCGCCGTGCCGATGAAAAGACCAATGGCCTGCCAGCGCTGCCGCAGAAATAATATCAGTGACTTGTTGGCCGCGAGTTCCGATGCCTGAATGTGCCTGGGAGGGTCGACTGTCAGCGTGGCGAGCAGCAGGAGTGGCAGGCCCGCGAAGGAAAGCAGCAGGAATGCGTTGCGCCATGGCTCGATGGCCAGTGGGATCAGATCGGGAGCGGTGGAAAGTAGGCTGCCGGCAAAGTAAAACCCGCCGCTGGCGCCGGCCGCCATCAAGGCGGCAAAACTCAGGTTGGCGATCACGCGGTGCCGTTCAGGGGCGAGATCGGGAATCATAGAGTATACCAACGGCACCATGGCAAATTCGGTGATGCCGGCCGCCGAGCGGCCGATGAAAAACAGCGGAAAATTGGGGGCGAACGCGCTCAAGACCATCATGGCGGTGGATGCCAGGATAAGGCACAGCAGCACCCGCTTGCGGGGGAACTTATCTGCGAAACGCGCCAGCGGTATGGCGAGTGCGCTTCCAACGAGAACGCCGGCCAGTCCTTGCAGCGCACCCACAGAGGCATCGCTCACGTCAAAGGTTCGCTGAATGGCGGAAAGCGATATGGCCTGCAGGCCCATATCGCTCATTTGGACACCGGCGGTGATACCCAGCAAGGCTACGGTGAAGAGGCCTTGCAGAGTCCAACGCGCTGGTGATGCTACCACTGGTACTGAAGCTGCAGGTCGACTGTTCTGCCGCCGCCGTAATAGCAGTAAAAGTCACAACCGGCCACGTAGGTCTTGTCGGTGAGGTTGCGGGCGTTCAGTTGCAGTGCCCAACTGTGGTTGAACTTGTAGTTCATCATCATGTCCACCAGAGTATGGCTGGAGATGGTCTCGCCGGGGTAATAGCGTTCGTCTTCGGTCGAGCCGTTGTAGCGCACACCGGCCGCCACTGTTAGTGGGTTGCTGTTTGGCAGGCTGAAGCGGTGGCTGACCCAGAGGCTGGCCTGGTGCTTGGGAATCAGCGGCGTACGGACGGTTTGGTCGGCGCTGATATCCTGACGCGAATGGTTGTGCGTATACGAGACTTTCAGCGCGGTATTGGATGTCAGGTTGAAATCACCCTGCAGTTCCACGCCTTTGTTGGTGCGCTTGCCGCTTTGCGACTGGATGTTGGATGAGTCTGAAATCAGCGCATTCTTTTCTTCGACATCGAAATAGGCAAGCGTCAGGGTACCGTCAAGCCAGGAGGGTTCCAGTTTGATGCCGGCTTCCGTCTGCTTTGCTTCGTAAGGCTGATAGCTGTTGCCGTAGCCGTCGACGCCGGCTACGGGCTTGAATGACTCCGAGTAGCTGATGTAGGGCGAGATTCCGTAGTCGCTGATGTACATGGCGCCGATGTTGACGCTATTGTGGCTTACGTTGTAGCTGGTATCGCCGCCATCGATGTTGCCGCTGCTCTTGGCCCGGTCATGGCGTATGCCGGCACTGAAGTTCCAGTGGTCTCCGATGCGCACCTGGGTCGAGGCATACAAGCCCAATTGCCTGGTGTCAAGCTCGTAGGGCGTGCCGTTCGCCGTGAATGGCGCCCCATACACGGGGTTGAACATGTCGAGGTTCGGTGCCAGGCCAAAGCCGTTATTCAGGCCGGAAGTGTCTGATCTGAGATAGTCGATGCCCACGGTGGGCAGAAGCTCGATGTTGTCTCCCAGTCGCAGCTTGCCGCTCATGCGGTTGTCGAAATAGTGGTTCCGGGTGTCGCCGTCGGTAAGGGTGTAGCCGCGCATGAGTTCGCGGTCGCCATCCGAGCCATAGGCAAATACGTTGCGCTGGTCGATATCCAGTTGCGTGAACTTGTAGTTTTGCGTGAACGTCCAGTCGGGGGAAAATTCGTGGCTGAACAGCCACCCAGCGGTAAGCTGCGTACGCTTGAGCTGGTCGAAGCCAGGTTCCCCGGCATTCATGCGCCGATCGATCTTGCCGTAAGGCGTATCGATGATGGTGCCGTAGGCGGGCAGGAAACCATTGGTTGGCGTGCCATCTTCGTGCTGGATGCTGGTCAGCAGGGTCAGCGAGGTGCGGGGGGTGAAATCAAAAGTAATGCTGGGAGCCAGGTAATAGCTATTCATGTCAGTGTCATGCTGCATGCCGTCTTCGCGGCGTGCCTGCGCCACGATGCGGTAATAGGCCGTGCCTGCCTCGTTGGCTATTCCGTTGTAATCAATACCCAGGCCAAGGCGATCGGGATAGCCCGCTTCCGCCTGCATCAGCAGCGACTCTTCTTTGCGGGGCCGCTTGGTAACCAAGTTGACCACGCCGCCCGCTTCAGAGGCGCCAAACACCAGGGAATTGGGCCCCTTGAGCACTTCCACCGACTCGACGCCAAAAATTTCGGGCTTCCAGACGAAGTACCCGTTTGGGGTGGTGGGTGTGCCATCCAGCGATATGGATGCGTCGAAGCCGCGAATCTTGAACCACTCTACCTTGTTGTCGGCGCCAAATGGCTCGCTGAGTATCCCGGCCTGGTAATGCAGGGCCTGGTCCAGTTTGCGGGCACCTTGCGCATCGATATCGTCGCGCTTGAGCACGACGCTGGAATTCGGAGCGTAGAAATCGAGGCTTTGCAGGTCGTCGACAGTGCCCACAACAGTAACCGAGCTTAGTGTTTCGACCGGAGAGGCCGATTGCGCCGTCGATGCTGCACCAAGCTCTTGCGCATGACCTGGCGCCGCCAAGATCATCCCGCTGGTTATCGCCAGGACTGTCCATGCAATGGGTGAGTGTGTCATTTCCTGCCTGCTTTATTTTCTGTGTTTGAGTGAAGGATGAGAATGCCAAAACGCCAGCCTGAAGGTAAAAAAAACCCCCAGATTTTTCATAATTGTGGCGAATTATTTTAAATTGATTGAGAACTATTCTCGATTCTATTGCAAATTTTTTTTGCACACAATTTATTTCTTATGAACAAGAGAAGGGCGAGGGCCAGCGCATCGCTGCGTCCCGCGGGGCTGCCATAATGGATAACATGAGGCCGAACGCCTCATGGACCGAAAAACGGTAGCAGCGCAAGCATGCAAAGAGAAAAAGCAAAGCCGTGATAGCCTTTGCGCTGGCGTCAAGGCCGAGGCCAACTGAATTTTAAAGACAAGAATATTTTGGATCCGCTATTTATTACCATTGGCTTAGGGCTTTCCGCGGCCTGTATTGGCGTTTTAACCGGTGCAACAGGGATCGGAGGCTTTCTGATTATCCCGGCCTTGGTGGTTCTGGCCGATCTTGATATAAGAACAGCAATTGGCACCGCGCTTGTGCTTGGTGCGGCAAGCGGGCTTTTAGGGGCCAAACTTTATCGAGGCAAAGGCAACTTGCCATGGGCATTGGTGATTCCGCTGGTGATTGGGGCAGCTTGCTTTGCCATGCTGGGCGGCTGGTTGAACCAATGGCTTCCAGTAAGGTTGATCGCCGGAGCTCTGGGTTTCGTCATGGTGGTAGGGAGCCTTTGTGTATTGCGGCGCAAAAAAAACGGAAGCGATTTTCCTGCGCTGCTGCTGACAAAGTACGATTCCCTTTTGTTGGTGCTGATTGGTTGCCTGTCCGGTCTTGTTGCAGGGTTGACCGGGGCGGGTGGGCCATTGATTTCCATTCCCCTGATGACAGCCCTTGCCTATCCTGTTCTTGCCTCGATCGGGGCAAGCCAAGTCATGCAGATAGTAGCGTGCATTTTTGGGGTGGCAATATATTGGGAAGCCGGTAATATTTCCTGGTCTGCATTGGCCATTATTGTTCCACTACAGCTAATTGGCACCGTCTTCGGCGTTCGCCTATCGCATGCTGTCGACTCGGATCTCGCCAGCCGCAGCGTGGCCTTGCTTGGAATATTGGGTGGCATAGCCATCTTGGGCTTGGCGGTTATCAAGACGCTGTAATGCATGCCTTTGGGGCCAGCCGGCGGGATTGTTCTTGCGTGTACTGGCGCCCGGGCACAGGGCAGTTTCAAGCCGCTGCGCGATATACTTTCCACTTGCGGCCGCCAAAAGGAAAGCGCATGTTCACAATTCGTCCGATGCTTATCGAAGATTATGATGTCGTCATGGATCTTATGCGGCGGACTCCCGGCGTGTCGATCCGGGGTGCCGATTCGCGCGACGCCACGCGTCGATATCTTGACCGCAACCCGGGGCTGAGCTTTATTGCGCAGACCGCTGGCCAGAGTGTGGGTTGCATCATGGCTGGCCATGATGGGCGCCGCGGCTATCTACAGCATCTTGTCGTGCTGCCTGAACATCGACGCCAGGGCATCGCAAGCGCATTGGTCCAGCATTGCCTGGCCGCGCTTGGCGCGCTGGGCATTGTCAAAAGCCATGTCGACGTGATGAAAACGAATGCGCCCGCGCACGTGTACTGGCAAAGCCAGGGGTGGACGCCAAGAACGGACATTGACCGATATTCCTTCATTCAAGGCGGCGACGAGAACGCGTAGCCGCTCTGGGGCGTCTGCTTGATCAACCCGGGCCTGCACTTTCGCGCCACAAAGTACATTCACGCGACAGTTGGATCACATTTTTTGGTGATAGTGGCGCTTGCCGCGCGTCCGGCTGCCGGGCTCTGCGTAGTGCCGATCAAGCTCAATTCAGTTTTTTATTCGACATATAGCCCTTTCAGCCAGTGCAGGAACAACTGGACATCGTGGGATTGCAGTTTCTCCTGTGGAGTCAGCAAATAATAAGCCCCTGCGCTTTTGATGCAGCTGTCAAAGGGCTGAACCAGCTCATCGCGCCAATCGATCGGTTCAATTTCAACCTTGGACAGACACGCAATACCCAGCCCACTTCGCATGGCGTTGGCGACCAGGAAGGAATGGCTGAAGTTCAGCCTGGATGCCGCATTCGCTTCTTCCGCGTGATTGACCCGCAGCCAGGCCGGCCATATGTCGGGTCGGAAGTTGTTGTACAGCAGAGTGACTCGCTTCAGGTCTTTGGGTGAGTTGAAAGGGCCGTTCTTGGCCAGAAACTTCTTGGTGCATACGGGTGTTACGTAATCGTCCCATAGGTGGACAGCGGCGATGCCGGTCCAATCATCCGTCATTCTGAACGTCAACTGCGGTGCGTTGTCATCATACGTGGCACCGGGTAATTTCCCCAGCCGGATCGCGAGGTCGAAATTATGGTTGCCATCGTTCCAGACAATGGGATCGAGGGAGGAGGAAACATCAAGCCTGACTTCAGGGTAGATGCAGGAAAATTCCATCATTTTCTGCTGCAGCCATAAAGCGCCGGTGGACGGCAAAATGCTGATGGCCAGTTTTGGGGCTTTGTGCAGTTGTTCGTTGCTGACCTGCTCGATCATGTCCAGGGCGGCCGTGATGGTGCCTAGGTAGGTGCGGCCGAAAGGGGTGAGTTCAATGTGCCGTGTCAGGCGATTGAATAAGGACGTGTTCAGATATTCCTCAAGCAGCTTGATCTGCCGGCTGATGGCCGCTTGCGTAACATGCAATTCTTCCCCAGCCTTCGTAAAGCTTAGATGTCTGGCAGCCGATTCAAAGGCGCGTAATGCCAGCATGGGAGGCAGGGATCTTTTCATGTCATGGATAAGTTTAAGTTATCTCACCCGTTAAATAAATCGTTTGTAGGGGGGGTAGGTGCTACATAGAATGGGTTTCGCAACCTGGCTAAAGTATATAGGAAGACCCCATGACCAAACTCACTCAAACGGCTTTTTACGACTACTCCCCGATGATTGATCGAGACCCGATTGAACTGCCCGGGGGCGCACGTATTGCCGTGATTCCGTATGTCAATGTCGAGCACTTTCCCGAACATTTACGTGGGACGGCGCTGGTGCCTGGCACAGCGAATTTGGTACCTGATGTTCTGAATTACGGCTGGCGCGATTATGGCAACCGCGTCGGCTTGTGGCGGATCATGGATATGATGGATGAGTACGACATGCGGGGTACGGTGTGCCTGAATGCTGATGCCATTATTGAATATCCGCGCATCATCGAAGAAGGCGAGAAAAGAAAGTGGGCCTGGATGGGGCACGGCATGAATAACTCGCCGGCAAGTTTTCTGAACAACATCGATGAACAGCGGGAGCGTGAAATCGTTGGCCAGGTGCTGTCCACGATGGAAAAGGCGTTGGGCAGAAAGACCAAAGGCTGGATCGGGCCGTTCCTGAGCGAAACCTTCAATACACCGAATATTCTGGCGGATATGGGTGTTGAATACTTATGCGATTTCACCTGCGACGATCAGCCGTTCCAATTTCATACGAAAACGGGCAGTTTGATTGGCATGCCTTATTCGCTTGAGCTGAACGATGTGCCGGCATTTCTTGATCTTGGGCAGCCGGCCAGCATCTTCGGCGACATGATCATCGACCAGTTCGATGTGCTGTATGCAGAGGGTGAAACGAACCCGAGGTTCATGCCGGTGGTGGTGCATTCCTTTCTGGCAGGCCAGCCATTCCGTGCCAAGCACCTGAAAAGGGCGTTTGACTACATTGCCGGCCACGACAAGGTCTGGTTCACCACGGGCGATGAAATTAACGCGTGGTACAGGGAGCATTATCTGAAGCCCGATGGCGGCAAAAGGTGATCGCCGTGGACAAAAAGATTCCTCCCTTTCCGGCCACGGTTGATCTGCAATCGGCAAGCTGGAGTCTGTATGGCCCAGAGGCCAACAACGTAATCACCAGCGGGAACAATCGGACCGTGGCAGGCCTGGCTGTGCAACGGCTTGATTTCAGCGACCATGTTTATGATTTCCCGCGGATGCTGAAACTATATGAAGGGAAAATCAAATGAACGATTTTTCTTCATACGACCTGGTCGGTATCGCACACGGAATCCGCGATGGCCAGTTCAGCAGCCGTGAAGTCACGGAATGGTCGTTGGGGCGGCTGGACTCGCTGGGATGGCAGTTTAATGCGGTATTCCAGATTGACCATGAGCGTGCGCTGGAGCGTGCTGATCTAATGGACCACCAGCGCGCGCGGGGCGAATACAGTGGTGTGTTGCACGGCGTGCCTTTGGCCCACAAAGCATTATTCGATGTGGCCGGGCTTGAATGCCATGCGGGATCCGTGCTGCTGAAGGGCAGGGTGCCTGAACAGAGTGCCTTCCTGATTCGGCAGATGGACCAGGCGGGGCAGGTCAATCTGGGGACCCTGCACATGTCTGAGTTTGCATTGAGTCCGACCGGCTTTAATGATCACTATGGATCGGGCAAGAATCCGTGGAATCCGGATCATATCAGCGGTGGCTCGTCCAGCGGTTCGGGCATTGCTGTCGCCGGCCGGATGGTGTTTGGGTCCATCGGGGGCGATACGGGAGGGTCTATTCGCCTGCCTGCGGCCATGTGCGGGATTACGGGTATCAAGCCCACGTTCCGGCGTGTCAGTTCGAAAGGGGCGATACCGCTTTCATTCTCCTTGGACTGCTTGGGGCCGCTTGCGCAAAGCGCCCGTGATTGCGCGCGGCTTTTGACTTGCATCGGCAAAGCCAATCCCGAGGACTCCCTGAGCGAACAATTGCCCGATGAGGACTTCGAGGCGCATTTGGATGGGAATGTACGTGGCCTGCGCATAGGTGTGCTGGATGGCTACTACCGTGACGATCTGGATGCCGAGGTGATGGCTTGTCTGGATGCCGGTATTGATGTGCTCAGGCGCTGTGGTGTGTCGGTGGCGGCGGCTCATCCGCCCGCCATCATGGCCGATATCAATGCCTTGTCGCAAATGGTGCTTTCGGTGGAGGCCGCCAGCCTGCATCGCAAGTGGATACAGCTGCACCCCCGGGATTATTCTGAACAGGTGCGGGGCCGTATCGAGCAGGGGTTTGCATACTCAGCAGTCCGGTATGTCGAGGCGCTGAGCATGCGGGGCAGGGTGCTTGCCGAGTATATGGAAGCGGCTTTTGCGAATTGCGATGTGCTGTATGCCCCCGTGATGCCGCTGCCGACCCCAACGATTGCCCAGACGCTGGAAGGTGACTCGGCCGATGTACAGCGGATGATCGGGCGTGTTGGACAGATGGCCCGGGGTTTGAACTACCTTGGGTTGCCCGCAATGAGTGTGCCGGCCGGCCTGTCGAGCACCGGCTTGCCCATGGCTTTCCAGCTCATTGGCCGACCTTTTTCGGAAGCAACACTTTTGAAGATCGCCGATGCCTACCAGAGGCAAAGTGATTGGCACAGAGCCAACCCTTTCCACACGTCGTAAAGAAATCATCCATAAAAGAACCAGCCTGACAGGTGGCTTTAGAACCATTTCCACCAGGCGGCATCAGCCCTCTAGGAGACACTCATGAACTTACACAATTTCACTAGCTTGATCGCAGGTGCCGCGCTGGCATTCAGCTCAATGACTGCGGTGGCGGCAGGGTTTTCGGGAGACGAGGTCAAAATCGGTGTGCTGACCGATTTGTCCGGGCCGTACTCCGGTTTCAGCGGACCGGGCTCGCTGGCGGCGGTTGAGATGGCGGTCCAGGATTTCGGTGGCGCCGTGAACAATAAACCGGTCACGGTTATTTCGGCCGATCACTTGAACAAGACGGATATTGGCGCCGGCATCGCGCGCCAGTGGTACGACCGGGATGGCGTAGATGCAGTGTTTGATATTTCCAATTCGGCTGTCGCCCTGGCGGTCATGGCCGTAACGAAGGAGAAGAATCGAGTAGTGGTGTTGGGCGGGGTCAGCACAAAGAAAGCCACGACGGAAGCCTGCACGCCCAATAGCATTCAGTATGTATACGACGTCGAGGCCTTTCCCAATGTGACCGGCAAGGCTCTGATCAAGGAGGGCCACAAGTCCTGGTATTTCGTGACGACGGACTTTGCCTTTGGGCATGGCCTGGAGAAAATGACCCGTGAAGTGGTCCAAGCCGCGGGCGGCAAGGTGCTGGGCTCTGTTCTGCATCCCTTGAATACGACGGACTTTTCATCGTACATGTTGCAGGCTCAGTCTTCCGGTGCCCAGGTGATTGGGTTGGCGACAGCCGGCTCGGATACGGTCAATGCCATCAAGACCGCCAATGAATTTGGGGTGGCCCAAAAACAAACGCTTGCAACTTTATTGACCTTCATCAGCGACGTGCACAGCATGGGCCTGGAGCAGGCGCAGGGCATCGTGCTGACGGCGCCATTCTATTGGGACTTGAACGATGAGACCCGCGCATGGTCCAGGCGCTTCTTTGATAAAACCGGGTATATGCCCACGATGGTCCATGCCGGGATGTATTCAAGTGTGTTGCATTATCTGAACGCCATCAAGGTCGAAGGTAGCGATGATGCGCAAGCCGTGATGGCGCGCATGAAAGCCACGCCGGTCAATGACTTCTTTGCCGAGAATGGAAAGATTCGGGAAGACGGCCTGCATGTGCACGATATGTATCTGCTGCAAGTCAAGACACCCGAGGAGTCAAAGGCTCCCTGGGACTATTACAAAGTGCTTTCCCGGGTCTCCAGCAGTGAGGCGTTTGCCCCAATGCAGCCTGGCGCATGCGGGTTTATAAAGTAGCGCCCGCGTACTGGCGTGCAAACCGCATAGAAAGCGAGTTTTGACACACTCAATAATAATGCGCTAGAATCTTGTTCTTTCTAGGCGGTTAGCTCAGTTGGTTAGAGCGCTACGTTGACATCGTAGAGGTCGCTGGTTCGAATCCAGTACTGCCTACCATTTCCCTCGCAATTCGGTCGTTGTTCCAGACCAAAATCCCCAAATAATCAATGCCTTAGGGCCAAATTCTTGTCTTGGTTTGTCCCAAGGACACCGGATTGGCCCCCGCACGTCCCCGCCCCGCATTGGCTTTCCAAAGCACTGCTCCAGCAGGAGCTCGCGAATTCGCATGCCTTTTTGACAGGCGATATCTTTACGATGTCCGGCGCGCCGGACAAAAGGGTTTTTTCACAACACCACTGCCTCTATTTGGCGGCGATTGTGTAAATTTATCGGTTTCAACTCAGCCATTGTCGCAACAGGTGTTACACTCGGACAAGGTATACTTTAATTACATGATTCATGAGCACTGCGCGAACTACGACCGGGTTTTTCTAGATGTCGTCGCGTATTGTTCATTAGCTAACTAGCAAAATCAACATTCCCAGAACGCGGCTAGTGCCGCGTTTTTGCATTTTCAGGACGTTTTATGGTTCACATTACCTTGCCCGACGGCTCGCAGCGCGAGTTCCCCGGCCCCGTGTCTGTCAGCGATGTAGCCCACTCCATTGGAGCTGGACTGGGCCGTGCCGCGCTGGCCGGACGCGTGGCGACGGAAGACGGGCAAGCTCGGCTGGTCGATACCAGCTTCGTCATCGAGCGCGACGCGCACCTTGCCATCATTACGGCCAAGGATGCCGATGGTCTGGATCTTATCCGCCATTCGACGGCGCATTTGCTGGCCTATGCGGTCAAGTCCCTGTTTCCCGATGCGCAGGTCACTATCGGGCCAGTGATAGAAAATGGTTTCTATTACGATTTTTCGTACAAGCGGCCGTTCACGCCCGAAGATCTGGAGGCCATTGAAAAGAAAATGGCCGAGCTGGCCAAAAAAGACGAGACCGTGACGCGGGAAGAGTGGCTGCGGGATGATGCCGTGGCGTATTTCAAGGGCATAGGCGAGGATTACAAGGCCGAGATCATCGCCTCGATTCCAGGCAATGAAACCATCAGCCTGTACCGTGAGGGTGATTTCATTGATCTGTGCCGTGGTCCGCACGTGCCGTCCACCGGAAAACTCAAGGTATTCAAGCTGATGAAGGTTGCCGGCGCCTATTGGCGCGGCGACAGCAAGAACGAGATGCTGCAGCGCATTTACGGAACGGCGTGGGCTACCAAAGACGAACAGGCCGCCTACCTGACCATGCTGGAAGAGGCCGAGCGGCGCGACCACCGGAAACTGGGCCGCGATCTGGATCTATTCCATTTCCAGGACGAAGCGCCAGGCTTGATCTTCTGGCATCCCAAAGGGTGGGTGTTGTGGCAGCAGGTCGAGCAGTACATGCGCGCCGTATACCGCGACAATGGCTACCAGGAAGTCAAGGCGCCGCAGATTCTGGACTTGTCCTTGTGGAAAAAAACCGGCCATTGGGACAACTACGCCGAGAACATGTTCACCACCGAGTCCGAGAACCGTGTCTATGGCCTGAAGCCCATGAACTGCCCCGGGCATGTGCAGATTTTCAATGCCGGGCTGCATTCCTATCGTGAATTGCCTATCCGCTATGGTGAGTTCGGCCAGTGTCATCGCAACGAGCCTTCCGGTTCACTGCACGGCATGATGCGGGTGCGTGGTTTTACGCAAGACGACGGCCATATTTTCTGCACAGAAGATCAATTGCAGGACGAATGCGCCGATTTCACGGCCTTGCTGCAGAAAGTGTACGCCGACTTCGGGTTTACCGAGATTCTGTACAAGGTGGCCACCCGCCCGGAAAAACGCATAGGTTCGGACGAGGTCTGGGACAAAGCCGAGCAGGCCCTGATGGAAAGCCTGCGCCGCACGGGCTGTCAATACGAAGTGTCGCCCGGCGAAGGCGCGTTCTACGGACCAAAAATCGAATACACCCTGAAGGACGCCATTGGGCGCCACTGGCAATGCGGCACCATACAGGTTGATTTTTCCATGCCGCAGCGCCTGGGCGCTGAATATGTCGATGCCAGCGATCAGCGCAGGACGCCGGTCATGCTGCATCGTGCCATCCTGGGGTCGTTCGAGCGTTTTATTGGCATGCTTATCGAAAACCACGCCGGCGCCATGCCTGCATGGCTTGCGCCCGAGCATGCCGTTGTATGCTGTATTTCCGAGTCATCGGCCGATTATGCCGCTGAAGTCGCGCTAGGCCTGAAAAAACAAGGGTTTAGGGCCTTTTCCGATTTGCGTGGTGAAAAAATCACTCGTAAAATTCGTGAACACAGCATGCAAAAAATACCGTACATTCTGGTGGTTGGCGAAAAAGAGCGCGAAACCGGCCAGGTGGCGGTACGAGGACGCGGCGGCGTCGACCTTGGGGTCATGCCGCTAGGCGACTTTATTACGCGCCTGCAGCACGAGATCGATACCCGCCATAATGGCGGTGAATCCGGCCAGGCCTGATTTTTTTATTAATTCTAGGAGTCTTAGACATCGCAACCGAAAAAGCCCATCGCATCAATGGTGAAATCCGCGTCCCCGAGGTGCGTCTTATTGGAGTAGACGGCGAGCAGCTGGGGGTGGTCAAAACCTCTGAAGCGCTCCATTTGTCAGAGCAGCACGAAGTCGATCTGGTCGAGATCGCACCGAACGCGGCACCTCCGGTATGCCGCCTGATGGATTACGGCAAGTTCAAATACCAAGAACAAAAACGTCAGCAAGAGGCTCGCGCCAAACAAAAAGTCATCCAGGTGAAAGAGGTCAAGTTTCGCCCAGGCACCGACGAAGGCGACTACCAGGTCAAACTGCGCAATCTGCGCCGTTTCATCGAAGAGGGCGACAAGGCCAAGGTCACCCTGCGTTTCCGTGGCCGCGAAATGGCTCACCAGGAGCTCGGCATGCGCGTTCTGGAACGTGTTCGAGACGACCTCGTCGAACTTTGCCAGGTAGAGGCCATGCCCAAGCTGGAAGGCCGTCAAATGGTCATGGTGCTTGCACCGCGCAAAAAAGCTGTGCCAGGCAAATCGGGCGAATCCGCCGGCTGAGTCTGAATCTCCCCTTAGCGTTTCCGTCTGCTTGTGCGGACGGAAACGCGCAAGCAGGTGTGTCTTATGCATGTATTGTTTGTTATTGATCCTTTACCCTCGTTAAAGGCCTATAAAGATTCCTCAGTAGCGATGATGCGTGCGCTGGCGGCGCGGGGCCATACTCTTAGTGTGGCGTATCAAGAGGGGCTATACATCGACGAAGGTGTGGTCAAGGCCGTGTGCACGGGCATCAGCCTTGAGCAGGACGCCGACTTGCATGGGCACGCCTGGTGGCGTGAACGCATCGCCCCGCGCGAAACCGTTCTCTCGGAGTTCGATGCCGTGTTGATGCGCAAGGATCCGCCGTTCGACATGGAATATGTGTACGCCACGCATCTGCTGGAGTACGCGCAGGCCGCAGGCGCGCGGGTATTCAATTCGGGCGCGGCGATACGCAATCATCCTGAAAAACTGGCGATTACCGAGTTTGCATCGCTGACATCCCCCACGCTGGTAACGCGCGACATGAGCCGGCTGCGCGCTTTTCATCAACAATACGCCGATGTCATCGTCAAGCCGCTGGATGGCATGGGCGGAACCGGTATTTTCCGCCTGCAGCCTACCGAGCCCAATCTGGGCGCCATACTGGAAACGCTCACTGACAACGGCTCGCGTTCCATCATGGCGCAGCGCTATATCCCTGAAATCATCAAGGGCGACAAGCGCATTCTGTTGATAGCGGGCAAGCCCGTTCCCTACGCGCTGGCGCGTATCCCTCTGGCCGGCGAGACACGCGGCAATCTGGCGGCGGGCGGACGCGGCGTGGCTCAGCCCCTGACGGCACGTGATCTCGAAATCGCCGAGGCGGTGGGTACGCGCCTGGCAGGACGTGGACTGCTGTTGATCGGGCTCGATGTGATTGGAGATTACCTGACCGAAGTCAATGTCACCAGTCCCACCTGTTTTGTGGAAATCACCGAGCAGACCGGCTTTGACGTGGCCGACTTTTTCGCGGCGTCGCTGGAGCAGGCCGTTGCGGGCCCGCATACCGGCGGTTCGAGCGCAAGCTGATATGACACGCATTGTATTGGTCATGCATGAACCTCTGGCCGCAGCCTTTGCTGCGTGTGCCGAGCATGTGCTGGGCCAGAAGGTTGAACTGACGGTATTCGACGTTGCTCCCGATGGCGACCCCGAGACGCTGGAGGCCCGCCTGGCTGACATTCTGCTGCAGACGCCCGGTGAAGCGACTTTGGTTCTTTGCGATATATTCGGCGCAACGCCATTCAATATTGCCAAGCGAGCGATTAAACTGGCAACTGATCAGGGCCTGACCGCGCATTTAATCACCGGCACCAATTTGTGCATGGTGCTCAAGGCGCTGACCGATCAGCAAACCAACCCAGAACAGCTCAGCGAAAGTGTCCAGCTTGGCGCCCTGCGAGGCATCGTGAATGCCGATCATGAATGCTGACGGCATGGCCAGGCCCCCGACCGTCCATTAAGAAAGATAACCACCAAGAAAGATAAACTATGCCATCCATTGATGTTGTCATCAGCAATAAACTGGGTCTGCATGCGCGGGCCGCGGCCAAACTCACCCAGCTTGCGGGTAGATTCAACAGCGAGATTTTCATCGCCCGAGGCGCGCAGCGTGTCAACGCCAAGAGCATCATGGGCGTCATGATGCTGGCGGCGGGGCTTGGGGTGACGGTCAAGGTGGATGCAGAAGGCGACGACGCGCAACAGGCGCTGGACGATATCCAGGCCTTGTTCGACAATAAGTTCGGCGAGCAGGAATAGCCGCGCTCCCTTGCCAGGACCTCATGCAATGACCTTGTCAGCCCTTACCCACACAGAGCCGTGCGCCATGCTGTGCATGCAGGGCCAGGGTATCGTCAAAGGCTATGCCATCGGCAGGGCGGCGGTCATGGGCGCGGCGGCCCTCGAGGTGGCGCACTATCGTATCCCCGTCCACGAAGTCGAGTCCGAGTGCCTGCGGCTCAAGGCCGCGCTGGCCCAGGCGCGTGACGAGCTCCAGCTTATTGCCAGTACGCTGCCCGACGACGCGCCGCGCGAGCTGGGCCCGCTGCTGACCGTCCATACCATGCTGCTCGACGATCCCATGCTGCTGGAACAGACCTGCGCGCTGATCATCGAGCGGCACTACAACGCGGAATGGGCCCTGACCAGCCAGGGGCAACTGCTGTCCGAGCAATTCGCCCTGATGGACGACGAGTACCTGCGCGAGCGCGGCGCCGACATCCGCCAGGTCATAGAAAGGGTATTGCGCGTGCTGTCGGGTTCAAGCGCGCTCCTGCCCAGCCTTCAGGCCGACAATTCCACTGACCCGCTCATCGTGGTGGCTCGCGACATCTCGCCCGCCGACATGCTTCGGCTGCGCGGTGGGCGTTTTGCCGCATTCCTTACCGATCTGGGCGGCCCCACCTCGCATACCGCGATTGTGGCGCGCAGCATGAATGTACCGGCGGTGGTGGGCTTGGGCCATTTCCGGGCGCTGGTGCGCGATGGCGATATCCTGGTGGCCGATGGCTTCTCGGGGACCGTGCTGGTCAACCCGTCGGAGCAGATTCTGAACGAATACCGCCAGCTCCAGGAAGACTATCGCCGAGAGCGCGCGGAGCTTGCTTTGCTGCGCGATACGCCGGCGATCACGCTGGATGGCATTTCAATCAAACTGGAAGCCAATATCGAGCTTCCCGAAGAGGCGGTCGAGGCCATGGCCGCGGGGGCCGACGGCATTGGCCTGTTTCGCAGCGAGTTCCTGTTCATGGGGCGCCAAGACCTGCCTTCCGAAGAAGAGCAGTACCAGGCCTACGCGGCAGTCGTCAAGACCATGGCCGGCCGCCCGGTCACCATACGCACGCTGGACCTGGGGGCCGACAAGAATCTGGACGGCGATATCACTGTGGCGACCAATCCGGCGCTGGGCTTGCGTGCCATACGGTACTGCCTGGCCAACCCTGAAATCTTTATCACTCAGCTGCGCGCCTTGCTGCGGGCTTCGCAGCATGGCCATGTGCGCATACTGATTCCCATGATCTCGCATATGCATGAGGTCCGCGCCACGCGGGAAGCCATCAATCATGCCTGCGCCAGCCTGGACGCCGATGGCGTTGCCTATGCGCTCGATTTCTCTTTGGGCGCCATGGTCGAGATCCCGGCCATCGCCATTGCCATCGAACCTTTTGTCGAAGCCCTGGATTTTCTGTCCATAGGCACCAACGATCTTATCCAGTACACCCTGGCCATCGACAGGGGCGACAGCGAAGTCGCCGACTTGTACGATCCCATGCATCCCGCCGTTTTGCGCCTGATCGCCCATACCATCAATGCGGGGGAGCGCGCGGGCAAGCCGGTGGCTGTCTGCGGCGAGATTGCCGGCGACGCCCGGGTAACACGCATGCTGCTGGGGCTGGGCCTGACCGAGTTCTCCATGCATCCCCAGCAACTGCTCGATGTCAAGAAGGAAGTCCTGGAAGCGCATTCGAATGCACTGCGGGTCAAGGTGGCGTCAGCGCTGAATCGGGCCGAACGCATAGACTTGGCCGCCTTGTCGGCCTGATTTACCGCCCACGTCTTGGAGCGTGGGCGCTAATACTGCAATTGCCCCGAAGAAATATTGTTCGTGCCCGCCAGGCAAGCAGCCTGGCGGGCACGAACAAGTTCCGCTTGTGTCTTGTGCGGCGGAAAATCCAGTTTCCGCCGCATGCTTCGGTTTTAGTGGTGATAGGCGGTTTCACCGTGCGAGTTGACATCCAGGCCTTCCCGCTCGACGTCGGCGCTGACCCGCAAGCCGCAGACCTTGTCGGCGATGAAGTAGGCTACCAAGGCGACCACGGCCGACCAGATGATGGTGATCAGCACGCCTTCGAACTGCAGCCAGACTTGATACGGAATGGCGCCCAGGGTTTCGAGGCCCGGGCCGCCCAGCGGCTTGGCGTTGAAAACACCTGTCAGCAGAGCGCCTACGATGCCGCCCACGCCATGGATGCCGAATACATCGAGTGTATCGTCGGCACCCAGCAGGCGTTTCAGGCCGTTCACGCCCCAAAGGCACGCAATGCCCGCCACAATGCCTATGATCAGGGCGCCGCCGGGGCCAACCAGACCCGCCGCGGGGGTGATCCCCACCAGGCCGGCAACAGCGCCGGATATGGCACCCAGCAGGGAAGGCTTGCCTTTGTATTTCCATTCTGTGAGTGTCCAGGCAAGGATGGCGCCAGCCGTGGCCACCAGGGTATTGAAGAAGGCCAGGGCGGCGGTTTCATCGGCGGCGAGCGCCGAGCCCGCATTGAACCCGAACCAGCCCACCCACAGCAGTGATGCGCCTATCATGGCCATGGGCAGGTTGTGCGGCTGCATTGACTCGCGGCCGTAGCCTACGCGCTTGCCGATGAAGTAGGCACCCACCAGGCCAGCTATGCCCGAATTGATGTGCACGACCGTGCCGCCGGCAAAATCCAGGGCGCCGCGCTCGAACAGCCAGCCGCCGGTGGCCCACACCATATGGGCGATGGGTATATAGGCGAACGTAAGCCAGATGGCGGTAAAGACCAGCACGGCGGAGTACTTCGCGCGCTCTGCGAACCCGCCAACGATCAGGGCGCAGGTAATACCCGCAAAAGTGGCCTGGAACGCGGCGAAGCTCAGCTCGGGAATACTGCCGGCCAGTTCGAAGGTGTAGGTATCCAGGTCAAACATGCCGCTGAACAACACACGCGAGAATCCGCCTATGACCGCGCTGGCTTCGGTAAAAGCCAGCGAATAACCATAGACGAACCAGATGACAACCGCCAGGGCGAAGGTCGACAGCACCTGTATCAACACCGACAGCACATTCTTGGCGCGCACGAGGCCCCCGTAGAACAGGGCCAGTCCAGGGACGACCATCAACAATACCAGCAGGGTAGAAACACTTACCCATGCCAAATCGGCTTTATCCATTATTTACTCCCCAAGAACGAACCCGGTCCGGTCTGTATTGCCGGCGGGACGCCAGATAAATTGTTTATCGAAAAATTGGATTGATGACGCTTTACAGCGCGTTCTCGCCGTATTCACCGGTGCGGATTCGTATGGCTTGCTCTATCGGAGTGACGAATATCTTTCCGTCGCCTATCTTTCCGGTGTGCGCCGCCGCGCAAAGATTCTCGATGGCCTGCTCCACCAGGTGTTCGGAGACGGCCATTTCAAGCCGTAGCTTTGGAAGAAAATCCACGGTGTATTCAGCGCCGCGATACAACTCCGTGTGTCCTTTCTGGCGGCCGAAACCTTTGACTTCGGTCACCGTCATCCCTTGTATGCCGATTTCGGACAGCGCTTCCCGGACTTCATCCAGCTTGAAGGGTTTGATGATTGCGGTAATAAGCTTCATTGCAGTTCCTCGTGAGGTTGGTCACCAGGGTTAAGCAATAGCCATGCCAGTTTTTGCGGTCTATATATTGATGTGGATTAGCGTCGATACCGGACAGGGGTGGGCCGGAAATAGCCCCATGCTGGTGCCTGTTTTCAAGGATTGCACCATGATGGGGCGGCTTGTTGGGCGCACAATAATGTAACCAGACAAGAGTAGGGCGGCGGTTTTTGTATCGTTATGTGTGGTGCGCAACCGATCCTTGTTGCCTGTAAGCGCCTATGCTCGAACGTATTTCAGCAAAAAATGGGCCGAATAAAAAAAATAATTGAAATCAGGATTTACACTAGTTTTGCGTCCTCTCGATGTTCTGTGGCTAGAATTGTTACCAAGCCAGTTGTAACAAGCTCTCTGCTGAACCGCTAGTCGCACCGGCATCAGCACAACAAGTACACGCGACTTTGGATAAGTGAGGAAATTATGAACAAGACTCGTACACATTTAGCCGTGATCGCAATGGTTGCCTCGATGAGTCTGCTTGCCGCATGCTCGGACAGCAACGATTCAGCCGCTCCCATGGATGGTGCTCCAGGCGCGGAAGCTCCGGCCCCCGTTGTTCCGGCTCCTGAGTCCGCTCCCGCACCTGAGTCAGCACCTGCGCCGGCCCCTGAGCCCGCACCCGCGCCGTCGTCGGGCGCGGCTCCCGATGCTGGCCAATCGCCGGATTCGAACACAAGTCTGGGTGATTCGGCCAGCCAGGCCGCCGATACCGTATCTGAAAAGGCTGGCCAGGCGGGCGACGCCATTAAAGAGGGCGCCGCCAAGGCCGACAGCGCCATCCAGAATTCGGTGGGTGACGGCAGCCCCAATCCCGGCGTAACACCGCCCGCTGATGAAACTGAACCCAAGTCGTAAGCCTATCGGCCCGGTTTGAGCGGACGAGGCGCCGCAACGGCGCCGCGCGGCGACTGAAGGATCGCACCCCCAAAGCTGGATAGCGTGCCGGCTTTCGGGGTGTTTTCATTTGGTCCGTATTTTTCATTACACTACGGTGGGCGTCGGCTGATGCATAGAAGCTGCTGTATCAAGCGCCTTGGCCATGGTGTTTTGCGCTATTGCGCAAACAGCCCTGAAAGTGTACGAATGCATCCGGAGACAGCGATGATTAACCGCAATGATTGGTTTGAAGATTTCCAGAAGAATATGTCCGAGCTCATTGCCAAAAGCCCGGCGGCCGATATCGAGCGCAATGTCAAGGCGATGATGGCGCAAACGTTTTCCCGGCTGGACCTCGTCACCCGCGAAGAGTTCGATGTGCAGGCCCAGTTGCTCGAGCGCGCGCTGGCGCGCATCACCGCGCTTGAATCCCGGGTCCAGGCCCTGGAAGGCCGCCCCGATACGCCCCTGCAGCAGGGGCCTTCGGCGTCGGGAACGAGCTGAAGCCGCGTTTGGGCATCTGAATGCCGGACGCCCCGCGGCCAACGTAGTAATACGGGTGGATAAATCGCGAATTTTCTGTTTCGCAGCAGGGTACCCAACTGCCATACTGCGATTATGCGGATAACAGCGAGGTGCCCACATGTCGTTAGCGGTGCTGGCCAGCCGGGCGCTTTGCGGCCTTCAAGCCCTGCCGGTGCGGGTCGAGGTCCATATGGGGCCGGGCTTGCCTGCTTTTCATGTGGTGGGCCTGCCCGATGCGGGTGTGCGCGAAAGCCGCGAAAGGGTGCGTTCCGCCATTATCAGCAGCGGCTTCGATTTCCCCTCGGGCCGCATCACTGTCAACCTGGCGCCGGCCGACCTGCCCAAAGAGTCGGGGCGCTTTGATCTGCCCATCGCCCTGGGGGTGTTGCTGGCGTCGGGGCAGGCGCAGCCGGCCGCCGAAGTCGGGCAGGGCGCCTTGCACGAGCTGCAGAACCACGTGTTTGCGGGCGAGCTATCGCTGACGGGAGCCGTCGTCTCGGTAGGCGCGCCGCTGGCCATCGCTCTGGCGGTAGCGCGCAGCCACCCGGAAGCCGTTCTGGTGCTGCCGGCCGAGTCGGCCAGGCATGCCGCCCGGGTTCCGGGGCTGACCGTCTTGTCGGCAGGCAGTCTGCTCGACGTGGTCAACCATTTCGCAGGCATTCAGGCATTGCCCGCCGCCAGTCCGCCGCCGCTCGAGGCCGTTTGTACCGTCCAGCCCTGCCTGTCTGAAGTCAGGGGCCAGGCGCTGGCGCGCCGCGTGCTTGAAATCGCCGCGGCCGGTGGGCACAGTCTGCTGATGTCAGGCCCGCCTGGCACTGGCAAAAGCATGCTGGCGCACCGGCTTCCGGGGCTGCTGCCCCGACTTGATCCCGAACAGGCGCTCGAGGTTTCGGCATTGGCGGGCCTGGGCGGACAGCCTCAAATATTCAGCGATCGGCCTCCTTTCAGGTCGCCTCATCATTCGGCGTCAGCCCCAGCGCTGGTGGGTGGCGGTATTCACCCCAGGCCCGGCGAAATCAGCATGGCCCACCAGGGTGTGCTGTTTCTCGATGAGCTTCCCGAATTCCAGCGGCGTGTCCTGGAGTCTTTGCGCGAGCCTCTCGAAACCGGTTGCGTGTCAATTGCGCGCGCTTCGCGCACCCTGACTTTTCCCGCCGCCTTTCAACTGGTAGCAGCCATGAATCCATGTCCCTGCGGCTGGTTGGGCCACAAGAAGAAAAGCTGCCGCTGCACGCCCGATCGCATCGAGGCCTATCGCAGCAGGTTGTCGGGCCCCTTGCTGGACAGAGTCGACCTGCAAATCTCGCTGCCGGCCGCCGACGCCAACTGGGTCGATCTGCCCGAGGGCGAAGGGTCGGAGGCGGTGCGGGCGCGGGTAACACGATGCCGCGCGCGCCAGCGTCAGCGCCAGCACACCACCAATGCCAGGCTGGGCGTGGCCGGCATCGGCGCCTATTGCCGGCTCGATGCCGAGGGCAGGGCGTTGTTGGCGCAAGCCATGCAGCGCTGGAGCTGGTCTGCACGGGTGGTTCATCGCATTCTGCGGGTCAGCCGTACATTGGCAGATCTATCCGAACAGGACGATATCGCCACCGTGCACATTGCGGAAGCCGTGCAATACCGCTTGCCCTGGGATGGCTGATAACAAATAGACAAGCGCTTGAAATTCATCGTATAATCAAGGGCTTTTTCCAGGTAGGCATAGTTGTTTGGCCATTGGCCAGGCTTGCCAAGGCTGTTTGGCTTGGTGTTTGGGTAAAACAGCTGGGTAGAACAGACGTGTCTTTCAGAAAAAGAAACCAATAAGTGGGTGCCAGGTTGTGCAAGCGCTGCCAGTTTGTTTGGGGGCCACCTGCATTCATCAATCACAGAGTTACATCATGCCTAAGATGAAAACCAAAAAAGGCGCTGCCAAGCGCTTTAAGGTTCGTGGTAGTGGGTCTATCAAGCGGGGCCAGGCGTTCAAGCGCCACATCCTCACCAAGAAAACAACCAAGAACAAGCGCCAGCTGCGCGGTTCTACCGCGGTGCACGAGTCTGACGTGAGCGCGGTCAAGGCAATGTTGCCGTTCGCTTGATAGGAGATCTACTATGCCACGCGTAAAACGCGGCGTTACTGCCCGTGCCCGTCACAAAAAAGTTATTAAAGCAGCAAAAGGTTATCGTGGTCGCCGCGGTAATGTATTCCGTATCGCCAAACAGGCGGTAATGAAAGCCGGGCAATATGCCTATCGCGACCGCCGCAACAAAAAACGCACCTTCCGCGCGCTCTGGATCACCCGCATCAATGCGGCCTGCCGCGAGCTGGGCGTATCCTACAGCGTGTTCATCGCCGGCACCAAGAAAGCCTCGATCGAACTCGACCGCAAAGTCCTGGCCGATATGGCTGTGAATGATAAAGCCGGCTTTGCTGCCGTGGTTGAACAAGCCAAGTCCGCTTTGGCTGCTTGATCAATCTCGATTCTGTATTGCTGCAAACGGGGCTCTAGCGGGCTCCGTTTGTATTTGGAAATGCGACACTATGACTCCTCCGGTTGATGACCTGATTGCTCAGGCGCAAGAACAGTTTGCCCAGGCCACCGATGCCGCGGCGCTTGAAAATGCCAAGGCCCGTTTTCTGGGCAAGCAGGGCGCGCTGACTGCCCTGATGAAAGGCCTGGCGCAATTGGCGCCCGACCAGAAGAAGGCCGAAGGCGCCCGCATCAATCAACTGAAGCAGCACATCGAAGGCTTGCTCAATGCCCGGCGCCAGGAAATGGCGCAGGCCGAGCTCGACAAGCGGCTGGCGTCCGAGACCATCGATGTCAGCCTGCCGGGGCGGGGCAGGGGAATAGGCGGCATACACCCCGTCATTCAGTCCTGGCAGCGGGTCGAGGCCATTTTTCGCTCTATCGGTTTCGATGTGGCTGATGGCCCCGAGATCGAGAACGACTGGACCAATTTCACGGCCTTGAACAACCCCGAGAATCATCCTGCCCGGTCCATGCAGGACACCTTTTACGTCGATATGCAAGACAGCCAGGGCCTGCCCTTGCTGCTGCGCACACACACCAGCCCCATGCAGGTGCGCTATGCCCGCATGCACAAGCCGCCTATCAAAGTCATTGCACCGGGGCGCACTTACCGCGTCGACAGCGACGCCACGCACTCTCCCATGTTTCATCAGGTCGAGGGCCTATGGATCGCCGAAGACATCTCTTTTGCCGATCTCAAAGGTGTGTACACCGACTTCCTGCGGGCTTTCTTCGAAACCGAAGACCTTTCGGTACGTTTCCGGCCGTCCTTCTTTCCCTTTACCGAGCCCTCGGCGGAAATCGACATGATGTTCACGTCGGGCCCGAATCAGGGGCGCTGGCTGGAAATCTCCGGATCCGGCCAGGTGCATCCGCAGGTCGTACGCAATTTCGGGCTGGATCCTGAACGCTATATCGGCTTTGCTTTCGGCTCAGGGCTCGAGCGCCTGACCATGCTGCGCTATGGTGTCAACGACCTGCGCCAGTTCTTCGAAGGCGACTTGCGCTTCCTGCGCCAGTTCAACCGTTGAAACCATGCCTGGCAGGCGGCGCTGCGCCGCCTGCCGGCCTGCCGGCCTGCCTGTACAGCTGTAATACGAATCCGACGAGTACATTATGCAATTCCCTGAGTCCTGGCTACGCGCTTTTGTCAATCCCGATCTCGATACCGAGGCCTTGTCGCATCGCCTGACCATGGCGGGCCTGGAGGTCGAGGAAACCACCCCGGCGGCGCCACCTTTCAGCGGCGTGGTCGTGGCGCACATCAAGGAAATCGCGGCGCATCCCAACGCCGACAAGCTGCGCGTTTGCCAGGTCGACGATGGTTCGGGCGAATTGCTGCAAATCGTTTGCGGCGCTCCCAATGCGGCGGCGGGCATCAAGGTGCCGCTGGCCCGTGTGGGCGCCGAACTGCCTGGCGGCATGAAAATAGGCAGGGCCAAGATGCGCGGCGTGGAATCGGCCGGCATGTTGTGCTCGGCGCGCGAGCTGGGGCTGTCGCAAGACCACGCCGGCCTGCTCGTGCTGGACGAGGACGCGGCGGTGGGCGTATCGCTGCGTGAAGCGCTCGATCTGGACGAAACACTGTTTACGCTGAAGATGACGCCCAACCGGGCCGATTGCCTGTCGATCCTGGGGGTGGCCCGCGAAGTGGCCGCACTGACAGGCGCCGCGCTGACCCTGCCAAGTTTCGAGCCGGCGCCCGTTGCCTTGCAAGATCGTCTGCCGGTCAAGGTCGAGGCGCCCGACCTGTGCGGGCGTTTCGCCGGGCGCATCATACGCGGTGTCAATGCCCGGGCCGCCACGCCCGCCTGGATGAAAAGCCGCCTGGAGCGTGCAGGCCAGCGCTCTATCTCGGCGTTGGTGGATATCTCCAACTATGTCATGCTCGAACTCGGCCGGCCCACCCACGTGTTCGACCTGAAGCGAATTCAGGGCGGCCTGACGGTGCGCTGGGCCAGGCAGGGCGAACAGCTTGAGCTTCTGAACGGGCAAACCATCACGCTGGAACCGGATGTCGGCATTATTGCCGCGGGCGATGTGGTGGAAAGCCTGGCAGGCATCATGGGCGGCGAAGCAACGGCCGTTACATTGGACACGACCGATATTTATCTGGAAGGCGCTTTCTGGTGGCCCGAAGCCATCATGGGCCGCCCGCGCCGCTATAAGTTCAGTTCCGAAGCCAGCCACCGTTTCGAACGAGGCGTCGACTTTGCGTCGGTGACCGAGCACCTGGAGCTGATGACACGCCTGCTCATCGACATCTGCGGTGGCCAGGCCGGCCCGCTGGATGATCAAGTCGTCAATCTGCCGGCACGCGAACCTGTGTCCATGCGGTTGGCCCGTTGTCACCGGGTTCTGGGCGTGCCGGTCCCGCGCGATGAGGTCGAACATATTTTCACCAGCCTGGGCCTGCGTTTCGAACTGAAGGACGATGTTTTTGTCGTCACACCGCCGTCGTATCGCTTCGACCTTTTCATTGAAGAGGATCTGATCGAAGAGATCGCGCGCGTATACGGTTTTGAGCGCATTCCCGACGTGCCCCCCGTGGCGCGCGCAAAAATGCTGGCCAATCCCGAGGCGCTGCGCGGACCGCATACGCTGCGCGCGTCCATGGCGGGGCTGGACTACCAGGAAGTCATCAATTTCGCTTTTGTCGAAGAGGCCTGGGAGCGCGATTATGCCGGCAACGCCGATCCCATCAAGCTGCTCAATCCGATCGCCAGCCAACTGGCCGTGATGCGCTCCAGCCTGATCGGCGGGTTGCTCGCCAATATCGTCCACAATGCCAACCGCAAACAGAGCCGGGTACGGGTCTTTGAACTGGGGCGGGTGTTTGCGCGCGACGCCGGGG